>JAWKMP010000003.1:0-172858 GCA_041392175.1 Flavobacteriaceae bacterium | reverse complement strand
GGTTATCATAAAAAAAAGAGCGGTTATTCCGCTCTTTTTTGTATTTCATTAATGTTTACCGGCGTGGCTTTTTCGCATCGGTTCATCATGCGTAGGCCAGTGAAAGTAAACCAGATTTTCTCGCCTCCTTTTTTGTAAGATTCTTCTAGGTTTACGGGGTCCAAGAAGTAAGCCCCATCGGCTCCTTGTACCTCAATAACAAAGGGGCAATCCCCTTCGGCTTGCGAAGAAACAATAGTCCCCGCCAAAAATCCATTCTCCATCATTTTTTTGGAATCGGTAACGGTGGTAGTACTATCGGCCATGGATGAAGTAGTTTTTTTAGTTGAAGAGCAACTAGTGAAAATAGCTAATGCAATAAAGAATATAATGTGTTTCATAGTTCTGGGTTTTGTGTTGTCAAGATACAATAAATGTGCCATTTGAGATTATTTTTTTTTTGACACCTCTCGAAGAATATGGAATAGCCTATAAAATCTCTAGGGAAAAAGGGGCGTATAATTCTAAGAATCAACAAGGTATTTTTAAGAATTATTCTGTAAAGATGGTTGGTTTTTAAATAAATCGTAGTATTTTTAGTTCCTTAAAAATTTTAACCAAAAACTACATAACTTAAAATTAAAAGAATGAAACTTAAAAATTATTTTTTTGTAGCATTACTTGTTTCTTTTGTGAGTCCTATTTTTGCACAGAAGATGACACCTAATGCGCCTTCAGGTCCAATCTATGTGGGAACAGTAACACCTGTTTATGTTCCTTCCATTGCATCAAGGATGAATGAGCTTACACCAGCTATTGATAAAATGGGTGAGGCTCAGGACAAAAGATCTCTTCGTCCAAAAGTAATCATTGGAAAAGACAAACAAACAGAGGATGATTATTATGTACGCAACCGTAATGAAATGGAACAAAGCGTACGTGTGATGCCGCCTATCCTTGTTTTTGACGCCTATAGTTCAGGCTCTCAACCTACCGATCCTGATTTGGCGGCTGGCCCTAACCATCTTTTCGTGGTTTTCAATACCGGATTCCGAATTTTTGATAAATCAGGAAACCCATTAATTCCTCAAACCGCACCTAATCCTGCAATATTTCCTTCAGGAGGATGTTGCGATTTAACCGTTTCCTATGATAATGCTGCAGATCGATGGGTAGTTTCCTTTTTAGGTTCTGGGGCACAAATCGCTGTGTCTGATGGTCCAGATCCTGTTACTGCTGGCTGGAATGTGTATAACATTCCTCAAATTAATGACTACCAAAAGCTTTCTGTTTGGAGTGATGGTTACTATTTAACAGATAATGCAAATGGAAATAGGGCTTGGGCCATGGAAAGAGATGAAATGCTCTTAGGAAATACGGCTGGAATTCAAGGATTTCCACTACCTGGAATCGCAGAAGGCCCTGCTGGATTTACTGGTCCTCAGGTATTGAACGTTAGTAACAATAACCTTCCTGCTGCAGGAGGAGCTACCTTTATGTACCAACAAGACGATGCCTATGCTGGCGTGGCTACAGACCACTTAAAAGTATGGACCTTGGATGTAGACTGGGTTACTCCTGCAAACTCGGTGATGTCTGCTGCTACGCAATTCCCATTAGCTCCCTTTATTGGTGTGTTTGATGGTGGAAACTTTTCAAACCTTGCACAACCAAGTGGTGGAAGTTCTATCGATGCGCTTCAACAGTTAATTGGGAATCAAGCCCAGTTCAGAAAATTTGCAGGACATAATTCGGCTGTGTTTAGTTTTGTGGTTGACGTTGATGCCTCAGCAGCTAAATTAGCAGGATTACGTTGGATAGAATTACGTCAAACAGGAGATAACCAACCATGGACACTGTTTCAAGAAGGAACCTATACAGCGCCCGATGGCAGACACGCTTGGAACGGAAGCTTAATTATGGATGCCAATGGAAATATTGGTATGGGCTACACTTCTATGTCTGGGCCTACTACCCCTACCACAATAAGGGTAAGTTCTTACTTTACAGGAAGATTTGATGGAGATCCTTTAGGGACAATGACGGTTGCTGAAGAATTAATTGCCAATGGTAATGCAAACATTCCTGGCATTCGATATGGAGATTACCCAAAAATTGATATTGACCCAGTAGACGATGCTACCTTTTGGTTTATTACCGAATACATGAATTCGGGTAGAAAAGGGGTAGTGGCATCTTTCCAATTGCAGCCCAATACCATTGTAGATGATATAGGGGTTACGGTTATTACCGAACCTGTTGATGGGGTTTTAACTGCAAATGAAGATATCACGGTTACCATTAGAAATTATGGATCCAACGATATCACAAACCCTGCCGTTCAGTATACCATAGATGGAGGGGCTCCTGTCATTGAAACTTCTACACAGTGGTACCGTATTTCTGCTGGAACCAATGTTTCCTTTACTTTGCTACCTGGCAGACTTGTCTACTCCTTGAGGGGACCTTCTACACTATTGCTGCGAAAACCAATTTAGCTGAAAACGTCCTGCTTCTGGTAACGATGAAGCAACTAAAAATGTAACCAATGCTGTTATTGATACATAATGCTCCTCAAGCATTATTAGGTTGTAGCAATAAGACAGTATCAGAAATTTGTCCTTAATACCAGTGATGCCTTGATGATGGTGGTGATGGATGTAATACCAGACCAGCCTCAAGCCCTCAAGGGTATGCAGACAGAACAGCCCTTTCTACAACACTTTCAAACCTAGCGGGCAGTAACGTATATACCCTACAAGCCCAGCAAAACTGGACTGGTGGAGCAGGAGTTGAAGCATTATCTGTTTGGATCGACTTTAACGATAACGGAACGTTCGAAACTTCTGAAAGGCTTATTTCAGGTGAATTTTTCCAGTCCAATAACGTGCTAGAAGATTTTACCTTAACCATTCCAGAGGGAACTTTACACCTGGGGTCTCTTTATAAAGGCCCAAGCTTAATATTACCTCTGCGGGGAGGCGATATTTAGATCCTTGTACTGATTTTGATTATGGTGAAGTACATACTGATTATACAGTTATAAATGAAATTGATGGAGTTGCTGGTGTAAGTGACTTTGAAATTGGCAATGCAGATCTTATTGTAGAATCATTACCCAACAACCAGTTCAATATATCATTAATAACAAACTATGATGAAAGTATAGTATTAGATCTATAATATTCTTGGTCAAACTTTAGCCTTTAATTACATCGAAAAGAAGGTGATCGTTTTGTGTACCAATTGGATATGTGTATGCTTTAACAGGTGTTTACATTATCAAAATGGGTGATATTGGCCGAAATTCTATAAATCGGCTAGATTATTGTAAAATAATTTTTCTTATTCCTATATACAAAGAAGCGGCTTACTTCTTTTAGAAAAAGCCCGTAATCGAATACTTCCGGTATGGATGGTACTGGAAGGAAGTTCCGCTTTTTCGGCCAAAATAGGAAAGATTGGCATCTAGGTATTTGGTAATCCTTTTCTGAAATAATAAGTTCCACAGAAATGAAAAGTTGGTCCTACAGTTTGTAAAGCCTTCAACATGGTGTAGGCTACTGGGGGAAAAAGCACTCCCCGTAAAGGAATTTGCAATATAATTGAACTCTCCCGAGAAATGGATATTTTTTCAACATTATTGTATGCAAAGGAGAGCTTTACAGTTTTTTGCTGCTTCAATTGTTTTTAATTCTTAACACATTTTGCTCTATACTCAATTGATAAAAAAGATCAAAACGGGTCTGGCGGTTTTGCCGAAATAGGATATCTTTGGATTTACCGAAACACTTTCAATATTAAAATTGCGGTTTTCAAAATTTTCAGAGAACGTTTTGTTACTTCCCAAGGTGCCTTTTACATTCCAAAGCCATACTTCCCAAAATTGGTGACTAAAAGTTGAGTTGGTGACTTTTCAATTTGTTTTTTCCTGTAACTTTAAGCGAAATTAAATTACTACTGGAACTGCTCAAATAGGTACATAACTAGTAGTAAAATACTTGCTTATGCTACGATTATAAAAAGGACATTTTTTGAAATTCACACTGGAACCCAGTTCATTGCACCTCCCGACTCGAATGGATTGATGGAAAAATAGTTTTCCGAACCTCGTTTTATTTTTCGGTCAATGAGGTATGAGGTCTCTGGTTATAAAGTAAACAAACTTTTTTAAAACCCTCATTATTGCTCCATTCTTCCGTGGGTTCCACAATGTGACGATTTAGCTTACTTTATTGTTCTTTATTTTACAAAAATTTGATTGGTAACTAACCTGCAAGTCTGTATTCGGCGATCGAAATTGTGCTACTTCAAACTCGTTTAATTCCTGTGCCCCATTTTCATTGCCAATCAATCCAAGTGTAGGTTCCTTGCCCAATATCTACTTTTACAAAGGTAAAATTCCTGTTGTGGCAACACCCGTTGTTGGTTTCGTAGGTTGTATTAAACCGTACTTTTCCGTTCCAGAGCGATTGTGCATACAGTAACCGTGTATTGAGGTTTTTTTCATCTTCAACCACATCGGAGGTATAATGGATGCGCCTATAATTGGCAAATACAGAAAGCTGGGTGTTCTGGCTCTGAATGAGTTTCGATTTTAAAAAATAATCATTGGATTGATTCACCTTTTGAAGCAGTCTATCCCTTACACTATCATTTACCCGGTACCGGTACCCCACTTCAGCAAAAACCTGGGTGCTATCTCCTATGCCAGTATAGATTTCATACTGTGCAAAGCGCTGGCTTAAGGGGGTTAGGCTATCGTTGACAATCGTTTTAGCGGTATTGTCCTCGAGGTTGAATTTACCCCCAACCCATGCTTTTTTGAAACCATATCTGGCATGATTGTTACTTCTTAAAAATTGGCTTTTAATGCGGTCACTTTCCGTGGAAAGATAACTGTTCTGGGTGAAAAACCTAAGTTGTTTAACCCGCAGATTGGAGGAAACCGTATGACGAATTCCCGTATAGTTTTCAGAAAAATCCAAGTGTTGGAATTCATACCTCAAGGTTCCTTTTTTGGGCAGGGTTGCCTCTATCCCTGAAGTAACAAATCGTTGGTTTCCCAGAGGAGTTTCCAAATTCCAGTCGCGATTGAATTCAATGTTGTAAAACCGTTCAATGGTTTTGAAATTCTTGTTGAGGTAATCCAACCCAGCAAAGGCATCCAGTGTTAAAGTATCTTTGGTTTTCAAAAGGGTTTGCTTGGCGGCCAGATGCCCCGCATACCCTTCATTGTCTCCATTATCAATGGTTGAAAATAAATTCCTATCGTTTACACTTCCTGCCAGTTCAAATTGGATTTCGGTTTTTTCGGAAGGGGTATAGCTCCCATTAAACCCTCCAATTTGTATTTTTTCGGGAGGTGAGAGTCGAATTATGGGTTCGTAGGCGCCTTGAAGAACGCCATTAACAGGCCCAACGTATTCAAAAATAGACGCAATGGCACTATTGCTACTAATGATGTAATTGCCTTGATTTTCCCCCACGAAAGAAAACCGGACATTGTAAAGCTCATCCTCGGGATTACTGGAAAATACAAATGCTTCAACCCCGTTTATGGTTTCTTTTTTATACAGGATTTTGTTTTCCGAATAGGTATCCAAAACGGCCGAAGGGGCATTCATCAAGCTAGTGTCATCACCGGCAGCGGCAAGAATAGCCACTTGCGTCTCGGTAAGGTTTTGTTGAAGCGGATTGTTCTTCGAATCATTTTCCGAATAGACATAGGCACCAAAGGAGAGGGTTTCACTTTCGTAATTTCCACCGCCATACCCTATAAAACGAGTATAACTTCGCTCGGTAAACTGGTACTCTATCGTGATACGCATATTGGCCGTAATGGGGAAGGTTGGGTTAAACTTGAGTTCCCCGGCATTGTAATCAATCACATAATCGGCATTTTCGCCTCGGTTCAAAAGAAGCCCGTTCACATATACCCGTTCACTCCCCGAAACAATAAGAATAAAGAGTTCCCCATTGGGCCCCACCAATTTGTATGGCCCTTGGTTTCCTTCCTGCCCCGTAAATTGGCTGCGCTGAAACACTCCTTTAACCAATCCTCCTGCTGCAAAGGCACTAGTTTTGGAACCATCGTTGTGCAGCAATTGCCCCGAAAGGGATATCCCTTGGATTTTTTTGATAAACTTTCCAAAATAGCTTTGCGAATTCTGTAAATCCACATCTCCAGCCCGAATGTTCCAGTTATCGCTGTATAGTTCGATAAAGATTTGGTCAAATTCATCCAAACTTTGCGAATAGCCCCCTTCTTGACTAGGAAGGTTGGAATCCTGAAGTGAAGCCCGAATGGAAACCTTATCACTTAGCTTTCCCGTGATTTGAAGATCCAAGGCACTATTCACCACCGTATTTTGATTGTTGCCAATGGTAATGCCCCGCGAGATGCTTCCTTGGGTGTTGAGCCCTTCAAAAGGGGAAGCGCCATTGGTTCGGTTGCTTCGGTCCAAAGCAACCAATTTCTCTAAAGCCCCTGTATTCTCTACGATGATATTAGAATCCAGTTGGTAGTATTCTCGGGTTAAAAATAGGGGATACCGAAGGTATTGCACCGTTACCGAATCGAGTTCTTGCTGTACTTCTTTAGAAAAAGAGACGGTTCCCTGAACATAATTTACCTGAAATTTATGGGAAGAGAGGGTGTCTCCCTGAAAGGTCAAAAGATGAAATCGTGACGGATTGATACTAAACGAATCAATCAAAACCGTGTCGCGCACGGCAATTTTTTTGGACCGGTAATTGGACAAGGTATCTTGCGCCTGAGCCGATACCACCATACAAAACACCCAAAAAAAGTAGTGTAATTTCATCAATACTAAAACTGCCAAGGACAGGTTTTATTTTGTTGATTGTTTTGTGAAAACCTTTGCCCATATCCTATGGGTAAATATACAAGGTTATTTATTTTAGCGGCACCATAAAACCGAATACCTATGAAGATTATCTCCTACAATGTAAACGGAATTCGTGCTGCCATGCGCAAAGGATTTCTGGAATGGTTGCAGGCCGCCAACCCCGATGTGATCTGTATTCAAGAAACCAAAGCCACTCAAGACCAAGTAGAGGTTGCTGAAATTGAAGCGGCTGGCTATCCTTATCATTATTGGTTCAGTGCCCAGAAAAAAGGCTATAGCGGCGTCGCTATTTTCAGTAAAACAAAACCCAACCATGTGGAATATGGAACGGGGATCCCATATATGGATTTTGAGGGAAGAAACCTTCGGTTGGATTTTGATAAGTTCTCTGTCATGAGTTTGTATTTGCCCAGCGGAACCAATTTGGACCGTCTTGACCATAAATTAACCTACATGGCCGATTTTCAAAGTTATGTAAACCAGTTAAAAAAGGACTTCCCCAATTTGGTGATTTGCGGTGATTATAATATTTGTCATGAAGCCATTGATATCCATGACCCGGTTCGCAACGCCAACGTTTCGGGGTTTTTGCCTGTGGAGCGGCAATGGTTGGATGGGTTTATTAAAAATGGATTTATCGATAGCTTTCGTCATTTCAACAAAGAACCACACCACTATACGTGGTGGAGCTACCGTGCCAATGCGCGCGCCAACAACAAAGGCTGGCGTATCGATTACAACATGGTGGCTAAGCCCCTGCAAGAAAACCTTAAAAGAGCCGTTATATTACCCGAGGCAGAACATAGCGATCATTGCCCACATTTAGTTGA
This sequence comes from Flavobacteriaceae bacterium, assembly GCA_041392175.1. Classification (GTDB taxonomy): domain Bacteria; phylum Bacteroidota; class Bacteroidia; order Flavobacteriales; family Flavobacteriaceae; genus Halomarinibacterium. The sequence continues at coordinate 165,177 of JAWKMP010000003.1, read as the reverse complement.
GCTCAAATTTTAACCTACAAGTCGACCGTTAGTAAGACCCACCAATCCCAAATGTTACATGAAAAAACTAGTTCTCATTGTTGTTGCAACTTTCCTCGTCACATCTTGCGTTTCACCAAAAATCTACAACGATTTACAGGCCAAATATGACGAATTAAAAGCCGAAAATCAATCCCTCATGGCCCAACTGGACGGTAAGGAAGGTGATGGTGAAAAATACACTGTAGAAAATCTTCGGAAAGAAATAGAAAAACTCACTGCAGAAAAAACTGCCTTGGCTATGGAGCTTTCTGCTACCAAAAACAACTATGACCGGTTGAAGGAATCCTATGATGCCTTAGAAGCCAATAGCAGTTCAGCGTTGACCGAAAATCTGGACCGTAACCGAAAACTCCTGGAACAATTGGAGGCTAAGGAAAAAGCATTGGCCGAAGAAGCCACCCGGTTGAAGTTGTTACAGAAAAAACTGGAAGACCGTTCCAAACGTGTGGAGGAACTGGAAGGCATCATCGCCGCTAAAGATGCTCAAATGACTGCTTTAAAAAACGCCATTTCTGCCGCTTTGACAAATTTTGAAGGTAACGGACTTACCGTGGAGCAACGTGATGGGGAGGTGTATGTTTCCATGGAAAACAAATTGTTATTTGAGAGCGGAAGCTGGGCCGTGAACCCCCGTGGGCGAGAGGCTGTTGTAGCTTTGGGCAATGTATTGGCCAAGAATAAGGAAATAGCCGTGCTCATTGAAGGTCATACTGATAATGTGCCTTATACTGCCAATGGTAACCTTCAAGACAACTGGGATTTATCGACCAAACGAGCGACGACCATCGTCACTATTTTAACCGAAAATAACAACATTCCCAAAGACAATCTCACCGCTGCGGGGCGGGGGGAATTTGCGCCAATTGCGAGCAACGAAACCGCTGAAGGCCGTGCCAAAAACCGCCGTATTGAGGTGATTTTAACGCCAAAGTTGGATGAGATTGCAAAATTGTTAGGGAATTAACCAAACAAATGCTTCACTACATCATGAACCTTGGCCACTTTAATGATGTTGATGACATATTGTTGCTTGGGTAGCTTGCAGTATTTGGAAATCACAATACTGCCAAAACCTAGCTTCTCGGCTTCTAAAATACGTTGCTCAATTCGGGTGACGGGACGTACTTCACCCGCCAATCCGATTTCTGCTGCAAAACACATGGATTTATCGATTGAAATGTCAATATTGGAGGACAATACTGCAGCCACCACTGCTAGATCAATGGCAGGGTCATCTACCGTAATCCCACCGGTAATGTTAAGGAAAACGTCTTTGGCTCCTAGTTTAAATCCAACCCTTTTTTCCAGAACGGCCAAAAGCATATTCAACCGCTTGGCATTGTAGCCCGTGGCAGAACGCTGGGGAGTGCCATATACAGCTGTACTTACCAAAGCTTGAATTTCAATCATTAAGGGGCGCATGCCTTCCAAGGTAGCTGCAATGGCGGTACCGCTAAGGTCTTCCTCATTTTTGGAAATCAATATTTCGGAAGGGTTGTTCACCTCTCGTAGGCCACTCCCCTGCATTTCATAAATGCCCAGCTCGTTGGTGCTCCCGAATCGATTTTTGTGGGCGCGTAGGATGCGGTATACATGGTTACGATCCCCTTCAAACTGCAACACGGTGTCTACCATGTGTTCCAAAATCTTGGGCCCGGCAATAGTACCATCTTTGGTAATATGTCCAATGAGTACTACGGGCGTGTCTGTTTCCTTGGCAAATTTAATGAGTTCCGAAGTGCATTCACGAATTTGTGAAATACTTCCAGCAGTACTTTCAATCACATCGGTTTGGAGGGTTTGAATGGAATCAATCACCACAATATTGGGCTCCAATTCGGCAATGTGCCGAAAGATGTGTTGGGTTTTGGTTTCGGTAAGAATGAAACAATTTTCGGCCTTGGGCACAATACGTTCGGCACGCATTTTAATCTGTTGGGCACTTTCTTCGCCCGAAACATAGAGGGTTTTATAAGGGAGCTTCAATGCTATTTGAAGCATCAAGGTACTTTTCCCGATGCCGGGTTCGCCCCCTAAAAGCGTTAAGGAGCCTGGCACAAGCCCACCACCCAGAACACGATTTAATTCTTCGTCTTGGGTATTCAGTCTTACTTCGGAGGCATTGGAAATTTCAGTAATGCGCTGCGGTTTTGACACTCTTTTGGAAGGGTTTTCCGCAATATTCCAAGAGGGTTTTGCTTCTTTCTGAATCATTTCCTCCACAATAGTATTCCATTGTTTACAAGAGGTACATTGCCCTTGCCACTTGGCAAATTGGGCGCCGCAATGTTGGCAAAAAAAAGTGGTTTTAACCTTTGCCATTAATACCCAAAGTCTTCTTTAATTTTATCTGCGCGTTCCAACATAAGATCTACCGTAATAAAATCTACTTCTTCCTTATCAAATCCTGCTTGAAAGGTACGCATCGCCTTTTTTGGTTCACCCATTTCCTCATAATACCGTCCCAAATAATAATCCCCCAAAACCGTATCTGGGTATTGTTTCTGAGCTAAGGTGGCAATTTCACGAAGGGACTCCCATTGCTTCTTCTTTTCACAGGCCGTTGCCGTGGCAATAAGGTCATTTACCCGAATTGGATTATTTAGGCCGAAAAGATCATTGATGATTTTATACTTATCTAGCAAGTATTGATGGATTGGAGTTTCCATGCTAAGCAACTTGGTGTTGTATTCTTCTTTTGAAATAGGCCGGTATACCGAAAAAATCTTCTCCAAGGCAGAAGGAATGGCTCTTGCCACCAAAGAGTAGTGTGTGGCCCCTTCAAAATTATCGAAGTAATAGGCAAAATTATCCGATTTTAAGGGAGACAAACTTTTGTCTAGGGAAACAGAGATATCCATCAAGTCTTTAATGTCATCACTTCCCGTGGCGAGGTAATAAAAAAGTTTGGTTTCTACGGCTGGGATTCGTTGTGGCAATCGTTCATCCAGCATAGGGGCCAAATCGGGGCTTAAGCAGATGTACCCATTAAACAAGGGAGGGTCTTTGAAGAGGTAATAGTTAATGAAACTAGCCGTAAAATCGTGGCCTACGGCTATGGTAAATTTTGCAGTTCGGTAGTTGGCATCAATATAGGGGAGCAGTTCAAGGCCAACAAATTCGAAGAAATTGGCTCCCTTTTCAGCAGGCATGAAGTTGGTGTCATCATAACTGCAATCTTCATAGCGCATATCCCCTTGCATGATTCCCACTACAATGGCTTCGGGCATGTCTTCCCAGTACCCAAAATAATCTACGTTCCCTGCCACCGGCTCAAAGAGGTAATTGGCATCCAACACCACCACAATGGGATAGGACTTTTCGATATTCTCCTCATAATCGCGGGGCAACTGGATTTTCAATCGCCTTGTTTCCTCCAATTTGAAGGAAGCGAATTCTTCATAAATGATTTTGGATTGCGTAACAACCGGTGAAGCCAACACAAAACATAGTACAGCGTAAAAAAGATGTTTCATAAAGATCTTGTTAGGGAACGAAAGATACTAATTTTTGAAGACTGATATTCGGTAAAATGCAAGACTACTTTCCTCGGTTAAAAATAGGCAACAATATCATGGACAATACTCCAGAAACAAGGATGTAAATTACATTTGAAGTCCATACAATCCAGCCCAAGGCGGTTCCCACCGTTTCCGGAATCCCGAAAATAAGTAAGATCCCAGCAATGGCCAAGGGGTAATATCCCAAACCGCTATTGGTAAAGGCAAAGGTAAAGCTCCCTACCACAAAGGTAATAATAAGGGTGCCCAAGCCAATGATCGATGTCTCCGGAAGTGCTTTGGTGGCGGTATAAAAAGAAAGCAGGTACAATGCCCATATAAAGATGCTGTAGAGGATAAATGCCCCTTTTTTCTTCATTTTCAGGATGCTGAAAACCCCTTCTTTCAGTCCCTTAACAAAGGCTTTTATTTTTTTGGAGAGGGCCCCTTTGGATTTCTTTAGGAAAAAAAAGAACGCAATTCCCCCAGCCACTAGAATGCCCAGCGCCATGACAATCTTTTTAATGGGGACCAATTGAGTAAGGTACCCATAAAGTTCGTCAAACTGAAGCGTAACAGCCATTAAGATAAAAATGAGCAAAAAGAAAAGGTCAACGATACGTTCAGAGATAATGGTACCAAACCCTTTTTCGAAAGGAACCTTCTCGTATTTATCAAGGATAACTGCACGGGAAACCTCACCACTTTTTGGGATAAACAGGTTCATGAAATAGGCCGTCGAAACGGCAAAGAAACTGTTCAATAATCTTGGACGGTAGCCTAAGGGTTCCAGCATAAAGTCCCAACGGGAAGCCCTTATCACATGGCTAAGCACACTCAATAAAACCGAAATGAGTACGATCCAATAATTGGCGTTTTTGAAATGCTTAACCAGCTCTTCCCATTGAGCGGGGGTGAATTTGGAATAAAAATACCCAATCAAAAAACCCCCCAATGCAAGAGGAATAAAAACTTGAAGAAACTTTGAAACGGATTTTTTCAAGTTAGTTGAGTAAATTGTTTTTTTCGTTAGGGAATACCAGGGCCGGTTTAAATTTTTTGGCTTCCTCCACCTCCATGATTGCATAGGTGATAAGAATGAGGATATCGCCCGGAGCCACTTTACGGGCTGCAGCACCATTTAAGGTAATTTCACCGCTATTTCTAGGGCCAGGAATAGCATAGGTTTCGAAGCGTTCGCCATTATTGTTGTTAACAATTTGCACTTTTTCACCTTCAATGATATTGGCCGCATCCATAAGGTCTTGGTCTATGGTGATACTTCCTATATAATTAAGGTCTGCACCAGTTACTTTTACTCTGTGTATCTTGGATTTAACAACGTGAATCATCATAAGATAAATTAATTTAATGGTAGATTATCTATAAGTCTAATTTCGCCTGCAAAGGCTGCAATAAATGCCCTATAGGTATGTCCTTTTGTTTTTCTTTTAGCGGGTTTTAAAGTTTCAATAGTTGCAATTTCGAAATATTCCAATGTAATGTATCCATTCTCAGAAAATTGTTTTGCAACCCACTTTCGGAGTTTTGGAATGCTGTATTGGTCGAATTTTTTTTGCACTTCTTTCAGGGTTTGGAACAGTATGGATGCTTCTTCAAATTGTACGTTGCTCAAACGCTGGTTACGGGAACTCATAGCAAGGCCATTGGGCTCGCGAAGTATGGGGCATCCTATTATCTGGACCGGTAGCCTTTCGATTTCAACCAGTTTTTTTACAATTTGTAATTGTTGAAAATCTTTTTCGCCAAAATACGCTTTATGAGGATGGATGGCCCTAAATAGGAGGTTCAGTACAGTACCCACCCCATCAAAATGTCCTCTTCGGTATTTTCCTTCCATTTGGTGTTCAATTCCTCCAAAATGGTATTTCTTTGAGGCAATGTCTTTTCCATAGAGGTCTTCTGCTGTAGGTGCGTAGATATGGACCTTTCCTTTGAGGGATTCAATAAGTGCCACATCTTCAGCTAGGGTGCGGGGATATTTCTGTAAATCGGAGGGATTATCAAACTGGGTAGGGTTCACAAAAATGCTCACGACCACGGTGTCATTTTCTTCCAACGCTTTTTCAATAAGTGATAAATGGCCTTTGTGCAAGGCACCCATCGTAGGAACAAAGCCAATGGTTTTTTTTTGAGAAAAAAGCGGGGCAAGCGTTGTTTTTAGCGAAAGCTGTTCGTGATATACCATAGTGTATAAAAATCGAGCAAAATTAAGATATTAAGCGCAATCTGCATAAATTTTCGTAATTTTGCGTGTTTTAAACACCCAGCCTGTAAAAGAAACTATTCTATGAAAGAAAAAAGAGTCTTGTATGTGTCTTCTGAAGTAATCCCCTACTTGCCAGAGACCGAGATTTCTTCCATGTCGTTTGAAGCCCCCCGGATGGTGAACAATAATGAAGGGCAAATAAGGATCTTCATGCCCCGATACGGCAATATCAATGAGCGAAGACATCAATTGCACGAGGTTATTCGCCTCTCTGGGATGAACTTGGTCATCAATGACCTTGATATGCCGCTCATCATAAAAGTAGCTTCTATTCCCAAAGAACGAATGCAAGTCTACTTTATAGACAATGAAGATTATTTTAAGCGAAAAGCAACCTATGCAGATGAAGAGGGAAACCTATTTCCCGACAATGATGAGCGGGCTATTTTTTTTGCCAAAGGGGTCATTGAAACGGTAAAAAAACTAAACTGGTCTCCAGATATTATTCACGTTCACGGTTGGCTTGCCTCCTTTTTGCCACTCTACCTTAAAACCTACTACAGCAACGAGCCCCTTTTTGAAAATAGCAGAATAGTGACCTCGCTATACAATCCTGGCTTCGAAGGAACGTTAGATACTCAATTGATTGAAAAGATACGGTTCGACGGGCTGGAAGAAGACAAGATTGCCCATTTGGCAATCCCTAATTATTTCAACGTGATGAAAACTGCCATGGACAATTCCGATGCGGTGGTGGTAGGCTCTCCGGAAATTTCAGAAGAATTTGAATCTTATCTTAAAAATCTAAAAAAGCCTGTGTTAAATTTTCATAAAATGGAAGATTTTTCAGAAGCATATTTAGATTTTTACCAATCCAAAGTATTGGTTTAAAAAACATAGTGCCTAAATGAAAATTACATATCTATTCCCCAAATTAGGGGTAATTTTGTTTCTTATTGTGTCCTTTGCTGCTTGTCAGGAAGATTTCAACAATCTTGACACCAGTATCATTGATCAAAATTTTACTAAGCCCGATACCACCTTTTCGGTTAAGGCCTACAGCATGCCCATAGGGGGGGTGCAAACTACAGGGCTGCCTTCCTATAAGTTTGGGGTTTATAATGATCCTGTATATGGGAAAACCATATTTAACTTTCTTGGCCAGGTAGTGTTAAGCACCCCTAATCCTACCTTTCCGGTAGACACATTGGATCCTGTGCTGGAAAAAGTAGTCTTGTACGTTCCCTATTTTTCTACCTCAGAAACCGATAGTGAAGGGAATGTCACCTACACATTGGATTCCCTTTTTGGCAGTGCCCCCATTAATGTTTCTGTTTATGAATCCAACTACTTTTTGAGGGATTTTGATCCCGACACAAATTTTGAAGAAGCGCAAAAGTACTATTCCAATCAAGGACCCCTGTTTGAATCAAACCTGGGAACCCTGCTTGGGCAAAAAGAAGATTTTGTCCCTTCAAGCGATGAAATGGAACTAATTTTTGAAGATTTGGATACCGTTGCATTAGCACCCGGGCTACTGGTGGAATTACCTGTTGAATTTTTTCAAGAGAAAATCCTAGATAAAGAAGGAGAGGAAGAACTCATCAACAACAATAACTTTAAAAACTATTTTCGCGGGATTTACCTGCAAGCCTCAAGTAATACCGATAATGGGAATACATTTCTTTTTAATACCGATGACGCAAAAATAACCCTTTACTATTCATCCGAAACAACAACACTTGATGATACAGGAAACCAGACTACCAATGAAGATGATGAAATAGTGAGGAACTTGGATTCTTACGATTTAAACTTTTCGGGGATCAATGTAAATGTATTCAATAATAATCTTCCTGCACAAGTAACTGAAGCATTGGCAAATTCCAACAATCAACTTGGGGACGAGACCCTTTATATTAGGGGAGGTGAGGGTATTGTTACCATTATTGACTTATTTGGAGGCGATGACAACCAAAATGGAATTGATGACCTTGTGGAATTGCGAGAAAAGAAATGGCTTATTAATGAAGCAAACCTCATATTCTATGTGGATAAAGATAAAGTCACGGGAGGGGATCTTGAGCCAGAACGAATCATGGTTTTTGATACCAAGAACAACAGTATTTTAGCAGATTATGCTATCGATCTAACGGCCACAAATGCCTCTTTAAATGCCATAACACAACATTTGGGGAGATTGCAAAGAGATGATAACGGTCAGGGCGAGTATTATAAAATTAGGCTTACCGCTCACGTAAGTAACCTTATCAATAAAGATTCTACCAATATCTCCTTGGGATTGATGGTCTCTCAAAATGTTTCACTAGTGGCTTTTGATAACCTGGAAGGAGAAGTTCCATTAAACAATGAGGCAAATACCAATGGCCTAACCGAAATTCCCTCTTCATGCGTTGTTTCCCCCGAAGGAACCGTGTTTTACGGTAATAGATCCCCTAATGAAGAGAAACGACTTAAACTAGAATTATATTACACCGAACCTAATAATTAAGAAGCTATGTGTGGTATCGTAGGATATATAGGAAAAAGGGAAGCATACCCCATCATTTTAAATGGGTTAAAACGGTTGGAATACAGAGGATATGATAGTGCTGGAGTTGCTCTCTTTGATGGAACCGACATTCAAATTTCCAAAACCAAAGGGAAAGTAGCCGATCTGGAGGCCAGAGTAACCAAGGAAATAGAAACAAAAGGCTCATTGGGTATTGGACATACCCGTTGGGCCACGCATGGAATTCCCAATGATATTAACTCTCACCCACATTATTCCAATAGCGGGGACTTGGTGATTATCCACAATGGAATTATCGAAAACTACGCTTCGATAAAAAAAGAGCTAATCAAAAGAGGGTATACTTTTCAAAGCGATACAGATACCGAAGTACTTGTCAATCTAATTGAAGAAGTAAAGAAACAAGAGGGGGTAAAGCTAGGAAAGGCAGTGCAATTGGCCCTAAACCAAGTCATAGGCGCGTATGCTATTGCCGTGTTTGATAGAAAAAAGCCAGACGAGATAGTAGTGGCTAAATTAGGAAGCCCGTTGGCCATTGGAATTGGGGAAGATGAGTTTTTTGTAGCCAGTGATGCCACCCCATTTATTGAATTTACCAACAATGCCATTTATCTAGAGGATGAGGAAATGGCAGTGATACGTTTGGGAAGGGAAGTGAGGGTTCGAAAAATTAAAAGCGACCTCCTTATTGCACCAACCATTCAAGAACTTCAATTAAATATCGAACAAATAGAAAAAGGAGGCTACGATCATTTTATGCTGAAGGAAATCTATGAACAACCTTCAGTGATTAAAGATACCTACCGAGGGAGGCTACTGGCCAATGATGGGATCATCAAATTGGGAGGGCTGGAAGACCACATCCAAAAATTTGTGAATGCAGACCGCATCATTATCGTAGCTTGTGGAACCTCCTGGCACGCCGGGCTTGTGGCCGAATATATTTTTGAAGATTGGGCCCGTATCCCAGTAGAAGTGGAGTATGCTTCCGAATTTCGATACAGAAACCCCATTATTACCGAAAAAGATGTGGTTATTGCCATTTCACAAAGTGGTGAAACGGCCGATACTTTGGCAGCTATTAAATTGGCAAAGCAAAAAGGCGCATTTGTATACGGGGTTTGCAATGTGGTGGGTTCTTCCATTTCGCGCGAAACCCATAGTGGTACTTACACCCATGCCGGACCCGAGATTGGGGTCGCTTCCACCAAAGCTTTTACCACACAAATTACCGTGTTGACAATGATTGCCTTGAAATTGGCAAAGGTAAAAGGAACAATTTCCCAAGCCCATTACATGCAACATCTTCGCGAATTGGAGTTAATTCCAGATCATGTGGAAGAGGCGTTGAAAAGTGATGATAAAATTAAAGCAATTGCCGAGGTGTTTAAAAACGCTTCTAACTTCCTTTACCTTGGAAGGGGGTATAATTTCCCCGTGGCTTTGGAAGGAGCCTTGAAACTTAAGGAAATATCCTATATCCACGCCGAAGGCTACCCTGCTGCCGAAATGAAACATGGGCCTATTGCCCTCATTGATGAGCAAATGCCCGTAGTGGTCATTGCTGTGAATAGTAATCACTATGAAAAAGTAGTGAGTAACATCGAAGAGATAAAAGCCCGAAGGGGCAAAATCATTGCGGTAGTTACCGAAGGAGACACCACCGTGAAAGCACTGGCCGATTTTATCATGGAAGTGCCCAAAACCACCGAAACATTAAGCCCATTGGTTACCACAATTCCCCTACAATTGCTATCCTACTATATTGCGGTCATGCTTGACAGGAATGTTGACCAGCCTCGTAATTTGGCAAAATCGGTAACGGTAGAATAAATTTTTTCCTTTGCTATTTTGATGTACTTTTGACAGACATGAATAAAGTCATCAATCTTATTTCGGGCCCCCGAAATATTTCTACGGCCCTAATGTATTCCTTTGCCCAACGTGGCGATATGATGGTAATGGATGAGCCTTTTTATGGGTATTACCTATCCAATGCTTCTTTGTCCATAACACATCCCTCCCATCAGGAAATTGTTGATTTCATGGAATGTGATGAACAAAAAGTAGTAGAATCCATTCAAAAAAAAAGAGATCACAACGCCCTTTTCATTAAAGGAATGGCCCATCATTTTCTCTCGGTCGCACCTTCCTATTTATTGGCATGGGACAATGTGATTTTGATAAGGCATCCCAAAAAACTTATTGCCTCTTTTGCCAAGGTTGTGGATAATCCAACCTTACAGGATATTGGCATTAAAAAAGCATCAGAACTGTTTCAATACCTCAATGAAAATGGAGAATCGCCCATCGTAATCGATAGCGATGAGTTGATGAAAAACCCTTCTCAATACCTTCAAAAACTATGTGCCTTATTGCAAATTCCTTTTTCACAATCAATGCTTTCTTGGCAAAAAGGAGGAATCCCACAAGATGGGATCTGGGCAAAGCATTGGTATGCCAATGTACACAAAACCACTGGATTTGAAATTCAACAAGACAAACCCTTGGAAATAGCACCCCATTTAGGACCTTTATTGGCCGAGGCTATGCCCTATTATGAACTTTTACAACAGTATATCTTTAAAACGATTAATTATGTTGCAAACAATTTGACCAAGGCAATGAACATCTTCAGATTTTGTTAAAGATGGATTGTATTCAAGGGAGCAAGCCAAAGTTTCGGTTTTCGACAGTTCGGTACAAGGGGTGATGCTGTTTGGGAAGGTTTGCGTGTGTTATCCGAGGGAATTGTTTGTTTGGACAAGCATCTTCAATAATGATTACAGAATTGCAGTATCATTGGCGTTTGTGGATATTCCTCAAAAGAATTCATTAAAAAAGCGATAAAAAGAGACCTTGGATGCCAATGGATGAAAGATGAAACCCACATCCGGCTTACCTTGACAAGGGGTGAAAATTACCAGCGGTATGGATCCCAGACTTAACCAGAAAGGTTCTTGCTTGATTGTTTTGGCCGAATGGAAACCACTGGTGTATGATAACTGAGAATAAAAGTGATAAGTACGAGCCAACGAAGGACGTTCCTCAATTTTTGATAGCAAAATTCACCACAACAATTTATTGAATAATATTCTGGCAAAGATACAGGCCAACATTGCGTAAGGATGCAGGATTGATGCTAGACGCAAGAGGTTTTGTTGCCGAATTGAACGGAACCAATGTATTCATGGTAAAAAATGGAACCGTAGTTACCCCATTTGGTCATGCCTGCCTTCCCGGGATAACCCGCGCTACGGTGATAGAAATGTGCCAAAAACAGGGAATTCCCGTTCAAGAAGCAGATATAACCTTGTCTCAATTGTATAATGCCGATGGGGTTTTTGCTACGGGAACCATGGGCGAACTTACCCCCATTGTCGAAATTGACGGGCGTATGATTGAGAAAAACAATCTGCTTATGGTTTCAGTTTTGGAACTTTTCAAGAAAAAAATTAGGGAATATTGCGAGGATTTGTAGGGGTTTTTAGAATGAAATGAGAATAAAATCCTTTCAGTTGCTGAAATTGAGCAGATTATATTCCGAATTTTATAAGAAATGGTGTAAGCCGTTATGAAATTCATAAAAAAACACTCCCCAGAAGAAGAAATCATCTGAATTTATACATATATTTAGCGAATAATTAATCAAACTTTACTATGAAAACTTTACTCTTCATTTTTTGTTTGTGCTTTAGCCTTGTTGCTTTTTCACAAACGAACCTAAGCGGGAATGTGGTAGATGAATCTTCGGCCCCGGTAGTAGGAGCCAATGTCGTGGTGGTAGGTTCCACAGCAGGAACTGCAACCGATTTCGACGGAAACTTCACCCTACTCGTCGATCAACAACCTCCTTTTACGCTTCAAATATCAAGCATAGGGTATGCTAGTCAAGAAGTTTCGGTGACCGAAAACAATCAAGTCATCAACGTGGTTTTGGTGGAAGGATCAGAACTGGATGAGGTGGTAATCTCTGCCTCAAGGACCCCAGAGCGAATCTTCGAATCTCCAGTGACCATTGAGCGTTTCGGGATTAAAGACATTCGAAATACCGCTTCAGTGGACTTTTACGACGGCCTTGAAAACCTGAAAGGAGTAGATATCAATACCAACAGTTTAACCTTTAAATCAATCAATACCCGTGGTTTTGCCACTTTTGCAAACACGCGTTTCATGCAATTGGTGGATGGAATGGACAACTCGGCACCGCATTGAACTTCCCTTTAGAAACCTTTGGGAATGACCGATACCGACATTCAAAGTGTGGAATTGCTTCCTCGGGCTGCTTCTGCATTGTATGGGGCGAATGCCTTTACCGATTTTATTCATGCAAAGTAAAAACCCTTCGACTCGAAGGTGATTAGTATTTCTACAAAAGATAACTACCAGTCAAGAAGCGGCAGGGGATAATCCTACACCGATTTTGGTGTGATAAAGATGGGTACATAAATTTAGTAAGCATTTTGCAGCTAAAGTGAACTTTGGGTACCTCAATCGAAACCGACTTGGGCCGCCAACAACCTCACAGGAAAACCAGGAACTAAGAAACCCGAGCCGATATAGATTATGACGGAATCGTATGGAGATGAGTGCACCAATATCAATGGAGTTGTACAAGCCTGGTAGGCTTAGAATACTACGCCTGCAGGTGCAGAGGCCCTAGTACCCTCTGTAAATGTAAGTAGAACCGGTACAACGAAGGGGATTTAACCAACTATGAAGCCGAAAGTATCAAAGCAGATCAGCTTGTACTCATGTCCATGGGTAAACTTTGACTTTGAGATTTGCCTATGTTGGAAAAGTAGGGACAGGTTCTACCATTTACCAAGGAGCCAAAGGTATTCAATTAAAAACTTTTTTACAACAACACAAACTGGAACTTCGAAACGATAATTTCTTTGTAAGAGGATACATCACCGAAGATAGGGCTGGAGATAGCTACGATATGGTGTTTACAGGAATCAATATAAACCGTGCGTGGAAGGATGACCAAACGTGGTTTGGGCAATATGTAGGGGCTTTTGTACAAGGATCTTTGGCAGGGCTTACGGTAGGATGGTAGCACACGTTTTGGCACGCCAAACGGCCGATACGGGACGCTTTGAACCCGGAAGTACCGAATTTCAAAATGCCTTTAATGCCAGTGTGAACAATCCCGATTTGAGTACTGGGTCAAAGTTTCAGGATAACTCAAAAATCTATCATGCGGATGCCAACTACAACTTCAGTCACCTATGGGATGCCGTGGAAGTGCAAGTGGGAGGCTCTTATAGAACCTATAGCCTCAACTCTTCGGGAACTATCTATACCGATTTTGATGGTCCTATCAATTATTCTGAATATGGAATTTATACCCAACTTCAAAAGAAATTGGAGCTATCTGAAAATGTGGATCTTAAATTAACCGGATCGGTTCGATACGATAAATCCGAACTTTTTGATGGTTTCTTTTCTCCAAGGTTAGCCGCTGGATTTACCTTCAATAATAACCATAACATTCGTGCTTCCTTTCAAACCGGTTTTAGAAATCCAACCACCCAGGATTTATATATTGGTTTGGACGTAGGTAGGGCTATTCTGGTTGGAGGTGCTACCAATAACCCAGAACGATATGTGGGCACTTATGATTTAAGTACCACTGGACAAGCCATTTTAGGAGCCTCAACCATCCAATTTGATGGGCAAGGGGCTTACACCAACTCCTTTTTCGCTAGCTCTGTAGGTAGTTTTGCAGCCACAGGAGATGCTACTCAATTGGAAGTAGCCAACTCAACTTTGTAAAACCAACAGGTAACCTCCTATGAATTGGGATACTGCGGTAAATTAGAAAGCTATTGTGGACTTAAGTGGTTATTACAATCAATACCAGGATTTCTTGGCCAATGAAACGGTAGTGGCTCCCTTTTATGGAGACGTACAATTAACACAATTGGCTCCCGATGGACAAACCCCATTGGCTATTGCTGCTATTGCAAATGGAGATTATAAAGCCTATCAAACCTACACAAATAGTGACGCTAAAGTGAATTCTTATGGTGGATCAGTGGGTGTTTCAGCAAAAATTTTGGGTAATTTTGATCTAAGTGGAAATTATACCTATGCAAAATTAGATTTCGATACCGAAGCCAACCCAGATTTTAGAACCAATTTCAATACTCCAGAGCATAAAGTAAAAGCCTCCCTTGGAAATACCGATTTGTTCAAAAACTTTGGCTTTAATGTGGCTTGGAGATGGAGTGATACTTACGAATGGGAAGCCTCATTTGGTGATGGACAAGTGCCAGCATTCCATGTATTGGATGCACAGCTTAATTACCGCGTCCCCAGTTTCTTGAAATCTACATTCAAGGTTGGGGCTACCAATGTTTTGGGAGATGAATACTATACTGCTTTTGGAACAGGATACATTGGTTCAATGTACTATGTTTCTTGGACCATCAATAATCTATAATCACATTTTAAAAACGTTATTATGAAAATTAAATATATTGGGATATTGCTTATTGCGCTTGGGTTCACCGCCTGTGAAAGCGATAGCAGTGTCATAGACGAAACCCCTGTTGAACTTACGGCAGGAAGTGCCGATTTTTCCAATTATGTTTCCTTGGGAGCTTCCTTCACCGCGGGATATTCCGATGGAGCATTATTTGTAGCCAGCCAAGAAAATTCTTTCCCTAATATTCTTTCGCAACAATTTGCCGCGATAGGAGGAGGAGAATTTACACAGCCTTTGACCAATGATAATATTGGAGGGCTGCTTTTGGGCGGAAACGTGATTGCAGCACCTAGATTGTATTTTAATGGCTCTGCTCCCGTACGCTTGGATGCACTGCCTACAACCGAAGTTGGTGCCGTGATGCCTGGCCCTTATAACAACATGGGAGTGCCTGGAGCAAAAAGCTTTCACCTATTGGCTAACGGTTATGGTAATGTAGCTGGAGTTTCCCTAGGTTTGGCAAATCCGTATTATGCTAGAATGGCCTCAAATCCCAATGCCTCCATGCTTGAAGATGCCCTAGCGCAAGGCCCCACATTCTTTACACTTTCTGAAATAGGAGGAAACGATGTGTTGGCTTATTCTATTTCAGGAGGTAGTGGTGTAGACCAGACCGGAAATTTTGATCCTACTACCTATGGCCCTAACGATATTACCGATCCAAACGTTTTTGCGAATGTATTTGGGACATTGGTTGGCGCCTTAACGGGAACAGGAGCAAAAGGAGTAGTGACCAATGTGCCTTACGTTACCAGCCTTCCTTATTTTACAACGGTGCCTTATGCGCCATTGGATCCTACCAATCCCGATTTTGGACCACAGATTCCTATACTGAATGCCACTTTTGCACCACTTAACCAAGCGTTTGCTTTTCTGGGGGTTCCAGAACGTTCCATTGTTTTTTCTGAAACAGCTGCCAGTCCAGTAGTGATTTTTGACGAAACCCTTCCTAATATTTCAGAACAACTGAATTTAGTATTGCAAGGAGGAGGCGTGGACCCATTAACCGCACAACTGCTTTCTACGCAATTTGCCCAATCCAGACAAGCCACCGCAGAGGATTTGTTGGTATTGCCTAGCTCTAGCGTCATCGCTACATTAAACGAAGACTACTTCAACGCCTTGATTGGACTGGGAATACCTCCTGCTACCGCGGGTCAATTGGCCGTGAATGGAATTACCTATCCTTTGGAAGATCAATGGGTACTTACCCAAAGCGAATCAGGTGCTGTAAAAGTAGCTACCGATGCGTATAACGCGACCATTGAAAGTGTAGCAAGCTCTGCAGGTTTGGCGTTGGTTGATTTGAATGGTATTTTACAGGAAGCCTCAGGTACCGGTATTACCTTTGATGAGTATACCCTTACCACTCAATTGGTGTTAGGAGGTCTGGTAAGTTTGGATGGTATTCACCTAACATTCAGGGGTTATGCCCTTATGGCCAATAAATTTTGGAAGCCATCGATACAACCTACGGAGTCCAATTTTATTGAAACAGGACAAAAGTAAGTGCTTGTGACTATCCTGTGGCATATTCGCCTTTGCTTCCGTAAACAACCCATATACTTTTTAAAAACCCTTTCGGGTTTTCCTTCCGGAAGGGTTTCTTTTGGCGATAGGCTAAAGAAAATAGCTCTTAAAATTTCCAATTTTAGGTTGTTTTTTAATTCAGAAAAACATATCTTTGCACCGATTTTTAAGGGGCGGTTTTTAGACCCTAATGATTCTAAAAAATAAACACTTACATAATGTCAAAAGTTACAGGAAAAGTTGCTCAAATTATTGGTCAGTAGTAGACGTAGAGTTTGCTAGTGGTACCGAACTCCCAAAAAATTTATGATTCCCATGAAGTTCAAAACCAGGAAATACATTGGTTCTTGAAGTGCAATCTCATATTGGTGAAAATACCCGTACTATTTCTATAGTTTCTACCGATGGGCTTAGCCGAGGGAGATAGATGCTGTAGCCACCCGGGCAGCTATTCAAATGCCCATTATTGACATCTATGGCCGTTTATTTAATGTAATTGGAGATGCGATCGATGGTATTGGAAACCTTCCTAAAGCAGGTGAAAATGGTCTTCCCATTCACCGTGAGGCACCCTAAGTTTGAAGATCTTTCTACTTCAACAGAGGTTCTTTTTACGGAATTAAGGTAATTGATTTGATTGAGCCTTATGCTAAAGGGGGTAAAATTGGATTGTTTGGAGGTGCTGGAGTAGGAAAAATAAGCCCAGTCCAGGAATTAATTAATAACATCGCAAAAGGACACGGAGGTCTTTCGGTATTTGCTGGAGTAGGTGAAAGAACGCGAAGGAAATGATTTATTGAGGAGATGTTGGAATCTGGGATTATAAAATATGGAAAGACTTGCCATTCTATGGAAGAAGGCGGATGGGACCTTTCAAAGTGGATAAAGCAGCGATGAAGGAAAGTAAAGCAACCTTTGTTTTTGGACAGATGAACGAACCTCCAGGCGTGCCGTGTGGCACTATCTGGATTGACCATTTGCCGAGTATTTCCGTGATGGAGCAGGGGATGGCCAAGGGAAAGATGTATTGTTCTTCGTTGATAATATCTTCCGTTTTACGCAAGCAGGATCTGAAGTATCGGCACTTCTTGGCCGTATGCCTTCTGCGGTAGGATACCAACCTACATTAGCCTCGAAATGGGTGCTATGCAGGAACGTATTACTTCAACCAAGGATCTATTACTTCGGTACAGGCCGTTTATGTCCCTGCGGATGACTTAACCGGCCCGGCACCAGCTACTACCTTTGCCCACTTGGATGCCACAACCGTACTTTTTCCGTAAAATTGCTGAGCTTATTTATCCAGCAGTAGACCCCGTGGATTCTACCTCAAGAATCCTTACCGCAGATATCCTTGGAAAGAGCATTACGATTGTGCCCAGCGAGTAAAATTTGCAACGTTATAGCGCAAATTGCAGGATATCATCGCCATTTTGGGGATGGAAGAACTTTCTGAAGAGGATAAATTAGCCGTGAGTCGCGCCCGTCATTTGCATTGTGCAACGTTTCTTGTCCCCAACCGTTCCACGTAGCCGAGCAGTTTACAGGAATTCGGGTGTTTTGGTAGATATTAAAGATACCATCAAAGGATTCAACATGATCATGGATAGGAATTGGATCACCTTCCCGAAGCCGCGTTCAACCTAAGGAACCATTGAAGAAGCCATTGAGGCTGGAGAAAAAATGTTGGCAGACGCCTAATTAGTTTAAAGGTTTTAACTATGTATCTAGAAATAGTAACCCCCGAAGCTTCCCTAGTGAGCGGTGAAGTGGAAAGCGTAACCGTGCCAGGAGTAGACGGAGAGTTCCAACTGCTAAATAATCACGCTGCTGTGGTATCATTACTTGCAGAAGGAAGTGTGAAATTTAAGGGGAACCCAACTTTTGCAGAAGGATTTAAAGATAAGTTCTCCCAAAAGGACGGTAAATGGGTGCTGAAAATTAACAGTGGTACTTTAGAAATGAACAATAATAAAGTCATTGTTCTAGCAGACTAAGCTTAGAAATACAAAATAGGTGAGGCCCAAATGCTAAAAATAGTGTTTGGGCTTTTTTATTGTTGCCATTGTGAAAGCAAGATGCTAATAAATGGTTTCCCATAAAACCATTAAGCCAGAAGCATGACCTTTTATTTCAAAAAAATAACCTCCCAGTCCTGTCCTCCCGAAGCATAGGAAGAAAGTTTTTGAAATCCCACGGCATAATGGGCTTTAAGGGAACGAATGTTTTTTGTGTCTACTTCAGTAATGATTTGGCTATAGGGCGGCAGGTATTCCTCTTTCATGGCCGTGTATAGTTTTCGGAAAACTCCTTGTTTTCTAAACCGTTTATCTACACATATTTGCCCCATCACCAAATAATCCTCTTCCGTTGAAATTTTTTTTTGGATTTCGTCAAACATGGGCCTTAAAATTTCAATTTGTTTTTCAAATTTTGGATGCATGCACAGGGCATAGCCAATGACCCTGCCTTCCCATTTTGCAATAATATGGGGACAAACTTGGTTAAGTTTTTTTAGCATCTCCAACGTATGCTTTACGGTGACAAATCCTTCTTGTTGTTTTTCTTGTATGCTAAGCTGTTCGCCCAAGTTGGCTTGTTGAAGCGACAGAATTTGCTCCAACTCTTCTTGACTTTGCGAAAGCGAATACGTAATCATTTCTTAGGATAGCATGATGTAAAGGAGAGCGGCCAATCCTGCCCCTATCATGGGACCCAGCACGGGGATCCAAGCATATCCCCAATCGGCATCTTTATTTTTTATGGGAAGTAGGGCATACACCAATCGGGGCCCTAGATCCCTTGCGGGGTTTATGGCATAGCCTGTGGTCCCTCCCAAAGATAAGCCAATGGACCATACCACTAGGGCAACGGGCAATGCGCCTATGGAACCCAATCCTATCATAGTCGTTCCGCCGTTTTCGGAGACAAATTCGGGTTCAGTCATATAAAAAATAGCGATGAGCAGCACAAACGTTCCTACTACTTCCGAAAAAAGATTGGAAAGCAAACTGCGTATGGCAGGGGTGTTACAAAAGGTAAGTCGGACCGTTGGGACATCAGTTGTGATATCATAATGTTTTTTGTGAAAAACGTATACCACAACCGCGCCTAGCATGGCACCAATAAATTGTGCCAAAATGTAAGAGGGAACTTGCGACCATTCAAATAATCCTCCTAAAGCTAGCCCTAAAGTAACCGCCGGATTTAAATGTGCCCCACTAATGGGGCCTGCAATAAGCACTGCAACATACACTGCCAACCCCCAAGCAGTGGTAATGACCAGCCAGCCAGCACCATGTCCTTTGGTCTCTTTCAAAAGGACATTTGCCACAACACTGTTTCCTAAAAGGAGGAGGATAAAAGTTCCCACAATTTCGCCAATAAAAGGAGTCATAGATTATTTTTTCGAGGATTAATGAAGGATATATTTTTCTGAAAGCTCTGTAAATGTACTAATTTGATTTTGTTCCCAGGCAGGGTTTTTCCCCAATGCCCCTGCCATTAATGAAGCTACCACGGGAGCTGCCTCCCTTGCTGCCCTTGCATCAAGCAATAGGAGCCTTATTCTTCGGGATAAGACATCTTCAACCGTTCGGGCCATTTCATTTTGAATGCTCCATAGTACTTGCCCCTTGGTAAAGTTATAGTGGGGATGAATTTTTTCTTGGTATAATGGCTTTGTTGCTTCAAATTGTAAAAAGGCATTTAAGTCGCTTCCATAAAAATATAGATGGTCGTCTACTTCCAAGTGTTTCTCTACATTGCCATGGATAGGAATTTCCTTGGTTTTGCAAGGAATTTTTTTAAAAGGAAAAGAGCGAATGATTTCATCTACAAGATCTTCCGCCATTTTTCGGTAGGTAGTCCATTTTCCACCCACGATGGTTATTAGGTTATTGTCGACGATAATTTTATGGCTTCGCGAGACTTCTTTAGTAGCCATTTTTTCATTTGATGGCCTAGCCAGCGGTCGTAATCCACTATAGACCGACAATACATCCTCTTTGGTTGCTTTTTTGGAAAGATATTGGTTAATGTTATCTAAAATAAATTCCACTTCCTCGTGCTTTGGTGTAGGCTCAATGGTGGGTTTTTTAATAAGGGTATCGGTTGTGCCTACAATCACTTTTTGATGCCAAGGGATGATAAAAAGGACACGGCCATCGGACGTTTTTGGGATGAGAATGGCTTTATCACTTTGCAAAAAAGACGAATCCAACATAAGGTGAATCCCTTGACTAGGAACCACCATTTTTTTGTGTTTTGGATTGTACATTTTTAAGATTGAATCGGTAAAAATCCCCGTGGCATTCACAATGGCTTTTCCTTTTACAGAATAGATCTTGTGTGTTTCCATGTCTTCCACCTCTACCTGTTCCACAAGGTTATTTTTATCTTTGTGGAATTGGGTAACTTTCATGTAATTAAGTGGAAGCGCCCCTAGATCGATAGCCGTTTGTACAAGATTGATGGCCAGTCGAGCATCATCAAACTGCCCATCAAAATAGGAAACCCCATTGCTTAGGCCTTCCTTTTTAAGGGTTGGAAATTGTTTCTCTATTTTTTTTTTGGAAAGGTATTGGGAGGAACCCAAACTAAGTCGTTTCGAGAGCCAGTCGTATAGTTTTAGTCCCAAAAGGTAATAGGGTCCTTTCCACCAAATATAATTGGGTACAATAAATTCCTTTTTTTGAAACAAATGCCGTGCATTTTGGGCAAGATGACCGCGCTCTTCCAGTGCTTCTATGACCAGTTTGATATCGCCTTGGGCCAAATACCGTACCCCGCCGTGTAATAGTTTGGTGCTTTTACTGGAAGTGCCTTTTGCGAAATCGTATTGTTCCAGAAGGAGAGTGCTAAGCCCGCGGGAAGCTGCATCCACGGCAATGCCCAAGCCACTGGCACCACCGCCAATGATGATGACGTCCCATTCTTTTACAGAAGACATTTGGGCAATAAGCGCTTCTCTATGAATCAAAACGGTAAAGGATTTTAGCCATTAGTTATTAGTAGTAAATTACTGTATTTTCCATAAACAATCACCTAATGGATATGTAAATTACACATAAGGGCTAATTTTCATGGCCTTTCCAGCGGTTATTATTTTTAATGAATATAGCTTAATAAAGTAAAGCAGTAGTTTAATAAATTGTTAACCCAAAGTTTCTTAATTTTGAACTTTGTTTTTTTTATGCAGTTACAGGAAATCGATAGAGTACATACCCTTACCAAGGAAGCATTCCTTAAGCATTACTTTAAGCCACAAAAGCCAGTGATCATTGAGCATTTTGTGGATGATTGGCCTGCCGTGAAAAAGTGGGACCTGGATTATATGGCAGAAGTAGCTGGGGATATAGAAGTGCCTTTGTATGATGATCGTCCAGTGCGTCATGACGAAGGGTTTAACCAGGCACATGCCAAAATGAAGATGAAAGAGTATGTAGCTTTGCTGAAAAAAGAACCCACCCGCTACCGAATTTTTCTCTGGAACATCTTAAAAGAAGTCCCTCAATTGCAAAAAGACTTTACTTTTCCCGATTTTGGGTTAAAGCTCATGAAAGGCCTGCCCATGTTGTTTTTTGGCGGGGAAAACAGTTACACTTTTATGCATTATGATATCGATCTGGCCAATATCTTTCACTTTCATTTCCATGGAAAAAAACAAGTGATCCTTTTTGACCAGAAACAGAACGATTACCTGTACAAAATTCCTCATTCCCTCATTGTCCGGGAAGATATAGATTTTGCCAATCCCGATTATTCAACATGGCCTGCCCTTAAAAAGGCCAAAGGTTTTATAGGAAATCTGGAACATGGTGAAGTGTTGTATATGCCCGAAGGGTACTGGCACTACATGCGGTATATTACTCCTGGTTTTTCCATGAGTTTGCGGGCCATTGCACGTAACCCCAAGAACCTGGGTAAAGCCCTATACAATATTTTTGTGATGCGCCATTTCGATAATTTTATGCGCCGAAGGAAAGGCCAAGCGTGGATTGATAGCAAAAACGAAAAGGCGATTACAAAAACCCATGCCAAGTTGGGGATCTCTTAATTTATCTTATTCACTTTCTCCCAAACCAGTTGTGGCTCCCAACCCCGATACAGTAAATAATCGGCTAGTTTCTTTTTCTTTTTAAGGAGATTTTTTTCAAGTGCTAGTTGATTGAGTCGCTTTTCTACTAGGGCTTCAAAAGTCAAAAAATACTCATTTTCGGGAATATCCTTCAAGGCAATTTTAATGTTATAGGTACTTATCTCCCGAAGCTTCAACTCTTGGACAATTCGGTTTTTTCCCCAGTGTTTCTGCTTGAATTTTCCACGGGCAAATGCCTGTGCAAAGCGAGTTTCGTTAAGGTAGTTGTTTTGAAGTAAATGATAAATAATTTGGTCAACAGCTTCAGGAATCATGCGAAGTTCCTTCAGCTTTTTGTGGACTTCTTTGTGGCAGCGCTCTTGGTACGCACAATAGCGTTCCATCCGGCTTTTGGCCTCTTCAACGGTATATGTTTTGTAGGTGTTCAAATCTACTTTTGAAAAAGTAAAAATATAAAAAAACCCCTCCATGGCTGAAGGGGTTTAGGGTTATTTAATCTCGTTACCATCTTTATCGTGAAAGTGGTACTCGAGGTACGTGTAAGCATCTCTTGGTTGAATTTTAACCCATTTTTTGTGCTCCATGAACCATTTGGTTCGCACAGATGGAAATCCTTTTGTTAAAAAGGCAGCTATAAAAGGATGCGTGTTTAAGGTAATCCTTTTGTAGTCTTTTTTGAAAAGCCTTTTCAGCTCTTCGGTAATTTTTGGAACAACACCTATAGGGGCTTCAATTTCTTCACCGTCTATGGCACCGTTGGGGTCTTCTTCCCGGGTTTTGATATTTACCTCGGGGCGTACCCGCTGCCGGGTAATTTGGATTAATCCAAATTTGCTGGGCGGGAGAATCTTGTGTTTGGCTTTGTCGTCACTCATCTCATCACGAAGATGGTTGAAGAGCTTTTTGCGGTGTTCGGCCTTGGCCATGTCAATAAAATCTACCACAATAATACCTCCCATGTCACGAAGCCTTAACTGCCGGGCCACTTCACTGGCGGCCAACATATTTACTTCAAGGGCGGTATCTTCCTGTGTTCTTTGCTTATTGCTCCTGTTGCCACTGTTCACGTCTATTACGTGGAGGGCTTCGGTATGTTCAATAACCAAATATGATCCTTTTGCACCGGAAACGGTTTTACCAAACGAAGTTTTGATTTGTCGTTCAATTCCAAATTTTTCGTACATGGGTACCTTGGAATCGTAAAACTTCACAATGTTCTCTTTCTTGGGTGCAATCTCTTGCACATAATCTTTTATTTGCAAATAAAGGGTCTCATCGTCAATATGTATGGCAGAGAACGAATCGTTAAAAAGGTCTCTTATGATGGACGCTCCTTTATTGAGCTCACTTAGCACCTTGCTGGGGTGGTGCGCCCCTTGTAGCTTTTTACACATCGCTGTCCAGCGATCATAGAGATTTTGTAAATCTCGGTCCAGTTCGGCTACTTTTTTACCCTCTGCTACAGTGCGTATAATGACTCCAAATCCTTTGGGCTTTATGCTCATGATTAAGCGTTTAAGACGTTCCTTTTCTTCATTGGATTCTATTTTTTGAGAAATAGAAACCCGGTCGGAAAAAGGGACCAGTACTATATACCTCCCAGCTATGGAAAGCTCGGAACTTATACGCGGTCCTTTGGTGGAAATGGGTTCTTTAACGATCTGTACCAGTATTGATTGATTGTTCTTGAGGGCGTCATTTACGCCACCATTCTTATCAATCTCTTTTTCTAATGGGAATTCTTTTAAAGAGAAATCTCTTAATTTACCTGTGCTTACACTTTTAACGAATTTCAAAAGGGAGTGGACCTTGGGCCCAAGGTCGTGGTAATGCAAAAAAGCATCCTTTTCGTAACCTACATTCACGAATGCGGCGTTGAGACCGGGAACGGTTTTCCGTATTTTGGCGATAAACACGTCGCCAACAGAAAATTTGGTGTCTTCCTCCTCCTTGTGTAATTCTACTAGTTTTCCATCTTTTAAAAGGGCAAAATCAACTTGTTGCGAACTGGATCTTACAAATAATTCGTAGTTCACGTGTCATTAATTTTTGTCCCGATGTATGTATCGGGATGGATTAAACAATATTTTATCACAGGATTTTTCCAGTAACAATACTGGAAGTTGTAAAACCTGTAGAAATTAATAGGCAGTTTTACCTATCATTTCATTTTCAAAGAACGTATGATTCAATTCTAAAAGAAAAAAGTAGTTTCAAACTACTTTTTCTTGTGGCGGTTAGCGCGTCTTCTTTTCTTGCGCTTATGCGTCGCTACCTTATGTCTTTTTCTTTTTTTACCGCTTGGCATAGTAAAGTGTATTAAAATGTCCCGCCAATAGATGACGGGACGTGTTGATGATTTATTTAACTTCTACGTTTGTTTTCACTCCTTCTACAAAAACTTTTGCAGGCTTAAATGCTGGGATATTGTGAGCGGGGATTTTAATAGTGGTATTCTTGGAAATGTTCCTTCCTGTTTTTTCAGCTCTTGTCTTGATGATGAAGCTTCCAAAACCTCTTAAGTATACATTGTCACCATTTTCCAACGAAGTTTTTACTTCATCCATAAAAGATTCTACAGTAGCCTGTACATCTCCTTTTTCCATTCCTAATTTTTCAGAAATTTTCGTTACGATATCTGCTTTCGTCATTATTGAATTATTTAAAAATTATATTATGTGTTAAAGAGTTAGGTATCTTTTTTTCAAGACGGCAAATATACGGATTTTAAAATCAAATAATCAAATCGTAACCTATTAAAAAATAAATAGATAAAGAGTATTTTTGAATCATGTCGAAAAATCTTCATTGGTTTGGTAATCTACTCATTATATGGTATTTAGAAAACAAACGCGATCTGCCTTGGAGAGAAACCAAAGATCCCTATCCTATTTGGCTTTCTGAAATTATCCTCCAACAAACCCGGGTGGCCCAAGGATTGCCCTACTATGAAAAATTCCTTAATGCTTTTCCTACCGTTTTTGAACTGGCCCAGGCAAAGGAAGAAACCGTATTAAAACTTTGGCAGGGATTGGGGTACTATTCCCGTGCCAGGAACTTGCACGCCACAGCAAAGTTCATTGCCTTCCATAACCAAGGAGAGTTTCCTAAGGATTACAAAGGATTGTTGCAATTAAAAGGAGTAGGCGATTACACGGCCAGTGCTATTGCTTCCATCTGTTTCAATCAAGCTACGGCCGTTGTGGATGGTAATGTGTACCGGGTCTTAAGTCGCGTATTTGGAATAGAAACACCTATTAATAGTGGAAAAGGGATTTCAGAATTCAAACAATTGGCCCAAAAGCTTATCAATCCAAAACAGCCAGGAACGTTCAATCAAGCGCTGATGGAGTTTGGGGCACGGCATTGTGTGCCTTCAAAGCCTTCTTGTGAGGCATGTATCTTTTCAAAAATGTGTGTTGCCTTTCAATGGCAAAAAGTGAATCAATTGCCTGTAAAGATGAAAAAGACCCAGGTAAAAAATCACTACTTTAATTACTTGGTCTTTCTTTCAAAAGATGGGAAAACACTTTTGGAACAACGAACCCAGAAAGGAATTTGGCAAAATCTTTATCAATTCCCCCTCATTGAAAGCAAACAGCTCTGGGATTTGAAAAAAATGAAAAAGGACAAAGCTTTTGTAAAATTTTCAAAAGACTACAACATTACTTCGGTGACCCAATATAATGAGGCTCCCATTGTTCATAAACTTTCCCATAAAAACCTTCATACTACATTTTGGATTCTGGAAATGGATGATTTGTCTAGCGAAGCAATCCCTATTCCTGATGTCCATTCCTACCCCGTGCCTGTGCTTATTGAAAACTTTATTTTGGAATTCCCCCCTTTCAAAACGTAAAAATTTCCCTATATTTAGTAAACAAAAATTACCTTTGCATAAAATATAGTAGAAAATGAGTGGGACATTAAATAAAGTGATGCTGATAGGGCATACAGGCGATGACATTAAAATGAATTACTTTGAGGGTGGAGGATGTATAGGAAGGTTTCCTTTGGCGACCAATGAAACGTATACCAACCGAACCACCGGAGAAAAAATATCGAATACCGAATGGCATAACATCGTGATGCGAAACAAAGCAGCCGAAGTGTGCGAGAAGTACCTTAAAAAAGGCGATAGGATTTATGTAGAGGGTAGGATTAAAACCCGTAAATGGCAAGATGACCAGGGCAATGATCGCTACAGTACCGAGATCCAGTGTACCGATTTTACCTTTCTCACCTCCAAAAACGAGGTAGGTGGTATGCCAGAACCAACCTCACAACCCAAAGCACAATCTGCTCCTAAAAGCAATCCTCTTCAGGACCAAGAAGTACATGAGCCCATTGGTGAAGAAGACGATGATTTGCCCTTTTAATGATTAACCAATTCTACCCATTTTGGACATAGAACCCCCGAGTTTACCGTTAATTTCCCTCATTACTGCCTCTCAGGCAACCAGTATTGTCTTGCTTTTTGTATTGTTGTTTTTTTCGGCACTAATCTCTGGGGCCGAAATTGCTTTCTTTTCCCTTACACCTTCCGACCTTGATGAAGATGATGGTAAGATTCCCCTAAAAAAGGTAAAGCTGGTTGAAAAGTTATTGTCAAAACCCAAGAAGCTCCTTGCCACAATTTTAGTAGCAAATAACCTTATTAATATTGCCATTGTGTTATTATTTGCCTCCCTAAGCGAATTGTTTTTTGGAGGCATCCAAAGTGAGGAACTCAAATTCATCATCGATGTGGTGGTGGTGACTTTCCTCATTTTATTGTTTGGGGAAATTTTGCCTAAAATTTATGCGAGCCGCAATAAGACTTCGTTCTCGTCTTTTATGGCCTATCCCCTCAATGTTTTGTACACGCTGTTTTCACCTATAAGTACCCCCATGCGGTCTGCCACGATTTATTTGGAAAACAAATTTGGGAAACAGAAATCCAATTTAAACGTAGACCAGCTTTCACAAGCGTTGGAGCTTACCTCTGAGGCAGATACCACACACGAAGAACAAAAAATCCTTCAGGGGATTGTCACTTTTGGGAATACCGATACCAAAAACGTGATGAAGCCACGCCTGGATATTTTTGCCCTCAACGAGGAAGATTCTTACAAGGAAATCATGCCCGAAATCATTGCCCATGGCTATTCCCGAATACCCGTGTACAAAGATACCATTGACAATATCACAGGGATTCTTTATGTAAAGGACTTATTGCCTTATTTTGACCGGAAAACCTTCGATTGGGTAAAACTAAAACGTGAAGCCTATTTTGTCCCTGAAAACAAAAAACTGGATGATTTGCTCAATGAATTTAAGGAAATGAAAATGCACTTGGCTATTGTAGTAGATGAATACGGGGGCACCAGTGGGTTGATTTCTCTATGGAAGATATTATAAGAGGAAATTGGCAAATTGAAATTAGTGATGAATTTGACGATGAAGACCTAGTCTTTTCGAAGCTTGATGACCATACTTTTGTGTTCGACGGGAAAACATCCTTAAAGGATTTTACAGGGTCATCAAAACAGAAGACAACAAAATTTTTGAAGACGTAAAGGGGGAAGCCGAAACCCTGGCGGGATTTATCCTGGAAATTTCCAACGGTTTTCCAAAAAAGGACGAAGTACTAAACTTCCACCAGTATTCGTTTGTGATAGAGTCTTTTGAAAACAAAAGAATCAAACAAATTAAACTATCCATTAATGAATAACCTTCCGGGTACTTGTTGTATTCATGTCTTTCGTTCTCATGGCTTCATGTGGGGATAGGGTATTGATGAAACCGGCTGCCAAACTCCGATTGCAGTATCCATTGCCTTCCTACCAAGAAACCCATTTACCATGCCCTTTCGAATTTGAAAAAAACACGGTAGCACATATTGAAGTAAAGCCGAATTGTGCGTTAAACCTGCAATATCCCAAAATGAAGGTAACCCTTTATCTTACCTACGAAAGGTAGATAACAACAGGAAAGCATTAGCCAAGATGCAAAGCACCACATACGACCATACCATCAAGGCCAATGAGATTCTGGAACAGCCCTAGGGTGGACAGCATACATAAGGTGTACGGGATGTTTTACATGATTAATGGCAATGCGGCTACCCAGTCGCAGTTTTACGTGACCGATAGCTTAAAACATTTTGTAACGGGGTCTTTGTATTTTGACGCAAAACCCAACTTCGACTCTATCTACCCGGCAGTGGTTTATTTGCGAAATGACATTAGAAGGATTATGGAAACCATTTCTTGGCAATAAAAAAACCACCTCAAAGGTGGTTTTATTTTATTAATAAGGTTTTCTTTTAAGCTTTCTTGGCACAACAAGGTTTGGTGCAATTATCACCACAAGCCTTTTTCATCTCGGCAGGACAGCCATCCTTTTTACAGGATTCGTTGCACTCGTGTTTGGCAGCATTGGCAGTAAAAGATTCCACGGTTTTCATTTCGGTAACCGAATAGGTTTCACCTGCTTTTTTCACGGTTTCAATAAACGAATCGGTTGTAAGCTTACCATCTTCATATTCTACCATGGCTAGTTTTCGGTCAAAATCTACCTGAGCCGATTTTACGCCGTCCATAGATGCTAGTTCGTGCTCTATTTTTTTGGCACATCCCATAGGGCAGCTCATGCCTTCGATGGTAAATTCTGCTTTTGCAGTTGCAGTTTCGGGAGTGGTTTCGGGTTGGGTTGCTTCTACTTCAGCAACGGCAGGTGCTTCGGTCTTCGCTTCATTTTTGCAGGAAATCATAGCAGTGGCAAAAGTTAGGAAGGCCAAAAGGAATTTTAAAGTTTTCATACGGTTTCAGATAAATTATTGAAGCAAATGTAAGACTTTTGTTGCACATTCAACGTTTGTTTTTGTATGCACAATAAATGGGTCTACCTAGTTGTCCTTTCCATAATTTGGGGAAGTTCCTTTATCCTTATGAAAAAAGGGCTGGTTGGGCTTACCGACTATCAGTTGGGCTCGCTTCGCATTGTGCTTACTTCCCTTTTTTTGTTTTCGGTAGGATTTAAAAGCGTAAAGCAAATCCAGAAAAAGCATTGGTTTTGGATTGCGGTATCGGGTTTTGTAAGCTCCTTTTTTCCTCCCTTTTTATTTGCGATGGCCCAAAATTACATTGATAGTGCCGTAGCCAGTATTTTGAATAGCCTGACTCCCCTGGCGACAGTGGTAGTGGGGTTTTTAATGTTTCGGATGGTAAGTACCCGAAGGCAAATAATGGGTGTTTTTATTGGGTTGCTGGGAACCTTGATGCTTATTTTGGCAGGGGCCGATTTCCATCCCAACCAAGACTACCGCTTTAGTTTGCTCATTATTGTTGCCACGATAGGCTATGCCATTAATGTGAACATCATTAAAAAATACTTAACCGATATTAGTGCGTTATCGGTAACCACAGGAAATTTCATTTGTATTTTTCTTCCCGGTTTGGTGGTCCTTTATTTTACCGGCTTTTTTGAAACCATAGGGGCCTCCAGCGAAATGCAGCTTTCCGCTTTTTATGTGGCCATTCTTTCCCTCTTTGGAACGGCCATTGCCAAGGTGTTGTTCAACAAAATGATTCAGCTATCGAGTCCGGTTTTTGCCTCTTCGGTTACGTATACCATGCCAGTGGTTGCGGTACTTTGGGGAGTTATTGATGGGGAGCAATTTGGGGTGCTCCAAATGGCAGGTGCCTTGGTGATCTTATTGGGGGTCTATCTTTCCAACAGGAAAACCGAAAAAAAATAATTGGCTGATAGTCAGGTATTTTTCATTTTTTTTCCGAAATTTAAAGGAAACAAAAACAGCAGTCATGGGAAAATATTTCACAAAATACGGTATTGGAATGGCACTGGTGCTTATCTTTTATTTTTTGATTACCAAGCTTTTGGGATGGCATCAATATCCTATTCTTAGCTCTTTAAATGCGCTTATTTTTGGAGGAGGAATTTTTTATGCCATCCGGAATTACAAGCGAAGTGCAAGCAATTTCAATTACGCCGAAGGATTTCAAGTGGGGTTGTTTTCAGGTGGGCTTGCTACCATTATTTTTTCTCTTTTTATGGCCATCTACATTTTTCAGTTGGATGATCAATTTGCCGAAGTCATCCTTTCCTCCTGGAATTTGAACTTTAATAAGGGAGCATTGGCGCTCATTGTTTCTTTGGTTATCATGGGCTTTTCCACCACGTTTGTGCTTACCTTGGCCTTTATGCAGCTCTTAAAGGACAGTTGGAACCAAAAGCATTCATAGCTAGGAGGTTTTATTTCCAAAAACCCTTTGTTCAATTCAATTTAAAAAATTATATTTGCACCCGCTTTTACCGTAGGGTAATGGCAATTTTAAAATAACTTAATCATAAACGTTTACGCTATGTACGCAATTGTAGAGATAGCAGGGCAGCAATTCAAAGTTGCAAAAGACCAAAAAGTCTTTGTAAACCGTTTGGCCATTGAAGAAGGCAAGAAAGTCGAATTTGACAATGTATTGCTTATTGGTGACGGTGACAAAGTAACCATTGGCGCCCCCGCTATAGACGGTGCTCAAGTAGGAGCAAAAGTCTTAAAGCACCTTAAAGGAGATAAGGTGATTGTTTTCAAGAAGAAAAGAAGAAAAGGATTCCGTAAGAAAAACGGACACAGACAATACCTTTCTGAAATTGTGATTGAAAGCATCGTGGCAAGTGGAGCCAAAAAGGCTGCCCCTGCCCAAAAAGCAGCTCCTAAGGCTGAAACCAAAGTAGAAGCCCCAAAGGCAGAAGCCGCTCCAAAAAAAGAAGCCCCTGCCAAGAAAGCAACCGGTAAAGCAGATGATCTTAAAAAGATCGAAGGGATTGGTCCAAAAATAGCAGAAACCCTTATTGCTGCTGGGATTAGTACCTATGCAGATTTGGCAAAAGCCAAGCCTGCTGCCATTGCCGAGATGATTGCCGATGTTCGTGGCAATCACGTTCCCGATACCTGGCCAGAGCAAGCACAATTGGCTGCCGATGGAAAATGGGATGAGTTGAAAGAATTACAAGACAAATTGGACGGTGGGGTTGCCAAATAACCTACGCCTAAGTATAACCTTATAAAACCGAAAGAAAATGGCTCACAAAAAAGGAGTTGGTAGTTCCAAGAACGGTCGCGAATCTGAATCGAAACGCCTTGGTGTTAAGATTTTTGGTGGACAGGCTGCCATTGCTGGAAACATCATTGTAAGACAAAGAGGTACACAGCACCACCCTGGTGATAATGTTTATGCTGGTAAAGACCATACATTACATGCCAGAGTAGACGGTACCGTAAAGTTTGAAAAGAAAAAAGGTGGAAAATCGTTTGTTTCCATCGTCCCTCAAGGAGAGGCTTAAAATCAAACTTTTTGATAGTTACGAAACCCCAAGTTTAGGCTTGGGGTTTTTTGTTTTTAGAAAAGAAGGAACATGCTATTTTGAAATATTATTTGGTTGGTATCTTTTTTTTTCTTTCTTTTATGATGTATTTCCTCCCCATTTAAGATAAAGACGGTTAGCCAAGTGTATTTTAAAAATCCAAAATATGAAGTTAATCTTTTTTATTTTCTGTATTTGGGCGCCCCTTCAGGCACAGATAGTCAACATCCCAGATGTCAATTTTAAGAATAAGCTGTTAGCCCACAATCCTATTATTGACACCAACAGCAATGGCGAAATTGAAGTAGCCGAAGCCGAGGCCGTGCTCTTTCCTTTAAATGTTGCGGCTACTGTCCCAGCCATTGTGGATATAACTGGGATTGAAGCTTTTATAAACATAGAAGCATTTAATTGTGCGGGTAACCTCATAGAAAATTTGGATCTAAGTGCCAATACCCTTTTATTGACCTTGGATTGTAGTAATAACGCCATTACTACGATCAATCTTTCCCAAAATGTATTTTTAAAGAATTTTACGGGCTCCCAAAACCCTTACACCTCTCTTGATTTGAGTAATAATGCCGATCTTGAATTTTTTCAATCCAATGCGGGCAGCCTCACCACATTGACTTTAGGCAATAAACCTCATTTGCAATTTTTGTATGCTTACGGAAACGCGCTAACCCAGCTGGATATAAGTAATTGCCCCATTTTAGAAGGCCTTACAGTGGATGAGAATAATCTTTCCCATATTGACCTATCAAACAATAATCAATTGCGATACTTTTATGGCAGGTCCAATTTGTTTACCTCCCTGGATGTAAGCAATAATCCTACTATAATTGCTCTGGACCTGAAATGGAACGATGCACTTACCTATATAAACCTTAAGAACGGCAATAACGGCAATCTTAATATAAGTGGTACGGGGCAAACCTGTAATTTTGAAGAACTGCCATTGCTTGAAACCGTTTGTTTGGATGATGTTAATTCATCTTTAGCATCTTTTATTGAAGCACAGGCTGGGCATTCGGTAGTGTTTACGGAAAATTGTCCTTTGTCTATTGAGGATGTTGTACAAGTTAAAGCAACCTTTCATCCAAATCCGGTGAAGGATATGATTACTATAGAAGCTACAGGCAAAATTCTGGAAATACAACTATACAATTTGTTGGGAGAATTGGTAATGAATAGTAAAACAAATAATTACTCTATTGAAATAGACATTTCAGATTTTAGTAAAGGACTTTACATTCTTACGATTAAAGATGAATTCAATAATGTTCAATCAGTTAAAATTTTAAAAGAATAGAATCATGAAAAAAATCATATTAATAGTGTTTACAATTCTTATGGGTTGTACCAAAGGTACAGATGATGTTCCTTTTTATGAATTTAATGAAGAAGACTATAAATTTTTACCTACAGTTTATGAAAATCTAAACGTTGTAAGGTTTATAAACCAGTTTGACGAAGAAATTATTCTTGAAGTCCAACTCTATGAAATTTCGAAAGAGCGAGTAGGCGGGATTAGCCTGGATGGTGGCAGTAGTCCTATTGCGGATGTGAGTAAGTTTGAAGTAAAATTGGGTTTACAGGGAAGTGAATGTTCAAGCTTATACTTTTTCACCTATAAGGACATAGACTCTATAAAATCTTGGTTTGAAATTAATGATACTCCTTGTAATGGATATTCAACATATAGCTTTGAGAAACCATATCCCATGACACAATTGCAAATTGGAAATACTACCTATGACAAGGTACTTATTCTTGATACTGATTTTACTGCCGCCTTCAGTAATGAGTATGAGTTTAATAAGTTTTATTTTGATTTGAAATCGGGTATAGTAGGTTTCGACGATACTGTAAACAATATCGAATTTAGAATAGTAAATTAAAAAAGGTGCCACGGCAATGGCACCCTTAGATTGTAATAAATAAAACCAGTTCACAACATGTTTCACCTATTAACACTTCAAAATTATGCAAAAGCAAGTTTTTTTCCTCTACTTTTTCCTTATTTTTTTTAATCTTAACGCTCAAAACACAACCGAAATCAGTATAGACAGCATGCTTGTCCATATTGATAAAAGTACGTTTACCACTGGGATCCTCTATGATCGCGTTACGCCTTGGTCCCGACTGGACATTTTTAACGACTCCATTAACGTAGCTACTGTAAGTGCTTTTGAACAATCCCTATTGGAATTGTATCGTGCTTCCAACGATCAAAAATTGATGTCGCATGCTGCTTTTCGGGAACACTATACCGATGAGAAATTCCAAAATGTCGTCGATATTGGGATCTTAAATGTACTCTTCAATGAAGTTAACTACAATGAAACAAATGAAAATGACGGCTCCCTAAGGGTGGTCGATTCTGTCTTTGAGAAATTGAACAACTCCCAACCGCCTTTTAAGAAAAGCCATTTGTTCATGGCTTCACCCCTTAAAAAGTACGCAGTGGGCGATACCATTGTGTTTCGTTTTTCGCAAGATTTGGTATTGGAAGATGCTCTTGGGGCTACCATAACAAATTTGACTGCCAATTTTGATACGGGACAGAATTATACCATTATCGAAAATGGAGCGATTACTACTTCAAATATTCCTATTATCTATAGTGAAGAGGGAAACCAAACACTCACTTTTCAAGCTATTTTTGGTGATGGGAGTTCTCTCACTACCCAAGGAGTTTTCAATACACGTTTACCGGCAACCACCACACAGGGATATATTATTGAAAATTATTTTATCGATGCTACAATTCCTTTTCAAGGATATGACGAGTCAGCCTCATATCGTTCAAGATTGGATTATAGGGTCTTTTACCACACCAATAATGGTAATACTGAAAAGATTTTAGTAAAACCTATTGTGATTATTGATGGATTTGACCCTGGGGATAAACGTAAAATACAGGACAGTGATCCTCACCCAGATTTATCCAATGAAGAACATCGATCTATTGAGGATATGATGATGTATTTTGACAATCAAGGAACCCAAAAAAACCTCATACAAGAATTGAATGTTTTAGGGTTTGATATCGTCATCGTGAATCACCCAAAACACCATACCGCAGTAAATGGGTATAGGAATATTGATGGTGGGGCAGATTATATTGAACGTAATGCATTAGGTCACGTAGCGCTCTATCAACGGTTGAACACTATTTTAGCGCAAAATAATAGCAATCATCAATTGGTCATTGTAGGCCCCAGTATGGGAGGACAGATTTCCAGGTACGCCCTAGCCTATATGGAGAAACATAACATACCTCACAACACAAGACTTTGGGTAAGTGTGGATAGCCCTCATTTGGGAGCCAATATCCCTGTGGGAGCACAAACATTATTGAATACCATCAACAACAAATTAAATAGTGCTTCAGCTCAAGATTTTGTTGAAAATCAATTGGGATCACCTGCTGCCAAACAGCAGCTCATTGAGCAGTATAAAAACAGTAACAATACCAACATCTTAGGGAATTATTTAAATGGGCGCACAGTTTCCCAAGGGTTTAATGAAAATAGAGGGCATCCTTTCTTTGTACAGTATTACAACAATCTTTTCACCAATGGTTTGGCCAATAGTTTGGGTTATCCTCAAAACCTAAGAAAAATAGCCGTTGTAAATGGATCTTTGCTTAATAATACAAAGTTTCACAATCCTTTTTTAGCAGGAGGGGTTAATTATGCCCAAACTCCTTATCTGGACAATTTTGCTTCATCAGGGGGACAAACACTTAAAATAAAAGGGTTTGAAGACGTCTTTCAAACGCACCTTATTACTCTGGAAACCTATAACATGCCAAGCTATGGTGGCAATCATAAAATTGCCTACTTAAAGAAAAGAAAGTTTTTAGGATTTGATTATTATGATCGATTTGTTACCAATAATAACTCTAGAGGTAATATGGATAATGTGCCAGGGGGATGGTTTCCTACGCAACGGAATTACTACTCTGTGGTAAATTTTCTCCATGCCAAGGTCTCATTAAAGATGAATGTTTGTATTGATGATTGGGATATCCACAAGCTCGAACATGTAAGCTCTTTTTATCCCTACCATTAGTGCCTTAGGTTTTATGACCCGACTTTAGCTGGAATACCGATTTGAACCGAAATTTGGTGTGTACGGGAGAAATTCCTTTGATTCCTATTTTGGACCCAATGAGAATGAACAACATACTTCGTTTACCCAAGAAAGCGTGAATTGGTTAAAAGCTGAATTATTGGGCAATGAATTGCCTCCAGTGGTTGGTTTAAAAGCAAACTGATTCCGGAGGGGACCCGCGAGCTGTTTGTGAAGGGCCGGTAACCTATGAGTTTGGTACTTGGTAAAGCGGCGGTGCCCGTTCAAAATTGGGTGGTTTCGGCAGGACTACAAATCATCACATCCGATGATTACTCCGTGACGGTTGAAAAGACTACATCCTCCAGTGTCTCTGGGCATGTGAAGGCCATTTTTCCCCACCAAACCATCCAGAAAATATTTGGTTAGGAGACCCGAAACCCCGAGGTCCCGGAGGAGAGCTCTCTGGGCCAACACTTGTCAATACGGGTGCTACGGTAACCTATAGTGGGGTGCTCTCAGAGGGAGCCACGGGCTATGAGTGGTGGCTGCCGTATCCTTCGAGGTGGTAAACCCATTTGATTATTTTGGGCCCAATTGGCAAGTACGTCCCAATACGGGCCGCATGGTGGCCTTATTTTTACGGGGAATGCCGGTATTGACGGATACGTTCAGCTTATGGGTAGAAATGCCTGTGGAGTGGGTGACGCGGTACTTTACGTAGAACATGGGCAAGGGGGGAAGCGGAGGACAACAAGTTCCAGTGTATCCTTATCCTAACAGTGCAGACGACTCTTTTAGTTTGGACTTTTACTTCTTATGCCCCGTGCAATTACCATATCACTATTTTTGATATGTATTCTAACGTATACTATGACGGGGAATCCTCCAACATAGAAAAGACCATCGACACGGCAAATATTCCTACTGGGAATTATTTTTTACATATTTATATTGATGGGGAACTTACTACCTATCAGCTAATCATAAAATCATTGATGCTAAAAAAATGCCTTTACAATTTGTAAAAGGCATTTTTTTAATTATTTGTCTTTTTACTAGTACTCAATATTCAGGTTTATAAGGGCCCTCAACTTTTACACCGATGTATTTGGCCTGATCTGGGCGAAGTTCGGTAAGTTCTATTTCCTATTTTTTCCAAATGCAATTTGGCTACTTTTTCATCTAGGTGTTTTGGCAACATGTACACTTTATTTTCATACGCTTCACTGTTCCAAAGTTCAATCTGTGCCAGTGTTTGATTGGTAAAAGAATTACTCATCACAAATTCCGGGTGACCCATGGCACAACCAAGGTTTACCAAACGACCTTCGGCCAATAAAATAATATCCTTTCCATTAACGGAGTACTTGTCTACCTGTGGCTTAACTTCACTCTTGCTGTGGTTTTTGTTCAGCCAGGCTGCCATCAATTTCATTGTCGAAGTGACCAATATTGCAGACAATGGTTTTGTCCTTCATGGCTTCAAATGTTCAGCACGAACAATATCCTTGTTTCCAGTGGTAGTAATCACAATATCCGCATTGCCAACAACCGTCTCCAAACGCTTTACCTCATACCCATCCATATGGCCAGCAGGCGCAAATAGGATCGATTTCGGTTACGGTAACAATAGATCCTGCGCCTTTAAAGGAAGCTGCAGTTCCTTTCCAACATCACCATAGCCACATACCACTACTCTTTTTCCAGCCAACATAATATCAGTAGCACGTCTCACGGCATCTACCGCACTTTCCTTGCAACCATATTTGTTATCGAATTTGGATTTGGTCACACTATCGTTTACGTTAATGGCAGGCATGGGCAACGTCCCATTTTCCATACGCTCGTATAATCGGTGAACTCTGTGGTAGTCTCTTCAGATAGCCCTTTAATGCCAGGGATTAATCCTGGGTATTTGTCAAAAACCATATTGGTCAAATCACCCCCATCGTCCAAAATCATATTCAAGGGCTTGCGATCTTCCCCGGAAGAGTTTGCTCAATGTACCAGTCAAATTCGGTTTCATTCATTCCTTTCCACGCATAAACAGCGGTTCCAGTAGCTGCAATAGCTGCTGCAGCCTGGTCTTGAGTGGAGAAATGTTACAGGAACTCCAAAGTTACCCGGCACCTAAGGCCTGAAGGGTTTCAATGAGCACAGCCGTTTGAATGGTCATGTGCAAACATCCTGCAATTCTGCTCCTTTAAGGGGCCGGGAATTCCTTGTATTCCTCTCTTGCCGACATGAGCCCGGCATTTCCAGCTTCGGCAAGTTCGATTTCTTTCTTCCCCAGTCGGCCAAGGAAATATTTTACTTTAAACGGCACGTAGGTAGCGGTTTCATTAGTATATTTGAATATTATGTTTTCTGAATTTTT
Source organism: Flavobacteriaceae bacterium (assembly GCA_041392175.1). Taxonomy (GTDB): domain Bacteria; phylum Bacteroidota; class Bacteroidia; order Flavobacteriales; family Flavobacteriaceae; genus Halomarinibacterium. Next base: position 126,920 of record JAWKMP010000003.1, on the reverse strand, counting down.
TTCAGAGGGCAAAAATTACGGAATACTCCCAATTTATATGCCTCTTTACAAAACTATAACAGCAACTCCTCCACCAACGTACTGTTTGGAAGATTGAAGAGTCTTTTGGATGGCTTGCCGAAGGGATTTCCTTTGACAGCCCATTGCCAAGAAAGAGTGGATGGGATGAAGAGGATCTACACCGCGCGGCTTTATGAGCGTAAGACATTTACTTGTCCACAGCGGCTATACCGATTTTGATTTGTATTACGATGATAACGGGAAACCCCATTTAAGGGATGGCAAAAAGATTTCGATAACCCATTCCTATGTTTTTTCTGCCATCATCATTAGTGATGCTGAAGTTGGGATTGATATAGAAATGCAGCGCCCCAAAATCTTAAAAATTGCCCATAAGTTTACGCCCATAGAAGAATATCGAACACTAGTCAATGAAGAAGCTTTGATTCGGAAATTGACTATGGTTTGGGGAGCGAAAGGAAAGTCTTTACAAAAGTTTTGCGGTACCTGGGTGAGCTTTTTGCAACACATTTATGTGGAAGATTTTGAAATGAGCTCCACAGACTACTTGCGGAAGTTTTCCAAAGGGAAAATTGAAAATATGGGGTGGGGTTTCAAGAGTTTGGAAGGGTTTTGTGTTTATGCAGTAATTGATTAAAAGAAGGGCATGATGCAAACACTTTATAAATCCTTACCGGAAGCTCTGCCGCTAAAAAAGAAAACTGTTGGCCATCCTTATTGACCCAGAGAAATTTGAAATTGAAAGAGCTGCTTCTTTTTTAAGGAGTCTTCCCAAAGAAACCACACACCTATTTGTGGGAGGGAGTACGGTTCCCGAAGGGATGACAGAAGCGCTAGTAAAAGAATTAAAACTGTACACGGCAAAACCTATCATTCTATTTCCAGGGAATGTCTCCCAAATCACACGCCATGCCGATGGTCTTTTGTTTTTGAGCTTGCTCTCTGGAAGAAACCCCGAATACCTCATCGAACAGCACATAAAAGCGGTTCCAAAGTTACGGGGAACCTCTCTGGAAATTATCCCAACAGCCTATATTTTAATTGAAGGCGGAAATGAGTCGGCAGTGGCCAATGTAACCCACACGGCTCCCTTGCCCCAAGAGGATATCCCATTGATTGTAGATACGGCCAAGGCAGGTGAATGGATGGGCAAAAAATTGGTGTACCTGGAAGCAGGGAGCGGTGCCAAAAACCCAGTTTCTCCCGAAATTGTTTCGGCAGTAAAAAAAGAACTTAGTATTCCATTAATCGTGGGAGGGGGAATCAAAACCGAAGCGCAACTTAAACAAACCTATGAGGCTGGTGCTGATATGATTGTGATGGGAACCGCTTTTGAAAAATAATTTTCCCTTAGTGAAGTAAAACCATAATATGAAAATTTCCGTAGCACTTACCTTGACCCCTTTGCAGGATGATTATGAACCTGCCATCATCAATTTTATAAAATCCTTACGCAATAGTGGTCTCACTGTTTTGGAAAATCCCTTAAGTACCCAAGTTTATGGTGACTATGATGCCGTGATGCTGTTGCTTCAAAAGGAAATGAAAATAGCATTGGAAGCCATTGATAAGGGGTTATTGTATATTAAAATCGTGAAGAGCGATCGCAGCCAGTATGAACCCCATTTTTGATTTTTTTCTGGATCCTTATAAAGAGGCTTCTCTCCTGGACATTCTCTTGGAGGCACTTGTTTTTGTCTTTGGGATTGCTAGTGTTTGGTATGCCAAAAAGGAAAACATTTGGGTGTATCCCACTGGACTCGTTGCGACCGTCATTACGGTGTATCTTTTATATAAAGCCCAGTATTTTGGGGATATGATGATGAATTTTTACTATTCCATCATGAGTATTTATGGATGGTGGAATTGGGCCCGTAAAAAGGATAACAAAAAGGTGGTTCCTATTTCCCGAACCAATGCAAAGGAAAAAGGAGTGGGTTTCGTCCTTTTTGTGATAACCATGTGTGTAACCTATTTGGTATATATTGGTTTTGGTTATGAAATGGAAACGGCTAATTATATCGATATCTTCACTTCCGGCATTTTCTTTACGGCCATGTGGTATATGGCTACCAAAAAACTGGAAAACTGGACGCTTTGGATATTGGCCGATATGATCACGGTACCCCTTTATGCATATCGTGGCCTGGGAATGTTATCTTTGCAATACCTAATTTTTACGATATTGGCCGTACAAGGATACCTTGCATGGAAAAAACACTTACACAACAACCTTCAAGCTGCCTAAAAATAGTGCTCTTTGGTCCCGAATCTACGGGAAAGACCACGCTTGCCAAGCAGTTGGCCAAAATATACCATACCCATTGGATTCCCGAATACATGCGTGAGTATTTGGAAAAGAAATGGCATGACAAAGGGGAGTTGATTTCCAGAGAAGATCTAGTTCCCATAGCCCAAGGGCAGATGGCTGCCGAAAATGAAGCTGCCCAAAAAACCAAGGAGTTCCTTTTTTGTGATACCAACTTGCTGGAATTGAAAGTGTATTGTGACTATTATTACAACAAGTATTGCCCAGAAGAGATCCTTGAGGCCATAAAGCACCATTCGTATGACCATTACTTCCTTACCGATATTGACGTGCCATGGGAGCCCGATATTTTAAGGGACAGGCCTTATGATAGGTCAATGCTATTTCGTATGTTTGAAGCTACATTAAAAGTCAATAATTTACCTTTCACAAAACTTACGGGGAATCCAAAAAAAAGATTGCGCACGGCCCGGACGGTATTGGAAAATTTGAAGCGAACGCATTATGCTAAGTGAAAAGGATCTCAAGCAAATTGAAGAAAATAGCCTTACGGTCAATCAAATTGTAAAGCAAATAGAAACCTTTGTTCGAGGGATTCCTTTTGTTAATATCGTAACTACAGCTTCGGTCAAAAATGGCATTCAAGTACTTTCCAAAGAGGAAATCCAAAAATACGAAGCCTATTTTGAAGCACACAAAGACGAAAAGGAACTGGTTAAGTTTGTCCCCGCTTCGGGAGCTGCCACCCGTATGTTCAAATTTTTACATGAATTTTTGGATGAATTCGATCCAGAAAAAGAACAATACCGCGACTTCATTAAAAAAGGAGAATATAACCAGGTAAAAACCTTTTTCAGTAGAACGGCAGACTTTGCCTTTGTGAATTTGGTGAGGAATAAAATTAGAAACCTCTATCCCGAATACAAAAAGTCTTCCAAAGGAATGCGCTTTTATCTTTTTGCTAAGACCCTACTGGATGAAAAAGGGCTCAACTATGCCAACCTTCCCAAAGGGTTAATCCCTTTTCATAAGTATAAAAAATATGCCATCACAGCCTTTGAGGAACAACTTTTTGAAGCGGCCCACTACTGTGCAGTAGGGGAGGATGTGCACCTACACTTTACTTTTTCGGAAAAAGACCTTGGAAGTTTCAAACAGGAATTTGAAAATATCAAGAGCCGGGTAAGTAGAAAAACCAAAAAGAAATTCCACATTACCTATTCCTTTCAGAAAAAAGAAACCAATACCCTAGCGGTAACGTTTGACAACAATCCTTTTCGGGATGACAATGGCAAATTGGTGTTTCGCCTTCTAAGTACGGGGCATTGCTTTGAACCTTAACATATTAATGCCGATATTAGTTTTTATCAAGAATATCGATGGCTGGCCGCCCAGGAATATGTGCCAGAGATAAGGCTCACAAAAAGGTTTTGCGTAAATTAATAAAGCTCCAAGCCAAGATATTTCGTTTTCTACAAGAACTGGGAAGGCGAAATCACCCCTGAAAAATGAAGGAAATCCATTCTTTCATTTGGAATGAACTTAACATAAAGGACATTCAGCGGTAGCTCAGATTTAATAGAAGTGCTCAATCGCCTCTAGGGTATATGTGTGGGTGGTTCCAATACAGGGCTCCCGAGGAGGCCCTTTTTGGGTAAAGAATGATGAAGGGGTTACATCACTTCAAATTGTGGAAACCTCGCAGATCGATCTTGAAGATGACCGTCAAAAAACCATCCCTGCAAGAGGCCACCCACTTTAATCCGGTAGATTTGGTATGTGGCCTACGGGATTACAAAGGCAATAAATTTGACCTGCTGCAGTTCACCGATCCAGACACGGGCTTTATTTCAAAAAAATATGAAAACGGAAAGCCTTTGAAGGCACTGGAACTTCCAGGGCTTTGGAATGGCTCCATGGCAAAATGGAACACGGTTTTTGTGGAAGTCCCTCAAATTACTTTCAATCCTGTGAAAACCGTAAACGATTTGTTGAAAAAAGAGCACCGCCCCAATGCCTAATGGACGCCGAAGTTATCCTTTCCGAACTTATTTTTAAAGCAGTCCGTAGTAGTGGTGCTGGAGGGCAGCATGTCAATAAAACTTCGACCAAAGTGGAAGTTTCCTTCAATGTATTGCTTTCAGGGGACTTCGGAATCCGAAAAACAATTATTGCAATCCAAATGGGCCTCCAGGCTTTCTTCGGAAGGGCTTTTGGTGTTGCAATGTGGGGAAACACGAAGTCAGCTTCGTAATAAAAAGTTGGTAATGGAACGCTTCTTTGCATTGCTGGAGCAAAACCTAAAGGTGGCAAAACCCTGAAAGAAAACAAAACCTTCGCATCGGTTATTGAAAACGTTTGAAAGCCAAAACAAAATGCGTTAAAAAGCCAATCGCAAACCTCTTCCTCTAGTATTTTGCAAAGGATTTCTCCTTGAAATTTGAAGTTTGATTTTTTATCTACGTATCTTTGCCGCACATCTCAAAAGGGGTGCTTTTTGATACATTTTTTTAAATACCATCGCGGCTGAGATTATACCCATTGAACCTGGAACAGGTAATGCTGTTTAGGAAAATAAGCCGGCGGGCAGGATATTTATTTCCAATGACGTGTAAACCATTTTATTAACCCAGAATAATGACCCCTTTTATTCGTAAACTTTTTACGAATGAAACCATTATTGAACATTGCATGTTTCCTGCTCATGGCAACCTATGCCCTAGCACAGGAACCCGTGCAACCCATTGACACCACAAAAGTAGAAACCCTTGATGCCGTTTTTTTAAAGGCCGTCTTCGGGTGAAAGCCACTTCTCCCATTACCCATTCCAATGTAAACAAGGAGGAGCTTGCCCAGCGGAATTTGGGACAGGATTTGCCTATTTTATTGAATTTCTTGCCTGCCGTGGTTACCACCAGCGATGCTGGAGCTGGGGTAGGATATACCGGAATTCGCGTTCGCGGGAGTGATGCCTCCAGCGTGAATGTGACCATTAATGGTATTCCATTTAATGATGCAGAAAGCCAAGGCACTTTTTGGGTAGATTCATTCGATTTGCCTCTTCGGGTGGAAAGTTGGTAACTGCAACGTGGGGTGGGTACTTCCACGAATGGTTCAGGGGTTTTCGGTGCAAGTTTGAATATTGCCAGTGATGCTATTTCAGAAAAGGGGTTTGCTTCAATTTTCGAATAGTTAGGTCTTTTGAACGTGGAAGCATACGGCAAAATTTAGTAATCGGATTGGCAAAGGATCACGTGGAATTTTCGGGAAGATCTTCCAAATTTCTTCAAACGGTTATATAGATAGGGCTTCCATTGATTTAAAATCCTATTTCCTTCAAGGTGCTTTTCAAACCAAAACACCAAATCAAGGTGCTTACTTTCGGCGGAAAGGAAATTACCTATCAAGCATGGTACGGTATTGATGCGGCTACGTTGGAAACCGATAGAACCTATAACTCGCTGGGATTCAATTTGATAGTGAAGGGAATTTTGAAGGATTCTATCAAACCGTGTAGATAACTATTCCCAAGACCATGTTCAGCTACTGGCAAGCCATCGATTCAATCCCACACTGAGTGCGCAGCTTTCTTTAAATTATACCCACGGTAGGGGCTATTTTGAAGAATACATTGATGAATGGTATGAGCAAAATGTCAATTTTTCAAACAATGCCAACCTCGCTTTTTATGGGATTGATCCTGTGGAAATAGGCGGGGAGACCATCACAACTTCCGATTTGGTGCGAAGAAGGTGGCTCAATAATGACTTTTATGTACAATGCAATTGTCAATTACAAAAAAAATAATTGGGACCTAACTGCTTGGGCGTTTTACAGCTACTATGGTGGGGATCATTTTGGGGAGGTCATCTGGGCACGGTTTGCGGGCACTAGTGAGTTGGGAGATCGTTACTATGCTGGCAATGGTGATAAAAATGAATGTACGCTTTTTAGCAAAGCCAGTTGGCAATTGAATGAGCAATGGAGCTTTTTGGAGACCTTCAAGGACGATTTTTAAATTACAGGACCTCGGGACAACTTCGATGTTATTCCATTGAGTGAAAATAGAACGTATGCTTTTTTTAATCTCAAAGCAGGCGTTGGGTTTCGGATCAATGAGCGCCATCATTTGTATGCCTCCTATGGGAAAGCCCACCGTGAACTCAGGAGGAACGACTTTGAGGAAGGTGTTTTTACGGCCGAGAAACTGAACGACTATGAATTTCGGGATGGCGGTTCCATTCCGAAACCGCGTCAATAGTAATGTGTATTTTATGATTACAGGACCAGTTGGTCCTCACAGGCTTGACAGGTGCCCCCCATTAGGGCCACCAGCGGAAAAGTTATCAAGCTTGGGCCCGAAGTAGAAGCGGTAATTCCCTTTTCGAAAAATGGGTCCTTCGTCCCAATATGGCTCGGAGCGATAATAAAAATCTCGATTTTGTGGCTTCCCCGGATGGTGCATTAGTGGATTTGGAAGCACCTACTTCTCTTTTCACCCTCTTTAATTGCGGCCAATAGTCTTTTATATACTCCTTTGAAAACATGCAGTTGGCTCGGTTTTCAAATATGTAGGAGAACAATATATGGGAAATATAGATAGTAAAGCTTCAAAATTGGAGGCCTACTTTCTCAATGATTTTAGCATTAACTATACCTTAAGGAAATTGCCTTTTGCAACTTCACTCCAGCTTTCGGGCATAGTGAATAATCTTTTTGATGTAGCCTATGTTTCCAACGGCTATTTTTATACCTATGACGATGATTTTACAAATCCAGGTACCATAAACTGTCTATAAGGAGCTGGATATTACCCCCAAGCCGGGATTCATTTTATGATAGGGGCAACATTGAATTTTTAATTGGTGAGCGTGAGGGAATTCCCGTTTCGCTGAATACGGTATTGCAGCATGGGATATACTTCTTGATTTCCTTGTTCCCTTCTTTTGACCAGTGACGATATCATAGGACCGCCATCGTTGCAGGTGCAAGTAGCAATAATACCTTCTAGGGTCATTTTGGAGCAGGAATTGGGGATATGATTGGGATCACCTAAATCGAAGGCGGTGTATAGGTCGTTGTTTACATTATAGATTACAATCCCTTTATTCCCTGTTGGCTTAGTATGGCTGAATTTCCTGGAAACTTTAAAGGGTTGTATTCCGGGAAGGTTGAGGTTTAAATTCAAGCTGACAATGGGCGGGGTAAGGTAGGGGTTGTTATTGAGGTTGTTATTGTTGTTATTGTTTCCACAACTCAATAGTAGGGTTCCGAAAAAAAGGGTAAAAAATAGCTTAGTCATTGCAATATTTTGGTCCATAAAAGTACAACAATTATCTCGCAAGCAAATTTTTAGTATATTTGTATCAAATCCCGTCGCGCATGGGATTTTTTCGTTCCCGCACCTTATCGATCAATCAAAATTTTGAAAGGGAACGAATATGAATAAAACGATGAAGTTATGAGTAAAGTATCTTATTACACCGCCGAGGGATTAAAAAAATTAAGGGACGAATTAAATCACTTGAAAGACGTGGAACGTCCAAAGGCTTCGCAAGCCATTGCTGAGGCCCGCGACAAAGGGGACTTAAGTGAAAATGCTGAATATGACGCTGCCAAAGAAGCACAAGGGATGCTGGAGCTTCGCATATCAAAATTGGAGGAAATTGTTGCCAATGCCCGTTTGATTGACGAATCACAACTAGACACATCTAAAGTATTGGTGCACTCTACGGTCAAAATAAAGAACCAAACCAATGGGATGCAGATGACCTATAAATTGGTTGCCCAAAGTGAAGCCGATTTAAAGACTGGGAAGATATCGGTAGATTCTCCCATTGGCAAAGGATTGCTTGGGAAAGAAGTAGGGGAAATTGCAGAAATACAAGTACCTAATGGTACCATGAAATTTGAAATTTTAGAAATAAGCCGCGACTAATGGCCTCTATCTTTACTAAAATAATCAATGGTGAAATACCTTGCTACAAAGTAGCCGAGGATGATCAATTCATCGCTTTTTTGGACATCAACCCCAATGCCCTGGGCCATACGCTTTGTGTGCCCAAGCAAGAAATAAACAAGGTGTTCGATATGGAAGAAACTCATTATCAGGCCTTGATGAAGTTTTCTTATAAAGTTGCCAAAGCCCTTGAGAAATCGGTTTCTTGCAAACGAATAGGGGTTTCGGTTATTGGCCTGGAGGTGCCGCATGTACATGTGCACTTAATTCCTATCAATGAAATGCGCGACATGACCTTTCAGCATAAAGTATCGGTGGCGGCTTCCGAAATGAGTGCCTTGGCACAAAAAATCAACAGCAACCTTTAGCGGAATACAAAGTAATAAACGATAGCCGCTATGGCAATCGCATCAAAGGCAAGGATAAGGAGGGCCAAAGGCTTCAGCCTAATGGAACTGCTTTTGGGTTTTGCCAATTTTTTGTGGTACTGGTACACCCTTTCTATGTCATCGGTCCAATTCACAGGATAGATAGTGTGGTTACAGTTATGGCAATACAAAACTTCTTCTATTTTGGGATGGGCTTTGGAATATAATTTTGTGGAAACTTCTTCCTGTGAAAAGGAAATTTCAAGTCCTTCGGTAGAGAAGCACTCGGGGCAGTTATTGTTGAGCCTAGCGCTATGTAGCAAGTGTTTTGTGGTAGTCATTTAGCTTATTTGCGGTAAGGAAATTTCCAGTGTGGTACCTTCGGTTTTGGAGCTTTTCAGTACAAATATTTTCCCTTTGTGATAATCTTCAATAATTCGTTTGGAAAGGGAAAGCCCAAGGCCCCACCCTCTCTTTTTGGTGGTAAATCCTGGGGTGAATATTTTTTTGAAATCCTTTTTGGGGATTCCTTTTCCAGTATCATTCACTTTTAATAAAACCTTTTTGTGTTCCGATGCAATTTCAATGGTAATGGTTCCCTGCCCACGCATGGCATCGATGCTATTTTTCACCAAATTTTCCAAGGTCCAACTAAACAATTGCGGGTTGAGGTTTACGTAGATGGGCTGGCTAGGGGTTTTTAGTTCGAAATGAATCAACTTTGAAGTACGGGCTTTAAGATAATCAAAGGTATGTTGGGTTTCTTCAACCAAATTTTTTCGTTCCAATGCCGGGACAGAGCCAATTTTGGAAAAACGCTCGGTAATTGTTTTGAGGCGGGAGATGTCTTTGTCTATTTCAACAATGTAATCGGGGTTTATTTGTTCCTCTTTCAATATTTCAGACCAGCCCGTTAATGAAGAAAGCGGGGTTCCAATCTGGTGTGCTGTTTCCTTTGCCATCCCCGCCCATAATTTGTTTTGTTCTGCCGATTTTGAGGTTTGGAAGAAAAAATAGACCGCAAGGAAAAACAAGACAATAATGACAATAAGCGCCGCAGGGTAGTATTTTATTTTATTAATGATGGGGGAATTTCCATAATAAATGGTTTGGAGTATTTCCTCCTTATAAATAATGTCAATAGGCTTGTAATCCGATTTGAATTGGTTAATAAGCTGGTCCCTTTTTTTGGGATTGCTTAACAGGGTCGTGTCAATATTATTCCCAATATACACATCTTCTTTGGGGCTATACAGAATCATGGGGGTAGTGGTATTGCCCTGAAGTACACTGATAATCAACTTGCTGTTCCAGTTTTCGCTAGTGATGTCTATCTGGTTGATTTCTTCCTGTGCCGCTGCCCAAATTTTCATTTTGGCACGTTCGTTTTCCTTCAATTGCGTAAAAAATTGATAGGTATTCCATAAAATCAAACTAATAATGATCACCGAAACGAAGACAAAAAGCCAACGGGTAAGCGCCAATTTATTCTGCATACAAGGACTATTTCCGTTTAAAGATAATGGAAATCTGTTAATATTATTGTGCACTATAATTTTTTGAACTTTATGGATTACGGTATTTTTGTGGCATGATAAGTATTTTGCCGGGCGATATTCCCACCCCTCAACTTCATGGGTATCTTTTAGGAGCTGTTTCCCCACGGCCCATTTGTTTTGCCAGTACCATAGATGCACAAGGGAATGTGAACCTCTCCCCCTATAGTTTTTTTAATGTCTTTAGCGCAAAACCACCCATTATGGTTTTTTCCCCTGCCCGTAGGGTAAAGGACAATACGGTGAAGCATACCTTGGAGAATATTTTGGAGACCAAAGAAGTAGTTATCAACATTGTGAGCTATGCCATGGTACAGCAAATGAGTCTTTCTTCTACCGAATACCCCAAAGGGGTGAACGAATTTGTCAAGGCGGGATTTACCGAACTTCCTTCCGAAATGGTAAAACCCCCTCGCGTGGCCGAGGCCCCCGTTCAGTTTGAATGCAAGGTAAATGAAGTCATTTCACTGGGAAATCATGGCGGAGCGGGAAATTTAATCATTGCCGAAGTACTGAAGCTGCACATGCAGGAAAGTATTCTGGATGAAAAAGGGGTCATTGATCCCCTTAAAATAGATACCGTGGCCCGCATGGGAGGCAATTGGTATTCCCGTGCCAAAGAAGGTCTTTTTGAAGTGCCCAAACCCCTTTCTTCACTAGGGATTGGGGTAGACGCTTTGCCTGCACCCATTAAAAACAGTATGATTTTAACGGGCAATGATCTGGGGATGCTAGGAAATGTTGAACAATTGCCAGAGGGAGCCCAACAATTTGCCAGCACAGCTTTGGAAGATCATCAAAAGGCGCATGAACTTTTAGTGCAAGGAAAGCTACAGGAAGCTTGGAACATATTAATTAAAAAGTAGTTTAATATACGTGATTATGGAAGTACAAGGAAAAGTAAAAGTAATAGGTGAAACCCAAACCTTTGGGAGCAATGGATTTAGAAAAAGGGAATTGGTTGTTACCACCGAGGAACAATACCCCCAACATATCATGATTGAGTTTGTGCAGGACAAAACCGATCTTTTGAATGATTATAAAGTGGGTCAAACCGTCAAGGTAAGCATCAACCTAAGAGGCCGCGAGTGGGTAAATCCGCAAGGGGAGACCAAGTATTTTAATTCCATTCAAGGATGGCGTATTGAGAACCTGGATACGGCTCCTTCGGGCAACATGCCCCCCATCCCTGCGGAAGATGCTTTTGAGCCTATCTCCGATTTTAGCGAGGAAGACCACGACGACTTGCCTTTCTAAAAGTTGTTTGAAGAAAAATAAACCTCGTTTATTTGGCTTAAACAAACGAGGTTAGTTTTGGGTTAGGTGCTTATTGGCAGTGCAAATTGCAAACAATGATGAACAAATAGTGTAGTTGGTGCCAAAAAAGCCTTTAAATGTCCTGAAAATGTTTGAGATTTGAAAATGAAAATCTTTTTTTAACAGTTTTCAGTATTGAAATACAATGATTTACCTTTCTTCAGCCCTTACTTTTCCCAAGGTTTCCCAAGCCACTGAAGAGGGATTATTAGCCCTAGGCGGAGACCTTTCGCCAAAGCGGTTATTACTAGCCTACCGTTCGGGAATTTTTCCTTGGTATGAAGAAAACCAACCCATTTTATGGTGGAGCCCCAATCCTAGGATGGTGCTTTTTTTGGAGGAATTCCATGTTTCCAAAAGTTTTCGAAAAACCCTCCATTCGGGAACATTTACCGTTACCTTCAACCAAAATTTTTCGGAAGTAGTTCGCCATTGCGCCCAGGTGAAGCGGACCGGACAAAAAGGAACTTGGATTACCCAAGAAATGACAGCAGCCTATCAAAGGCTTCATGAGTTGGGCCATGCGTTATCGGTAGAAGTATGGAACGGGAATCGATTGGTTGGCGGACTTTATGGCGTCGATGTACCCGAGGTTGGTGTGTTCTGCGGGGAAAGCATGTTTTCTTTGGAAAGCAACGCATCGAAGGTGGGATTGTACCATTGGGTTGAACAATTAAAGGAAAAGCAGTATCAGTTGATCGATTGTCAAGTGTTTACAGAGCATCTACATAGTTTAGGTGCCAGGGAAATACCCAGGGAGGTTTTTATGGGCTACTTGAAACAATGATGGTTAAATACCTTCTTTAAGAATCAATTTCAGTATATTAGGGGCAAAATTTGTTTAAAAAATGAAAAATTATTCCTCAAAGATTTCCCTTCTTTTCCTATTGTTGATTTCCGGAATGCTTTCGGCACAGGAACTGCTACCGAAGAATTTTACTGAACAGGAGAAATCTCTTGTTTCCCAATTTCAGTTTAAAAATACCCGTTTTACCGATCCTCCTGCGGGCCCAGTGCGTACCATGGCCGAGTGGGAAGAGATTGAATACCTTGTGGTGACCTGGGAGTCCAATTTTCAAGGAATACTACGTCAAATTGTCGCCGCAGCGGTTCAGGAGTGTAAGGTCATAATCACTACCCAAAATGCGGCCTCGGTGTCAAGTTATTTAACTAATAACGGAGTGGATATTACCAATGTCACTTTTATGAATGAGCCGTGGAACAGTATTTGGATTCGTGATTATGGCGGAAATACCATTTACAGTGATGATGTAGGGGAAAGAGCATTGGTGGATTGGATTTATAATCGTCCACGGCCCAACGATGATGTCATGCCCGAAGCCCATGCAAACCTAGTGGGAATTCCATATTATGGCACAACCTCTGGAACCAACGACCTAGTAAATACGGGAGGCAATTTTATGAGTGATGGCTTGGGAACCGCTTTTGCCTCAAATCTCATTTTGAACGAAAATGCCGCTGGGAATCCGTATGGTGTTTCCCCTAAAACAGAGGCACAAATCGATGGGATCATGAATGATTACATGGGAATAGATACCTATATCAAAATGGAGACCTTGCCATATGACGTAATCCACCATATTGACATGCACATGAAATTGCTCGATGAAGAAACGCTTTTGGTAAGCAAATACCCCGAAGGGGTTGCCGATGGGCCTCAAATTGAGGCAAACATCAATTACGTGCTTAACAATTTTCAATCTCCCTTTGGCACTCCCTATAAAGTCGCTTGGATGGATGCTCCCCCCAGTAGCACTGGAAGTTATCCTGATACTGGAGGCTATTACCGAACTTTTACCAACGCTGTTTTTATTAATAAAACAGTACTGGTTCCCACGTACCGTCCAGAGGTGGATACGCCTGCTTTGGAACAATGGCAGGCATTATTGCCCGGGTATAATATTGTGGGCATTGATGTGGATAACGCGGGTGAAAACCTCATTTCCCTTTTGGGGGCCATTCACTGCATTACCCACTCCATTGGAGTAGCAGATCCCTTGTGGATTGTCCATCAACCGGTGGAGGCCTCCCTGCCCAATGCTTCGGTACAGTTGGATGCCATGATCAAACATGTTTCGGGGATTAATAACGCTTCTGTTTTTTGGAGGGAAGCGGGTGCAACAACGTTCACCGAAACCCCCATGGCGTTGGTAAGTGGAGACAACTGGTCTGCTACCCTTACGATGCCCAGCACCTTTACCAATGTAGAATATTATATTGAAGCAGAGGCCAATTCTGGAAAAACCATGAGCCGTCCTATTGTTGCCCCGTCGGGTTATTGGACTATCCAGTTGGAAGAACTTTCGGTGACAGATTGGGCTGAAGAAAATCTTTCGGCACCGTATCCCAACCCCACCCATGACAGAGTCAATTTTAACCTCAATCAAATACAAGGGCCCGTCACGGTTTCCATCCACAATATATTGGGGCAATTGTTGTATGAATCCTCACTAGAAAGTGGGGATGGTATTATAACCCTACAATTGAACCCCGAATGGAGTGGAACTCTTTTGGTTACTTTTGAGGGTAGTTTTGGAACGCTTGTGAGAAAAGTCGTTAAATACTAACAGACTAGAATTTCTACTACAAAAACGCCCAATGTTGGGCGTTTTTTCTTTCTAAAAGAAGATTTTATCATTACCTAGGTGTTTTTAAACCCATAAATTTGTTTTTTAAACAGAATATCAGCAAATTAGCATCAGTATTTTCCCAAATCTTCTTTATGAAACGCTTATGTATATCCTTCACATTGCTTTTCTGGATGTCCATTCAGTTGGGACACGCACAGGAAACGCCTTCCATTGATGTGAATAAGGATATTGATTTGGCAAAAGTATACGAGCAGGTAATCAAAGAAGGTTATGGAACGCCAAAAGTGTATCTTGACTTGGCCAATGCCCATTACTTTAACGGGGATTACAAAAGCGCCAAGAAGTGGTATGAAAAAGTGTTTGAAACCGAAGAATTGAGTACAGAATTGGTCTTGTTCCGCTACAAGCAAAGCTTGAAGGCACTAAACGAAGATATTGAACATAACCCCTATTTGCTATCCTACTCCTCCAATTAAACTTCAGAATACCGAAAACAATCCATTAAATGGTCATTTACCATGCCTGTAGCTTGCATATGGGCATATACAACAGTGGTCCCCACAAATTTAAAACTGCGTTTTTTTAGATCCTTGCTTATTTGATCACTCAATGGCGTATTGGCAGGAGCATCCTTTAAATGTTTTAAGGAATTTTTAATGGGCTTTCCGTTCACAAATCCCCAAATATAGTTGCTAAAACTGCCAAATTCCTTTTGAATTTCCATAAAGGCCTGGGCATTGGTGACGGCGGCTTTAACCTTTAACTTATTGCGAATAATATTTTCATTCTGAAGTAGGGCCTCAATTTTGGCATCGTCATATTTTGCCACTTTTTGATAATCAAAATGATCAAATGCTTTTCTGAAGTGTTCCCTTTTTCGTAGTACCGTAATCCAACTAAGTCCCGCTTGAAAGGTTTCCAAAATCAAAAACTCAAACAATGTATGATCATCTTTTACGGGAACGCCCCACTCTTCATCGTGGTAGCGAACATAGAGTGGATCATCGCCACACCAGGCACATCTTGTTTTCATGAAAAAAGTTTAGAAACGAAAAATACAAAATTATTCCTGCCCCGGAAACAGATATGTAATTGTTCCCAATTGCTTGGGTTTTGTTGCAAGAGTAGTAAACCGGGCTTCTGCTGCATATGCCAGGGCAGCATCAATTAAGCAACCATTGGTGGTAGTGGAAAGCGTAGCATTGTAGCTAGTTTTGACCACTTTTCCTAATTCATTTACTTCTATGGTAATGACAATTTTTCCTCCGGCATCGCAGGTATATACAGGATTGGGGAGGTAAAGATCATCCCTTCCCACCAAACTGTAGTAATTGGTTGTTCTTCGGTTTGCCGATTTTGACTTTTTCGATTTCTTTTTTGCGGCTTCCTCCAACGTCTCCTTTGCTTTATCCAATTGGTCCTGCGCCTTACTGAAATCGATCGTGCCGCCTGAAGCTTCCATGTTGTAGGTTTCCCCTTCCGTAGTGACTTCCTGAGCTTCTTCTTCACGGGAATTTTCTATGTCACTAATGAATTTTTCCGCCTCGTTATAGGCCTTGTTAGTTTCAACTGCTTCTTTTTCGGTGGTGGTCGAAAGGGCTATTTCCTGTTCTTCGGGGAGTATTTCGGCATATTCTACAGGAAGGGTTTCTTCCTTTTCGGGCGCTTTCCCCCCCAACTTCACACTCACCAATAGCAAAATCAAATTACCCACCA
Source organism: Flavobacteriaceae bacterium (assembly GCA_041392175.1). Lineage (GTDB taxonomy): Bacteria > Bacteroidota > Bacteroidia > Flavobacteriales > Flavobacteriaceae > Halomarinibacterium. The sequence goes on along the minus strand of JAWKMP010000003.1, from coordinate 111,102 downwards.
AGAGGCTGGAAATGAGAAAAGCACGATAAGAATAATTGAAATTCATGCTACAAAAAGAAGGCTTTTTTGTGTAATAATCTAATGGAACGCAAAGGTTTAACGGTTTTTTTAGGATTTTTTGAGGGAATCTTCAAAAACAGAAAGGGATACCGCTTCATCTACCGAATAATCTCCAATCCGGGTACGCCGTAATGCCGATAGATGGGCACCGTTGTGCAACGCCTTCCCAAAATCGTGTGCCAAGGAGCGAATATAGGTCCCCTTGCTACAAACCACCCTGAAGGCGATGTTGGGCAAATCCACCGTTGTAATTTCAAAAGCCGATAGGGTTATTTTCCTTGCTGGAACCACTACCTCTTCCCCTGCACGCGCAAACTCATACAGGCGTTTCCCGTCTTTTTTCAATGCTGAAAAAACAGGGGGTTGCTGTTCAATTTCTCCCAAAAACTGTTGGGTAGTTTGGCGGATTTGGGTTTCGGTAATTTCCGAAATATCGAAGGTTTTATTGATTTCGGTTTCCAGATCATAACTGGGCGTAGTGGCGCCCAAGGTAATGGTGCCGGTGTATTCTTTTTCCTGTGCTTGGTAGGTTTCAATTTTTTTGGTGAATTTCCCCGTGCATAAAATCAACAACCCTGTGGCCAAGGGATCCAACGTTCCTGCATGCCCTACCTTTAGTTTTTTTAGTTGAAATTGTTTTCGAAGTAACCAACGCACTTTGTTCACCACCTGAAAGGAAGTCCATTCCAAGGGCTTATCAATCAAGATCACTTGTCCATCTTTGTAGTCTTCTGCCGTCATTAGATTACGGTAAGCTTTTGAACAAAAAAGTGGACAAGCAAAATAACAACGCCTATGATAATACGGTAGTAGCCAAATAATTTGAAGCCGTGCTTACTTAAGTAATCGATAAAGGATTTAATAGCAATCAGTGCCACCACAAAACCCACCACATTCCCAATAATTAATAGGTTTACTTGCTGGGAAGAAAGCTCAAATCCAGCTTGGTAGTAGTCATACGATTTCTTTACCGTGGCTCCCAGCATGGTGGGAATGGCCAGGAAAAAGGAAAATTCGGCGGCCACGGTTCGGGAAAGTTTTTGTGTCATCCCGCCTACAATACTGGCACCACTTCTTGATATCCCAGGAATCATGGCCAAGCATTGGAAAAATCCAATTTTCAGCGCTGTGAGGTAGGATATTTCGGTTTCCTCTCCATCACCAAACCAATCGTCTACTTTCAATAAAATGAACCCTCCAAGGATTAAGGAAATGGCAACAGTTATAGGGTTTTCCAGTAAGCTATCAATAAAATCACTAAGCAACAATCCCAACACAACGGCCGGTAGAAAAGCCACAAAGAGCTTGTAATAAAAATGAAGCGATTGAAAAAACCTTTTGAAGTAGAGAACCACAACGCTCATGATGGTTCCTAGCTGGATCACAATGGTAAAAAGTTTGGTAAAATCTTCATGGGCAATCCCAAAGAGGGAAGAAGCCACAATCATATGTCCGGTGGAGGAAACCGGGAGAAATTCAGTAATGCCTTCAATAATGGCAAGAACAATAGCTTCCCAAGTAGTCATGGGTTATTTCTCTTTGTTGGGATTCAACAAAATAGCGTAGACTTCAAAACCGAAACCTATTAAAATGAAGGCAGGTGCCAAGCGAATACGTCGCCAACTGTAAATTTCCGGATTAAATACGTTGGGGTCATCACTACCACCTCCGGCCATCAAGATAAAGCCAATGGCGATAAAAGCAATGCCAATAAGCATAAACGTATAATTTTTCTTTTCGAAAATAAAGGACTGGTTTTTGGCTTCTTCTTTGCGTTTTTTCTCTCCCATGGGAATCGTTTACTAAGTGTACAAGGTACGTTTTTAATTAATAGTAGAGCTCATCGGTTCGTAAATTCAAGAATCGCTGGGTGGCAAAAAAGGTGCTTAACCAACTAATTAACAGCCCCATTGCCAAGACAAACAGAAAAAGTCCTCCAATCAACAATGTATCTTGCATAAACTGCAATTGCGGAAAGTTTTTGTCCAAATAATACAAAATAATGGCAATACCGGCAATGGCAATGAGGGAACCAATGATGCCCAGTTGTATGTTCTTCCAAATAAAGGGGCGACGAATAAAACTTTTGGTGGCTCCCACCATTTGCATGGTTTTAATGGTAAAGCGTTTGGCATACACCGAAAGACGAATGGAACTGTTTATGAGCAATACTGCAATAAACAGAAAGATTGCACTAACAATCAATACCCAAAAGGATATTTTTTTGATGTTCTCGTTCAGTTTTGAAATAAGGGGCTTGTCGTATACCACATCATCCACAAAATCTTTTGCCATGAGTTCGTTTTTTATTTCCTCTACTTTTTCTTCCGAAACGTAATCGGCGTTCATGTACAAATCTATACTGTTTTGAAGTGGATTGGCCCCCAAAAATTCCATATAGTCTTCCCCAATGGTAGCGCTGTGTTCTTCGGCCGCTTGCTCTTTGGAAACAAAAGTGGCACTTTTGGTATACTCTGCCAAGGCCAAACTCTGTTGAAGTTGATCAATTTCCACTTGTTTGGCGGTATCTTTCAAGAAAACAGTCAAGGCAATTTTTTCCTTAAAGTGATCGGCAACTTTTTTGGAATTCAATACCAAAAGTCCCAACAATCCCAATAAGAAAAGGACCAGGGATATACTTAAAACTACCGAAAAATAGGAAGATATCAAGCGTCGTTTTTGATACTTTTCAAAGGAAGAGGACATAATGCATGAAAATTGGTGGTGTAAAAATACAAGGTTTTTTACTTCTATTGAATACTAACGTTTAAACTTTTACTATTCGTACAATAAGCGTAATTTTGCCCTTTCTTTTTGAAACAGAACGCATGAGTAAATATCATTTCAACGATATCGAAGCCAAATGGCAAAAATTTTGGGCAGAAAAGCAAACCTTCAAAGCCAAAAACCAAAGCGATAAACCCAAATACTACGTATTGGACATGTTTCCCTATCCTTCAGGGGCCGGGTTGCACGTAGGCCATCCGCTAGGGTATATTGCCAGTGATATTTACGCTCGTTACAAACGCCACAAAGGGTTTAATGTTACACCGCAAGGCTGATAACTACGGATTGCCGCCTGCCGAACAGTATGCCATTTCAAACAGGGCAACACACCGCTAATACAACAAGAATTAACATTGAAGGTTGTTTAGATGACAAAGGAAATGTTACCTAGAACGTTATATTAATGCTGGCGGACAATTAGGCGAAGCAATTGATAAAATTTATCAGCTTCGATTGATCAAGATAACTATCGTGACAATGTTATAAAGGAGTTACCGAAGATAAGCTCGATAAAATGGGCTTTAGTTTTGACTGGAGCCGCGAAGTGCGTACCAGTGACCCGATTGGCTACAAATGGACGCAGTGGATTTTCATTCAATTTGTTTTTGAAAGCTGGTATGATAAAACCGAGGATAAAGCCAAACCCAATAGCGAATTGGAAAGGATCTTTGCTTCCGGAAGGAAATAAAAGGTAAATGCTGCTTGTGATGATGATGTAGCCGTTTTTCGGCGACAGTTGGGCTACTTTTTCTTCGAGAAAAACAACAAATACTTCTAAAAATACCGCCTTACCTACCTTGCCGAAACCGAAGTAAACTGGTGCTGAATTCAGAACCGTACTGGCCAATGACGAGATCGTGAACGGCGTTTCCAGACAGGGCGGTTATCCCGTGGTGCGAAAAAAGATGAAGCAGTGGGCGTGCGCGTACACTATGCACAGCGTTTGTGAATGGATTCGGATAATATTGATTGGCCACAGCCTTTTGGATTCCCAAACCAGCTGGATGGACCGTTCAAAGTGCTTCCGTTACCTTCAAGGTAAAAGATCGCGATGCCCAAATTGAAGTCTTTACCACGCGGCCGATACCATTTTTGGGGTTAGTTTTATGACGTTGGCCCCCGAACATGAACTGGTATCACAAATTGTGACCGATAGCCAAAGAAATGCCGTGAAGGACTACATTGGGGCTACGGCCAAGCGTAGTGAACGCGACCGGATGGCCGATGTCAAAACCATTACGGGAAGTCTTCCCCAAGGAGCCTATGCCGTACATCCTTTTGCAAGGGCAAAGCCATCCCCATTTGGATAGGCGATTATGTATTGGCCGGCTTCCACGGAACGGTGCAGTCATGGCGGTGCCGTGTGGCGACCAGCGCGATTATGATTTTGCAAAGCATTTCAATTTGCCCATCCCCAATATTTTTGAAGGGGTTGATATTAATGAAGAAGCCTTTGCCGATAAAGACAATACCCTCATTGCCAACAGCGATTTCCTAAACGGATTGAACTATGCCGATGCTACCCAAAAGGCCATCGAAGCCTTGGAGGCCAAAGGCCAGGGCAAGGGCAAAATCAACTACCGTTTGCGCGATGCGGTGTTTAGCCGCCAGCGGTATTGGGGAGAGCCTTTTCCGGTATATTACCAAAACGGCATGCCCCAAATGATTGCCTTGGAGCATTTACCGCTTACCCTCCCAGAAGTAGAAAAATACCTGCCCACCGAAGAGGGGGAACCACCCTTGGGCCGTGCCGAGGTTTGGGCGTGGGACACCATAAAAAATAAGGTGGTAAGCAACGATTTGATTGATCACAAAACCGTTTTTCCACTGGAATTGAACACCATGCCAGGCTGGGCGGGCAGTAGCTGCTATATGTTTCGATACATGGACCCGCACAATGATGCCGAATTTGCCTCGAAGGAAGCCTTGGACTATTGGCAAAACGTGGACTTGTATTTGGGCGGAAGCGAACACGCTACGGGCCATTTATTGTACACCCGGTTTTGGACCAAATTCATGCATGACCGTGGGTATTTACCCGTGGATGAGCCCGTAAAAAAATTGATCAACCAAGGAATGATCTTGGGGGAGAGTGGTTTTATTGAAGTTTTCCCTTTAAGTGTTACTTGGGGAGAGGAAGATAATTCTTCTCAATTATTGTTGAACTTTGTAAATGAAATAAAAGACCAAAGCTTTATTCTAGTATCAGAAAGTATTTATTTAGACTTTTTAAATAACCCTCAAGATTCTAGATTAAGTAAGGTTTTTAATGAAAAGGAATATTATTTCAAAAATCTTTTTCAAAAAAAGTTTCCTGAAGTTAATTATATCGATGTATCCTATGGAAATTCAATAAAGACTCACGTTGATGTTTCTTTAGTTAACCATCAGAATGAATTAGATATTGAAGGGTTTAGAAAGTGGCGTGTAGAATCAAAAAAATCAGAATTTATAAAGGAGGAAGATGGCTCTTTCAAAGTAACCCGCGAAGTCGAAAAAATGTCCAAGTCCAAGTACAATGTCGTCAACCCAGATGATATTTGTGCCCAGTACGGGGCAGACACCCTGCGCATGTACGAGATGTTCCTAGGTCCCTTGGAGCAAGCCAAGCCTTGGAGCACCGCTGGGATTACAGGCGTTCACGGGTTCCTTAAGAAACTTTGGAAACTATATCACAACGGCACAGAGGATAGCTTTAACGTAACAAACGATCCCGCTAGTAAAGACAGCTTAAAAACCTTACACAAGACCCTCAAAAAAGTAGAGGAAGATATTGAGCATTTTAGCTTTAATACGTCGGTGTCTACCTTTATGATTGCGGTAAATGAACTCACCGCGCAAAAATGTACCAGTCGTGAGGTGTTGGAGCCCTTGGCGGTATTGATTTCGCCCTATGCCCCGCACATTGCCGAGGAACTCTGGGAAAAATTAGGCCATACCGAAAGTATTTCCACGGTGCCTTTCCCCCAGTTTGAGGAAAAGTATTTGGTGGAAAGCAGTAAGGAATACCCGGTTTCCTTCAACGGGAAGATGCGTTTTAAGCTGGAGTTGCCTCTCGATTTAACTCCTGCCCAAATTGAAGAAGCCGTGTTGGCGTATGACAAAACCCAGGAGCAATTGCAGGGAAGGACCCCCAAGCAAGTAATTGTGGTTCCGGGAAGAATCATCAACATTGTAGGGTAATGGAAATCGATTCGGCAGAAATCATTGGGCTCATTGCCGCAACCTTAACCACAAGCGCTTTTGTGCCTCAAGTAGTGAAAACCTGGAAAACCAAAAACGTGGAAGGGTTGTCATTAACCATGTATTCGGTGTTTTTTGTGGGGATTGTATTGTGGCTGGTCTATGGGATTATGGTAGGGAGCCTATCGGTAATTGTGGCCAATATTGTGACCGCTATCCTTGCTTTTGTCCTGGTGTATTTCAAATTGACCTTCAAATCCAAAAAATAATATTGCCGAAATGGCAGTTGGTGATATTAGGCAAACTTTTTGCTGAAAAGTTCACTATATTTAATTCAATAAAACAAGAAAACAATGTTAGGATATTATATCATGGCCGGTATCATCTTTTTGGTGAGCATGTATGTGCAAAACCGGCTGAAAAGCAAATTTGAAAAATATTCCAAAGTCCATCTTCAAAATGGCATGAGCGGAAAGGAAATCGCCGAAAAAATGCTTTCTGATAATGGCATTACCGATGTACAGGTTATTTCCACCCCGGGGATGTTGACCGACCATTACAATCCGGCCAACAAAACCGTAAACTTAAGTGAAGGGGTCTACATGCAACGTAATGCTGCTGCGGCCGCAGTTGCTGCGCACGAATGCGGCCACGCGGTACAACACGCCACGGCGTATAGCTGGTTACAGATGCGCTCTGCCATTGTGCCCGTTGTGGGCGTAGCCAGTAAGCTCTCAAATTTTGTGATCATGGCGGGCTTGATACTAATTAGTATGGGCTCCCTTAGAATGTTAGGAAATTCGCTATTCCTTATTGGGATTATCCTTTTTGCCGCCACTACGGTATTTGCGTTCATAACGCTTCCCGTAGAGTACGATGCCAGTAAAAGGGCCTTGGCTTGGTTGGAAAGCAGCCGTATGGTAACCCAACAAGAACATGCGGGGGCCAAAGATGCCCTGAAATGGGCCGCCAGAACCTATGTAGTGGCAGCGCTGGGTTCGTTGGCCACGTTACTGTACTTTATTTCGATGTTCCTGAACCGAAGATAATTTAAAAAAAACCGTCTTTACGACGGCTTTTTTTATGCATGTACGTTGTTGGGGTTGTAGCCCATATACGGTACATGTTTCTCATTGAAGGAAATACCAAAGGTTTCCAATTCTTCCAAAATAGGAGTATAGACTTCTTTGGTAATGGGAATCTGTACCCCTGGGGTGGTAATTTCCTTATTCAGGATTTTTAAAGCAGCAATGGCCACGGGCAGTCCCACGGTTTTTGCCATTGCGGTGTAGGTTTGGTTTTCACCTATGACGACAAGGCTACTGTCTATTTGTTTTTTGGCACCGTTCAATTCGTAGCCAAATTTATGGTACATCACGATCATATCTTTATCATCGTGCTTCAAGGTCCATTTGTCCATTAATATTTTTTGCAGGGCTTGGGCAGGCGTTGCATTTTTAATACCGATGATTTTATTGGGATTAAACAAATCGAGCTCTTCCAGTTTGTCCCACATCACATCATCCTGGTCTATTTTCAGGTTGTGGCGTAATTTCAATTCCACCGAATCGGTTGGGGAATAAGGCAAAAACAGGTTCACAAAAGCCCGATAGGATAATTCTTCCGAATGCGGAATGGTATAGCTATCATCGGTCATGCCCAATTGCACAAACATGTTCCATGCCTTGCTGAACCCTACATGGCGCATGGTTCCGCGATAGAGGGTCAAAATATCCTCCAGCCCGTAGATGCTTCGGTATTTTAAGGAATTTCTATTGGCATAGGCTTCAAACCTTCCGTAGCCTTCAATATCCAAAAATTCGGTCCTTCGGAACAACCGGTGATACGGGATGTATTTATAGGTACCCTCCTGGATAAATTCGGCAGCACCTCCTTGCCCTGCCAATACAACGTTTCTTGGGTTCCAGGTAAATTTGTAATGCCAAAGGTTGTCATCACTTTCGGGTGCAATCAACCCGCCGGTAAACGACTCAAAAAGCAACATGTTCCCACCCTGTTCCCTGATGTGGTCAATCACTTTCATGGCACTCATGTGGTCGATGCCTGGGTCTACACCAATTTCATTCATAAAGACCAATCCTTTTTCCTTCACGGCTTCATCAATGGCTTGCATTTCCTTACTTACGTAGGAAGCCGTTACCATGTGTTTTCCAAATTTGAGGCAATCGTGGGCTGCTTCCATGTGAAAATGGGCAGGTAGCATGGAGATGATGAGGTCGTTCTGCGGAATGATCTCTGCACGCTGGCTTTCGTTGAACACATCGAAGTGAATGGCTTTTGCATTGGGGTGGCCCTGGGTAAGTTTTTGGGCATGGGCTTCCGAAATATCCCCTATGGTAATAAAGAGGTTTTCTTCGGAAGATTTATCCAATAAATACTGGATTAAGTTGGTGGCAGAGCGGCCTGCTCCTATGATTAAAATGTGGCGCATCCTTTTTGTTTTTCGTACATTTGAAACCTAACTTGTTGCGTGACGAAAGTACTAAAATCGATTGTGACCCATGGCCCAATTCCACAAAAAAATCTTTATACTCGCTAGTTTACTGGCTGTCATCACCATAGCGATTGGAGCTTTTGGGGCCCATGGATTAAAGAACTTGGTCGATGCCCCAGCGGTAGCCAGTTTTGAAACCGGGGTTCGGTACCAAATGTACCATGTATTTGCCCTTTTTATGGTAGGATTGATGCCTGCCATTTCACCCCAATCCCGTAAATGGGTAACGATCTTTTTTTTATTAGGAATCCTTTTCTTTTCAGGCTCCATTTACTTGCTTGCGCTGCAGTCCCAACTCCCTTTTTCGGTACGCTTTTTAGGGCCCGTAACCCCTTTGGGAGGACTTCTGTTCATCATGGGCTGGCTTCGGTTGGGATATGGAATTTACCGCGCGAAGTAAATAGAATTTTATTTTTTTAAGGGGTTATCCCAAATGGTTTTTTTATTTTTGCACACACAACAAAACGGAAATTATGGTAGATCACGGCCAAGCTACGAAAACGATTTCGGTAGAATCTTACGGAATCAAAAATGCACAAGTTAAATACCAACTTACTTCAAAAGAACTTCACGAGGAAACAGTAAAAAAAGGACAAGGAAAAGAGGCCAGTTCAGGGGCCCTAGCCGTAAACACGGGAGAATTTACAGGACGATCCCCAAAAGATCGCTTCATCGTGAAAGATGCCATTACCCAAGACCGCGTTTGGTGGGGCAATATCAACATCCCATTTGAACCCGATGCCTTTGATGCTTTGTACGATCGTGTCACCGAATATCTTTCGGGAAAGGAAATCTATGTTCGTGATAGCTATGCCTGTGCCGACCCACAGTACCAATTGAATATTCGCGTCATTACCGAATATCCATGGAGCAACCTATTTGCGTACAATATGTTTTTACGCCCTTCGGAAGAAGATTTGAAAGATTTCTCACCCGAATGGCTTATTGTGAATGCCCCCGGATTTATGGCTGTACCCGATAGAGATGGTACGAGGCAGCACAACTTTGCCATTTTAAATTTCACAAAGAAAATAGCCTTGATAGGAGGAACAGGATATACGGGTGAAATCAAGAAAGGAATTTTTTCTGCCTTGAACTTTATCCTTCCTGTTTTTAAAAATACCCTTCCCATGCACTGTTCGGCAAACGTAGGCGAAGATGGGGAAACCGCTATCTTTTTTGGGCTTTCCGGTACCGGAAAAACTACCCTTTCTGCCGATCCGGACCGAAAACTCATTGGTGATGACGAACACGGCTGGACAGCCGAAAATACCGTATTCAATTTTGAAGGAGGGTGTTATGCAAAGGTCATTAACCTTTCGGAAGAAAACGAACCCGATATTTACCGCGCCATTAAGCCCGGAGCTATTTTAGAAAATGTCATCATGGACGAACATGGCGAGGTAGACTTTGCCGATATATCCATCACCCAAAATACCCGTGTAAGCTATCCCATTGATCATATTGACAATATCCAGGTGCCTTCCATAGGTAAAAATCCAAAAAATATTTTTTTCCTAACCGCCGATGCGTTTGGGGTACTGCCTCCCATTTCCAAATTAACACCTGGGCAGGCAGCTTATCATTTTATTAGTGGCTACACGGCTAAAGTAGCAGGAACAGAAGCGGGTATTACAGAGCCCGTGCCTAGTTTCTCAGCCTGTTTTGGCGCTCCGTTTATGCCCTTGCATCCCACGGAATATGCCGAAATGCTAAGTAAAAAAATGCAAGATGCCGGCGTGCATGTGTGGCTTGTAAATACGGGATGGACAGGAGGTCCCTACGGAGTGGGTCATCGTATGAAATTAAAATACACTCGAGCCATGATCACCGCTGCATTGGACGGTTCTTTGGAAGAAGCCAACAAAAACAATTACCATATCCATTCGGTGTTTGGTGTGCAACAGCCTCGAGTGTGTCCCAATGTGCCTACCTCGGTTCTAAGCCCTAGGCAGACTTGGAACAATGATGAAGCCTATTACAAAACGGCCCATAAACTGGCCCAATCATTTAAGGAAAACTTTAAAAAGTTTGAAGACTATGCCAATGAAGAGATTTTAAGCGGAGGACCCTTGGTGTAACAAACAAATACCAAAAAAGGCTGCCATTGGGCAGCCTTTTTTATTTAGAGAATAAGGATATTATTTTTTTCCGTTTACTTCCTTGATATATTTTTCCAGTGCCATGGTCATCGAAGGGGTTTCTGGGGTAGGTGCTTTAATGTCTACACGAAGTCCATTGTCTGTTGCCGCTTTGATGGTGGTATTCCCAAAAACGGCTATACGGGTATTGTTTTGTTTGAAGTCGGGGAAATTTTGTAGCAGTGATTCAATCCCGCTGGGGCTAAAGAACACCAAAATATCATAGTACACATCCCTTAAATCGGAAAGATCACTTATCACGGTTTTGTAGAAAGTAGCCTGTTTCCAATTTACGCCCAACTCATTGAGTACTTTAGGCGCTTCGGGTTTCAGTTTATCGGAAGAGGGCAAAAGGAATTTTTCGGTCTTGTATTTTTTAATAAGGGGCGAAAGTTCGGTAAAGGAACTTTTTCCCACATAGATCTTTCGCTTTCGGTACACCACATATTTCTGCAAATAAAACGCAACGGCTTCACTTTGACAGAAATATTTAAGGGTATCCGGCACCTTGTAGCGCAGTTCTTCGGCAATCCTGAAAAAATGGTCTACCGAATTACGGCTGGTCAATATAATAGCCGTGTATTGGTTGAGGTCTATTTTTTGCGTTCTAACGTCCTTACTGGAAACCCCTTCCACGTGAATGAAAGGCCTAAAGTCTATTTTTACCTTTTGTTTTTCAATTAAATCAAAATACGGGGAGTTTTCAACTTTAGGTTCTGGCTGAGAAACCAAAATAGTTTTCACCTTCATAAGCTAGATTTTTTTTAACCCAAATTACACAGCCATTTTATAGAGTATAATATAGGGTGCAAATTCAAGTGCGCAAAGATACAAAATAAAATAGAAGAAATTTCGGAAAATTAAAACACCCAATTTTTTGAAGCTGGAAATCAATATAATACCATACAATACAATAAGTACGAGGGTTGTGATATACAATATGGAAGGGTTGGGGCGCAGCACAAAATAAAAAATAAGGTTTAGACAAAGGACAAAAAGGGAAAGCAAATTGAGATAACTTAATTTTTCGAAGAGATGTACATTTATAACCCCTTCCATATCAAGTACATGGGCAATGAGTTTTTCTATGTAGTATTTGAATAATACAAAAACCACATACCCCGTTATTACTTGAAAAAACAGTAAAATACCAAAGCTAAGGTGTGGTTCCCCAACACTCAACAAAAGGGTAATGAACAAAGAAATGGAAATAGCCTGTACCCCAAATAATGATAAACTGAAGGGATGCGTTGCCTCGTGAATCCTACCTTCAATCCCAAAATACTTATTGGTAATGGGCAAAAGCATAAATTCTTTGAACCGTCGCGGGAATTTTGTCCTAACCACCGCTAGCACTACAAAAATCCCTACAAAAAGAAGGATTGCCCAGTCTTTCCCTTCAACGTACCGAAGCTCCATACAATGTTTGTTACCTTGGGTTAAAAGTACTCCAAAAACCCTTTAAAAAGGAATTTAATTTTTAAAATACCCTGTGTAAAGGAGTAATAAATTTTTCATAAATGGTGATTTTCCCCTAGGAGCAGTAGGTAAAAAATAGGTACATTTGCCCAAAAAGGGGAGCATGACACATGCCTTGGTAGTCATACCTACGTACAACGAAATTGAAAACATCGAAAAGCTTGTTCGGAATATTTTTTCCTTGCAACGCGCCTTTCATGTTTTGGTAGTAGATGACCATTCGCCAGACCTCACCGCCCTAAAAGTGAAGGAATTGCAACAAGAATTCCCGGAAAGATTATTCCTTGAGGAAAGGTCGGGAAAATTGGGACTGGGCACGGCCTATATCCTGGGATTTACATGGGCTTTGAAGCGTGATTATCAATATATCTTTGAAATGGATGCCGATTTTTCACATAATCCCAACGATTTAATTCGTTTGTACAATGCCTGCGACAAAGAAGGAAATGATATGGCCATAGGTTCCCGCTTCAAAACGGGCGTTAATGTAGTGAACTGGCCTATGAGTAGGGTGTTGATGTCCTGGTTCGCATCAAAGTATGTGCGTTTCGTTACGGGCATGAACATTTATGATACCACAGCAGGGTTTATTTGTTACCGAAGGACGGTTTTGGAAAAAATCAACCTAGATAAAATACATTTTATAGGGTATGCGTTTCAGATTGAAATGAAATACAAAGCGTATCTTAGCAAGTTCAAAATCGTGGAGGTCCCCGTGGTGTTTACAGACCGCACCAAAGGTGAATCCAAAATGAGCAAGGGAATCATTTCCGAAGCGATTTTTGGGGTCATCTCCATGAAATTGAAAAGCATGTTCAAAACACTTGAAATATGAGGAAACAGGTATTAATAAAAAATGCCAATGTCGTAAACGAAGGAGAGATTTTCAATGGCGATGTGCTCATTGAAGGGGATCGTATTTCAGAAATTGCCGAAAGCATTAGCAGCAAGTCTTCCGATACCTTATTCATTGAAGCCGATAGACTCTATCTTTTGCCAGGATGATCGATGACGGGTGCATTTCCACGAACCAGGACTTACCCACAAAGCCACCATCGAGACCGAATCCAAAGCTGCCATAGTGGGAGGGATAACCACTTTTATTGAAATGCCCAATACGGTTCCGCAGGCAACGACTATCCACTTTTTGGAAGAAAAATTCGACATTGCTTCCAAAACCTCGTGGAGGCCAATTATTCATTCATGTTTAGGTACCAATGATAACTTGGAAGAAATCCTCAAGTGGATGCGACCAAGGTGGCGGAAGCTTGAAACTGTTTTGGGTTCTTCCCACAGGAAATATACTGAGTGGATGACCCCAGTACTGGAAAACATTTTCAGCAAGACAAAGTTGCTCATTTCAGCACATTGTATGAAGACAGAACCACTATTAAAAATAACCTGGAAAAGTTCAAGAGTGAATTTGGAGAAGATATCCCAGTAACCTATCATCCGTCATTCGAAGTGAAGAGCCTATTTTCTTCTTCCAAAGCCATTGAACTGGCCAAGAAAACAGGGGCGCGCCTGCATGTTTTTCACCTTTCTACCGAAAAGGAAACCCATCTTTTCGACAAGAAACCACTGAAAGACAAAAAAATTACGGCCGGGGTATTGCATTCATCACTATGATTTACCGATGATATGTATAAGGGACAAATAATGGAACTGGCGACGAAATTGAAAAGAAAATTGGGGACGGTTTGCGGTCCCTCTTGGATGACCGTATTATGATATGACATACCCATGCCCCCCATACCTTGGAGGAGAAAAGCCAAAACTACCTGAAAGCCCCCTCTGGTGGGCCGTTGGTTCAGCATGCCCTAGTCGCCCTGTTGGAAAAGCACCACAAAGGGATGATTTCCCTAGAAAAAATTGTAGAAAAGTTTGCCCATAACCCTGCTATTTTGTTTGAAATTGAAGACCGGGGGTTTATTCGTAAAGGGTATAAAGCCGATTTGGTGCTGGTTGATCTCAATGCGCCTTGGGGCGTGAACAAAGACAATATTTTGTATAAGTGTGGGTGGTCTCCTTTTGAAGGGACTATCTTCCAGTCGCGTGTGCGCTATACCTTTGTAAATGGGGTTCTTGCTTACGAAAACGGTAAATTTCCCCACAGAACCATTGGGGAACGATTAACCTTCCGAAGATGAGAATTTTAGTTTTCTTATGTTGTATGATATGTTGGGTTGGGTGCCAAGAGGTATCACGTCCACCAAAGCCTGATAATCTTATAGGAAAGGAAAAAATGATCGATATCCTCACCGATGCCTATACCGGGAATGCTGCTAAAAGCATCAACAACCGTACCCTGCGGCAAGAAGGGATTTCACTGGATTCACTGGTTTTCAACAAATACCAAATAGACAGTGCCCAATTTGCCAATAGTAATGCCTATTACTCTATGCAAATGAACGAGTACATCGATATCCTTACCCAAGTGAACAACCGCTTAAAGGCACAAAAAGCCCTTGTGGATACAGCCATGGCCAAAGAAGGAAAAAATCGAAAAGATAGTTTGGATGCACTACGTGAAAGCCGAAAAGAACAACGGGATTCCTTGATAGAAGCCAGCCAGCTTCCCCCTGCTGAAAATTAACCCTTATAATGTTTTACAATCCTGGAAACGGTTTCCTCAAAAGGGGTAAACCGAAAGGATAGTGTTGTTTCAATTTTGGAAGCATCGTAGGTCGAATGGGTGAACATTGAGCGTACCATACTTTTCAATAACCGTCTTTTGGTGCCAAAAAGGGTATGGGAAATGGCATCAAGCGTACTTAGGAATTGCAAAAGCCCTTTCGATGCTTGCTTAAAGGGAGGTTTTACACCAAAAGCTTCCGCAAAAGCGGTAAAAAAATCCCGGTAGCCCAAATTTTTTCCTACCAAGACAAATGATTCGTTTTTTATGGGACTGTTCATGAGCTGTATCATGGCCTTTACCACATCCTGTACGTCCACAAAGCCTGTGCTGCCTTCGGTATAATACGTCATTCCTTTAGCTGCCCGCATAAGGAGCGCCCCGCTGCCCGAATGCCAAAATCCTTCCCCAAGGATGACCCCAGGGTTAACCATCACAGCATCCAAACCCTCTTGGGTACCACGCCAAACTTCCATTTCGGCGCCGTATTTGGTAATGGAATACACACTATTGGGAGCTTCGGGATTCCAGGGGGTTTCCTCATTGATGAGGTTTCCTTCTTCAGCTTTTCCTAGGGTAGCAATGGAACTTACATAACAAAGTTTTTTAACCTTGTGGGCTAGGCATAGGTTGACCACGTTGGCAGTACCTTCTACATTGGCTTTTTTTAAGGCTGGGTAATGCTTTGGGTTAAAGCTAATATAAGCGGCAGCATGATAGACATGGGTGACACCTTCAAAGGCGTGGGTAAGGGCTGGGATTTCGGTGATGTTGGCAGTGACCCATTCTATTTTTTGAAAGAGGGTCTCCCCCTCTTTTGTGTAATAGAAAAACACTTTTTTTACGGCGTTTAGATCACTCGAGGTTCTATGGATGGCCCGTACCTTGGGATGCTCCATAACCAAATGATAGAGCAAATGTGCCCCAACCAAGCCCGTGCCACCTGTGACTAATATCATAGTACGAAAATAGGGTTTTTGAAAATATTATTTCTTAATTTAGATATGAGATGCAAGGTAAAATGCTTTTCTTATTTATTTTTTCATAGAGAAAAATTTTAACGATGGCAGTGCCCAAGAGGCGGTCATCCTAAAGGAAAACAATTAAATATGAATCGATTTTTTTTCTTAACAATATTTATTTTCTATACCTGTATTGGAAGTTCGCAATTATTTGATATTGATCATCTTGTAGATATAGATGTTGATTTTATAAGGGTAAAAAATGGTGATTTTGATAACGATGGAGACCAAGATTTGCTTTCCCTTACCTCCCAAAAGCTGGTATGGTACGAGAATCTAGATGGCCAAGGTACTTTTGGCCCCGCCATTGAAATTGACAATGGTATGGGGCAATCATTTAACCAATTGGTGGTAGACCTTGACCAAGATGGCTGGCAAGACCTACTCATTAGTTACTTTGACCTTGATATAATTGCTTATTACCATAATCAGGGGAATGGTAGTTTTGTCAATTTTGTGACCTTGGCCTCAGGGTTAAACAAAGTTGCTGGTATTGCAGCCGGAGATTTGGATGGTGATGGTGATTTGGATTTGGCTTTGGGCGTTTCCAATAATTCAGGGTTTTATTGGATAGAGCATTTGAACGGTAATGGGAGCTTTGGTCCCTTGCAAAGTATTGGCAATACCCTTTCACAGGCCCGCAACCAATCCTTGGGGGATATTGATGGGGACGGCGATTTGGACATCCTCACAAACTCCTCGGGAAGCACCATTATGTCCTGGTTTGAGAATACCAATGGCCTAGGCAATTTTTCGGTGCAGCATGTCATTGACAACAGTGGTGAATTTTATGAGAATTATTTTCAATTGGCCGATATAGATGGAGATGGCGATTTGGATAATGTCTCCAATAAGGTAAATGAAATTTTGTGGAGGGAAAACCTAGATGGCCAAGGGAATTTTGGTTCAAAACAAGTAATATTTTCCTATTCAGACGTGACCCCAGATTTGGCGTCCCTCTATGCGGTAGATGTGGACAATGATGGTGATCTGGACGTGACCTATGATTCGGGTTGGGATTTTGGAAAAGTATACCATATTAATACCAATGGGCAGGGAACCTTTGGTCCCGCACAGTCCATTGACCCGCCAGAGGGAGGGAGTTCTTCCAATAATTTACCGGTAGATATTGATGGGGATGGTGATATGGATTTAATTAATAGCAGTTTTAATAATGTTACCAACATTGTTGATTTGTACTGGTACGAGAACTTGACCATATTAAATGTTTCAGATGTAGAGGCTTTAGGCATTAAGATTTACCCAAATCCTGTTAAGGAAGTGCTAGTAATAGAAAGCGCTATTGTCCTAGAAAAAGTGACCCTCTATACCTTACTGGGGGACAAAGTACTGGAAGTGACCAAAGACTTTGAACAAATCCCTATGTCACAATTGCCTTCGGGCATCCTTTTGGTAGAATTGAATTCCGAAAAAGGGATTCTAGTAGAAAAGGTGGTAAAGGAATAAATACTTTTTTGTTTTCCTGCATCCTTCTATCTTTGCGGCAAAGTACATGACCATGCCCAACAATTTTATCGAAGAACTTACTTGGCGCGGGATGATCCATGATGTGATGCCCGAAACCGAAGCCCACCTTAATGAAGCCATGCGCACGGCCTATGTAGGGTTTGATCCCACGGCCGACTCACTGCACATAGGGAATTTGGTCCCCATTATGTTGCTGGCCTTTTTCCAGCGCTGTGGCCACAAACCCGTGGCCCTGGTAGGGGGTGCTACCGGGATGATAGGCGACCCCTCGGGAAAGTCGAGCGAACGAAATTTGCTGGACGAAAAAACCCTTTGGCATAACCAAGAATGCGTTCAACGCCAATTGTCGCAGTTTCTTGATTTTGATTCGGGAGTAACCAACCAAGCAGTGATGGTCAACAACTATGACTGGATGAAGGAATTCAGTTTTCTGGATTTCATTCGCGATGTGGGCAAGCACATTACCGTCAATTACATGATGGCAAAAGATTCGGTGAAAAACCGCATCTCGGGCGAGTCCAGCGAAGGTATGTCTTTTACCGAGTTTACCTACCAATTGGTCCAGGGGTACGATTTCCTCCATTTGTTCCAACACCATGGCTGCAGCCTGCAAATGGGCGGTAGTGACCAGTGGGGCAACATTACTACGGGTACCGAACTCATCCGTAGGATTGGCAATGGCAAAGGCTATGCCCTTACGTGCCCGCTTATTACCAAAAGCGACGGTAGTAAGTTTGGAAAAAGTGAAGGGGGCAATATTTGGCTGGATGCCCAGAGGACCTCTCCTTATAAGTTTTACCAATACTGGTTGAACAGCAGCGATGAGGATGCCGAAAAATATATCAAGATTTTCACCTTTTTGGACAAGGAAACCATCGATGGATTAGTGGTTGAACACAAAGAAGCGCCTCACTTACGGTTGCTTCAAAAACGATTGGCCGAAGAAGTAACCACAACGGTACACGGCAAGGAACAATTGGAAAATGCTGTAAAGGCATCGGAGATTTTATTTGGGAATTCTACTTCCGAGGACTTAAAAAAGCTCAATGAACAAACCTTTTTGGATGTATTTGAAGGGGTTCCGCAAGCGGAAATCACTTCCGAAGAAATTTCCCAAGGATTGGATATTGTTGCCGCTTTGGCCGAAAAAACAAGATTTCTAAAATCGAATGGCGAAGCACGACGCGCCTTGAAGGAAAATTCCATATCTGTTAATAAAGAAAAGGTGGGGGAAGATTTTGTAATTACTTCAGACGATTTAATTAATCATACGTTTGTAATTATCCAAAGAGGTAGAAGAAATTACTTCATTATTAAGGTAGTATAAACAAGAAAGCCCCGAATTTTCGGGGCTTTCCCACTAACTAACCAACCAATTATGAAGTAGTCAAGGAATATCTTCCTTTTTCATAACACTCTATGAGTCGTAAAAAGGAATTATTTCTTACACATTTTCTACATAAAATTGGATACCTCTGGATAAGGGATCAAAGAGCTTATCAACAAGGCAATACTTTCTTTCACGATTAAGGTAATACTAAGCAGTGTTACCGCTACCAGGATAGCCACCGAAACATTATTGTTTTTGATGGCTTCAAACTCGTTTATGCCGCGGGTAAGGATGGAAAACAGGAAAAACACCGACCCATTGATGACCACGGCAGCCAAGAATCCTATCAACAAATAAATACCGGAATAGGAAACAATGGAAGTCACATCCACGGCATCGCTCTGGGTCGTGGCAAGGCGTACAATATTGGTGATGGAGGGAAGGATTTCGCTTAAAATAAGGCCAATACTAAGGATAATGCCAGAGGTGAACACCACAAAGGCAGTATTATGCCCTTTTAGGTCTTCCTTTTTGAAAAAAAGTTTATGCAGTATACTGTAGGAAACATAAATAATGACAACGGTCATCACCAAGGAAAGGACAATTTCGAAAAGGGCGAGGGTAAAAAGTTGCTTGTTCATAATGGCTTATTTGCTGGTTAACACCACATTCCAGTGGGTAATATCGTTAAAATTTCCGGGAAGTTGGCCTGCCGTATAATATTTGGCAGTGGTTTCCCAAACCACATATTTCTTTCCATAATAGGATTTGGTAATTCCGGTAGCCGGAAGGTTGAGCCCAATAATGGAATGGCGGTAAAAATCACTGTTCAATATGGCGACATCATAGTTAAAATGTTTCAAAATAGAATAAATAAGCACGGTACGGGTGTCACAATCCCCCTTTAGATTTTGAAGGAAAGACACTGGGTTTTGAATACCGTATTTTATATTGCCAATACAGCAATCTGGACATTCCTCGAGGAGCGATCGAATGGATTCTTCATAATTACTGGCAGGCAAGCAGGCCTCTTGAAATACAAAGGAATAGGGAATATCCTGCACGCAACTAATTACCATTTCGGCAAATTCCATTTGGTTTAAATGTTTCTCTAGGTTTATTTGCTCAAAGGTTTGCATGACCAGGTCGAGGCTAGGGGCATCGCTTCGGTCAATATAATCGTACAAGGTGCCCCAAAAGTTATAGGATTTTGGTTCTTTGTAACGGTCAATATTGTGACGAAGGCGCAAAAAATCCTTTTCTCTTACAGTAAGGCTCCCTTGGTAGTTGTTTCCGAAATTGTCTCTCCAAATGCGGTGGCTGGCATACACCGATACAGTATCAATTCCCTCTACAATGGTTGATTTTGCAACACCTTCCTCTATGTTGAAGGTATTGTCTTCCGAAGAGGGGACTTTCACAAAGTCGATAAGGGATACCAACAGGAATCGAATTCCCATGATAAGGAGAAAAATAAAAGTGATATTCTTGAAAAGGGAGGAAATCGTTGGTTTTCCCAACCATTTTGAGGTGAGGAACGCTGAAATTCCAGCTGCAATAAAAAAGGCAAAAAGGGTTTTAATATTGAAAAACGTGGAGAGAAGCAAGGTGCCAAAAAACGAAAGAAGGCCAAAGATGAAAAGCCAAAGGCAGCCATTATTTTTTTTAGGGGTCGTGTTCATTATAAAACCATAAGGTTACAGCCACGGATGTCGCTGGTGTCAAATCTACCTAAAATTTCGAAACTTCCATTGGCATGGGTTTTTCCCAGATCTTGTGTGGCGATAAAGGCGCAGGAGTAAAGGTTGGCCAGATCAATGATATTGATGCCACCAGTTTTTCCGTAGACTCTAGTGAAAGCATCCTCGGGATCACGGGTAAGGACTTTCATCCAGGGGGGGCATTGAAAGTTCCCATTGTTTGTGGCGTATGCCTGCGAAAGCAATTCGGTCATTCCGTATTCGCTATGGATTCCTTGAACACCAAACCCTTTTTTCAACTGTTCGTGCAGTGCCTTTTTTACCATTTCTTTTCGTTGCCCTTTCATTCCGCCCGTCTCCATGACAAGGGTATGTTCAAGGGAAAAAGAGTGCTTTTCGATGAGGTCCAATAAGGCATAAGAAACCCCTATGAGCAAGGTTTTTTGGTGCTTCGCTTCCTGTTCCAGTATTTTTTGAATGAGTGCTTCATGATTGTTGAGGTAAAACCCATTGTTGGGCTGGCCACTCTTTTCCATGAGCTTTTGAACCATATAGATGAGGGAAGATCCTTCCCGTTCCAAATAGGAGGGTAACAGGGCAAGGATGGTCCAGTTGCTAGGGTCCCCGTACATTCTTTGAAATCCTTTCAAAAAGCTTTCTTCGTACAATGGCACACTTGCTACATAATGTTTACTGGTAATGGAGCCGGTGGTCCCACTGCTCGTAAAAATGATTTCTGCTTTTTTTTCTTCGGAAAGGACTTGATGGGATTTAAAAAACTCAATGGGCAAAAAGGGAATTTTTTCCAAACCAGTAACCGTTTCTTTATTAAGGTTCAGAAAATCACAGAAGGTTCGGTATACTGGGACATGCTCATATTGGTATTGAAAAACCCGAAGCGCGAGCGATTCAAATTCTGTTTCGGAAGCAATCCTAAAAATAGCCTTTTCGAGCATGTATGAAGTTTCTTCATCCCAAAAATAAGGAATAAAAAAAGCTTCTGTAACCGCAGAAGCTTTTTTTGGGATAGGATTCGTTTTGTGATTAGCGAACCACCAATTTTTTGGTTTCGGAAGTAGCTCCTTGAGTAATTTGCATGATATACACGCCAGAAGGAAGTTGTGCAATATTCAATCGCTCTCCCTTTACAACGGCATTGATAAGTTGTTTCCCCAACACATCATAAATGACTACGGTTTTGTCACCAGCCAATGGTGAAGTAATGTTCACATATCCATTAGCAGGGTTAGGATAGATGGAGAATTGCTTTTCATTCACATTGTTCACTCCAAGTGGGTTTCCAGAGAACACTACGTTATCGAAGAAGAACACTTCTGCAGAGGCACTGCATCTAGCCTCAATGACCAATTGTACATTGCTTGCAGGCAAATTGGCAGCGGCCGTTTGCCAAGACAAGATGTAATTTCCAGTTCCCCCATCGATAGGAACAAATTCGTCTAGATCAAAACCGGTAGAATTGAAAAGGTCAATTTCGGTAGCGGCATCAAGATCTTTCACATAGATTCTTAATCGGTCTGAAGTAGATTCGTTAATGGTACCGTCACCTTCGTAGTTTCCACTAGAACCATCGCCATTGATCCCCAAAATGTAATCTAGGGTAACAGAAGGAGAGGAAGTAGCAGAAAGGTCTACAGGGTCAAATTCCAAAATAAAGTTTCCATCGGTATCGCTAATTTGGTACCCTTGGATTCCATCGGTATATAATACTTCGGCACTAGGGGTAAAATTGGTTACTCCCACAAAATCGCCATCGGTTAACCCAACATCTGGAGTGTCATAAGGAGTGTAACGAGCATTTACGCCCAATTCGGTTCCGCCAGATTGATCTACTGGGGTTTCAAGGGGGTTGTTTACAAGGTCGTGTGCAACATTGGCATCTCCGGTATCAAAGTATTTTCCGTCATTTACGCCAGCAACGATCACTTCTTCTTCAAAGCTAGTGCTTGCAATTTGTGCAAAAGAGGTAGCGCCTATAAAAAGAGCTGCTAAAAGGGTAATTTTTTTCATCATGAATAATTAATTTGTTGCTGCAAAGAAAAGGAATTTTTACCTTTTTTGCTTCAATTTTTTGAAGGTTTACGGTAAAATAATAAGGATCCAAAAATTTTTATTAAATTGTAGTATTAATGTTACATAATCGTTAACAAACCCTTTTTAAAAGCCTACCGAAAAGATTAAGCAGTATATTTAACCGCAACTAAACACAACCTTAAAATGAAGAAAAAAGATACGCGAATACTTTTGGTAGATGATGAACCGGATATTCTGGAAATTGTAGGGTATAATCTTGCGGCAGAGGGGTATGAGGTTTTTACAGCCGAAAATGGGGTGCAAGCCCTTGCGGAAGCAAAAAAACACTTGCCGCACCTTATCATTTTGGATGTGATGATGCCAGAAATGGACGGCATTGAAGCCTGTGAAAAATTGCGTGCCATCCCCGATCTTTCCGAAACGGTGATCACCTTTTTAACCGCAAGGGGTGAAGATTATTCTCAAGTGGCAGGGTTTGAGGCTGGGGCCGATGACTACATAACCAAGCCCGTAAAACCAAAGGTGCTCGTAAGCAAAGTGAAGGCATTGTTACGCCGTTTCAAGGAACCCGAAACGGTAGAAAATAACATTAAACTGGGCAATATTGTTATTAATAGGGAAGAGTATAAGGTGTTGAGAGGTAAAGAGGAGATTATCCTACCCAGAAAAGAGTTTGAACTCCTGGCGCTACTCGCGTCCAAACCCGGCAAGGTCTTTAAAAGGGAAGACATCCTGGACAGTGTTTGGGGCAATGAAGTTATAGTAGGGGGTAGAACCATCGATGTGCACATTCGAAAATTAAGGGAAAAAATTGGCGATGATAAATTCAAAACCGTGAAAGGAGTAGGATATAAGTTTGTAGTTTAATGTCCAAAATATTCAAGAAAACATATCGCTTTGCGGGTTTTACCTCCACCTATATCACCCTCTTCCTAACAGCTTTGTTGGGAGTTTTTTTTTATTATCATAGCGAAGTAAGTTATGGGTTCTTGGTCTTTTTCTTTTTTGGGTGTTACTTCTTTACTTTTTTTATCATACAGTATCGGGTTGAAAAATTTATCTATAAACAGGTAAAGAAAATTTACAACGATGTAAAGTTACTGGATGCCAGTACCTTCGATAAACAAAGAATCACAACCGATATGGCCACCCTCACCAAGGAAGTGGAACGCTTTGCAGAAGACAAGAAAATGGAGATTGAAACCCTTAAGGACCGTGAAAACTACCGAAAGGAGTTTATGGGGAATGTTGCTCACGAATTGAAAACCCCTCTTTTTACCGTGCAAGGCTACATTTTGACCCTTTTGGACGGGGCCATGAAAGACAAAACCGTTAGAAAAAAATACCTACAACGCGCCAATAAAGGGGTGGAACGGCTTATTTACATTGTGAAGGACTTGGACATGATTACCAAGTTAGAGATTGGGGATTTGGTATTGTACAAGGAAGATTTTAATATCATCGAGCTTGTACAAAATGTGTTTGACTTGTTGGAAATGAAAGCAGCCAAAAAGAACATTTCCCTCACCTTTGATATTGATTATACCGATAGTATCATGGTCCATGCCGATAGGGAACGCATCCAGCAAATTTTGACCAACCTCATCGAAAACTCCATCAAATATGGAAAAGAAGATGGCACTACCGAAGTGAGTGTAGAAGACCTTATCAAAAACAAGGTTATTGTACGTGTCACAGACAATGGAGAAGGTATTGAAAAAGAACACATCCCGCGGCTCTTTGAGCGTTTTTACCGTGTGGATAAAAGCGGTTCCCGAAAGGTGGGAGGAAGCGGCTTGGGGCTTTCTATTGTAAAGCATTTAGTAGAGGCTCACAATGAAAAAATTTATGTGGAAAGCCAGTTTGGGATAGGATCAGAGTTTTCTTTCACCCTCGAAAAGAGCAAATAAAGTGTTGTAATCAACGCTGTATTTAAATTCTTTAAGTCCTTTGTAGAAAGGCACTTCGTTTAATTTTTCCAAGGTAAAATCTTCTTGTTTGCACGAAGGAACAATGCCTTTGTTTCGTAATTCCCTGGCCAAGTATTTTTGCTCAAATTGCCCTGGGGTAGGAATAAAATAGGCCTCTTTTTCCATAGCCGCCAAGTCCATGAGCGTAGTATATCCAGAGCGGCTTACCACTAGGGTGCTTTCGTTGATGGCCTGTTCCAAGGCTTTGCTCTGTAAAAAATTGACAAGGGTGATGTTTTCTTTTTGGTAAATCTCTTCTTCATCCTGTACTACTCCCCGCACCAACAAAACCTTTTTGGAGGAATTCAAAAAAGCTTCCATCATTTTTACTTCCAACATCGTACGTTGGGGTTCGGGGCCTGAGAGTAGCACTAATACATCATATTTCTTTTGGGAGGGTTTTTTCTCCATTCGGCTTAAAGGGCCTAGGTAAGTGACCGGAAAATTAAGTTTGTTGGAGTGTCCCAGTTTTCCGCTTAAATTTATATTGCCCGGGACGTCGGGTACCCAACAGGCATCGTATTTTGCAATGATTTTTTGATGCATTTTACTACTGAAATACGAAGTGTTCCCGCTCAATACATTCAATTGATGGGTCATAAAAACCGAAGGCACTTTTTTACTGCGCACCCCCATGCGATTGTCACTTATAATCCCTTGTATTTTTCCATCTTCCACCAACTGCTTTATCACTTTTTTTTCGGCATTTATGGTTTTTTTAATTTCCGGAAGCTTCAAAAAAAGTTTCAGTTTAAAGAATTCCCCTTTTTTGGGATAGGTAATATTATAGGGCGGTAACTCAATACTTTCCAATTGTGGAAATTCCTTTTGGAGCAATAATAGGGCTGCGCCATCACTGCCCAGCAAAACATTGAAACCGTGTTTCAATAATTCGTTAATGATGGGAATACATCTTGTGGCGTGGCCCAAACCCCAATGCAAGGGTGCAACCAATAAGGTCTTTTTTGTCTTCAAATGCTTGAACTGGTAATTAAATGTTTTCATTCGTCATAAAAACAAAAGTAACCATTCTTTGGGCACACACATATTTCCGTAATTTTACCGAATCTTAAAGAAATAATCAATCGGTGGGAAGTAAAAACAAATTAAAACGGTTCAAAGAAAATGAAACCTTTGCCAATGTAGTCCAACCCAAGCGGGACGAGCTATTACAGGGTGCTTTTGCGCTTCGGGGAAACTGGAAAAAAGATTTTTTTAACAATGACGCCCCATTGGTATTGGAGTTGGGCTGTGGGAAAGGAGAATATTCGGTAAACTTAGCAAAGAAATACCCAGGCAAGAATTTTTTGGGAATCGATATTAAAGGAGCCCGCTTTTGGAGAGGGGCAAAAACAGCCCTTGACGAAGGATTGAAGAATGTAGGGTTCTTGCGTACCCAAATAGAATTGGTCACCTATGCCTTTGCCGAAGGCGAGGTTGATGAAATTTGGATTACGTTTCCCGATCCCCAGATAAAGTATAAACGTACCAAGCACCGATTGACCAATGAATCATTTTTGGACAACTATAGAACAGTATTAAAACCCGAAGGAGTTATTCATCTAAAAACCGATAGCGAGTTTATGCATGGCTATACCTTAGGGCTCTTGCATGGATTGCGTGAGAATATTCTCTATGCCAACCATGATGTGTATGGTAGTACTGGGGCGCCGCAGGAAGTTACTTCCATACAAACTTTCTACGAGCAGCAATACTTGGAGAAAAACAAAAAAATCACCTACATTAGTTTCCAATTGGGTTCCAAATAATTGTGTATCTTCACGAACAAACCAACCTAGATGCAGTTACTCTCAAACTTTGCTATTGGATTTTTAGGGGCGTTAATTGGGGTAATCCCACCGGGGTTACTCAATATGACGGCAGCAAAAATAAGCATGAAACAAGGACGGAAAGTGGCATTGTTATTTTCGGTAGGAGTTTGCGTTACGGTCTGCTTACAAACCTTTTTGGCGTTGATATTTGCAAAATACCTAGACAAGCATCCCGAGGTAATCGATGCCTTGCAAAAGGTAGCCTTGGGTATTTTTTTGAGCCTTAGCATTTATTTTTTCTTCATTGCCAAGGATACCCGAAGGGAAGCCCCTAGGGAGATACAATATTCCAAGACCAATCGGTTTTTTTATGGTACTTTTTTGGCCATTATCAATCTTTTACCGCTCCCTTATTGGGTGTATGTAAGCATCACCTTTGCTGCTTTTGGATGGTTTTCCTTTGATCAAATGCCTTTGTGGGCAACGGTGATTGCCTCCGGTTTGGGGACTTTTGTTATGCTGGCCATCTACATCCAGTTTTTTAAAGGGAATAAAGAGAATAAAGAAGTCCGTTTCAATATGAACTTTCTTATTGGCCTGGTCACGGCGCTAATTTCGGTTATTACGTTTATCAAGATTTTTGAAGATTTTTAAAATGGCTTCCGAAGGATTTTTTGAAAAAGTGTATGAAGTGGCAAAATGCATTCCTTTTGGAAGGGTAACCAGCTATGGAGCCATAGCCCGGTATTTGGGTGCAGCAGGTAGCGCACGTATGGTAGGTTGGGCCATGAATGGTTCAGGAAAAGACCCCAATGTTCCCGCCCATAGGGTGGTGAACCGAAAAGGCCTGTTAACCGGTAAACACCATTTTGAAGGAACCAACCTCATGCAGCAATTACTGGAAAGCGAAGGGATTGTGGTGGTGGACTATCAAATTCAGGATTTTGAAAAACATTTTTGGGATCCTATGAAAGAGCTACCTGCGTAAGGTTTTGAACTAAAATATTCTCCAATTCCAGTATCAATCATTTCAATGGTGAAGCTTCCATTTCACAAGTTTTACAATTATATTTGCACTTTAGAATAATTCTAAATACAAATTATGACCATCAATAAAAAGGAGGTATTGGCAGCTTTGGAAACCATCTCTTTGCCGGGTGAAGGTAAGAACATGGTAGAAAGCGGTGCGGTACAAAATGTCATCACATTTGCCAATGAAGTGATTGTGGATTTGAAAATGACCACTCCAGCCATGCACATAAAAAAGCGTGCCGAGGCAGATATTATCAACGTGATTAAAGAAAAGGTCACTGCCGATGCCGATGTAAAGGTGAACATTAAGGTAGAAGCCCCTCAAAACCCAAACCTTATTAAAGGCAAACCCGTCCCGGGGATCCAGAATATTATTGCGGTAGCCTCTGGAAAGGGGGGTGTTGGAAAATCTACCGTTACCGCAAACCTTGCGGTGACCCTCTCTCAAATGGGCTTTAAGGTGGGTGTACTCGATGCCGATATTTATGGTCCCTCTATTCCTATCATGTTCGATGTGGCCCTAGAAAGACCCCTGTCAGTAACTGTTGAGGGAAAAAACAAGATGAAACCCATCGAAAATTACGGAGTTAAAATGTTGTCCATTGGGTTTTTTACCCAGCCCAACCAAGCGGTTATTTGGCGGGGACCCATGGCGGCCAAAGCCCTAAACCAGTTAATTTTTGATGCCCATTGGGGAGAGTTGGACTTTATGCTTATCGATCTTCCGCCAGGCACAGGCGATATTCATTTAAGTATTATGCAATCATTACCTATCACGGGAGCAGTCGTGGTAAGTACCCCACAGAATGTGGCTTTGGCCGATGCCCGAAAAGGAGTGGCTATGTTCCAGCAGGAAAATATCCAAGTACCCGTTTTGGGGATTATTGAAAATATGGCCTATTTTACTCCCGCTGAACTGCCCAACAATAAATATTACATCTTCGGAAAAGAAGGGGCAAAGCACCTTGCAGAAGATTTACAAGTGCCTTTTTTGGGAGAAGTTCCCTTGGTGCAAAGCATTCGCGAAGCTGGTGATGTAGGGCATCCTGCGGCGTTACAAACCGCTACATTGGCGGAAAAAGCCTTTGAGGAAGTTACCAAAAATGTGGTGCAACAAACAGTGCTTAGGAACGAAAACCTACCTCCCACCGAAGCAATTAAAATTACTACCATGGCAGGATGTAGTGCTGTAAAAAAATAAGTATGACAGAACAAGAATTGCAATTAAAGGTCGAAGCCGCATTGGAGGAAATACGTCCCTTTCTTCAAAGTGATGGAGGGGATATTGCCTTGGTTTCCATTGAAGGGGGGAAGAAAGTTACCGTGCAACTTTTGGGTGCCTGTGTGGGCTGTTCCGTAAACCAAATGACCCTTAAAAGCGGGGTTGAAATGACCATAAAAAAACATGCACCACAAATTGAAAGTGTGGTGAATGTGTAACTGATTTTTGTCATTATTTAAAACATTCCAAAGAAATACTTTTGGGCGTTGAAACATAAGCTACATGATTAAAACCGATATACTCATCATTGGTGCAGGTCCTACGGGACTTTTTGCTGTTTTTGAAGCCGGTCTTTTAAAGTTAAAATGCCACCTCATTGATGCCTTGCCACAGCCGGGAGGGCAGTGTGCCGAAATCTATCCCAAAAAACCCATCTATGATATCCCTGGCTTTCCCGAAGTTTTAGCGGGTGACTTGGTGACCAATCTAATGAAACAGATTGAACCCTTCCAGCCGGGATTTACCTTGGGAGAACGTGCAGAAACTATTGAAAAACTGGACGACGGCACTTTTTTGGTCACCACCCATAAAGGTACTCAGCATCAAGCCCCTATTGTGGCTATTGCGGGTGGATTAGGTAGTTTTGAACCACGAAAACCTCCCATCGAAGGAATTGAAAAATACGAGGATAAAGGAGTTGAATACATTATTCGTGATCCAGAATTTTACCGAGATAAGGATGTGATTATTGCTGGCGGAGGTGACTCGGCATTAGATTGGAGCATATTTTTAACCCAAGTGGCCAAAAGCGTAACGCTTATCCACAGAAGAAATGAATTTCGTGGGGCACTGGACAGTGTCGAAAAAGTACAGGAGTTAAAAAACGAAGGGAAAATTGAGGTTATCACTCCAGCCGAAGTGGTTGACATTTTGGGAGCAGATACCGTGGAAGGAATTTCCATTGAAAAAGAAGGAACCGTTTTTACCAAAAAATGTGATCACTTTGTACCGCTATTCGGATTGGCACCCAAACTGGGGCCTATTGCAGAATGGGGATTGGAAATAGAAAAGAATGCCATTAAGGTTGATAATTCTTTGGATTACCAAACCAATATCCCTGGAATTTATGCTATTGGCGACGTAAATACCTACCCTGGGAAATTAAAGCTTATTTTGTGTGGGTTTCATGAAGCTACCCTTATGTGCCAAAGTGCTTACCAACGTATTTTTCCAGATAAAAAATATGTGATGAAATACACCTACCGTAGGGGGTGTGGAAGCTTTGACGGCACTAAAAAGAAGCTCAAAAGGCAGTGATTAAAGCAATCGATTAGTGGAAAACGATATTAAGATGACCATTATAGATCGGGAGGGAATCTCTCATGCAGTAGAGGCTCCCACCGATATGAATATGAATATCATGGAGTTGGTAAGGGCCTATGAACTAGCTCCCGAAGGAACCATCGGCATTTGTGGAGGTATGGCAATGTGTGCTTCTTGCCAGTGCTATGTGTTGAGTGATCACTCACTCCCCGAAAAGAGCGACGATGAAGAGGCCATGCTTGCCGAAGCATTTAATGTTCATGAGAATAGCCGCCTGGGTTGTCAAATCCAACTTGCCCCAGATTTAGAAGGGCTTACTATTGAATTGGCACCGGAAGCTTAAGTTATTGCAAACAATAGTCCGATAATTTACTGGGACCCTCCAGCAACACCCGTATCACTTTCAGGGACCCGTCATCTGTGGTGGCAATCTGCCACTTTATGAGAGAGATTTCTCCATGTTCAATTTCAATTCCGGTAATACAACGAGGGTGTACACAACTACCATCATTAAAATAGGCAATATCACCTGGTTCCGGAAAACGGGGACGATGGGTATGCCCAGTAATCGTGAAAATATTTTTATTGGCAACAATCCACTTTTTGGTTTTCTTTTCCACCTTGATGAGCTCTTTGTAGTTTTTGGCCGGACTGGTAGGATCACCAATGCCAAATACCTGTAACTGGCGCCAGAGCACCCGTACCATAAATCGGTTGAATTTCCACCCCACATAATTCATAAAATCGGCTTGATGCCCATGGACCAAAAAGATTTCCTGTTCGGTTTCGCGGTGCTTCAAAACCACTCCTTCGGTAAATTGCGCATTGGGGAAAAGGGGCTTATGAGTACCCGTTACCTTGTCAAAATACCGGGAGAGGTTTTTCTCCACAAAGCGTTTGTTTTTATATACCATGTCATGGTTTCCCAAAAGGCGGTACAGCCTATTTTCATTGAAAAAAAGCTGCATGAGTTCATACACATTTTTATGGGCCTCAAAGATGGACTTGAATTCGATATTCTCCCAAAGTTCGTCACCATCACCCAGTTCACAGTAAGTAAATCCTTCGTTATAATAATTTTTTAAGGCGTGGTAATAAATATTTCGATTGTTGGCAAAGTCATCGGCAAAGCTATTATCGCCACGGTGACAATCACTGAAGAGAATAAATTTCGATTGATCATCAAAAGGAACCCTAGGGGCATTTTTGTAGGCATTATCCAATCTTGTTTGAGAAGACATAACAGGAGTTCTTTCAACTAAAGATACAAGAATTATAATAAAAAGGGAAAATAAAAAAGGCTCCATTAAGGAGCCTTTGGGTAGCTATTATTTAAAAGCGTTGTGGCCTGTAATGTCCAACCCTGTGATCAATAAATGAATGTCATGGGTTCCCTCGTAGGTAATCACACTTTCAAGGTTCATCATATGGCGCATAATGGAATATTCGCCCGTAATACCCATCCCTCCTAACATCTGTCTCGCTTCCCGGGCAATTTTGATGGCCATTTCCACATTGTTTCTTTTGGCCATGGATATTTGAGCCGAAGTGGCCCTGTCTTCGTTTTTCAACTGTCCCAAACGGAAGGCCAGCAGTTGGGCTTTAGTAATTTCAGTAATCATTTCGGCCAATTTCTTCTGCTGAAGCTGAAACGCCGCAATGGGTTTTCCAAACTGAATGCGCTCTTTTGCATAACGAAGCGCAGTGTCATAGCAATCCATTGCTGCTCCTATAGCTCCCCAAGCAATTCCATAACGGGCAGAATCCAAACACCCTAGTGGAGCTCCCAACCCCGATTTGTTGGGCAATATATTTTCCTTGGGCACTTTTACATCCTGAAACAGCAATTCTCCTGTTGCCGAAGCCCTTAGCGACCATTTGTTATGGGTTTCGGGGGTGGTGAAACCTTCCATGCCTCGTTCAACAATCAATCCGTGGATACGTCCTTCTTCATTTTTGGCCCATACCACTGCTACATCACAAAAGGGCGAATTGGAGATCCAAAGCTTTGCTCCATTCAACAAATAATAATCTCCTTTATCTTTAAAATTTGTCACCATTCCGGCAGGATTGCTTCCAAAATCCGGTTCGGTCAAACCAAAAGAACCCATCCATTCACCCGAAGCTAATTTGGGAAGGTATTTTTTTCGTTGTTCCTCGTTACCGTATTTCCAGATAGGATACATCACCAGTGAGGATTGTACCGATGCGGTGCTACGTACCCCACTATCGCCACGCTCTATTTCTTGCATGATCAACCCGTAGGAAATCTGGTCGAACCTGACACCGCCATATTCTTCGGGAATATAGGGTCAAAAACACCAATTTCTGCCAAGCCAGGGCTGATGGATTGCAAATTCGGCACAGGCTGCGTCTTCAATGATAGAGAGTTACGTCGCGTTTTACCCATGCTGCGGGCGCATCACGTATCAATTTATGTTCTTCAGTGAATAAATCTCGTCTAGATTGTAATAATCTGGAGCTTCAAATAAATCGGGTTTCATCTAACGTTAATTTTTGGTACACAAGGTATCAAAAATCCCAATTGAACGTCCCAGTAAATCCTTCACAAGTTGGGTATATTCTGGAGTGTCTCGTGCCTTTTTATTTCTAGGGTAAGTTCTTCGGTAAGGGTTCGGTTTCCAAAAAAAGAAAATTCCATGAGCACTCGATTAATTTCAGAATCACGGGTGCCTTTTACGTAGCAAATCGCCGAGGAAACAGCCACGCTTCGCGCTAAGGCGATGAAATGGCGCTGCTGGGAAGGATAACGGCAATCGTCCATTTCAGGAAGAAGGTGAGCTGCACACGCCCACCGCAAGTGCTGAAAAGGGCGGGCGTCTTCAAAGCGTACCAAGTCACGTGAGCGTTTCCGTTTTGGGATCTTCTACATAAATCTGGGGGATTGGAAAGGATAAGTAGGTCATGGGTTCATCCATTTCCGAAGCAAGTCACAGTGAGGCATGATATACAAAACAGGCGGTCGTCAAGAATTTTCGAAGTTGTCGGTACATTGCTCATAGGCATCATCGTCTATTTCAATGGCATCGATGGTTTCGGCAGGGCTTCGCTGTGCCATTTGCAGAGGCAATGATTCCGGTCCGGCACCAATGTCCAAAATACTGTTTGGGATGGGCGTCTAGGGAAACCCAAGCACCCAATAGATGCCATCGGTCCCAATTTTCATGGCACACCTGTGACCACGGTAAGTGTTGAATTGAGCAGCCATTTATAGGTACAATTCGATAAGTCCTTCGGGGGCCGAAAGAAAAATGGCCTTTGAGGTTCTATCTACTTTCTGGATGATTTCGTCATTGATGGGAATGAGCACTTGCTTTCCGTTGTGGTCTATTTCAAAAAGTGGCTGTGCCGTACTATCATTTACTCCTGTGATGACGCCCACTTCCCCAAAATGGGTATCCTTTACCGCAAAACCAATGATCTCGTGGTAGTAAAACCGGTTTCCGGTAAGCTTTGGTAGAAAATTTAATGGGAGATATATAGCTCGGCCCTATCAAATGGCGTGGCTTCAGTATCTACTTCTTCAGAATTTACCCAGAAGCAGTTCCCGATTTGTGCGAGGAGCTTTTTTCAATAAAAATGGAATCAGTTTTTTGTGTTGTTCCACAAAAACCGATTCCATTTCAAGAAAAGTTCGGGTTCATCGGTATCAATTTTGCCAGTAATTCCCCTTTAAAACTATATTTTGTTACGATTTGCCAACAGAAGAAACAATCCTGCTTTTTGCATCTGAATAGTTATTCTTCTTCTTTGGTAGCTTCTTCAAAACTGCAGCAGCGGGTGCCTCTTCAGTAGCTGTTTCTGTTTCAGCAACTACTTCTTCGGTATTTCTGCAACGACCTCTTCGGCTGGAGCTTCTTCAGCAACTTCCTCAGGAGCAGCTGTGCGTGCTTCGTTAACAGCTTTTTCGGCTTTCAAAGCTTCTGCTTTCACTTTTGCTTTAGCGTCGGCCAATTGGTCTTTTGTTGTCAACCGCTTTTGCTTTTCATAATAAGCGTTGAATTTCTCCTCCAGCTTGTTCTTCGGTCAAGGCTCCTTTGGTGACACCCTTCTGCAAGGTGCTTTTCAACAACACCCCTTTATAGGATAAAATAGCACGGGCGAGTATCGTTGGGCTCTATTTTGACCATTTACCGAGAGTCCCACATTAATTTCAATGGTTGCTGGAGTTCGTGTTGGGTTGTAGATCCCAAAGTTTTTCGAAATCGACCATCTCTTTTTGATCTGCTGTCTGCAGCTACAATCCCAGAAAAAAGGTTTTCCTTTTTACCGTGTCTTTGTAATCTATTTTTTACTGGCATAAGAACAATTTTTTTTAATTGCTCGACTCGGTTATAATTTTTTAAAGTGCGCAAAGATACTATAATTTCCCTTTCAAACTACCCAGATTAAACTTTTATTTTATATTTGTGATAACCTATAGACCCCAATCTATCATGAAAAATCTTTTTTACTGCTTTTTACGGCCCTCTTAGTATTTGGTGTAAAAATACACAAGAAAACTCCAGTATGTTGACCAAAGTTGACAGCACTTTCTTTAAGTCGTTTTGATGCCATTGGGAGCGTAAGAAGACAGTAGTGTTACCATGCAGGGATTAACCCGGTATAAAATCCTAACCTTGCACATCAATCAGCCAGAGCTTGGTTCCTATAATGTAGGTGTGGGGAAGAACCAATTATGCAACTTTTGAAGATGAAAACGGCAACATTTACCACACCAATCCCTATGGCTCAGGGAAAATAAACCTAATAAAATTTATTTTGAAACAACTTGCGGAACCGTGACCGAGTTTGCAATTTTACCACCCAGTACTGCGGGCATTGATACCGTATACATGCTTAAGGGAGTGTTTTTTAACATCCCCCTGGATTTTGGGGATGATCTCCTTCAATTCGGGTACAGTGAATGCCAATGTGAACAGCGCTGCTTTCGCTTGCGGTGAACGTAACCTCGGTGGTCTCTGGCACAACACTATTAGCTCAAGGGGTAACGCTGCAAAACCATCATCACGGGATGCCAGCTTCGGTGACAGCGGGAATTATCCTGTGCGGGATCAGGATTTCAGGCAAACGCTTACGCTAGATGGGGGTAACCGAAAGTGCAGCTGTGGGGAATGTTTCCCGTATTAGCCGATACCACCTTGAAAACCATCAAAGGAAGCTTTTCGTTTACCACCGGATTCAAACACCATCACCGACGGGCAATTCAACATTTAAGTATTAAATAAAGGAATTAGGAAATTTCCTTCTTTTTTTGTGAAAAAACCAGCATGTGTTTACAACTTTATGAGGGTTTTGGCAACAGTTTTTATATTTTTATAGCAGAAAGAATCTGCAAAACCTAGCATGTATTTAATTTTTGATACGGAAACTGCAGGGCTTCCCAAGCGTTGTATGCGCCCGTACCGATACCGACAACTGGCCGCGGTGTGCAAATTGCTGGCAATTGCACGATGCCATGGAAACCTTCTGGAAAATGAAGACTTTTTGGTAGTGCCGGAGGGATTTGATATTCCGTATGATAGTGAGCGTATTCATGGTATTTCTACCGAATTGGCCCGCAGCCTAGGGAGCCCGTTGCCCGAAGTGGCTAAAAAGTTCTCTGAAGTACTCTCCAAGACCAAGTTTGTGGTAGGGCAAAACATTGATTTTGACCTTAATATCATGGGGTGCGAGTTTTTCCGTCTGGGAATGGAAAATACCCTTGCAACCCTTCCCGTGCTGGACACCTGTACCGAAACCACCGCACAGCTCTGTCAATTACCCGGAGGGAGAGGCGGAAAATTCAAGCTTCCCACCTTAACCGAGCTGCACGAGTTTCTTTTTAACGAACCTTTTGCCGAGGCACATAATGCCACGGCCGACGTGGAAGCGACGGCACGTTGTTTTTTTGAATTGGTTCGCCGTCAAATATTTACCCATGAGGAGTTGGATGTTTCGGAAACCTATTTCACCCAATATTCACAGGAAAATCCACAGCCTATTTCGTTATTGGGCCTGGAGCATATGAATTTACGGGAAGCATCCGAAAAGCTTCGTGAAAAACAAGAGGCCAAGACAGAAACCCAAGAGATTTCCAAGGAAGAAATTACCGAAAATATCGCCACGCTGGAAGAGCTTCCTTTCGTGCATTTACATAACCACTCCCAGTTTTCGGTCCTTCAATCTACATCGTCCACCAAGGATTTGGTGCACGCGGCCATTGAAAACCAAATGCCTGCCGTTGCCCTTACCGACAGTGGCAACATGATGGGTGCTTTTCACTTCCTTCAAGCCATCCAGTATTACAATTATTCCCTTTCTGAAGACGAAAAAGAAAAACAGCTAAAAGCGATTATTGGTTGTGAGTTTTTTGTGTGCGAAGACCATGAAAACAAGACCCACAAAGACAATGGCTACCAAGTGGTGTTTTTGGCCAAAAATAAAAATGGCTACCATAATTTGGCGAAAATGGCTTCCATTGCCTATACCAAAGGATTTTATTATGTGCCCAGGATCGATAGGAAAATTGTTGAAGAGTTTAAAGAAGACATCATTGTCTTAACGGGAAGTCTTTATGGCGAAGTCCCTTCAAAGATTTTAAATAT
The DNA here is from genome assembly GCA_041392175.1 of Flavobacteriaceae bacterium. GTDB lineage: Bacteria > Bacteroidota > Bacteroidia > Flavobacteriales > Flavobacteriaceae > Halomarinibacterium. The sequence continues at coordinate 74,783 of JAWKMP010000003.1, read as the reverse complement.
AGGCGAAAACCAAGCCGAAGAAGCCCTGCTGTGGTGGAAAGAACAGTTTGGGCCCGATTTGTATATTGAAATCATGCGCCATGACCAAGAGGACGAACGAAGGGTAAATCCTGTCTTGATTGAATTTTCAAGAAAGCACAACATCAAGTTGGTGGCTTGTAACAATACCTACTACATCCGCAAGGAAGATGCCAATGCGCACGATATCCTGTTGTGTGTTAAGGATGGAGAAAAGCAGGCAACCCCAATTGGTAGGGGTCGTGGATATCGGTATGGATTGCCCAACCAAAACTATTACTTCAAGTCGCAGGAGGAAATGAAGGAACTTTTTAAGGACCTTCCCGAAGCGATTACCCATATTTCGGAAGTCATTTCGAAAATAGAAAATTACACCCTACAGCGGGATGTACTCTTGCCCAACTTTGCCATTCCGAAGGAATTTTTACAAGCCGAGGATGCCGATGGAGGCAAAAGAGGGGAAAACAGTTATTTACGGCATTTAACCTATGAAGGGGCCAAAAAAAGGTATCCCGAACTTACCCCCGAGATTACCGAGCGACTGGATTTTGAATTGAAAGTCATTGCCAATACGGGCTATCCAGGGTATTTTTTGATCGTTCAGGATTTTATTGCCGAAGCCAGAAAGATGGGGGTTTCGGTAGGTCCCGGAAGGGGCTCTGCGGCAGGTAGCGCCGTGGCGTATTGCTTGGGCATTACCAACATTGACCCTATTCAATACGACTTGCTTTTTGAGCGTTTCCTCAATCCAGATAGGGTGAGCATGCCCGATATTGATATTGACTTTGATGATGAAGGCCGAAGCAAGGTCATGGACTACGTTATTCAAAAATACGGGTCCAATCAAGTGGCACAAATCATTACCTATGGTACCATGGCGGCAAAATCGTCCATTCGTGATACTGCCAGGGTTTTGGACCTTCCGTTAAACGATGCAGACCGCATTGCCAAGCTTATCCCCAACATGATGAAGCTGGATGCAATTTTCGATTTGCCCGAAAGTGAACTTCGCAATAAATTCCGAAGTGATGAACTTCCCAAGATCAACGAATTGCTCAACCTTTCGGAAGGAGAGGATTTGGAAGCGCAAACCATCAAGCAAGCCCGAAAACTGGAGGGATCCCTTAGAAATACTGGGATTCACGCTTGTGGGGTCATCATCACGCCAGATGATATTACCAATTTTGTCCCAGTGGCTACGGCCAAGGATTCAGAATTGTACGTCACCCAATTTGACAACTCGGTGGTGGAAAGCGCTGGTTTGCTTAAAATGGATTTTTTGGGATTAAAAACCCTCACCCTTATCAAGGATACCGTGAAGCTGGTGAAGCACAAACATAAGATAGTACTGGACCCGGATTCCTTTCCGCTGGATGACCCAACCACCTACGAGTTGTTCCAACGAGGGGAGACGGTAGGGATCTTCCAATACGAATCGCCAGGAATGCAAAAGCACATGAAGGACCTGAAACCTACAGTTTTTGCGGATCTTATTGCCATGAACGCCCTGTACCGTCCTGGCCCCATGGAATATATTCCTAGCTTTATTAGAAGAAAACACGGCGAAGAAGCAATCACCTATGACCTCCCCGAAATGGAGGAATACCTCAAGGAGACCTATGGGATTACGGTCTATCAAGAGCAGGTGATGTTGCTGTCGCAGAAACTGGCCAACTTTACCAAGGGTGAAGCCGATGTGCTGCGAAAAGCCATGGGGAAAAAGCAAAAAGCGGTCCTCGACAAAATGAAACCCCAGTTTATCGAGCAAGCGGAAAAAAACGGCCATCCTGCCGAAATACTGGAAAAAATCTGGAAAGATTGGGAAGCCTTTGCCAGTTATGCCTTCAATAAAAGCCATTCTACCTGTTATGCATGGATAGCCTATCAAACGGCCTATTTAAAAGCACATTATCCTGCCGAATATATGGCGGCGGTGCTTTCAAACAATATGAACGATATCAAGCAGGTCACCTTTTTTATGGAGGAATGCCGCCGTATGGGACTGGAGGTTTTGGGTCCCGATGTGAATGAATCCTTCTACAAGTTTACGGTAAATGACCGGGGTGCCATCCGCTTTGGGATGGGTGCCATTAAAGGAGTGGGCGGGAATGCCGTTGCTACCATTGTGGAAAACCGAAAAGAAGGAAAATATAAGAGTATATTCGATCTGGCAAAGCGAATCGACCTGCGAGCTGCCAATAAGAAATCGTTTGAAAACCTAGTACTGGCAGGGGGATTCGATAGTTTCGGGACGCACCGTGCCCAGTACATGCACGATGAGGGTGATGGCGTCCCCTTTTTTGAGAAAGTACTTCGGTATGCCTCAAAATACCAAGAAACGCAGAATTCGTCTCAAGTAAGTTTGTTTGGGGATGCCAGTGAGGTCCAGATTCCAGAACCCGAGGTACCCGCTTGTGAAGAATGGGGTACGATGAAGAAATTGAAACAAGAACGGGAGGTCGTGGGGATTTATATTTCGGGACATCCCTTGGATGATTTTAAATTGGAAATCGAAAACTTCTGCAACGTTAAGGTGTCTGATTTTAACCACTTGGAAGATTTCGTTAACCGCGAGGTGTGTTTTGGAGGTGTGGTAAGCGACGTGCAGCATAGGGAAAGTAAAACAGGTAAGGGCTGGGCGCTATTTACCGTGGAAGATTATGACGATAGTTTTGAGTTCAGGATTTTTGGGGAGGAATATTTGAAATTCCGGCATTTCTTGATCCCCAATTCCTTTATTTACGCTAGGGTGTTAATTAAAGATGGTTGGATAAACCGCGACACCGGAAAAAAAGGGGACCCTAGGATGCAGTACAATCATTTTCAGTTATTGCATGATGTCATGGAAAGCCAAGCCAAGAAGTTGACCATCCAAATGCCCATAAGCGATTTGGCCGAAAAAAGAATTGACCTACTCAAGCAACTCATGAAAAACCACAAAGGGGACAAGCAGTTGCATTTTGCCTTATACGATGTGGAAGATGAGGTAAAGCTGAACATGCCCAGCCGAAAGACCAAGGTGGCCATCAACAAAGAACTACTTCAAGAACTGAACGCGCAGGAGGTGATGTACAAATTAAATTAAAGGGATTGTTTACAGCAATGGCGGCATCAACGAATCTGATACTGCTCTTGTAAGTTTTGGAAGAATTTTTGACTACTTTTGCATATCATTAAATACTTACAAAAATGGCTTTAGAAATAACAGATGCAACATTTGAAGAAACCGTATTGAACAGCGATAAACCGGTAATGGTTGATTTTTGGGCAGCTTGGTGTGGCCCTTGCCGTATGGTAGGCCCCATCATTGACCAGATTAGCACCGAATACGAAGGCAAGGCAGTGGTTGGGAAAGTAGATGTAGATGCCCACCAGGAATTTGCCGCAAAATTTGGGGTACGTAACATTCCTACCGTATTGGTTTTTGATAAAGGAGAATTGGTAGGACGCCAAGTGGGAGTTGCTCCCAAAAGTGCCTATACCGATGCTTTGGATTCCCTTTTGTAAACCAAAAGAAAATCATAAAAATGGGCTCCAAGTGGGAGCCTTTTTTTATTTTAGTGCTTTGTCAGGTCGAGCGTAGTCGAGACCTCTTATTCAGCAAGAATTAATTAAATCCTTTCCTCCCTTCAAGAGAGATTAAAAAAATTATGGAAAAAATATATAAAGTTCAAGATCAAATTGACAATCAGTTATTAAAGGACCGCAAAATCTTCCTTTGGGGGATGGTAGATGATGAAAGCGCCAAGCATGTGGTAGACCGTTTGCTTTATTTGGATGCGCTCAACCATGAGGAAATCCAATTGTACATCAATAGTCCGGGAGGGTATGTTACGTCTGGGTTTTCCATGTATGATACCATTAAGGCAGTGAAGAGCCCCGTTTCTACCATTTGTACCGGTTTGGCAGCCTCTATGGGCAGTATTTTACTTTCGGCAGGAGAAAAGGGACGGCGGTTTATCCAGCCGCATGCCCGGGTGATGATCCATCAGCCCAGTGGTGGGGCCAGGGGGCCTGCCAGTGATATTGAGATTTCGGCCCAGGAAATCATCAAGACCAAAGAATTAAGTGCAAAGATTTTGGCCGATAATTGTGGGCAGAAATTCGAAAAAGTCATGAAGGACTTTAACCGCGATCATTGGATGGGCGCCGAGGAAAGTGTAGAATATGGTATTGTGGACGGGATTATTACTGCCTAATTTTGAATGTCGAAAAAGAAATAAATGACCCTTCGACTGCGCTCAGGGTGACAAAATGAATATCGAAAAAGAAATAAATGAAATAACCGGGTTCAAAAACCTGGAATTATTGGCCTCGCAAGTGGTAGAGGGGTTTATTTCTGGCTTGCACAAAAGCCCTTTCCATGGGTTTTCGGCTGAATTTGCCGAACATAAAATCTATAACGCTGGGGAAAGCACCAAGCACATCGATTGGAAGCTTTTTGCCAAAACCGATAAACTGTATACCAAGCGGTACGAAGAAGAAACCAATCTTCGGTGTCACCTTATCTTGGACAACAGTAGCTCGATGCACTACCCCAAGCTGAAAGAATTATCAATCCATTCCCTCAACAAAATTGGGTTTTCGGTATTGGCTTCGGCAGCCATTATGAATTTAATGAAGCGGCAGCGCGATGCGGTGGGCCTAAGTATCTATAGTGATACCTATGCCTATTACGCTTCCGAAAAGGGAAGTGAGCGGCACCACCAAATGTTGTTGGCGCAATTGAACGAGGCAGTGTCACACCCTCAAAAGGAAGTAAAAACCGATACCTATGCCTCCCTTCATTTAATTGCCGAAAAACTAAAAAGGCGGTCGTTGGTGTTCCTCTTTTCGGATATGTTCCAAAGCGACGCCGAAGAAGAGAAGCTGTTCCAGGCCCTTCAGCATTTAAAATACAACAAGCATGAGGTGGTTTTGTTCCACACCTACGATAAAAGTAAGGAGCTTTCTTTTCAGTTTAGCAATCGTCCCAAGCGGTTTGTGGATGTAGAAACGGGGGAATATGTAAACCTCTATGCAGACAACATCCGGGAATCTTACGAAAAAGCGGTGAGCCAGTATTTTTTCCATTTAAAATTGAAATGTGGGCAGTACCGTATCAAATACGTAGATGCCAATATTAACGAGGGTTTTAATAAGGTGTTGACGGCTTTTTTACTGGAGAAACAGCAATTTGGATAAGGGGGTTATTTTTTTGCTTTTTTATTTGCGGAAATAAAAATGCGGTGTATATTTGCCACCGCTAAAATAAGCAACAATTTCTGTAATACCCACTGTTGTGGGTTTCTGCAAAAGTAGATTGGAAATTTGGTCTGGTAGTTCAGTTGGTTAGAATACCTGCCTGTCACGCAGGGGGTCGCGAGTTCGAGTCTCGTCCAGACCGCAACTAAAATGTTGTGTTGAGTCACTTAAATGTGGCTAGTGGTTTAGCAATAGACCAATGAAGAGCTTATCCTTGTGGATGGGCTTTTTTTGTTTTCCCTTTGGGGACGTCTTACGAATAGGACTATTAATTCTGTGTAAGGGCCTTTACGTGGGCAAAGATGCTTACCCCATTAATGACGGTCTCTACTTCCTCGTCCATCATTTTTACCCCTTTTACACTATTGGTTTCTCCGTCGGGGGAAACGGCAATAATGTTGTACATGATATTTTGAGGGCGAATGGCCCTAATATGAACAATATTCCCCGATTTGCTAATACCCTTTATGGCAATAGTTTCGCCGTCTGGGTCAAGGGCCACCACATCCATGATGCCCCCATTGGGGGTAATCACCCGAAGTGGGTACACGGGATCCGATTTTTTCACGATCAATTTCACGGGCAGGCGCTCCCCGTTTACAAGGGCCTTGACATTTAGGATGCTGGTATCATCAGAATCCTGAATGGCCTTGATATCGTAAATATGGCCCTCTGGGTCCATGGCTTTCACATCCAGTAATCCCCAAGTAGGGCTATAGGCTTTCACGGCCCAATAGATTTCGCTGGGGGTGGCAGTTTCGGGTTTGTTGAGGTTTTCCCTGGTTACTATTTGCGAAAATACCGTAGCACTGGCAAAGGCAAAGGAAAACAACAATAATTGGGTTTTGAAAGGGAGGCTTGAAGTTTTCATGACGCATCGTATTAATCCTATAAAGCTAAAGCATAGAACAGGGGTAAACTATGAGGAAAGTCATTGTTGATGGGCTACCTACCAATGCCTGAAGGCCATTTTGCGAAAGTTTAAGGGGGGTAAAAACCAAACTTCAGGGTATGTGGGACATCATCATAAAGTTGCGACGGGTGCTTTTATAGATTTTTAGTTACAAAACATACCGCTGAAGGATTAATTCCTAGGGTAATTTTATTTCTAAAAAAGTTGGGAATAATTTTATTTGTAAAATTATGTTATAGTAGGGTAGGGTAAAAAGGATGTTACCTGTTTAACCTATACATGAGAAAAACCATGAAATTGTTTTCATTATTGTAGTATCTTTAGCAATATTCCTAAATCCATTGTTATGAAAAGGAGAAATTTTATCAAAAAATCCGGGCAGGCCCTCTTGGCAGTGTCCTCTATTTCCATTACGGGAGCGTTGGTCTCCTCCTGCCAAAAAGATGATTCGTCCGATCCTTTTGATGATGGCTACTACGATGACGGCTATTATGATGATGGCTACTACGACGATGGTTATTATGATGACGGCTATTACGACGATGGTTACTACGACGATGGCTACTATGATGATGGCTACTATGGAGACGCAGGCCTTATTGAAAGCACTTTAATGGACGGCACCTGGTTTGTGGCTAGCTATATCGATAGCGGTGTGGATGACACCTCAAATTTCAATGGGTACACAGTTGATTTCAATGCCGGTAATCAAGTAATAGCCACCAATGGAACTACCACCAATAATGGAACTTGGCTTGTAGATAGCAGCGGTACCAGTATGGCCCTCAATTTTACGGATGTTCCTTTTAGCGAATTCAATAGTGATTGGGATATCATTAGTGTGCTGCCCAACAGGATTGAACTGCAGGACGTGAGTGGTGGCGGCACTGGAACCGACATCCTTGTTTTTGAAAAATCATAAATCCTATATTAGTTACTAGTTAATAAGATTGGGCATTTCCTGTAAGTTGATGGGAATGTCCAATTTTTTTTATCGCGCAACCATGTTGAAACAAATTCTCTTTCTTCACGATACCTCCCTCTTAACCCCACGGGGAGCCGAATTGACCATTCTTCAGCTCATGCAACTGGGAAAGGAAAAAAAGTATGAGGTAAAAATAGATCCCCTTACCCATTTTGAGACCACCAAAGCCCAAATAGCACGGGCAGATTTGATTGTATTGAACAGCACTTCAAGATGTCCTTTCGAAATGGAGCTACTCGAAATGATGGTTCAGGGGGAAACGCCATATATAAAAGTAGAATACGATTATAATTTTTGCATTCGAAGGAATATTCTTTGCACGGTAGATAGAAATGTAAAAAGCTGCTGCCATCCCGAAAAATTCCACTTGTACCGAAATCTTTTTTCCAAAGCAGCCCTCAATGTGTTCCAATCGCCAAAACATTTTGAAGCCCATAAAGAATTTTACGGAGAAGCGGTTTCCCATGCGCTTATCATGCCTCCCACCGTGGATGTGGAAAATCTTTGTGTTTCTCCTGAAAAGGACGAAACTACCATTCCGTTTTTTGGAGATTTAAATTTCCTTAAAGGTGGCCACGAGTATGTGACCTACGCAGAGCAACACCCCCAACTCAACTTCCCCGTTTATGGAAGGAACAGGCTAAGAAGGGAAATGCCCCTAAACATGACCTTTCATGATCCGCTTTCAAACAAGGAGGTCCTCAAAATTCTTGGGAAAACCAAAAAAATTATGTGTAAGCCCGTGTGGCCAGAACCCTCGGGGCGGTTGGCAGCAGAAGCGCTTCTTTCGGGATGTGAGATCATGGGGAATGATAGGGTAGGTACTTTTTCTTTTGATTTTTACCCAACGGATTTGGACCGTGCAAAAGCAGAAATGGTACAGGCCCCACAAAACTTTTGGAATGCCATTGATACCATCTTAGAAAAGAACACAACCCAAAAACCTACTCAAAATCTGGGGAAGGTACTGGTCTACAAAAGTTACGGCGGGTTAGGAGACATTTTCTTTGCCATTCCAGCGGTAAACAAAATTGCCCAGGTTTCAACTAGTCTGGATTTTGCCGTTTCCCCCCGTTTGGTAGATTTTTTTACGACGCATCTTAAAGGGGTTCGGGTGGTAAGCGAAGAAATCGCCAGAAAAACCGAAGCCCAGTATGACCATATCTATGAGTTGGGAAATTATCCCGCTTTCAAGGGATATCATTTACCCCATGCACTTAAATACCCTACCCATAAAAAAGTAAAGCAACATGCCATACAGCATTACATAGATACGGTTTCAAAATTACACGTCAACATTCAAAATCATCTTGAGGGTTATCCTTATTTTGAGAGAAAGGTCAATACCCAAAAACCCTATTTTGTGGTTCATCATGGGGCGGGTTTTTTGCTTAAAATTTGGCCTACGCAAAAATATGCCGCGCTCATAGAAAGGCTTCAGGAGCTATATCCCAATGTGGCGTGTAAGATCATCAAAGGGCCGGACGATCCAGACATTGAAGCTCTTTTTAGCAAACCAATGCCGCATGTATCTTATGTTACGGGAGGCATGCTAGAAGTAGGGGAGGCCATGGCAGGCGCTTTGTTTCACATTGGAAATGATGCAGGGATTACCCATGTGGCCGGGGCATTTAACGTCCCAACCGTAGGAATTTATGGGCCCACGGGACCGGGAAGCTGGGGGAGTTTTGCACAGCATAACGAACTCATTTGGGGGAAGAAAGGCATTTGTAGCATAAAATGCAATTATGATGTCATCCTGGCCTGCGAGCATAAGATTTGCCTTAATTCGGTTACGGTAAATAGGGTGTTGGAGGCCCTTTATAAGGTGCTTCAAAGGGCTTATCCCAATAACAAAAAGGTATTGAAGGTGAATCCCGAAGCTCAATTTGAATACTCCAAAAAGGACTGCATTGTCAAGGCAGGAGAAAAGGAATTGCTGCTCGAATACCATTCCCCTGAGATGAAAAAGGCCGTGGAAGTATTATTTTCGGAAGGGGAAACCCTCCTAGATACCGAAGAAATGAAAATGGTGCTGGATGTATTACACCAGCAAGAAATTATTTTTAGAATCCCTACTTTTTAAAGGAAGGAAAAGAAACTAGCTACTCAATTCGCTTGTAATTTTCTGAATTGTATTTCTTTCCCTCGTTGTCATAAGAGGTTTGACTGTAGGTGTCTTTGCCCAAATCCAATGTAAAACGGAATACCTGCACGGTATCGACTATTTTCATCATTTCATTGGAGGCATATTCCAGACGTTCTTCCAAATACCCATCCTTCACTTCGTAGGATCCATACCCAAACCATTCATTGCTGTCGGTGGGGTTAAAACGAGTCCACATCACCTTTCCCTTGCTGTACATTTTAACTTGTCGGTACCCATTCAAATTATAAAGCGTGTCTAAAATTTCATTATTGTCGTTATAGATAAATTGGTGTTCCAGTTCCCAGACTCCTTCTAGGGAGAGGGTGGTTTGTTCGCTCCCCTTTTTTGTAGCTGAAAGAAAAAGAACCGCCAGAAAAACAGAGAGGGCTGTAAATGCAAATGTTTTCATGTTGAAGAGCGTTTAGGTTGAAAATGAATTATTTATTGATATTAAGGTACAAAAAAAAAGATACACAGGGCCCAATGTGGAATGTTTTTTAAAGTTGGGTACTTTTACGGAAAATTTAATTGAACATGATTTTACCTACCATTGCCTCACGAAGATCCGTTTTTCCTGTCCAGTATTCCGGTGAACCCATAGCCAAGGAGGAAGTACAGATAATCCTGGAAGCAGCCAACTGGGCGCCTACCCATAAGCGAACCGAACCGTGGAGGTTCAAAGTGCTCTATTCGGAAGAATCCCGCAAAAAGTTGAGTGTTTTTCTTTCGGAAACCTATAAAATGCGTGCCGAAAAATTTTCGGAAGTGACCTTCAGAAAATACCAAGAAAACCCCTTGAAAGCAGCCTGTATCATCGCTATTTGTATGCAACGGGACCCCAAGGAATCCTTGCCCGAATGGGAAGAAATTGCTGCCACGGCCATGGCCGTGCAAAATATGTGGCTTACGGCTTCCGAAATGAATATTGGGGCCTATTGGGGTTCTCCAGCCATCATCAGCCATATGGGCGACTTTTTTCCATTGGAAGCGGGAGAGCGCTGTTTGGGGTTTTTCTATATGGGAAAATACCAGGAGGAACTTCCCAAAGGGTTCCGTAACACCTCTATTGAAGAAAAAACACAGTGGTTTTAAATTAAAAAAGCAAATCCCTGTGGATGACTACTTTGTAGACAAAAAGCCCTAAATAGACCAACGTGGCAAAAAACTTCAAAAAAGTGGATGCCAAAAACCCAAAGAAGGATCCTATGGCTGCTTTAAAGGCTTGGGGTCCTTCGGTGTTATTGAAGAGGAGCTCTCCCACAAGCGCACCTGCAAAAGGGCCAATCAAGATACCAAAGGGAATAGGGGCGATAATGCCCACAAAGAGCCCAATGGTGGTGCCCCAAGCACCTGCTTTACTTCCCCCAAATTTTTTGGTCCCCATAGCGGGAATAAGGTAATCCATAATGTAAATACCTATGGCGACTATCCCTGTAATAATAATAAAAGTCCAATCGAACGGAAGCGAAGGAGCTAGGTACAAAACAACCAGTCCCAGCCAAGATAAAGGGGTTCCAGGGAGTACGGGCAGCACACTGCCCACAATACCCACCAACATGAGGATAAAACCTATAATGATGTAAAGGATGTCCATTTCGGTTACATTGGACTTGCAAAATAAAGATATGTTACCAAATAAATATAGTTTCTGCAAAATTTGTACTTTCGGAATATGAATTTTTCCACGAGATGCTTTGGGTTCTGTGTTGCAGCGTTGCTCGCCTCCTGCCAGTATTTCACTTCAGAACGGATTTCTTCGGAAACCTTTTATAAGGAAGAGATGGAAAGCATCGATTGGAATGAGGTAGATACCTATCCTGCTTTTAAGGAATGCGAAACCTTCACCGAAAAAGCGGAGCAGAAAAACTGTTTTCAATCCGTACTTCAAAACCGTATTAAAGCGAAGCTTGACGGGGAAAAAGTGATGGTCTCCCAAAGCGTGTCAGACACGGTAAACATGATTCTTCAAATTGAAAAAGAGGGAAACATCCAAGTAGTAGAAATTATAACAGACAGCCTTACCCTTCAGCATATTCCTTTGTTATCCCAGCTTTTAAAGGAAAGTGTAGAACAATTACCCGCTCCTGCTCCGGCCTACAAAAGAGGCATTCCGGTGACTACCCAAGTTACGTTACCCATTGTTTTGAATTCCCCGGAGTTATAAATTCCACTTATATCCTACTACAAAATCTACTGGGAAATTGCCGTTATCGTTTAAGTTAAGCGCAAAAACATCTTGGTACAGTAGGGTGATATATCCATTGCCCAAAGCGATGTCTCCTCCTAGTCCAAACGCAAAAGGTGCTTGAAATTCGGCCCCAGAACCTGAAATTTCAACATCTGGTTCCACGCTGACGTTCTGCTTAACGTAGACATAATCGGCTATTTTGGTGTTAATGTAAAGCTCCAGGCTTTCCGACTTGACAAATTTAAATCGGTAATTTAAAGAAAGCTGGGTAGAGGAAAAGTCATAATCATTATTACCTAAGATTTGTCTCACCAGTACGGCAATGCTGTGCCTTTTTAACTTCACGTCATCAATAATCTCCAATTCAGCACCAAATTGTGGCAGTAGGGTGTTATCTGGATTCACAAAATAGGGATAGTTGCTCATCCCTGCAAATACTCCCAAACGGGTTTTTAATTGTACAGGGGTTGCCTGTGAAATATATGCAGGGTCATTTTGGGCATTGTAGGTATCAATGGCTTTTACAAGATCTGCTTTGGTAAACTTGACTTTAGAGGTATCGTTACCAGTAAAAGATCGTAAAGTCGCTTTATATTCCTCTTGATAGGTTCCATTTGCCTTGGTGTTTTTCAACTCGGTAATTTCATTGCCTTTTTTAATAAAATAATGATAAGCACCATTTTCGGTATTCCAAAGAAGGGTGAGTGGACCTTCCACGGCGCTATACAAAGTCACCGTTTCACCATTGATGGTATAGTCCTGCTGCGAAAATAACCATGAAGGAACACAAAGTAATAAGAGAATGAGTAGGCGTTTCATTTTGTAAAAGTTTGATTTGGTTAGCTTAAAGGTAAAAAAATAATTGAAATCCGCATTATTTTTTGAAAGTCCGGTCTTTCCAAATGAAACCCCTATGAAAGCTATTAAGGAAAACCCAAACCATTACGAAAGGATACAAAAACCCAGAAAGCAACGTTGGAAAAAGGGGTGCCTTTTTTTGAAGGATATGGCTGGTACTCCATAATAGCAAGCTGTCAATCCCTATTTTAAAGAGTATAAAGCTTAAAAAAAGGACAATATCCAAGGGAAAGATAAAAATGAAAAAAATACAGCCAATAAAGGCCAAATTGGCAAGTAATACCACACTTCCCAAGAGAAGGGCCTTTCCATTTTTTTGATAGCGCGTCTTGGAAGCCCAACGTACCCGCTGTTGGATCACTTCTTTCCATGAAGAAAGCGATTGGGTAATGACCATGGCAGAGGGATTTTTTAGGTAATGCAATTTTCCTGGGAAAATCCTCCGCATTTTTTCCATTAAAAAAATGTCGTCCCCACTCGAAAATTGATCATTCCCTTCAAAACCGGCCACTTCATAAAAGCATCTTTTTTTGTAGGCCAAATTGGCTCCATTGCACAGCAAGGGGGTTTGATGCCCAAAACCTCCCATGGTCACTGCCTGTAGGCTCAAGCCATCCAATAACTGATACTGTTTCACCCATGATGTACCTGCAGTAAAAGCTACGGGCATCGCGATCATTTTGGGATGTTCGGCCTCAATATAGGCATCGAGCAGGTGGAGCCATTGAGCGGGAACTTGACAGTCGGCATCGGTGGTGACAATCCATTCATGTTGGGCCTCTTTCACACCAAGGGTAATGGCATCTTTTTTTGGCGCATTTGAATACCGTTTGTTGGCATGAATGCGAAAGGAAATAGGGGAATCCTTCAATGCTTTTTGGATAATAACCACCGACGGGTCATGAGATTCATCATCGATAAAAATCACTTCAAAATGTTGGGTAGAATAATTCAGTTGCAAGAGGGAATTCAATAAAACGGGCAGGTTTGAAGCTTCATTCCGAAAAGGAACAATGATCGAAAAGTAATTCTTCGCAGGTGTTTTTTCTGCTTGAAAAAAGGGTAATTTATGTATGCCCCACCTTACCCATACCAAGGCAAATCCATACAATCCAAATATGCAAAGGAATAGGATACTCATGGGTGCTTGAATTTGAACATGAATACACTTCCAATAAGCGCAGGGATAACAAAATTGAGTGCCCAAGCAGTGGCAATGGCGGCAAGGACGATGGCTTCGTTTATCCCTAAAAAGGACAAAAGCCATACGGCAATACTTCCTTTTATCACCACATCAAAAAACGAAAAGACAGGAACCACCGATGCCAAAAAGTATAGGGCGGTGATATAGGGCAGCACCTGCACATAGGGCATTTCGGCACCAAAAAAATACAGTAAAAAATACAATAAACTACTAAAAAAGAGGTATCGAAGCGCAGAAAACACCATCACTTTCACTACCGTGACGCTGGGTAGTTTCTTTAAATACCCCAGTATTTTTTGAATGGAAAGCCCCTTTACAAACCATTCTTTATTTCTAAAAAGATATCCCATCACACTTATAACAACCAACCCTGCCATAAACCCTAAAAATTGTGCAGTAGTAAGTGTCTCTTTCCATTTTGGAACTACCGTGATAGCTCCCCAAATCCCAAAAACACAGGTCCAAAATAGCTGTGCCAAATTCCCAACGGCGTTGAACAACAGTATTTTTTTTCGATGCTTTGGTTGAAAAAAATAGGCTTTTGCCCCATATTCTCCAATCCTATTGGGAGTGGCCAATGAAACCGTTAATGCAGCAAGGGATTGTTTACCTGCTTCCCAGAAAGAAATCTTTTGAACCACCGAAACCAGGGTTTTCCATTTTAGGATTTCGAAAAACCAGTTGGCTGCTGCCATTCCAATGAACAGGAGGGTAATCCCTCCATTTTTCACTTGAAATGCACGTCCAATGATGTCCCAAGAATCTGTTGATAGGCTTGCCCATTTACGGTAGATAAATACAAAGGCGCATACAAGGATAAAAACCTTTAGGGCAAACCAGCCATATTGCTTAGCTTTGTGTGATGAGGCAACCATAGAATGGCTAAATTAAAATAAATTGTCTGTTCGATTGCAGTCGGGAACTTTATGGGTACAGAAAAAATAATATTGGGCATCGATCCTGGGACTACGGTGATGGGTTTTGGCCTTATTAAAGTAGTGGGAAAACAAATGGAGTTCCTTCAGCTCAACGAATTACAATTGTCAAAATATGACGATCACTACTTGCGATTGAAGCACATATTTGAACGCACCGTTGCCTTGATCGACACCTTTCATCCCGACGAAATTGCCATTGAAGCACCCTTTTTTGGTAAAAACGTGCAATCCATGCTAAAGTTGGGGCGCGCCCAAGGGGTAGCCATGGCTGCTGGGCTTTCGAGGCAAATTCCTATTACCGAATACTCTCCCAAAAAAATAAAAATGGCCATTACGGGCAATGGAAATGCCAGTAAGGAACAGGTGGCAAAAATGCTGCAGAGCTTGTTGGGGTTAAAAGAATTGCCCAAAAACCTGGATAGTACCGATGGCTTGGCAGCAGCGGTGTGCCATTTTTATAACGATGGGAACCCCACCGTTGGGAAGAGTTATACGGGTTGGGCCGCTTTTGTAAAACAGAACCAAGATAGAATCAAATAAGGTTGAAAACCGAAAAAACATATTGCAAAAACTATAACGCACCTGTAGCCACTAATTTTTGTGGCACTTGTGGGCAAAAGGCTTCAGTCCATAAAATTACGTTTAAGGAAACCTTTCAGGATTTGGCCGACAGCTTTTTTTCGGTGAATGCTCCCTTTTTTAAAACACTTTCCTTGTTGTTTTGGAACCCCGGGAAACTCATTAGGGAATATTTGGAAGGAAGACGAAAAACCTATTACAAACCCGTAGCCTTTTTTGTACTAATTACCGTTGTGTACTTGCTGGTACGCGCCCTTATTGATTACGATCCTTTTCAAAACTCCACCATGGCGGTGAGCGATGAAACGAAACAGCAATTGTTGGTCAAGTCACGCAATTTCATGTTGTTGAACATTGATAAATTCCTGTTTCTTTTCGTTTTTAACTTAGGGCTATTACTGAAACTCTTCTTTTGGAAAAAATACCGTCTTGCAGAGTATATAGCCATAGGGTTTTATTTTGCAGGAATCTACTCTTTGTTCACGACCTTGAATATGTTTTACGTGCAATACATTAACCCCAATTTTTTGTTTTTGGCCATGTGCTGTATGGTGCTTTATTTTTGTTATGCCATGGTTTCGTTCCTTCAGCGGCGTAAATTTTGGGTAGTGTTGAAATCGTTTGTGCTTTTTTTTCTGGCCATCATAAGTTATGGTTTTATGGCCTTTGGGCTTTCTTTTTTGTGGATCTATAGCACCACGCGTTAATGTCTGGAATTTACCTACATATCCCTTTTTGCAAACAAGCATGCCATTATTGCGATTTTCATTTTTCCACTTCACTAAAACACAAACAACGCATGGTGGAGGCCATTTGTGCCGAATTAACCCTTCGGAAGCAAGAGCTTAAAGGCGAAATACAAACCGTTTATTTTGGGGGAGGAACACCTTCATTGCTTTCAGAAAAGGAACTCAATCAAATTTTTGAAACCATTCACCAGCATTTTTCAATTTCAAAAACGGCGGAAATCACCCTCGAAGCCAATCCCGATGATTTAGTGTCCCTTCGAGCGCGGTCGGGAACTATTTTTGAAACATTTAAGGATGTGGGGATCAACCGTTTGAGCATTGGGGTACAATCTTTTTTTGAAGAGGACTTACGGCTCATGAATCGAGCCCATACTGTTTCTGAAGCACTTGATGCCATTGAAATGGCAAAAGACCATTTTCAGAATATCACAATCGATTTACTCTACGGGATGCCCAATATGAGCCAAGAGCGCTGGCTTGAAAATCTGGAAAAAGCCTTTGCCTTGGAAATACCCCACCTATCTTGCTATGCCTTGACCGTAGAGCCCAAAACGGCGCTTAAAACCTTTATTGACAGAGGAATGATCCCTCCCATAAGCGATGAAGTAGCGCAAGGGCACCATCAACTTTTAGTGGAGGAGACAGCAAAAAGGGGCTTTGTGAATTATGAGTTTTCCAACTTTGGGAAACCAGGGTTCGAGTCGCAAAACAATTTGGCCTATTGGATGGGAAAGCCCTATTTGGGTGTGGGGCCGTCGGCACATAGTTATGATGGCACTGCCCGAAGTTGGAATGTGGCCAATAACGTGAAGTATGTCAAAGAAATAGAAACGGAAAATCTTCCTTTGGAACGGGAAACCTTGCGTAAAAAAGATCGTTACAATGAATATGTTATGACCCGCTTACGTACCCTTTGGGGGATCCATCTTGCTGAAGTGGAAACTTTATTTGGAGAACGGTACCTGCAATATCTTTTGCAGCAAGCAGCCATTCACCTGGAGAATGAACTTCTTGTAAAAGAAAACAATAGGCTTGTGGTATCCAAAAAAGGCAAATTTTTAAGCGACGGGATTGCAAGTGATCTTTTTTGGGTACATTTAGACTGAAAACACAGCTATTTGAAAGCAACGCTTCATTTTAAAAATAACAACGTTACCGTGGATTTGTCCAAGCCCTTGGATATTTCCATCCCAATAAAGGCGCAAAAAGGGAAAGCCCGAGCTTGGTATATCGATGCTCCCGAAATTTGGCCTGTTAAAATGGGTGATTGGGTGGGAAGTGTGAAAGAAGGTGCTTCGGTGAATTTTAATAACCTGTACTTCAATCCGCATGCGCATGGTACCCATACCGAAAGTGTGGGGCATATTTCGGAAGGGTTTCATTCGGTTCATGCTATTTTTGACCGGTATTTTTTTATGGCCGAAGTCATTTCGGTAGCCCCAGAGAGTAAAAATGGGGATTTCATTATTTCCGAAAAACAGCTAAAGTACCTCCTTCAAGAAAAAACCCCGGAAGCGGTGGTGATACGTACCTTGCCTAATGTTGCTTCCAAAAAAAACAAAAAATATTCAAACACCAACTGGCCCTACTTGGAGGAAAAAGCCGTGCTTTTTTTGAGGGAACTAGGGGTGCAGCATGTATTGATCGATTTACCTTCGGTAGATAAAGAACAGGACGAAGGAAAATTATTGGCCCACAAAGCCTTTTGGAACTATCCCGAAAAGCCACGTTTTGAAGCCACCATTACCGAGTTTATTTACGTTAAAAACAGTATTAAAGATGGGGCCTACGTGTTGAACCTTCAAACAGCCTCCATTGTGAATGATGCTACGCCCAGCCGGCCGGTTTTGTATAAAATTTTAGGATGAATAAGTTTTTTTTATTGTTAGCTTTAGTTTCAAGCTTTTCATTCTCCCAGGAGTACGAACGAGTGGATGCTACCATACAGCTGTATCCTAAAACGGTGAGAAATGCCGAAGATCTTTCCCGGTTTATCACGCGCGATTTTTCTTCGGAAGAAGATAAAGTACGGGCCATTTATAGTTGGTTAATTACCAATGTAAGTTATCACCCTTCCGAATATAAAATGTTCAATTACTCTTTTAAAAACTTTAGGGAACGCAATCAAAAAGAGGAAAAGACCCGGTCAAAAATCATTGACAGGACCCTGCAAACAGGCTGGGCTGTTTGTGAAGGATATGCTTTTGTTTTTGAAAAATTATGTCAGTTACAGGGTATTGAAAATTACCTCATCCAAGGGGATACCAAATCCCATTTTAATGATATAGGCCGCCCTTTCAAAAAAAACCACCTATGGAATGCGGCCAAAATCGATGGGCAATGGTACTTGTTTGATGCAACTTGGGGCGCAGGAAAGTTCAATGGAGAATTTGTTAAAGAACCATCTTATTTTTTCTACAAAACCCCACCCGAACAACTCATAAAAAGCCATTACCCCGAAATGGCAGAAGATACTTTTTTAACGACTCCCATTATGTTTTCAGCATTTAACAATCAACCCTTGATTCTTTCTAGTAACCTTCTTCCGGAAGCTATTCTATCGCCCAAAGGGGGCACGATAGATTCCCATAGCTCCATGAACGAAATCTATTTTGAAATAAAAACACCCGCTCCAAAAACCATTCAGTATGCCTATGGCAATGCAAAGGAAGAAGTATTCTTTTCCGAAAAGGATGGGATTGTTCATTTTGCAGTCCCGGTACAAATAGGGGTTGCCTCGCTGTTAATTTATTTTGATGGCAAGCCGGTTTTGGGGTATAAAGTAGAATGATATGCATATAGAAGACTTCCGTACAATATGCCTTTCCAAAAAAGGCGTCACCGAATCGTTTCCCTTCGACGAACAAACGTTGGTTTTTAAGGTTATGGGGAAAATGTTTGCTTTAACAGGATTGGAACGGCAACCGGCACAGGTAAACCTTAAATGTGACCCAGAGCGATCTGCCCTGCTTCGGGAAGAATACGAAGGGCTTATCTACGGGGCGTACCATATGAGTAAATTGCACTGGAACACGGTCCATATAGAAGAAATTTCCCCCAACTTGGTATTGGAATTAATTGATCATTCGTATGATTTGGTAGTGGCAGGGCTCACCAAAAAACTGAAAGAGGAATTGAGCAGGCTGTAAATTAGCCGCAACTCATGTCGGCCACGATTTTCCATTCATCGTCCACCTTTTTAAAGATGATCATGAAGATCCCTTGGGCATCTCCCACGGTTCTTTTTAGAAAATATTCGCCCATCACCCAGTAGGCATCGCGTTCAATTTCGGAAATATCGTTCACTTTAAACGTAAGTGTACCACTTTGGTCTGCCGTGGGGTATCCCTTTTTGTAATTGGCTAGGGTTTGCTCCCAGCCATAGGTAATGCCTCTGCTTCCGTAAAATTTTAAAGAGTCATTTTTCCAGTAACCTTGCATAAAGCCTTCCAGATCGTGTTTGCTCCATGCCTCTTCTTGGTTCTTCATTACCGCAAGAATGGACGCTTTGTCCTCTGCCTGCCGTACTTCCCTTTTTTGAGTGGTTTCGGCAGTTAGGTGTATTTGACAACTTGCTAAAAGGAATGGTAAGACGATACATAATACCTTTTTCATGGCTAAAAGATTTTTCTAAAGATAGGTATTTCTAAAAATTGAAATACCTTTCCGAAAAGAATCTTTCATGACCGATATTACCCTTCTCACCTGTAAGGCTTACGTAAATCCACAACCTGGGAATGCCTATGTGGAAAATATTTTTAAAGAGTACTATTTGTTGAAAAAGGCGCTGGAGGATCAAGGGTTAAGTGTTGAAAGAACCTATTGGGATAATCCCGATTACGACTGGAGTCAAACACGGGCCATTGTTTTCCGGACCATTTGGGATTATTTTGAACGTTTTAATGAATTTTGGCCTTGGCTGCAAAAGGTGCAACATCAAACCACCTTAATTAATCCATTTTCCTTACTTGAGTGGAATATTGATAAGCATTATTTAAAGGATTTGGCCCAGAAAGGGATTTCCATTGTCCCCACTCATTTTGTGGACAAGGGTCAGTTCCAATCGTTACAGGAGGTTTGCGATCTATACCATTGGAAAAATATTGTAATTAAACCGGCCATTTCAGGAGCGGCATTCCATACCTATAAAATTTTTGAAGATGAGGTAATAGAGAAGGAAGCCTTGTTTAAGAAGCTCGTTGCCGAAAGAGACATGTTGGTACAGGAATACCAAGAAACCATTACCACAGTGGGGGAGGCTTCCTTAATGGTTTTTAATGGAGTTTATACTCATGCCATTCTAAAAAAAGCCAAGCCAGGTGATTTTAGGGTACAGGACGATTTTGGAGGAACCGTACATCCTTATGTCCCCACAGCAAAGGAAATTGCCTTTGCCGAAGAAGTGTTTGCAGCTTGCACACCGGTTCCTGCCTATGGCAGGGCCGATATCATTTGGGACCAAAAAGGGAATTGCTACCTTTCTGAACTTGAAATTGTGGAACCCGAACTTTGGGTACGTAACCATCCTCCTTCGGCGGTAAATTTCGCAGAGGGGATCCTTCAGTTTTTATAACACACTTTTCTGTTTTCGGTAAAAGGCATCGGCTTGGAGCTGCATCAGCTCGCGAGCTTTTTTACGTTTGTAATCGTACAATTCCTGTTCTTCGGCAATATCGGCATACACACGGTTGTTTACTTCCCTATCGGTTGTCACCAAAATATCCCGTTGTGATTTTTGCTGAGCTACCCAGCTGGAAACGGCCCCTTCTTGTTCGGCCAATTTTAAATCGTATGCTCCTTTTGGGGAGAGGAGCTTAGCAATAATGGGGGAGGTTTCAATGGCCAAAAACAATAGAAAAATGAATAAAGAGGGCAACCAAGGGAGCTTGTTCAATGCATTAACCCGTGCCATCAATCCGTCGAATCCATCAATCACGGGCTGGGTTTCAGTTACCTTAGTTTGGTATTCAGCAGCTAGGGTAGCCATCTGGGCTTCATTGGCGTTTATTTTTTCGGTATTGGTTTTTCGCAGCTCCGCTAAGGCGGCTAGTTCTGCATCGTGTTTCTCACGTTTTTCCTTATATACGGGCCCTTTGCCAACGATTTCGGTTCCTTTTCTTCCCTCGGCTTCTGCAATGTAGGTTTCGTAGAGGGTATTTACTTCAGCTTCTTTAGTGGTAATTTCTTTTTTTAATGCTTCGTTTTCGGAAGTAAGCGCCTCTATTGCAGGGGTAAATTGAAGCGCCAATTGGTCTTTATTGGCTAGGGTCATTTCGTTTTTTTCTTCCAGCAAAACTTGATTGATTTCCTTTTCAAAAATCTTTAATTCCAAGGGTTTTGAAATGACGATGGCAATAATAATGGCCAACAAAATTCGAGGGGAAGCTTGAAGGAGTTCATCAAAAAAACTATCCCTTTTTTTAATGGTGGATACAATGAAACGGTCAAGGTTAAAGATGAGCATACCCCAAATTAGCCCAAAAAAGAGGGCCGTAAACAAAGTATCAAAAACCGTAAAAAGGGCATAGGAAGCTGCAATGGTTGCCATTACGGCCGTAAAGAAAACGGTAGCTCCTATCCCCGCATACTTGGTTTTTTCGCCAGGGGAACATTGGTCTAGGATATCGGTATCTGCACCGGAGCAAAAAATAAAAAAGCGTTGTAACATAGCTGTTTGTTTTGATTGACAGGTTATTAGAACGTTTTTATTTTTAATTTGTTACACAAAAAAACCCTTAACTATGTTAAAGGTTTTATGGAGAAAATGGGAGAATCCCTATTCATTAAAGGAGAAATACATTAACAGCCATTAATGGTAACCACAGGGTATAGATAGGTTTTGTCATCAATTTCAAGAATGAGATCGGGGTTTTTTTCAGCCAATTCCATGGCCTCTTTTGGGGTAATACGATGAGGTCCCCAGTAAAAAGCAGCCCCTTTTTTGGTTAATTCCCTAATTTGCTCTACCGGACTTGTTTTTTTTGGAGTATAGGTTTGGGTTCCCCCATTGGATTTTGGACTGAGTTGAATGGGTTTTGTATATAATTTCACAACGGGCACCTTCTCATCATCATTGCTTTGGATATTGATTTTTCTATTTTTTTTCACGGTTTCAATAGCCTTATCTGAGGAAATTTTTGAACCGTCCAAATAAAAGATTGCCCCCTTTTTAGCAATGTCAATTACAAAATCCAATGTATTGGGTGCTTCTGGAACTGGAGGTGGAGGCGGTGCGTCGGGCCCTAAAAACTCATTATAAAACTCAATTTCATCCTCTTTTGTAGGGACTGGAGTTTCTATGTGGTCTATTTTTTCTATCGTCATCTCTACTCCATCTGGTTTTGGAGGAGGTGGTGGGATAAGCCTTTTTTTGTCTGGGCTTCTTCGGTACAGGTCTGTCTTTTTAAATTCCTCTTCCAGTTTCGCCATAAACGTCTCTGACGATTTATTAATAATCACCTCAAGAGTCGCATTTATGAAATCCTTTTCTTTCCAATCGCTGGTGATGGCATTTACTTCTTTTGCAAAGTGCTCTAGGGTTGTTGCTTTGTCATTTACAATCACGTTGTCGCCAATTATCTTAATGGTAATCGTCTTTTCTTTAATGGGACAGTTGGGAAAAGGAAGCGATTGTTCTTTTTGCTCCTGTGTCATTTTTTGATAAATGCTTTCCAATATTTGTAAATCAGATAGTGGAATGGTACGGATGGCTTGAGGTTGTTGGTTGTAGAGTTTGGCCAATTGATTGTAGGTGTTCAATTCTTCTTTTGTAGCTTTTTCGGTTTGGGAAATGGTTTCGGTTGCCACGGGCTTTTGGATAATCTCTTTGGTGCTAAAACTGTAAAGCACAATGGCTAAGAGGGGAGCAATAAATAGGATTCGAAGCCATGTTGATCTCTTGGAAGTTTTTGTTTTCATGACAGTAAAACGTTTTTTGATGAATGAATAATGAATAGCGTGTGCCAAAGCTGGCACTTGGGCATTTGATGAGAATGCCAGTAAAATAGTTTGATAGAAAGTGGTATTGACCCCTTTCTTAAGTACCGATTGATCGGCCAGAAATTCATGGTTCAATTTCATGGCATTTTTGAAATAATATAGCAGTGGGTTAAACCAAAACACTACCTGTAAAAAGGCCACCAATAGAATGTCAATACTATGAAGTTCACGGGCGTGGGTTTCTTCGTGCCACAATACCTCTTGGGGAATTACCTTGTTTTCAAAATTTTCTTTGTTCAAAAAAATGTATTTCCAAAAGGTGTGAGGCACCGTAGGTAAACTGAGTAAAACAGTGGTAAAACGTTTGTTTTTTTGAAGAGGGTTTTTGTTGATTTTTCGGAATATCCGTATAATATTCCAAACAAAACGATCAAAAAACAACACCCCCAGTCCATAAATGGAGCCTAACAGGATAGAGTAGAAGTTTTGTCTTGGGGTTTCTTCAAGGACTGCCTCGGTATTCGAAAAATGATTTGGCTTGAAAATTCCTGATAGGGAACTTCCACAAATGTTGAAAAAACTACCAAAGGGACTGTAAAAGAAGCCAAAAGGGCTCCCAATAAATACAGGCGCTTAAACAGATGTATGGATTCTTTCTCCAAAAAAAGCTTGTAAAACCCAAAGAAGAGGAACAAACATGCAGCCGATTTTGCTAGATAGATTTCCATGACTATTTCTTTTCAATTTGAGCTTCAATTAACTTTTTTAAGTCTTCCAACTGGGCTTTGGTAAGATTGGTCTCTTGTGTAAAAAAAGAGGCAAATTGCGCTGCATCGTTATTAAAAAAATTCTGGATCATGCCCTTTACCTGCTTCCCAAAATAATCGCCCTTTTTCACCAAAGGCATATACTCACGTGACCTCCCTACTTGTTTATAGTCTACAAAACCCTTGTCCTGCATACGTTTTAATAACGTAGCAACCGTAGTTTGCGCAGGCTTTGGCTCTGGGTAGGCTTCTATAAGATCCTTCATAAAGGCTTTCTTCTGTTTCCAGAGAAATTGCATGAGTTGCTCTTCGGCATTGGACAGTTGCATAAAAGAAGATTTTTTATATCTACAAATGTAGAATAATAATTTAATTCTACAAACATAGAATAATATTTTTTCAAATTTTAACTTTTCAAAGATTGGGTTACCTTTGGGGCAAATTTTTTATACATGAGTTTTGAAAGAGAATTAACCAAGAGGGCCAATGCTGCCTGTGAGCTTTGTGGTGCCATTGAAAACCTACAACCCTATGAGGTTCCTTCCTCTCCCAAAGCTGGATTGGAAAGTCAAATTTTAGCGTGTACCACCTGCATTTCACAGTTTGATGATGCAGGCAAAAGAGATCCCAACCACTGGCGTTGCCTTAACGAGAGTATGTGGAGTACAGAACCCGCCGTGCAAGTAATGGCTTGGCGCATGCTACATCGTTTGAAAGCCGAAGGCTGGCCACAGGATTTGTTGGATATGATGTATTTGGATGAGGAAACCCTCCAGTGGGCCGCTGCTGCAGGTGATGCAAAAGATAAAGCAAAAGCTATTGTACATAGAGATAGCAATGGGGCCATTTTGGAGGCAGGGGATAGTGTGGTGCTTATTAAAGATTTAAAGGTAAAAGGTACCAGCATGGTGGCAAAACAAGGGACAGCGGTACGTAGAATTTCCTTAGATCACGAAAACGAAAAATACATCGAAGGCAAGGTAGATGGCCAACAAATAGTCATTATTACCGATTATGTGAAGAAGATCTAGTTTTCTTTTCTTCTTGCCTCTTTACGTAAACGATGCATTCTAGATTCGGCAGATTCCACTGTAAAGACAATGGGAAGTGAAATATATTGCTCCACATACTGGCCATTTACTTCCCTTGGGGCAAGTTTACCAACACTTTTTAAAATTTTCAAGGCTTCTTCATTTAACTCTGGATATACTGAAAAGGCTTCCATTTGAGTCAGGCTACCGTCTTTTCCAACTTTGAATTTGGTTTCAATGGTTTGTTTTGAGCCAGATTGCAATTGTAGTTGGTAAGCAATTTCTTGCAGGTTCGAATTTCGAATGGCTTCTTTGAACAGGTTTTGGGAAAAACACTGAATTTATGAAAGTACGAATAAAAAAAGAGTAACTTTCATTATTTACTCATTTCACTAAAATAGTGGTAAAACTGTGGAATGGTTTCAATCCCTTTCAAATAATTCCAAATCCCGAAATGTTCATTGGGCGAATGGATGGCATCGCTATCCAGTCCAAATCCCATGAGAATGGTTTTGCTTTTCAATTCCTTTTCAAATAACGCTACAATGGGAATGCTTCCTCCGCTGCGTTGCGGGATAGGAGTTTTGCCAAAGGTAGTTTCGTACGCTTTCTCCGCCGCTTGATAACCTACGTTGTCAATAGGGGTCACATATCCTTGTCCGCCATGGTGTGGGGTTACTTTTACTTTCACTCCTTTGGGGGCGATACTTTCAAAATGCTTTTTGAACAGTTGGGTAATTTCTTCCCAATCTTGATGGGGTACCAATCGCATGCTAATTTTTGCAAAGGCTTTGCTGGCAATCACTGTTTTGGCTCCTTCCCCCGTATAACCACCCCAAATTCCATTGACATCCAAAGTAGGTCTTATGGAATTTCGTTCATTGGTGGTATATCCTTTTTCGCCATACACATCCTCAATATCCAAGGCCTTACAATAGGCCTCTTTACTAAAAGGGGCTTCGGCCATTTTGGCTCTTTCTTCCAAAGATAATTCCTCCACCTTATCATAAAATCCAGGGATGGTGATATGGTTGTTTTCATCGTGAAGCGAGGCAATCATTTTGGCCAGCACATTAATGGGATTGGCCACAGCACCTCCGTACAATCCACTGTGCAGGTCTCTATTGGGGCCAGTTACTTCTACTTCTACATAGCTCAAGCCACGCAATCCCGTGGTGATGGAAGGAATATCGTTGGCAATCATTCCGGTATCGCTAATGAGGATCACATCGTTTGCCAATTTATCTTGATTCTGTTCCACGAACCAACCAAGGCTTTTACTACCCACTTCCTCTTCGCCTTCAATCATGAATTTTACATTGCAAGGAAGTTGTCCCGTGGCGGTCATGTATTCCAAGGCCTTTACATGCATGTACATTTGTCCTTTATCGTCGCAGGAACCCCTAGCATAAATGGCGCCATCGGGATGGAGCTCGGTTTTCTTGATAATGGGCTCAAAAGGAGGGCTGTCCCATAAATCGAGTGGATCTGGCGGTTGCACATCATAATGGCCGTAGACCAATACAGTTGGAAGCTGGGGATCGATTATTTTTTCACCATACACAATAGGGTTTCCAGGTGTTTCGCAGATTTCCACTAGGTCACAGCCGGCTTTTTCCAAGCTAGCTTTTACCGCTTCGGCGGTTTTTATAACGTCCTGCTTGAAGGCAGAATCTGCGCTTATGGAAGGAATCTTGAGCAGTTCTATCAATTCGTCAATAAAACGTTGCTTGTGTTGTTCAATATAAGGTAAGGCGCTTTTCATGGACTAATAGTGCTTTTTTTGAAGTAGTACGAAGGTACAAAAAGCAGTAATTTTTAAAAGAAAGTTTGTTTGTAAATTACAAATCTTATGTATATTTGCCGTCCCTGAGCGGCTGTGATGGAACTGGTAGACATGCTAGACTTAGGATCTAGTGCCGCAAGGCGTGGGGGTTCGACTCCCTTCAGCCGCACTCAGAAGCCCTTCTCAAAATGAGAAGGGTTTTTTTTTGCTTCAGGGAGTCGAACGCCAACGCTGCAAGCTGGCCCCTCACTATAAATGCCCACTGGGCATTTTCTGAACGTTCGGTCCTCTTCAGCCGCACTCAGAAGCCCTTCTCAAAATGAGAAGGTTTTTTTTTTGCTTCAGGGAGTCGAACGCCAACGCTGCAAGCTGGCCCCTCACTAAAATTGCCACTGGGCATTTTCTGAACGTTCGGTCCTCTTCAGCCGCACTCAGAAGCCCTTCTCATTTTGAGAAGGGTTTTTTATCTATTTCTTTTTTAAAAAATTGTCTTTTTCCCCATAGAATTGTACTTTGGGTTTAAATTCAATGTATGAGTATAGAAGCTTCCATCCCTTGCCCAGATTGTAAAATGCCTATTCCCTTCGATACTAAAAAAATGTTGATGGGCACTGCTTTTTCCTGCCCAAACTGTCATGCGGTTATTGAATTATCTAAAGAAAGCAACAATGAGGTCAATTCGACCCTGGAAAAGTTTGAACGGCTTAGAAGGGATTTATCCAAATAAAAAAAGCTCCTTTTGAGGAGCTTTTTTTTAAAGTGATCACATTATTTATGCTGCACTGGTTTTTTGATAGACCAAACCTGCCAATAGGCCCATAACAGCATAAAAAACAATGTAGGTTAGCCCATTAAGCAGGGTCCCTGTAATATCAAGCATATCCATCACGGCAAAATTGACGAGCCCTTCTCCAAAACCTAATAAAATCCCTATCCATATACCATAACCAATGCCACTGGTGGGGCTGTAATTTCCGTTTGCCCACTTACTGTAAATAGTAGAAAAGGCAAACCCCACAATAAGGCATCCTATAATAAGATGAACCATATCTGGCATTTCTCTCATTAAGCTTGATCCTGAGGTGTGTTCTTCTAAAATGGGATCCATCAACATGCCCCATAATAACCATCCGCCAAGGTATCCCCAAACGGCGGTAACAAGTGTGCTAATTAAATTGCTTTTTGAAAACATAATGAATTGATTTAGTTGTTAGTAGATGAAATGTAATGATAATTTTCGTTGCTTTTTATTTTTCCTACAACTATTTAATTTCAAAATCAATTTTTAGGGAATTTAGCCTTTGTCCATAAAATGCATCACACCTTGTATTTATGATCAACTCATTTTTAGTACTTTGGCAATTCAGTTTATTTGGTCATGCGCTTTTCATTTTTGATTTTCCTTTTATGCCAGTGGGCCCTTGGGCAGCAGGTAGTAAAGCATTTTGATACCTCAAATGGATTGGTACACGATGTAACCTATGGGTTGTTTCAGGACAGTAAAGGCTATGTATGGATTGGGACCGATGATGGCTTAATGAAATTTGATGGTAATGAATTTAGGGCATTTACCATTGATGATGGTTTCCGAACTAACTATGCTATAGACATTACCGAAGACCATCAACAAAATATAGTTGTAGCTACTTGGGGAGGAGGGTTGCATTTTATCAAGCATGATATTGTGGTGAAAGACACTCTTACGCCCAATTATGAATTGCAGATCAATAATATCGATCGCTGGGGAAAAAAGCTGATATCCAATACGGCAACCCGAAATATGATTTATCAAGGCGATGAGAATCCGTATGTGGAAGAGAGCTATTCTGTTGTGGAAAAAAAAGGAAAACTCCTTCTGGAAGAAGCTGTAGAGTGGGGGTCAAGTTTAGGAAATTTCGCTGCTTTAGGCGATTTCCTATATGTGCACGATGCCCACCATTTGGTTTACCCACCGTCCAAAACCTTAAAAGGGGTTTATTGGGTAGAGAAGAATAAAATACTCACTCCCGTATTCCCCTTTTTAAACAATCAATATATTGATTACCTCTCTAGTTTTTCTCCAGGGGAATATGTGGCTGCCTCAGAGAATACGCTTTATCTATTCAATAACAAAAGGATTTTCCATACCTATTCGCTCCCTTTAGAGAGCAAACTCATCATTAAAGTGATTAAAACGGCTTCCCAAAAGCTGTTCATTCTTGCTGCCGATAGAAATGGTTTTAAAGAGGCCTATTTATATGATCCCCAAGCACAATCTTTTTTGGATATAAAAAAAGAGTATGCTATTGCTGCAGCTATTTCGGATATTTTGGAAGACCACGAAGGGAATTTATGGTTGAGTACTTTTGGTGAAGGGGTCTATTGTATTGAAACTAATGTTCATAACATAAAATTTATTGGGAGCGATGTGCTCACCGATACAAACATACAGGGGATAGAAGAAAAAAAGGATACCATCTATTTGTTAACCCCAGGACAGGTTTTGCTGATGTATCAGCAACAAAAAATAGACAGTATTAACTTAATTGGTTTTGGGAAAGGAATCCTCAACTTCAACAACTCCATTCTTGTTAGTTCTCTGCATAAAGGAAAAAATTCTACCCGAAAGGGGGTCAAGGAAATTAGGGGAATTAACCTGTTTAATGTTGATTCCCTTGGGTTGATCATTTATTCGGATAGCCTTGAAGTTCCTAAAATGAAAAAGGTGTATGGGAACCAAAAAAAGAATAAAAAGGCTGCGGTATTTTATCAAGATACCCTCCTTTTTGCCACAGGGAATGGGCTTTTTTATTTGGATTTTAAGAAGGATACGCTCATTGAAAAGAGAATTTCCCCGCCATTGTTAAGTACCCAGTTAAGCGATTTTCAAAAAGTGAGCGAGGGACTTTACATTGCCTCCATGCGTGGTTTGGATTATTTATCAAATACCCAACGAAAAACCTTTACCGAAAAAGAGGGACTTATAAGTGATAATATTAAAACCCTCATGCTGGATCATCGTGGCAATATTTGGATTGGGACGCCCAAAGGGGTCTCGGTTTTTGATGGAACCCATTTTACTAGTTTTGGTAAAAATGAAGGATTATTATCTTCCCATGCCAATGTGATCTTTGAAGATAGTAAACATCAAGTCTGGATTAGTGGCAATGATGGGATTTCCATTTTGGATAACACCATTCCTTTGCAAAAAACACCTCCGCCCATTTTAACTATTTCGCAAGATGGAAATACCTTTCAATACCATGCAATTTCCTACAATAGGTCCAATGCACTTATTGTACAGTATAGCCTTAATCATGGTGAGTGGGTCAATTTACCTGCGAGTAGTGGCGAGTTTGCTACCGAAAACTTTAAAAAAGGAAACTATACCCTTCAATTTAGGGCCCGTAAACAAGATGGAGATTGGGCTACTTCCCTTCAATTTCCCTTTGCCATTGTCCTTCCTTGGTACCAAAACCCCTTCTTTTATTTAATCGTTAGCTTATTGCTATTTAGCTTGCTTACCCTTTTGACTTTGAAACGATTAAAAGTAGTGAAAAAGCGAAATGAAGAGCTGCATTTGGCGATTTCAAAACAAAAGGAATTGGAGAAAAAATTAGGGGACGTTCGCAATAACATCGCCCAGGATTTTCATGATGATTTAGGGAATAAACTGGCCCGTATTTCCCTATTTTCGAACATGCTGCTTATGGAATCCAAGAACAAGGAAAACCTCAAACAAAAACTTAGTCAGATTACCGAAGATGCAAATTACCTCTATAAAGGAACTCGTGACTTTATCTTTTCCCTAAAAGAAGATAGTGATTACCTGGAAGAGCTGGTTACCTATATATCTGATTTTGGGGAAGATATTTTTAAAAATACCTCCATAAAGTTTCGGGTAGAAAAAGCCCTGGAAGAAAACGTAAAACTACCCTATTATTGGTCAAAACAACTTATCTATATCTTTAAGGAAGCGTTGACAAACCTTTTAAAACATGCCGAAGCTACGGAAGCCACCTTGCAGTTTTTCTATTCAAATGATCTTTTAACCATATGTTGTATTGATAATGGCAAGGGATTTTCCGAAAGCCATTTAAAGAGTAATAATGGTATACAGCACATGGAGCAAAGAGCCAAAAAGATAGGAGGTAAGATAACCATATCTTCTATTCCAGAAAAAGAAACAAAGATTACATTCACCGGAAAAACTACCCTATGAGGTGGGAAAAATGTTAGGAAAAAAAACTAGTATTGTTTTTATGACAAAGCGAGTGGTGCTTATTGAGGACAATATTCCATTGAGGGATGCTTTTGAAGAGATTATTTCTTCCGATAAGTCTTTTTATGTGGTAAATGTGTACACCTCTTGTGAGGAAGCCCTTCAAAATTGCAGGGAGGATCGACCCGACATCATTTTAATGGACGTTGAATTGCCCGGAATGAATGGAGTGGAAGGAACCAAGCAATTTAAAAAGTGCCTTCCCAATGTTAATGTTATTATGGTGACGGTGTATGAGAATTCCGAAATTGTTTTTGATGCCCTTTGTGCAGGCGCCATTGGTTACCTAACCAAAAGCTTAACTCCCATTGAGCTTATGGAGGCCCTTTATGAATGTGTGCAAGGGGGTGCGCCCATGAGCATCAACATCGCCAAGATGGTGGTGGGGTCCTTTCAAAGAAAACCCAGTAAAATTGAACTTTCCAAAAGAGAGAAAGAAGTCCTTCACTCCTTGGCGCAAGGGAATAGCTATGACCTTATTGCCGAAAAACTTTTCATTAGCAAGAATACCATTAAGTTCCATTTGAAGAATATTTACCTCAAGCTCCAGGTCAATTCCAATATCGAAGCCATTCAAAAGGCAAACGAGGAAAATTTGCTCTAATTAAAACCTTATCTTCTTTTTAGCAATTTCAGTCTCTTGGCAAACTACCCTATAAGGTAGTACCGCGCATAAGCAATGCCTGTACTTTTACACATACCATTTACTACTTCTTGAAATATCATTGATGGTTAATGGGGGAGAACTTTTTATTAACTAATAAAATTAATAGCCATGATTAAAAAATTAAACCTTATTGTAGTATTTCTTTTATGTACTCTTTTTATGGGGTGTGTTAAAGATGAAGATGTTTTATCTACAACCAACGATTCAGTTGAAGCAAACCTTTCACAAAAATCTTCTGCTGTGATGTTAAAATTCGATTCATTCGATGCGTTTGAGAGTTTTATTTCTCAAAGAGTAGAGGCTAATTCAGATCTTAATGATGAAGCCGAAATGATGTCAAATGAAGAAGGATATCATTCCTTACTGCTTATTTATAATTTGAATCTCGCCGAATTGGATGATCTAGGAATTGATCCCAATGATGTTGCCATTGTAAATTCGTATGACTCTATGCTCCACCTTTTGTTAAATAAAAATGGGGAAGTTAACATAGAGGGGCATGTATATAGGATCAATGGAGAATTTGTTTACCAATATGAAGATGGATTTGGTTATCAGATAGATGAATTCCTAAATGAATACAATGCTGGAAATATTGATATTGAAATAGGGACTTCGATAGAATATGGAGAAAATCTTATTGTCTACAGGCATAACAATAATGAAAATATAGAAGAAGAAATTCTTGGCAGAAGTGCTACAGCAGATACTTATTTTACCGGTGGGCAATACCGTATGAAGTCAAGACAATTTAACGGTTACTGGCTTTTTTATAGCTCTATTGGAGCTTCAACTCATGTTGAGCAAAGAAAAAGATACTGGTTTTTTGGATGGCATTACTATTGGGATACCGTGAAAAGAGATAACAGACTTAGATATGAACTAAGCTACACGGCGACCGATGTTATAAATACCTCAAGCAGTATTACGGGTTATGATGGAGGCCTAACCGTTTGCAACTGTAATAAGGCTAATAGAACCTACACTTGGTCTGTAGGGTTCCCATTTGCCCCCTATACTTATAGCCCAAACATGGGGTCTGGACAAACAGATCATTGGGCTCATGAGTATAGCGTAACTCCTAATGTAGCTGAGAAAACGCTGTACTATTAAACTCAAGTTTCATTTGTGTTATTAAGAGAATACTATCAAAGAATGAATAAACCACCCTTACGGGTAGCTCTTTTTCGAAACTTCAAATTTAATTTTGATTGATACTATATTTTATTCAAGCATTCTTTTTAATAACTAGAGAATTAACCAAAAACCTTACAATTATGAAAAAACAGTTCTTTATTTTCCTGGTATGCGTAGTCATAGCATTGAATGCCGTCTCTATGTTTGCAGCTACTGTGGCCCATGATGAATCGATGGCATGCGCACAAGGAAGTTTAACCTTGGATGTAACCTTTGGTGATCATCCGGGCTACCTTACATGGGTCATTCGAGACAGTACTGGAAATGGGGTCATTGCCCAAATTAATTATGGTAGCCAAACCCCCAATACCACTATTCAATCCAGTATTGATATGTATTTGTTGGGATCGGGGGATTACAACTTCACCATGGTCAATAATCATGGTTTGGGGATGGAGGGAGGATCCTATACCCTTTCCTA
The DNA here is from genome assembly GCA_041392175.1 of Flavobacteriaceae bacterium. Classification (GTDB taxonomy): domain Bacteria; phylum Bacteroidota; class Bacteroidia; order Flavobacteriales; family Flavobacteriaceae; genus Halomarinibacterium. Next base: position 41,889 of record JAWKMP010000003.1, on the reverse strand, counting down.
TAATGGGATGATCCTTGCCCAAGGAAGTAATTTTACCTATTCGGAAGCCACCTCCTTTTGCTATCTATCTCCTGGAGCTGGAACCAATGACGTAACGCCACCTACCAATCCAACCAATTTGGTACTTGGGGCAACTACCGCTACCTCGGCAGATATCTCCTGGGATCCATCTACCGATGCCCAAAGTGCATTTGTATATGGTATTGTTATTAATGAAGACTTTACCAGTGTAATTTCTACGCAAAACACCTCTTTTACGTTAACCAATTTAACGCCTGGAGTAAATTATAATGTGGCGGTTATTGCGGCCGATATGTGGGGAAATATTTCGGTACAAGCTACCAATACACTATTGATCAATACGGGCACTACCACCTGTGCCTCCAATAATCTAACCCTTCAATTAAATTTTGATGCCAATCCGCAGGAAATTTCCTGGCTCATCATGGATGCCAATGATACCATGGTAGCTTTTGGGAATAATTATGTAGGACAATCAATGGTCACCGTCCCCATAACAGGCCTTTCCAATGGAGATTATGTATTTGTTATCCAAGACATGGGCGGTGATGGCAACACTTCCTATTCTTTGGGGGATGGTAATGTTACTGTGGCTTCGGGAAGCGTCTTTCCGTATTCCGAATCTACTCAATTTTGTGTAGGCAATTCCAACAACGATATTTTGGATACCGTTCCGCCTTCGGCCCCTAGAAATCTTTTTGGTAATAATGTAACCCAAACCTCGGTTGATCTTCAGTGGGGCATTTCCTATGATAATGTGGGCGTTACCCAATATGCCATTTTTCAGGATGGGGTATATACCGGTTATGTCCCAAATACAACCACCTCCTTAACGGTACCTGGTTTACAACCCGGGACTACCTATTCCTATAAATTGGTAGCTCGTGACTTAGTGGGAAATATTTCCGCAGAAAGCAATTCTATTACCATTACAACTCAACCGGCCATTACAGAAACCGTCTTACACCAAGGGTTTTTTGAAACCGGATTGGATGGATGGATTGATGGTGGCAGTGACTGTGCAAGGGTTACCGATGCAACACGCTCTTATGAAAATAGTAGGTCCATGCAGCTTCGTGACAATAGTGGAACGGCTTCTTCCATGACCCTTAGCCAAAATGTACAAGGCTATGATGCCGTGGAACTTTCTTTCTTTATGAGGGGACAAGGGATGGACAATGGAGACGATTTTTGGGTACGGTATTACAATGGAAGCACTTGGACTACAGTGGCTTCCTTTACCAAAGGGCCCCATTTTACCAATGATGAATTTTATGAGGTAAAAGTAATGCTAAGTGCAGCCCAATATAATTTGGTAAGCAATGCACAATTCAGAATTCAAAATGACGCGACCAATGACAATGACCGTATTTATGTAGACCAAACCAAATTGGTAGGATACACGGGAGGAAGCTGGCCCTCAACGTCCAGCATTACCTTGGTAACCAATGCAGCTCCCATTACTATTCCAGCTTCTTTCGAAGAGGTGGCAAACAACGGGACCCTTTCATTGGATATTGCCCTTTATCCCAATCCGGCAAGCCAATATTTCCAGTTGCAGGGAATTGCAGAGGCTTACTCCTTGACCGTGTATGATCTTCAGGGAAAAAAAGTGAAAGAATTTAAGGCTAGGCAAGACGAGTATTATGTAGGAGACCTTTCCAAGGGCACCTATATTATTGTGTGTGAGACAGTGTCTCAAAAGAAAGCCATGAAATTCATTAAGCAGTAAAGAAAAACTTCTTCAACGTTGGCTATAGTTTGCAGTTCAACTGTGTGAGGTAGAACGTGCTATACATAGGAGTTAAGGAGCCAACACAAAGCCTTGGGTTTTCCCAAGGCTTTCCTTTTAAAAGGCAATGCCTATTTACTTCAAAAAACGAGGACTATTCTGTACTTTTGCAGCATGGATAAACCCTTCGATATTTTGGTGATTGGCGGAGGAGCTGCTGGCTTTTTTTCGGCTATTAATTGTGCCGAACAAACGCCTACCCTTCGCATTGCCATTCTGGAAAGGGGGAATGAGGTACTTTCCAAAGTAAAGGTTTCGGGAGGGGGTAGATGCAATGTAACCCATGCTGAATTTCTTCCAAAGGAATTAACCAAGAACTATCCACGAGGAGAAAAAGAACTCCTGGGTCCTTTTCATGGCTTTATGACTGGAGACACCATGGAGTGGTTCGAAAAAAGGGGAGTAGCCTTAAAGATAGAAGAGGATGGAAGGGTATTTCCAGTTTCGGACAGTTCCCAGACCATTATCGATTGTTTTTTAAAGGAAGTTAAAAAGTACAAGATTGAAGTCTTCACAAAACAGTCGGTCCAGAAAATTCAATTGGAGGATGGACGATGGCATTTAGAGACCCCTTCGGGAAGTTTTTCGGCCCAAAAAATAATTGTTGCCACCGGGAGCAATCCCAAGATATGGAAACTTCTAGAAGGCTTAGGACATACTATCATTTCGCCCGTTCCTTCGCTCTTTACCTTCAATATTAAGGATGAACGCATTTCAAACTTACCGGGAGTTGCCACCGATGCTTCCGTTGAAATTATTTCAAAAGAAGGAATCTCCCTGCTACAATCGCAAGGCCCGTTGCTTATTACCCATTGGGGAATGAGCGGTCCTGCCATTTTGAAACTTTCGGCTTGGGGAGCACGGTTACTGGCACCTCTCGAGTATCAATTTGTCCTTAGGGTTAATTGGCTAAAAGACTTACAAGAAGAGGAAGCCTTGGAGCGCCTTTTGGAGCTAAAGCAATCCTACCCTAAGCAGGCCCTTTCTACCCATGCGCAGTTGGGCTTGCCAAAACGATTATGGCAAAACCTGCTACTTGCCACCGGAGTGGATTTGCACAAAACCTGGGGGGCTATTTCGAAAAGGGAACTTCAAAATTTGGCGCATCAATTAACACAATCCCAATTTGAGGTAACGGGAAAAAGTACTTTTAAAGAGGAGTTTGTCACCGCTGGGGGAGTCGATTTAAAAGAGGTAAATTTCAAGACCTTTGAAAGTAAACTATGGCCTAATTTATATTTTGCGGGAGAGGTTTTGAACATCGATGCCATTACAGGTGGGTTCAATTTTCAGAATGCCTGGACGGGCGGATTTATCATCGCAAAAGCAATAACCACTACTTAAAAAAGAGGAAAGGAATCATGCAAAAAAAAGGAAGATTGGAACTGGATGAAGAAGTAATGCAACGCTATGGGGATGCCGTAATGCAGTCCATTACCCAACATTTTAAAGAGTTGAATTCGAAGAAACCCGTTGCCATTAGTTCACGGGAAGAAATGGACCGTTTGTTTTTGGAGGAGGTGCCAGAACATCCCTCAGACCCCCATGAAGTACTTCAGCTTATTTTGGATAAGGTACTTTCACAAAGCACGCTTGTTTCCCATCCAAAATCGTATTCATTCGTGCCAGGGCCTAGTAATTTTATTGGCGCCATGGGGGATGCATTGGCTTCGGGCTTCAATATATTTTCGGGAGGTTGGGCTGCTTCTCCAGCCGCTGCCGAATTGGAAATCGTTACCTTGAACTGGTTGTTGAAAATTTTTGGTTTTCCTGTAAAAAAAGGAGGAGGAATCTTTACCAGTGGGGGATCCATGGCCAATCTTACGGCCATCGTGACTGCAAGGAACATTAAGTGTGGTGATGATTTTTCAAAAGCGGTTATCTACCTTTCCGATCAAGCCCATTCTTCCAATATCAAGGCCATCCGAATTCTGGGCTTCCGAAAAGAACAAATTCGAATTATTCCTACCGATCAAGAATTTAAGTTCGGGGTAAACAAATTAAAGAATGCCATCGCCAAGGACCGCTTGGAAGGATGGCAGCCCTTTTGCCTTATTGCTACGGCTGGGACCACCAACACCGGTACCGTGGATCCATTATTGGAGTTGGCAAAAATCTGTAAAGAAGAAGGTATTTGGTTTCATATTGATGGTGCTTACGGGGGTGCTGCCATTCTTGGAAAAGAGGGGAAACAACTCTTAAAAGGAATTGAAAAGGCCGATTCGCTCACGGTAGATCCCCACAAATGGTTTTATCAACCCTATGAGATTGGTTGTTTGTTGGTTCGAAAAGTGAAATGGTTAAAAGGAACATTTACCGAACATCCAGAATACCTTCGAGATGTGGAGGGCAATACTTCCGAAATCAATTTTTACGATCATGGCGTAGAATTGACCCGTCGTTTTAGGGCCCTGAAATTTTACATGTCTATTAAAACCTTTGGGCTAAAGGAATTTAGAAGGGCCGTAGACTACAACCTAACATTGGCAGAACAGGTAGAAAAAAAGTTGCGGAAGAGTACCCACTGGGAAGTGATTTCCCCGGCTACGCTGGCGGTCATAAATTTTCGGTACCACCCTATTGGCAATACCCTTTCGGAAAAAGAACTGGATGCTTTAAACCAGTACATTTCCCAAAAAGTAGTGGAATCACGCGAAGCATTGCTTGTGACTACGGTATTGAATAAACAAGTGGTATTGCGCATGTGCCTCATTAATCCTCGTACGACCCTAAAGGATGTGGAGGAAACATTGGCACTTTGCGAAAAATTTGCTTTAGAAGCTCCAATAAAATGAATACGTACATCGCTTTTTTAAGGGGAATTAATGTAGGCGGACAAAAAAAGTTCCCTAAGGCCCATCAATTGGAACTGCTTTCCGCCATGAAACTTGAAGAACCGCAGGTATACTTACACACAGGGAATTGGATTTTCAAATCCAATGAAAGCAAAGCGGTTTTAGAGGCTAAATTGCTTAAAGCCATTGAAAAAAGGCAAGGTTGGCAAGCCCCTATCCTGTTAAAAACAGCTTCCGAGATTGCCGAAATTGTAAAGGAGTGTCCCTTCCGGGAACAGGAAAAAGTGAAAAGTTATTTCATATTGCTTTTTGAACCTCCTTCTGTGGAACGGGCGGAAGCGGTTGAAGCTATTTCTTTTGAAGGGGAAAAGTTCGTCTTAACCCCACAATGCGTCTATCTCTACAGTGCCGTAGGCTATGGAAATGCCAAACTGAACAACAATTTCTTTGAGGGCAAATTAAAGCTTAATGCCACGACCCGAAATTTTAATACCCTTACAGCATTGATTGGAATGACAAAAAATAACACATAAACAAAAGAGTTTTACCTTTGTATTGAAATTTCCATCCATGAAAGAATCGGATTTCCTCCCTAAAGAACCTTTGGAAATGCTTCCCAATGGCAAGGTTTCCTGGCAATCGCCCAGTAACATTGCCTTGGTAAAATATTGGGGAAAGTACGGTGAGCAATTGCCCAAAAATGCTTCCCTTAGCTTTACGCTTAACCAGTGCCATACCCAAACCACCTTGGAATACCAAATGAAACGGGGGGCAGGATTGCATGTTGCTGTATGGTTGGATGGTGTTGAAACACCTTCTTTTCTTCCTAAAATTGAAACTTTTTTCCAGCGTATCAAGGAGTATGTCCCTTTTTTGGAACGGTATGCTTTTACAATACAAACAACCAATAGTTTTCCGCATAGCAGCGGTATTGCCTCCTCGGCTAGTGGGATGAGTGCCCTAGCGTGTTGTTTGGTAGCAATGGAACAGGCCGTGAGGGAAACCAAAATGACCCAAGAAGCCTTTCTTAAAAAAGCCTCTTTTTTGGCCCGACTGGGATCAGGCAGTGCTTGCCGAAGTATAGAAGGGCCTTTGGTGGTATGGGGCGAACACCCAGCAATCAAAGGAAGTTCCAATCTGTTAGGGATGCAATATCCTTTTACGGCGCATCAAATTTTTCAGAATTACCAAGACACCATTCTTTTAGTAGACAAAGGAGAAAAACAGGTAAGCAGCACCGTGGGGCACGACTTAATGCACGGCCATCCTTTTGCCAAAGAACGCTTTCAGCAAGCGAATGATCATCTTTCTACACTCATTCCTATACTGGAAAGTGGGAATCTTTCTGAATTTATTTCCATAGTAGAAAGCGAAGCCCTTTCCTTGCACGCCATGATGCTCACTTCGCATCCTTATTTTATCTTGATGAAGCCCAATACCTTGGAAATCATCAATCGTATTTGGCAATACCGAAGGGAAACCCAAAGCCCTGTGTGCTTTACCCTAGATGCAGGGGCCAATGTGCATGTCCTCTATCCCGAAACCGAAAAGGAAGCAGTGCTGGAATTCATAAAAAAAGAATTGTCCCCCTTTTGCAAAGACGGAGCATTTATTGAAGATCGGGTAGGATTTGGGGCCAAAAAAATGTAATCATTCCACCATCAATTTTGTGGTGGCCAAGACCTGTTCTTCCGAAACCCAAAGCGCAAGATATACCCCACTTGGCACATTTGAGATCGCTACTTGGGTCGTGAGTTCCTTTACAGGAAAGGAGGCTATTTTTTGTCCTAAAACAGAAAAAAGTTCGATCTTACTTTGTGGGTAATCTTGAAGTAAGCTGGGAGCATATTCAAAAGATAGGTAATCCTTGGTAGGATTGGGATATACCCTAAAAAAGGATTCTTGAGAAAACTCCTCTGTACTCAAAACTTCAATTTGTGTGACTTTCAATATAACCGAGTTAGTAGTGCATAGTACATCAAAGGTGTACAAGGCAGAAGCAGATGTTGCTATCACTTGGGAAGGTAAATTGCAAGTGGAGGGGTTGCTGTTGGTAATGACGGTTAATTCATCCTCCAATTGCAATTCCGAGAGAAGATTGACCTCCAAATTGCCTTCCAAATACGGAGCACTAAAAATATCCAACGTGTCGTAGTCGGTAGCGCTGTTTACATCAATTCGAAGGGTGGTATCGGCAATAAAATGGAAATTATTTACGAAATCCAACGTACCGGTAGATCCATCACCCGCCGGGGCAATAGTTCCGGTATTGGAAAAGGTGGCCGTAATATCAAAAGTTCCTGTACCCGTAAGAATACCGTTAGGCAGGTTATTGAAGTTTTGAGAAGTCACCAAAAAAAGAAAAGTTTGGTTGTCGCCAATCTCAATCACCCCAGCATTGTTCATCTCAAAAATCATATAAAAATTCCCAGGGGAACCATTCGAAAGTTTGTGCACATAGCCTTCATTGTTGAAAATGGTTTCTCCCGAATCTTCTATAAGCCCCCCATTGCTATCAATAATAACTTGGCCTGTGGACGGGTTATGAATGGTCATGGAACCTGCGATATGGATGACACCGCTGTTGTTGATTTCCAGTTGGGCAAAATTAGTGATGTTCGTGCCATTGATGTCTTTTAGGTCACTCCCCTCGATCACAAAAAGACCGTTGTTTTGAATGTTTCCTCCCGTAAGGGTGCCCTTTTGCCAAATAAGGGAAGCATTTTCGCCTATTTGAATGGCTCCCATTAGGGTAAGATTGCTTTTAATGGTTAAAGTACTTTGCAATGGTAGATCAATGGTCATTGCCATGGCAGCTGCCCCATCGATGACCACGGTTTCGTTGCCGTTGCCTTCAATTAATACTGTGCTGGTATTGGTGGGTACTGTCCCCGCATCCCAGTTGGTTGCATTAAACCAGTCGTGGTCACCAGCGCTTCCATTCCAAACGTGGGATTGCGAAAAGAGCGTAACGGATAATAGGATAGAAAGCAGAAAAGTAATTTTTTTCATGGCTATTTTTAGGGTAAGATACTAAAAATCCGACAGATGCGCATTTGGCGTGTGTTCATTTTAGGTTTTTTTTCACAAGGCCTTTCGAGATAATATGTATCTTTGCGTAAATTCTAAAGATTGTAGTATCTTTACTACGCTATTAGTACAAAAGCCTATGCGCGGTCCCCTTTTCTACTCAAAAATCCTACTCTTTGGTGAATATGGCATCATCAAAGATTCCAAAGGCCTTTCCATCCCGTATAATTTTTACAATGGTGCCCTCAAAATTGATGAGCATCATACGGTGGGTACCTTTAAGTCCAATGATACCTTACGCCGATTTTCGGAGTATTTGGAAACCCTTCAGCAAGAGCAGCCCAAGTTGGTGTCCTTTGATTTGGAACGGTTAAAACAAGATGTGGTCAATGGACTCTATTTCGATTCCAGCATTCCACAAGGCTATGGCGTGGGGAGCAGCGGTGCACTGGTAGCGGCCATTTATGACAAATATGCCAACGACAAGATTACCGTCCTTGAGAATTTAACCCGTGAAAAATTGCTGCAATTGAAAGTAATTTTTGGCGAAATGGAATCCTTTTTCCACGGAAAGTCTTCTGGTTTGGACCCACTCAATAGCTATTTGAGCCTTCCCATTTTGATCAATTCCAAAGACCATATTGAGCCTGCGGGCATTCCTTCCCAAACCGAAAACGGCAAGGGGGCAGTCTTTTTATTGGATAGCGGTGTTTCTGGCGAAACGGCTCCCATGGTACAGATTTTCATGGAAAAGATGAAGCAGGAAGGGTTCCGGAATATGCTTAAAAACCAATTCGTAAAACATACCGATGCCTGCGTGGAAGACTTTTTGAAAGGCGACGTAAAATCGCTTTTCGGGAACATCAAGCACCTTTCCAAAGTAGTGCTGGACAACTTCAAGCCCATGATCCCAAAGGAATTTCATACCCTTTGGAAAAAAGGGATCGAGACCAACGCTTACTACTTAAAGCTGTGTGGCTCTGGCGGTGGCGGCTATATGTTGGGCTTTACCGAAGACCTTGAAAAAGCCAAAGCAGCCTTGAAGGACTACAAGCTGGAAGTGGTCTACAACTTCTAGCACCCAAAATCGCTCGTTATGTTGAGCCGAAAACAAAAACGCTTTCTGTTAAAACTGTTCAGTTTGTTTTCGGTGGTGTGAAGGCAATATCTCATCATTGTATTGGCCCAATACCTGGCAGCTATGTATATCATGGCGCCCAACCTTCCCATTAGAAAAGTATTGTTTGACGTGAATTTGTTGATGCTGGTACTGGCCTCTGCTGCGGCCATAGCAGGCGGGTACATCATCAATAATTTTTACGATAGGGAGAAGGATCTCATCAATCGCCCGTTAAAAACCCGCTTGGACCGTTTGGTGAGCCAGCGCACCAAGTTGAGCACCTATTTTATCCTGAATTTTGTCTCGGTGATCTTTGCCAGTTATGTGTCGTTTCGGGCGGTGGTTTTCTTTTCGCTCTACATTTTCATGCTGTGGTTTTATTCGCATAAGCTCAAAAAGTATCCCTTTATTGGGAACATCACGGCGGCCATTTTGGCGGTGATTCCCTTCTTTGCCATTTTTATTTATTACAAAAATTTTGCCCACGTTATTTTTGTGCATGCCACCTTTCTCTTCCTGCTCATCTCCATGCGTGAATTGGTCAAGGATCTGGAAAACATCAAGGGCGATTTGGCCCAAAACTACCGCACCATCCCGGTAGTCTATGGCGAAAAGGTATCTAAGTGGATGTTGACTATTTTGGCGGCCCTTACCTTGGTGCCCATTTACTTTTTGTTGACCTATTTTGACATTGGCTATATGCGCTATTACTTTTTGGCCACGACCCTTGCCTTGGTGGTTTTTGTCATTTTCCTGTGGGTCTCTGCGCAAAAGCTGCACTACATTGTGCTGCACACCATTTTACGGCTGGGGATTGTAATTGGGGTGTTTAGTATTGTACTGCTGGATGTACACTCGGTGATTGACCGTTTGGGGTGGGTAGGATTGATTTAGGGATTTTTTAATCTTTTGTTACAAGTTCATGAAGTTTCAATACTTCCCGTATCTTTGCCCCAATCAATTACTACCATGAGCAGACGCGACAACACCAGTAAAGGAAAAGCTTCAGGAAGGGGAGGAAACAACGTGCGCAAGGGAAGCCATGCCCGCGGGAATGCTCCTATTAAAAAAGATACGGCTAAGCAGCCCATTTCCCGCGAGAACAAGGGCGGAGTCTCCAAAAAGAAGCCGGGCGACAGCATCCGTCTCAATAAATACATTGCCAATAGCGGCATCTGCTCCCGCCGCGAGGCCGATACCTATATTGCCACGGGACTGGTTTCGGTAAATGGGAAAGTCATTAACGAAATGGGCTACCAAGTGCAGCCCCACGATGAGGTGAAGTTTGACGGTCGCCGTATCAACCCCGAGGTAAATACCTATGTACTGCTCAACAAGCCCAAAGGCGTGGCTGCTACCAACAGTGAGAGCAAGGGCCTTACCGTGATGGATCTTATTGCAAATGCTACCACCGCCAAGGTAAAACCCTTGGGCCGTTTGGGGCGAAATGCCACGGGACTGCTCCTGTTTACCAATGATGAGACACTGGTAAACAAGCTCCACAAAAAAGGGATGATGCGCTTGTTCCATATTGAGCTGGACAAAAACCTCAAGGCAGAAGACCTGCAAAAAATACGGGATGGATTTACCCTGGAGGGTAAGGAAGTGACTGTGGAAGACCTTCAGTATGTGGATGGGGCTTCCAAAAAGGAAGTGGGCATGAAAATCAAGAACATGGGCAACAGCATCATTCGCGATATTTTTGAGCATTTTGGCTACCAAGTGGTGCGCGTAGATTGCGTGACCTTGGCACACCTTACCAAAAAAGATTTGCCCCGTGGGCGGTACCGCATGTTGACCCAAGAGGAAATCAACCTCTTCTCAATGCTGTAGCCTTGTTTTTTCTTAAAAAAATTAACGCCAAAAAATATTCGGCAACCCTTTTATAATTCCAGAAAAAAAGTACTTTTGCTCCGCTTTTTGCAAAACAAATTGAAACAACTTTTTTCCTTCGGATTCCTGAACCATAAGAAGTTAGGTGCAGGAAACGTTCACGGGGTGGACCACCGAACTGCTTTAAAAACTTCGCTATCTCCCATCTACTGGGTAACATTTCTCCTACGCAAACGGGTATGGGCACTACTTCCCATAATTGTGTGATTTTTTTAAGCTTAAAAATCGAAACTTTTATATATTTATCAACGAAGGACGTTTTTCTTAATTTCACTTTGAAGAAGTAACCCACAATGAACACAAAATACATTGATCTTATCGATCAAACGTACCATTTTCCCCAAGATGAATTTAATTTGGAAGGCGATCGATTATTGTTCCACGATATCGATTTAATGGAGTTGGTGAACGAATACGGCGCACCGTTGAAGTTTACCTACTTACCCAAAATTTCCGATAACATCAAAAGGGCCAAGCGATGGTTTTCACGGGCGATTAAAAAACACGAGTACAAAGGAACCTACAATTATAGCTATTGTACCAAAAGCTCTCATTTTAAGCATATTTTGCATGAAGCGCTGAAGAACAATATCCATATTGAAACTTCTTCGGCTTTCGATATCAATATCGTGAACAACCTAAAGGCCGAAGGAAGAATTGATAACGATACCTTTGTGATCTGCAACGGTTTCAAACGGGACCAGTACATTGATAACATTGCCAACCTCATCAATAGCGGTCATGAAAACTGTATCCCCATCATCGATAATTACGAAGAACTGGATCTACTTTCGGGGGTCATTGAAAAGGATTTCAAAATTGGGATCCGTATTGCTTCCGAAGAGGAACCCAAATTCGAGTTTTATACCTCCCGCTTGGGGATTGGGTACAAGAATATTGTTCCATTTTATGAAAGCCAGGTGAAAAACAACGAAAAAGTAGAACTTAAAATGCTACACTTTTTCATCAATACCGGGATTCGCGACAATGCCTATTATTGGAACGAACTTTCCAAGTGTTTGAAAGTGTATACCCGTTTGAAAAAGATATGCCCCACGCTGGACAGTCTTAACATAGGGGGTGGTTTTCCCATTAAAAATTCCTTGGCGTTTGAATATGACTACCCCTACATGGTTGACGAAATTGTAAACCAGATCAATTTGGCCTGCCAAGACGAAGGGGTAGATGTTCCCCATATTTTTACCGAATTTGGCAGCTTTACGGTAGGGGAAAGCGGTGGTGCCATTTATGAGGTATTGTACCAAAAACAACAAAACGACCGGGAAAAGTGGAACATGATCAACTCATCGTTCATCACCACCCTGCCTGATACCTGGGCCATTAACAAACGGTTTATCATGCTGGCCGTGAACCGTTGGAACGATGAATATGAACGTGTGCTTTTGGGTGGTTTAACCTGTGACAGTGATGATTATTACAATAGTGAACAGCACGTCAATGCTATTTATTTGCCCAAATTCAGAAAGGATAAACCCCTTTATATTGGGTTTTTCAATACGGGTGCCTATCAGGAAACCATTGGGGGCTTTGGAGGGCTACAACACTGCCTCATTCCATCGCCCAAACATATATTAATCGATAAAGACAAAGAAGGGAATTTAAAAACCCAACTATTTTCAGAAGAACAAACAAGCGATCAATTGCTTTCAATTTTAGGTTATGACAAGTAAAACGTATGCCGGCATCCCACAACAGTATGCCGCACTCGAAACAAGTAAAATTGTACTCGTTCCCGTTCCTTACGATGGGACCAGTACTTGGCAAAAAGGAGCCGACAAAGGTCCAGAGGCGTTTTTGAACGCTTCCGAAAACATGGAGCTTTATGACATCGAAACACAAACCGAGGTCTACAAACAAGGAGTGTACCTTGCCGATGCCATTACCGAAAAATCCTCTCCCGAAGCGGTGGTAGACAAAGTGCACAAAACGGTGAAGGAGTATATTCTTCGGAACAAATTTGTGACCATCTTTGGCGGTGAACACAGCATTTCCATTGGGACCATTCGTGCCTTTAATGAATGCTTCGATGATTTAACGGTGTTGCACATCGATGCCCATGCCGATTTACGCAAGGAGTATGAAGGTTCCAAATGCAACCATGCCTGTGCTGTGTATGAAGCAAGCCAAACCACCAATTTAATCCAAGTGGGTATCCGTAGCATGGACGTTGCCGAAACCCGCGTAATGGATGAAGAAAAAACATGGTTTGCCCATGATATGGCCAATGATGAATACTGGATGGACAATGTCATTGAAGCCCTTGGCGAAAACGTGTTTATTACCTTCGATCTTGACGCACTGGACCCTTCCATTATGCCTTCCACAGGAACGCCAGAACCGGGAGGATTGCTTTGGTACGAAACCCTCGATTTCTTGAAACAGGTTTTTGAAGAGCGAAATGTGGTGGGATTTGATATCGTGGAACTATGTCCTAGACCGGAAGAGAAATCCTCCGACTTCCTTGCGGCAAAATTATACTACAAAATGCTGAGCTATAAATTTGCAGAGGAAGATTCGAAGGACGAATACGAAAGCAATTTCAAAGAGCAGAAAAAAGGACCTGGTTCCTCAAAATTTAATGAAGAAAACGATGACTACTAAAGGCCCAATTTCACAATTTATTCAAAATTACTACCTGCATTTTAATGCTGCCGCATTGGTGGATGCTGCCAAAGGCTATGAAGGCCAATTAAAAGGGGGTGCCAAAATGCTGGTTTCCCTAGCGGGCGCCATGAGCACAGCCGAACTGGGCAAAATTTTCGCCGAGGTTATTCGGCAGGATAAAGTGCATATTATTTCCTGCACCGGTGCCAATTTGGAAGAGGATTTAATGAATTTGGTAGCCCATTCACACTACAAAAGGGTACCCAATTACCGTGATTTAACCCCTCAAGATGAGTGGGATTTGTTGGAAAAAGGACTAAACAGGGTGACCGATACCTGCATTCCCGAGGAAGAAGCTTTTCGCCGCCTTCAAAAGCACATTGTGAAGATTTGGAAAGATGCCGAAGCCAAAGGAGAACGGTACTTTCCGCACGAATTTATGTACAAATTGTTGTTGAGCGGGGTTTTGGAACAGTACTACGAAATAGACATCAAAAACTCTTGGATGTATGCAGCAGCCCAAAAAAACCTTCCTATTGTGGTGCCTGGCTGGGAAGATAGTACCATGGGGAATATTTTTGCCAGTTATGTACTGAAGGGAGAATTGAAAGCCTCCACCATGAAAAGCGGGATTGAGTACATGACATTTCTGGCTGATTGGTATACCGAAAATTCGGAGAAAGGAATAGGATTCTTCCAAATAGGAGGAGGTATTGCAGGCGATTTCCCTATTTGTGTGGTACCTATGTTGTACCAAGATATGGAGCGAACCGATACGCCTTTCTGGAGTTATTTTTGCCAAATAAGTGATTCCACCACCAGTTATGGAAGCTATTCTGGAGCGGTTCCCAACGAAAAGATTACCTGGGGGAAACTGGATATCCACACCCCAAAATACATTATTGAAAGCGATGCAACTATAGTGGCACCACTAGTTTTTGCCTATTTATTAGATATGTAATCATGAAGAGAGTAATAGTAGATTACAAAAAACTGAACAAGGAAATTTTGGAAATGTTGGTAGAAAAATTTCCCAATGGCTATGAAGCAAAGGACATTATTGTGTTCCGAAATGCCCAAAACGAGATCATTGAAGCGGTGGAAGTAAAGACCGAAGACACTATTTTCTTGGTGAAGGTGAGCAAGCGCCTTGCCGATACCATGGAAAATTTTGATGATGATGACAATGACAATTATGGCGATGATGAGGGGGGAACAGAAGAAACTCCCGAAATGAGCGACGAAGACAGCGACGATTATTAATCGTTTCTTCGGTTGAGCACGGTCCAAATTTACAATACTGCGCAGTTCAAACGTATAATTTAGAATACTAAAAAGTTGGTAATTCTCCCTAGAGTTACCAACTTTTTTATGTTCATAAATCTTCCCTTAGGTACGGACAGTTTTTGTAAATATTCTGTAAATTCAAGAGTCGTTATTCAATTATCCTATGGACCGAAAGTTTCACATTTCCCTCCCTTGTAGGCATATTGCTGCCACCGAAAAGTTCTATACCCAAATCATTGGCGCACCCGCTGGGCGAAAGGCCCAAAATTGGGTAGATATTAATCTCTTTGGGAATCAAATGACGTTTACCAAATCGGGGAGCTTCAAATTTGATTATCCCAGTTACAGTTTTGAAAAAACCGTACTCCCTTCTTTTCACTTTGGTGTGATTCTACCTCATGACGATTGGAAAAAACTCTATGAAAGGATGAAAGCAGAGGATTTTTTATACATTGACGAAACCCATTTCCTTGCTCAAAAGCCTGGGGAACATCGGTCTTTTTTCCTTCGGGATCCCAATGGGTACATCATCGAGTTTAAGTGTTTTGAGGATGCAAACTCGGTGTTTGAGAGTTAGTTTTCTTTTTGAAACATAGTTCCCAAACGGCAAATCCAATCACTACGGCATATTCTAAAGCAACCAAACCAAGATGTTCTTCTACGTTGGTTTTGTTGTAGGCATAATAGCTCAACATGACCACTCCACTCCACACAATGGGGAATCTGTATTGGGTAAAAATACAAATAAGCAGTGGGGTCACTACATACCAAGGATGAATGGTTGTGGAAAGTAAAAAGTACACACTAATGACGAACAGCATGCTCGTGAACAAATCCTTTAAATGAGCAGTTTTTTTGAAGAAGGTCCAAAAAAGAATGAATACCATAACAATGGCGGGCAGGACTTTTCCAGCCGTGGCAATGATATTCCATCCCACCACTTGAAACCCTATCCAACGCACAAGGTAGTAGATACTGGCGTTAAACTCAAATTTTTGAAACCAAAGGGCATTGGTTGCTAGGTAATTTTCAATAAATGGATAAGAAATAAAAGGAAGGAACGTGACAAGAACGGTTCCCAAGGTAGCTGCATAGAAGAGTAGCAAGGGTTTTAAGACTTTTTTAAAAGTACGTTGCTTATTCCAAAACCATTGCAAAAACAAGGGGAGGAACATCAAAGGAAGAAGTTTGGTGGAGATAGAAAGCCCCAAGAAAAGAGCACTCAAAAACCATTTTCCCTTTTGAAGGAATAGCATGGAAACCGTTAAGAAAAAGACCATTACTCCCTCAAAATGCAGGTTTCCGGTAAGTTCTATAATCACAAAAGGGTTTAGGAAATACCAAAAAATGAGATGAGGCGATAATGACAATCTCTTTAAAAGCTTTCGTCCAAAATAAAGAATACCAACATCGGCCAAAAGATTCATGATTCGCAACACCACGATGGAGCCCACTATGCTTTTCCCTGACAAAAGCGCAGCAACCGCAAAAAACAGTTGATTAACTGGAGGATAATTGGTGAAATTTCCACTGCTAGGATTTCCCATTCCTTGGAAGAGTTCTTGGGCTTGTGATATAGTGATTCCATAAAGGGAAGGATTTTGAAGGTAATCCTGTGGCACTATCAAGAAAGGGCTATACCCTTGAAGCAATACCCTTCCGTCCCAAATAAAACGATAGAAATCCTGTGATAGGTTTGGAGTGGCCCATAAAAAAATAAGTCGAAAGAGAATCCCCAGTCCAGCCAATAATTTGAAATTCCAACCCTGCATTTTTATGATTTGGTAGGATAAAAAAAACAAAGCGCCAAAGAGGCTAATAAGTTTTACAAAATCACTTCGAACCAGGTCATACGCAAAACTCCCATACATAACTGCTAGTAATACAGTAAATAGAATGGGAGTTAGGTATTTTCTAAAATTGTATTTTGACAACTTATTTATTTTTCGCTGTCGCTGTGCGACTTAATCCTGCCACTCGGCAATAAAGAGGTTGGTATCATGGCCTCCGCCATTATTTCGGTTGGAAGAAAAAATTAAATATTTCCCGTCGTTACTGAATACTGGGAATGCATCGAAGGTTTCTCCATGGGTAACCCTTTCAAGGTTCTTTCCATCCAAATCAATCATGTACAAATTGAATGGAAACCCTCTTTCGGCTTCAAAATTACTGGAAAAAAGCACTTTGTCTCCGCTGGGTAAAAAGAAAGGGCACCAATTAGCATTGCCAAGATGGGTGAGTTGGCGAAGGTCACTACCATCTGCATTGCACACAAAAAGTTCCATTTCGGTAGGTTCAACAAGGCCTTTGGCCAATAATTCCTTGTAGGATTTAATTTCTTCCTCGGTTTTAGGACGGGACGCCCGGAAAATCAATTTTGAACCATCGGGGGAAAAGAAAGCCCCTCCGTCATAGCCCAATTCATTGGTAATTTGTTTCACATCGCTACCGTCCAAGTTCATGGTGTAAAGTTCTAAATCTCCACTTCGGGTAGAAGTAAATACAATTTTGTCACCTTTTGGCGAAACAGTGGCTTCGGCATCATATCCTTTTTCATGGGTAAGCTGTGCCGTAATATTGCCTTCCAGATCGGCTACAAAAATGTCGAAGCTATCGTACACCGGCCAAACGTATTTTCCGTTATCCCGGAGCGGTACCTCGGGGCATTTTTCATCTACAAGGTGGGTGGAGGCATATACAAAATGCTTATTGTCCGGCAAAAAATAGGAACACGTGGTGCGGCCCTTTCCCGTACTCACCATAGGGGGTTTGGAATCTTTGAAAGTGTCATTTACGTTCATTAAAAATATTTGATCGCACGCTACGCCCCAATCCTTGAAATTGGACTGAAAGACCAGTTGCTTGTCATCAAAACTCCAGTAGGCTTCTGCATTGTCTCCTCCAAAGGTCACTTGGCGCAACGATTTAAAATGGGTCTCTTCGGGGTAAATGAGCGAGTCCTTAACGGTCTCGGCGGTTTCTGGGTTGTCATTGGGTTTTGGGGATTCTTCGGTATTCTTGCAGGAAATCAATGCTGAAAGTAACAGAAGTGACAAAAAGTATTTCATAATACATTATTTTTGTACAAAAATAAAGATATGCGATTAATTCTCTCCCTTTTTTTGTTAGTGATTTTAATTTCCTGTAAGGATAATACCCCCGTGAAGCCTGTTTCATTGGAAGATGATGTAGCATTGTTGGCTTCCGATTCGTTAATGGGCCGAAAAACGGGTACCGAAGGGGAAACAAAAGCGGCCGAGTATGTAGTGGAACGCTTTACCCAAATTGGGCTAATGCCCAAAGGAAGTGAGGGTTTTTATCAAAAGTTTTCCTTCAAACCCAACAGCAATCCTCATGAAGAAACACAATTTGTAGAGGCCGTGACCGATAGCACCCATACGGGGGAAAATGTGATTGGTTATATAGATAACAAAGCCGCTAAAACCATTGTGATAGGGGCTCATTTTGATCATTTGGGCATGGGAGGCGAAGGATCTTTGTACCGTGGGGAAGAGCCCGCCATTCACAATGGAGCCGATGATAATGCTAGTGGGGTAGCAGTGATGTTGCAATTGGCAGACCGATTGAAAAAACTGGAAAATCCGCAGAGTAATTTTCTGTTCATCGGATTTTCGGGAGAAGAAATGGGGCTTTTGGGGTCCAACTATTTTGTGAAGAACCCAACCATCGATTTGCAAACGGTTGATTTGATGATCAATATGGATATGGTAGGGCGCCTCAATGCAGAGAACACCCTTGCGGTTCACGGCGTAGGGACTTCCCCTATCTTCAAGCAACTGTTGTTTTCCAATAACGACCAAGGTTTCAATATCGCCGAACATGAAAGTGGGATAGGCCCTAGTGACCACACTTCTTTTTATTTGGTGGACGTACCGGTGCTACACTTTTTTTCAGGGCAGCATGAAGATTACCATAAACCCAGTGATGATTTTGAAAAATTGAATTATGCAGGCATGGAGAAAATCGCGAATTATATTTTTAACATAGTGAAGGATCTGGATGATGATCCTAAATTGGCTTTCCGAAAAACCAAAAACGAAAGTGAAGATGTACCTGCTTTTAAAGTGGCGTTAGGTGTGGTGCCCGATTATTTATTTACAGGAGAAGGCATGCGTATAGACGGTGTAAGTGAAGACAAACCCGCTCAAAAAGCAGGATTGCAAAAAGGGGATGTGGTAAAGAAAATGGGGGACAGTACCGTGGTGGATATGATGAGTTATATGAGGGCTCTTTCTTCCTTTAAAGAAGGTCAAAAAACCAAAGTGTTGGTCGATCGAAAGGGAGAAAAACTAGAGGTTGAGGTGGAGTTTTAAATCATTAATGAACCACAAATACCTAGGCTAATCAACAAATAGATTACAGAAATTATAAAAAAGATTTTTGCGGTTTTTTTGTTGCCTTTCGTCCAGGTAATCCATCCTGTGATACCCAAGATCACTGGAATACCAAAACCTATAAAGAATATTATTATAATCAATGCCGCAAGGCCATCCATTGAGCCCTCTAAGATTGGAAAACACATATTTTTCAATTTATAATTTTAAATTACACCAAATAAACTACCACATATTCCCGTACCAATAATTAAGTAAACTATCGCAAAAATATAGTAAGTATTTGCTTTTTTGGGATAGTTTTTTGATCTTGAACCTAATATAATGAGATAAAGAGGAGGTCCAAATAGTATAAAAAAGAAAATAAAAATTACAAGTAGCGCCAGCTCGGTTGCCATTATTACTTTTTTAAAGTATTTAAATACGCTTTCTTTTCATCCCTGTACAATAGGTTCATGGTTTCAAAGGGAATAATCTTATAGTCTTTATCTACAATGTGTACACAGGATTTTTTTATAGCCCTAACATCAAAATTATAGGCGTCTATAAACTGCATGATAATAATCCTGAATAGGTTATCATACCCAAGGTTGGGAGCCTGGATATTGGGTAAACAACACATGATGGATTGAAGGTTTTCTTCTGCTTTTTCAACGGAATTGCCTGTACTAAAAAGTTCGATCATTTTTTCATGCAAAGCCTCGTCCTGCTCATATACAATGGTGTTTTTTGAATTGTCCAGAAGGTCTGTTGGGTCTATATACCGTGTTAAGGGAAATACATTTTCATCGAGCTTTAAGGCATAAGCCATTACCAAGGCGTCTGGATTACAAGGGACGGGGATAAGGTCGTTGGGTTCAAAAATGGGGCTCTGCTCTAGTATTTTTCTTCGTACTTCGGTAAGGGTCATTCGATCTTTGGAGGGATCGAAATGGGTGAGCCTTCCAGCGATTTGCGTGGGTTGAAATGTAACTCCCCTTACACAGGGTTGCTGGAGTGCAAAATCGATGGTTTTTCCTATTTCATGGTCGTTCACTCCTTTTTGAAGGGTTACCACCAAGGTAGTAGAGAGATTCGCTTCATTGAGGTTTTTCAACGCATGGTCCCTTATTTCCCATAGGTCTGCACCTCTTAGGGTTTGAAGTGCTTTATTCTCGAAGGAATCAAACTGAAGGTAAATTTCAAAATCGGGACTGTAGGATTTTAGTTTTTTTGCAAATCCCTTTTCTTTGGCAATCCGTATACCATTGGTATTCACCATAAGGTGCCTAATGGGCAGGGTTTTGGCATAATCCAAAATCTCGAAAAACAGGGGATGCAACGTAGGTTCTCCACCGCTTATTTGAACCACATCGGGTTCCCGCTCGTTTTCTACAATAGTATCCAACATTTTCTTTACCTCTTCCATGCTTCGGTGCCGCCCATAGGAAGGAGAAGAACCTGCATAGCACGTAGGGCAGGTAAGGTTACAGCGGTCGGTAATTTCAATAATGGTGAGACAGGAATGTTGCTCATGATCTTTACAAAGGCCACAATCATAAGGGCAACCGTAGTGAGTTTTGGTATTAAATTTATACGGGGTTTCCGAAGGCTTATTGTAGTTTCTTATGTTTTTATAATATTCTATGTCGTCTGCTATCAAAACCTTTGAATGACCATGCTCGGGGCATCGTTTCAGCATAAAGACCTTATGGTTTTCAAAAACAATTTTGGCATCAACCCGTTTTAGGCAAACTTCACATAAGCTAAGGGTAAAATCGTAATATGTATATTTTCTAGTGGGCATTTTTTAGCTTCTAAAAAGTGAAAGTACGGTTTTATGGTAATACACAAGGCAAAGAATACAGAGTATTTGTATGGAACTTAATCCAAAAACAAAGAAAACATTAGGCTTTAGGAATTCCAAGAAAAAGCGGAAGGTAAAGTATGCTATCATGAAATGCTTAAAAACTACCCCACTTGTAAGCTTCTTGCTATTTATTTCCCATTGTAAAAAGAAGTATAGGCCAATAAGGAAAACCAATTCATACAGCGCCAGTGGATGCCGGTAGAGACCATCTCCCAAATTCATTCCAAATAAAGAGAGGGTTTCTTTACCATAGGTAAATTCGTTTGTGCCACTTAGAAAGCAACCTATTCGGCCTATGAAAATTCCTAGAATGATAGGTAGCGTAAATAGGTCGCCTGAGGAGTTCTTTTCCCCTATAATTTTTTTTGAAATTTCTACCCCCAATAATCCTCCAAACAGTCCCCCCATGATGGTTTTGGTGTTTGCCAATGCCAAAAAGTAGTTGAGGTTAAATGCCCATATGGGGTTTTCCAAAAAGCCCATCAATCTGGAGCCAATCAAGGCTCCTATGGCAGCTCCTAATAGTATGGAAAGCCTATTTGAGGTAGGAATGACGTCCTTTTTTTTCCTTCGCAAATAGAGGTAATACCGAAATGCAACGAAAAAGGCCAGGTATTCTAGAATCAAATGAATATTCACTTCTATTCCAAAAAGGGAGGGTTCAAAGGGAATATTCATGACAGACATCCATTAAAATGATTTTGAATAGCTTAGACTAATATATTGATGTCTTTCCAAGCCTAAGGCTTCTTTGCTGTTGTAATGATATCCCACACGGTATTCATGGGTCAAATAACGATGGTGAAAATTAAATGTAAAGAGAAATATTGTTTTTTCCAGTTTCTCTTTTTCTAAAAAAACATTCTTCTCCACCCATTTGTAGGCAAATTCCAGTGAAAAATACAATTCACGTTCCAGGTTTCCTATT
This sequence comes from Flavobacteriaceae bacterium, assembly GCA_041392175.1. Lineage (GTDB taxonomy): Bacteria > Bacteroidota > Bacteroidia > Flavobacteriales > Flavobacteriaceae > Halomarinibacterium. The sequence goes on along the minus strand of JAWKMP010000003.1, from coordinate 20,194 downwards.
TGGTGATATGCCATGCTATGGGGTAAGGGGTTTTTCCTCCCAAAAAAGGCAATTACTTCGGGTTGAATAAAAATTTCTTTGCTTCCCATAACTGCAGAAGGAGTAACGGCAAAGTATACTCCAAAAGGATTGGGAGCCCATTCCCATTCTTTTGCATAGTTGAGTTCCAGATTGGTATGGAGGGCATTGGGGAGTTCATGCGCCCAAGTAGGGGTTTTGTACTTTACGATGTGGTCATGATACCATTGTTGGAATTTTCCAACCCCAGAGGCTGGTCCCAGTAAGCCCATTTGTATGTTGGCACGGTAAAGGGAAGATGCCACCACAGTAGACCACCCCGTTTCAAGTGCTAAGTAACCCACATACCGCCGGTCCATTTCTGTGATACTTTGGGTTTCAATATTGCTAGGGGTATAGGCCTGTTGCGAAAGGGTAAAATATAGTTGTTCGTTACCATTGTTCACTAGGCCTTTATCGAGTGCCATTGTGTAGTTCAAAAATAAACCAAAAGTGTAGTATCGATCAGAAATAACAAGGAAGTCGTTGTCATGCAATATCCCAATCTGGTTTTTGGGGATTTTGTTGCCTTCTTGTGCGTAAAGAAGATTGAAGGAAACTAGAAGAATCCAAAAAAGCTGATATTTAGTATGATCTTGCAAGGGTAAGGGTAATGTACAAGTGGGGCTGTGTTTCCCGGTTTCGGGGGGTTTCAAAATTGTAGGTAAGCTTAAAATCGTTTCGCCCTTTTCGGTAATAGAGTTCAAAATTGTAAAAGAAAATTTGGTGGTAGGCATCTACCGTGAACTTCGATTGATCTCCCAAAATGTGCCCTTCCAAAAGCGAATCGTAAAATACGTAACGATATCCCAAGCGTATGGCAAAAAACAACTCCCGTTCCCCTAGGGTGCCTAACTGTTTATAGGCCATGGTTTCCATTAAGGGGCTTCTTTTCCCAAAGTAAAAAACAGCATCTTGTTCCAAATACATATCCCGCGTACCAAAGGCCAGCATGGGGTTGATGGCAAAATGGACACTAAACGGGTTGGGCTGAAACTGTAGTTCGTAGGCATAATTAACATAAACATTGGCATGAAGGCTAAAAGGTATTTGGTCTACCCAAGAAGTAGCTTGTGATTCGGTAGCTACTGAAGTATGGAAGAGACTTTGCAATCCTTCTGCCCCAGACATTTTACCTGTAAAGCCCATGGCAAGCTTGTATTCCAAAAACCGCTTGGAATTGGCCAGGGACAGCTCATTCAGAAATCCTAAAATACCTGCATAAGGGCGATCCAAATAATCGGGATTGGTTTCTGTAATATTGGAAGGGGTGTAAATTTCCTGAAAGAGATAAAACCCATAGTGCATTTTTTGAAGGCTATCATTGGGATTTATGAATTTTCGGAGGCCAAGAAATATCCCAGTCGTATAATATTGGTCGGTGAAATGAAGAAAATCGTTATCATGGCGTAGCTCAAATTGCTGAAATCGCGGGGTGCTTTTTAATTTAGGTAAGGTGTCTTGTTGTCCATAAACCCATGAATTTGCCATGATGGCAAAAGCAAACAAACTGAAAATGAAGTTTCTGTTGTTGATGGTGGGTTGGTTTAGTTATACCTTACTAAAAATACTTTTGAAAAATACAAAACCAAACCCAATAAACAACATGAAGTGAAAAGGAAATAGTCCAAAATCACCCCCTTGGTTGCCCACCACAAAGGCACTGTACATCCCAAAGGCAAAGTAGAGCATGAGAAGGCCTTCAATGACAACATTGGGAGAAACCCCTTTTTTAAGGTACTTATTGTTTTTCCAAGAATCCTTTAAACTATTAATGTTAAATTTTGGGGTACGCACAAACTCACTTTTCTTTCCTAAATGTCCCTCCAGTACGGCAATTGTATTATGAACCGAAAAGCCCATGGCAATGGAGAAGAAGATAAAAAACATGCCTATGTATTCCAAGAATTTAAGTATCCCGCCTCCATATATCCTTTTGAAGGTAAACCAATAACAAATAAAGAAAATTAGGGTACTTATCACAAAAAAGCTCATTACGATAAAATACGTTTTTAAATGAGCATATTCGTTTTTTATGTAGAGCATGGGAATACTCAATAAAGCAACCACCAGTACATTCAAAAACATAGTGCTATTGAGCAAATGTAAGATGCCGTGGATTTTTGTTTTAAAGGAAACCTGTTTGTTTTTTAGTACTTTCCAAAACATTTTCTGGAAATTTTCGGCCCCTCCCTTGTTCCATCGAAACTGTTGTGAACGGGCGGCACTAATGACAACCGGTAACTCCGCCGGTGTTTCCACTTCTTCCAAGTACTTGAATTTCCAATTTTTAAGTTGGGCACGATAGCTTAAATCCAAATCTTCGGTAAGGGTATCTCCCTCCCAATTTCCAGCGTCTAGGATGCATTCTTTTCGCCATATTCCCGCGGGGCCATTGAAGTTGATAAAATGGCCTTTATTATTTCTTCCTGCCTGTTCAAGGGTAAAGTGAACATCGAGTGCAAATGCTTGTACCATGGTAAGGATAGAATAATCCCGGTTTAGGTGTGCCCAACGGGTCTGTACCACCCCAATTTTGGGATCTTTGAAATAGGGAACGGTTTTTAGTAACCAATCTTTTTTCGGAAGGAAATCGGCGTCAAAAATAGCAATGAACTCCCCCTTGGCTACCTTTAGCCCTTCCTTTAAAGCCCCTGCTTTAAAACCTTTTCGGTTTTCCCTTGTAATATGTACAATGGGCACCCCTCTTTGTTGCAGTTGCTTAATATGGCTTGCCGTTTGTTCCAGGGATTCATCGGTGGAGTCGTCCAGTACCTGGATTTCCCATTTCCCCTCGGGATAGTCCAACTCTGCCATGGTATTGAGCAAACGTTCCATCACGTACAACTCATTAAATACAGGCAATTGAACGGTCACAAAAGGGGTTTCCTCGGGACGGCTTAAGTCGAAGATTGGGGCAGTTATTGTTTTTTTCTTGTTCCGCAGGTAATTGAAAAGTAAGTTGAGCTGCGCCAGTGCATACAACAAAATAAGCAAAAGCGCTACGGAGTAGATAACAATAACAATGGTTTCCCAAATCATTTTTTGAAGCTGTATTTAAAAATCCAACTCAGGATTTTTACCCCTGCAAAGATAGCACCTTTTACGGTTCCCGAAACTTTTGAAACCCCTATTCGATTTCGATAAGGAACGGGGATTTCGGTATAGCTGTACTTTTCACGAAGTATCTTTAGTTGCATTTCTACGGTCCATCCGTAGGTTTTGTCTTCCATATGCAAGTCTAAAAGCACGGGATATTTAATCGCTCGAAAAGGGCCAAGGTCGGTAAATTTAGCACGGAAAAACAATTTCATTAAAAAGGTTGCCAGCCAGTTACCGAAAATTTGCGGAAAGGTCATCGATCCTTTTTCCCGAAGGGTTTTGGTTCTGGCACCCACCACAAAATCAACATCTTTTTCAATTATGGGTTGAACGATATGGGTTAATTTTTCTGGGAAATCACTATAGTCCCCATCTAAAAAAACCACGATACTGGGTTTTGTTGGAAGTCCTGCGAGGTATTCCATGCCTTTTAAACAGGCATAGCCGTACCCTTTATTTTTTTCAGAAAGTACAGTAGCGCCTGCTTTTTGTGCCATTTCTGAAGTGGCATCGCTGGAATGGTTATCCACTACAATCACTTCTGAAACCATTTTGGGAATATCTTTTACTACCCAGCCAATAGACGCTTCTTCGTTATGGGCAGGAATGATGACTTTGATGTTTGGGAGCATTAGTTTTTATTCACAAATTGCATCAAATCTACATCATTTCCCAATAAGATTTCATTGGCGTTGATACGTCCTTCCAAGGGGCCGTTTTCCAATTTTAACACCCCTCTTGGGCATACGGCAGCACAGATTCCGCAGCCTACACAGCTTGCACGAACAATGTTCTCTCCTTTTTGGGCATAGGCACGTACATCAATTCCCATTTCGCAATAGGTAGAGCAGTTTCCACAAGAAATACACTGTCCGCCATTGGTAGTAATCCTGAATTTTGAAAACAACCGCTGTTGCAACCCTAAAATGGCTGCCATGGGGCAGCCAAAGCGACACCACACCCTGCTTCCAAAAATGGGATAAAACCCCGTTCCAATCACCCCACTAAAAATAGCACCAATGAGAAATCCGTAGGTCTTCCGAAGACTTTCCGCTTCAAAAAAGAACAATTTGCTGCCCGAGAAATAATGAATCCCAATAAACGATAGCACAATTACCAAATAGCCAATAGCTCCAAAGCGGGCGTCCTTTTTCAATTCCTCTTTTTTAAAATACCAAATCAGGGCAAATAAGAGTGCTAAAAAAACATCAACTCCAATTAAAAAGACATCTTTGGTCAACCAGTATTTTTCTGCATCGTATCCCAAATAGGTAGTGACCACGGCTGTGGTCATGACTACAACAAACACTAAGACACTATGGATAACCCAACGTTCCACTTTCCAGGCAAACTGACTTTTATCGCTTAATTGGCGGAAGGAATCCCCTGCTGTTTCTGCCAATCCGCCGCAACCACAAACCCAACTGCAGTACCAGCGTTTGCCATATTTGTAGGTAAGGATAGGGGTGATGACAAAAATGGAAACAATTCCGAAAAGTAATAAGGCAAGTCCAACCGTTCCTGAAGAAATAAAACCATCAATTCGGTATTGTTCAAAATTGTAATAATTGAGGGGCCAGATATTTTTTAAATCATAATAGGGCAGGTAAAAACTATCGGAGTTTAATCGCGCCATAAATTCTGGTATCAGAAAAGCGAAGGCCGTTTGAAAAAACATCACACTTAGGGTACGCAACTTTTCATAACGGTTATGCCGGTATTTCCAAATAAACTTGATCCCAAAGGCTAAAATAGCCACCGTGTACAGTGTTCCATAGACAAACCATTGGCTGGCAGGATGGCCACTCAACACTTTGCTTAAAGGATCAAACAATGCAATAAGCCCTGTGTTGCTTCCTTCGCTTCGTAACCCTAAATACTGTGGATAAAAATACAGGATGACATAAAATCCTGTTAAGGAAAGTCCCGCTACCCATGCCCAAAAGCCCCTACTTGAGATGGATTTAAACCATACCCCATCGTTCTTAATGCCTTCATGCTTATGAGCATAAGCCCCTTTGGCAAATAATACAATGCCCAAGGCCAGTACCACCAATGAAAAAATAAGCCATGCCGTTTTGTATGGGAAATGGACATTGCATGCAGCCAATACCAACACTGCCAGTCCAGCAACACCTAAAACGGTAGCTATTTTTTGAAGCAAATTGAGATGATTGGGTGGTGGTCCGGTTAGGGACATATCTTTTTGAAGGGTACTCATGCTTTTTGTGTTTGAAATTGAAGTTGGTAGGCAGAAAGAATTTCTTTTTCAAAAGTCTTGTAGAACTCTGGGTCAAAAAAGGCTTCTGAAAGGTGGTTTACCACAAATTCGGAAGATCGCTCTTCGCTGAGCCAACGGTCAAATACTTCGTGTCTCATTCGAATTCCAAGTGTGTTGATCCCCAAAAATTTACCGGAATGCTTTTCGGTTGCCATGGTGATGCATTTGGTATCATCTGGATGCTTCCAATGGAAATGCGCTTCGTTTTCTTTTTTATTTCGTTCACTAAATACCCATCCATAGGTTTGGTATTCAATATCAAAAAACTTGGCACTATTGAACCAGTGTCCGGGCTTGTATTCGGTTTTTACCCCACAAACGGTTTGGGCTACCGTTTCTCCCATCATTCGCCCCGTGTACCAGACCGCTTCTACGGCCTTACGGTTTCCAATAGGGTGTTGCTGTTCGGCACAATCGCCAATAGCATAGATTCCTTCTATGTTGGTTTCCAAAAAGCGATTTACTTTCACGCCTTTGCCCAGTTCAATTCCGCTGTCTTTCAAAAAATCAATATTGGGAGTGACCCCTGCGGTTAGTCCCACCAAATTGCAAGGGATTTCTTCATGGCTTCCTTCAAGGATTACTCCCTTGGCGAAGCCGTTTTTATCCACAACAATTTCTTTTAAGCTGGTGGAAAGCCGTAAATCGATATGATGACGCTGGATGTGTCTATTGAGCATCTCACTTTCCCCTTTTGGAAGGACTCCGTTCCAAAAGCTGCTCTCCCGAACCAAAAAGGTTACCGGAATGTTTCGGGTGGAAAGCATCTCGGCCAATTCAATGCCAATGAGTCCTCCGCCTACGATCACCGCTCTTTTACAGATGTTATTGTTGGGTGCAAATTTTTCCAAAAGTTCTAAATCCTGATAGGAGTATAATCCTTGCACCCCTTTCGCATCCTGTCCTGGCCAACCAAATTGGTTAGGTTTAGAGCCCGAAGCAATAATGAGTTGATCATAGGCCATTTCTTCACCAGTATCAAACACCACTTTTTTGGCAGCAGGCATTACTCTCGAAACAAACCCTTTTTTTAATTCCAGGTTATTTTTCTTCCAGAAAGAATCTTCATAGGGTTTGGTGTGTTCATATTTCATGTGGCCCATATAGATATACATTAGGGCCGTTCGTGAGAAGAAATGATCGGTTTCGGCAGAGATGAGGGTAATTTTTTTATTGGAACGCTTTCGAATGTGCCTAGCGGCCGTAACTCCCGAAATTCCGTTACCAATAATTACAATGTGTTCCATAGGTTGGATGCGTTATGGGCTTCTGTCGTAACGAAAGTTAGTTACATTACACCGTCCCTGCAATAAATCTCCACAATAAATTGTATTTTTCCCAATATGAAACAGGTTGTTTTTTTCTTTTCCTTTTGTTGTGCCCTTGTTACGGGATGTACGCCACAGCAAAAAAGTAAAATGAACGGGGTGAGTTTTGTGGCTTCCCCCGATACACTGCAACAAGTGCAGGTGGATCCTATTTTGAACGTCCATGCCAATTATGCAGCCATCATGCCTTTTGGGTTTATTAGGAATTTGGAACATCCCGAAATCATTCACAATACCGATAGGCAATGGTTTGGCGAAACGGCCCGAGGGGCGCAGCAGTATATTGAATTACTTCGGAAAAACCAGATAAAAGTGATGGTAAAACCCCAAATCTGGATTTGGCGGGGCGAGTTTACAGGGCATCTAAAGATGAAATCGGAAACCGATTGGCAGGATTTAGAACGATCCTATCGTGACTTTATCCTTACTTATGTATATCTGGCCCAAGAACAAAAAACCGATCTTTTTTGTATTGGTACCGAACTGGAGCAATTTATCATGGAACGGCCTCAATTTTGGAAACAGTTAATTAAAGAAATTCGGAGTATTTACAGTGGAAAACTTACCTATGCGGCCAACTGGGATGAATACAAACGCTTTCCCTTTTGGGGTGATTTGGATTATATTGGGGTAGATGCTTATTTCCCCATTTCCGAAGAAAAGACACCCACTTTGGAGGCGGCAAAAAAAGGATGGATTCCTTGGAAATTGGAACTTGAAGAGGTTTCAATGCAATTTCAAAAGCCTATTCTGTTTACCGAATACGGGTACCGAAGTGTTGATTTTGCAGGGAAGGAACCTTGGCAGAGTAGCCGGGAAATGACGCAGGTTAATTTTGAAGCCCAAACGCATCTGCTGCAAGCATTATATGATGAGGTCTGGAATGAAGATTGGTTTGCCGGAGGCTTTTTATGGAAATGGCATACCCATCACGGGAAATGGGATGGTGTAGATGACACCCAATTTTCACCGCAAAATAAGCCTGCAGAAACTACGGTAAAACAATACTACCAAAACTAGGGAAGGGAAATGTATTTTGAATAGTACTTTTGAAGGGAACGAGGAGAAGCTCCCAACCATTTTTTGCAATGAATGATGGCAAAATGAAACTGAAGCCGAATGGCGCCATGGGTTTGGTAACGCCGGGCAGAAGTGATGAGTTTTTTTGGAATAATGGTAAAGGAAGCTTGATCATAAAGTTTATTAATGAAGTCACAGTCTTCATAGACGGTATAGGCTTCATTGTACCCGTTTAATTTTTCAAAGAGTGATTTTTTCACGAAAAGCGACTGGTCCCCACCGCGGCAAATTTTGAAGTTGAAACGGGTTAACCATCCGGAGGCCTTCAAAATAGGGTGATTGCTGTCAAATTGCATCCTAAAGCAGCCCGCAGGATTTCCTTTTGCTACTTCGTTCACGATGAGCCTGTCAAAATGTTTGGGTGGGAAGGAATCGGCATGTAAGAAATAGAGGATATCCCCCGTTGCATTTTTTGCACCCATGTTCATTTGTACGGCCCGACCTTTTGCGGAATTGAGGATTTGGATTGGGAGCTTTTTTGAAAAGGCAAGCACTAGGCTACTAGTAGCATCTGTACTGCCACCATCCACGATGATCACTTCTGAAATGATCCCTTGAGAGGCATTTTCAACAAGGTGTGATAGTAGCCTTTCAATACCCAGGGCTTCGTTCAATACGGGGATTATGATACTTATCATTCCCAAATATACCGAAGATTATGATTTGTTCAGGTTCCAATTGTATTTAAGGTAACTTAGCTTTGCCCCTTCGACAATTTTTATTTTTGAATACTTGTTGATATAGCCCACCACCTCTTTTTTTCCGTTTACTTTAAAATCTTTCGCATACCAATTGAAAATTTGCGATAATTTTGGGTTATCTGGGGTTATGTTGTTTTTATCACCATTAATGAACCGAAAAGCAGCCTTTTCCAATTGTGATTCCATACGGGTTGCGGTGTAGGCTTCGTTGAGCAAAACTGGGCAAGAAAAAGAGGCACAATTGATGGCAAAATGGATACGGGGTTCATTCATCTTTCGCAAGATCCCGTTTTCGATGCCTCCAAGGGAAAGCATTTTATCACCAACCGTTACTCTAGGTTTTGTCCAGGCCCCCCCAATGTCCTTAATACTTTTTACAGGGTAATTCTCCAAGATAAGTTCCACCGTAGCGGCATTGTAAAGATTGATGTAGTAGGCCAACAACTCCTCTACGCTCCAAGAAGAGGCTGGGGCATTTTCGGCGAGTTTATTTAGGTATTTTTTAAGAGCATCCCGTTCATTTAGAAAGCCATCATAATTAACAAGTCCGTTTTCGTCCACATATTTTTTTAGCAAGGCATCCCAATCACTATGGTCAATAAGGTTTACTGTGGGAAGGGTTTGTTTCTCCGACACCTTTTTTACTGGTTGTCCTTGACTGCTAAAACCGGCAGCAGCAAGTAAGCTACAGCTTTGCAAGGATGGGGAAAGCCAAATGAAAAATGCAAAATAAAGTAAAGTTTTCATACGTGCTATTTTGAAGAATATACGATGGCTACTCGGTTTTGGTTTTTAGCGGATACAATTCTTGATGGATAAAATCCACTGGAAAATTTTCATCACCCTCAAACCCTAGTTCGATGTCCCTTCCATTATAAGGGATGTGTGCCGTTCCAAAGAGATAATCCCAACAACTTAAGGTGAGTCCAAAATTCACCCCATACCTCACATGTGCAGGTAACGATTTGGAATGGTGCCAAATATGCATCTTTGGGTTATTGAACATATATTTCAGTAGGCCATAATCCCAACCTAGGTTGGCGTGGTTTAAATGGCCTATGGTGAGGGCAAAAAAGTGCACAATGGCCACATCCTCTACCTCAAAACCCCCAATGATAGCCAACGGGATATAGAGCATTGATTTATATACCACGGGTTCCATCCAGTGGTAGCGTAATTGAGCAGCAAAGCCCATTTCTTTTACACTGTGGTGTACCTTATGGAAATTCCAAAGAAAGGGAACACGGTGCAGCACTCTGTGGGTGTTCCATTGAACAAAATCGGAAACCACAAAAAAGAGAAGTAACCCCAAGCCCCAAGGCAATTGGTTGAGGTCTAGCAATTGAAAGTCTGAAACACTAAGCCCAACGACCGAAAGCAGGTCATTGAAAAGTGCTTCGGCTACATTCGACAGAAAGATAAAAACAATAAGGTTCAGCAAAAAGAAGTTGAAAAACATGTAAAATGCATCCAGCCAAAAACCCTTTCGGAAGATGGATTGGTTCTTTCGCCATGGAAACATTATCTCCAATCCCCATACCAATAACGATACGATAATCAATCCATAAAAATAATTTTCCCAGTGCAAACGGGTAAGTTCATCCATGAGGTAATTGAAATACCCTTGGTAAGAATTCTTCGCAATGTCCAGGTACCGTTCCATTTTAACAACACCCACCGCCGTCGTAATGGAAGGTAGATTCACTAATGAAAATATCGTCCCTTCCTAAACTAGCCAAGGCTCCTGCGGTTTTGTCGCAGATGGCTACGGGTTGGTTTTTCAGTAAAATATGTCCTTTTTGGTCGTCAAAATAATTTTCAGTGCCATAATAAATAGCTGCTTTTCCTGTAAATACACAAGGACCGTCTGCGGGCATGGGGTCTTTAATGGCGGCTACTTCAATGGATTCTATATAAATCAATTCTTTGGTGGGATAGTGCTTTGGGTCTAAAATACGGTACGGTTTACGGGCACGGATTTCAATGGTGCCGAAGCCAGCATCAGTTAATGCTTTTACGTAGTCTTTAATGGGCAAGCTTCCGCTTAGGCAGAGTGCGCGCAAGCGTTCGTCGTTACGCAGGGTTTCGTTCATGGGCTGCTCACAGGTAGGGTCGCTCATCACCAATCTTCCGTGGGGTTTTAGGACGCGGTACATTTCTGCTATGGCCGCTTTAAGATCCTCTTCCTTGAAAATATTGAACAAACAATTTTGTGCGGCAACATCAATGCTGTTGTCTTCCAAGGGAAGATGCATGGCATCCCCTTTTTTAAGATCAACGAAATCACTTTTGAACCAAGGATTTTGCGCTTCAGCTTCGATGAAATTTTTTCGGGAAGCTTCCAACATTTCATCCACCACATCTACGCCCACGACACCCCCTTTTTGACGAGAAAAATAGGCAAATTGAAGTAATTCCATTCCGCCGCCCACACCAACATACAATATTTTTGGGTTATTGGAAAGATCCCTAGGGTGCACGGTAGAGCCGCAACCGTAGTTCATTTCCTGCATGATCTTGGGTATTTTTAACCCAGGGAGTTCCCAAATGGGGTTGGTGGTACAGCAAAGTCCTACGTCGGGAGTTAGGGCCGCTTGTTTGTAAACATCATGGGTGGTATCTAAATAGCTCATAAAAGAAGGTGTTTATTAATGGATGAAGTCTCTAAAAAGGATGGATACTTACAATTGTTGGATCAATTCTGTGAAAAGAGTGATCATATTGGGTTCGGCTTTGCCGGCTTGCTCAATAATATCTGAAATATCAACAGGTTTAAGGTTATCGGGGTCACACTCATCGGTCAATACTGAAATGGCCAAAACGGGTAATTTTAAATGATTGGCCACAATCACTTCCGGTACGGTACTCATTCCTACGGCATCGGCGCCAATGATTTTCAAGTAGCGGTATTCGGCACGGGTTTCCAATTGGGGCCCCAAAACACTGGCGTATACTCCTTTGTGTAAAAGGATTCCTTTTTGGGATGCAATTTTTTCCAAAAGCTCACACATTTGGGTATCGTAAGGAGCACTAAGGTCTACAAAGCGTTCCCCAAAAAACTCTACTCCCAAAAAGGCCAACGGGGAAGAGCCTTGTAGGTTGATATGGTCGTCGATTAACATGATTTCCCCTTTTTTAAAGTGGAGGTTTATGGCCCCAGCAGCATTGCTCACTAGCAACCGCTGAATACCCAATTGATGCATCACCCGAACGGGAAAGGTTACATCTTGAGGGGAATATCCTTCATACAAATGGAAGCGACCCTGCATGACCACTACTTTTTTTCCGCCAAGCGACCCATAAAGTAGTTTTCCTTTGTGGAACTCTACCGTAGCGGTAGGAAAATTGGGAATATGGTTATAGCTTATTTCGCTTTCAATGGCTAAATGGTCAACCAATTGGCCAAGACCGGTTCCTAAAATAATACCAATCTCGGGGTTTTCGAAGCCTCTTTTTTTAAGGAATTCGGTGGCTTCTTGAATGGATTTTATCTTCATGCTAATGGTTTTAAAAAAGGCTGAAAGACTTCAATATCCTTGATGTCTTCATAAGTGTCAATATCATTTTTTTTTGGCAAAAGTACGGTACGTTCTTTGGGAAGATGCGCAAGGGTCTCTTCCAGGACCGAAGAACTTCCCCATTCTTTAGACAGGAAAAGAGCGGGCCGCAAGGATTTCATTCCCAATAAATAATAGCCTCCATCTTCTGCTGGGCCCACCACAAAGTCGTTATCCTTCAATGCTAAAAAAGCTTGGTCAATCTCTTCTGTAGTAAGGTCATACAGATCGCTGCCTATAATAACTATTTTTTGGTATCCGTCCTTAAATCCTTGTTCAAAGGCATTTTGCATGCGTTCCCCCAAGTGGCTCCCTTTTTGGAGGCGTTTATGGAAAATGGAAAGGTCCCAAAGGTCTTCCTCCCCAATGGCATCGGAATAGTACACATATTTATCGGCCGAAACGTTCTTTGAAATTTGTACGGTATGCTTCAATAAAAAAGTGTAAATAGCAAGAGCAGTTCTATCTCCTACTTTTGCTGCCAGACGGGTCTTGCATTTTCCCAATTCGGGGTTCCGCGTAAAAATGAGCAATAGCTTTTTTGAAGTGGGGAAGTGGAAAACATCTTCGGCATGGTCTGTATGTTTGTTGCTGGTCAATAGCCCCATATCAATTCACTTTTATTCCATTGGTAAGGTAGTTTGCCCATCTTTTTGTAAAGGTATGGATGGTATCTGTTTCGCGGCCTTCCATATCTACAATAGGGTAGTGTTCATTTTTCCATTCAAAGATACCACCGTACAAATTTTTAATGTGGGTAAATCCTAATTTTTTTAGCTTTTTCCCAATTTTTTCGGAACGAATCCCCAAGGAGCAGTAGACCACAATAGGGGTGTCTAAGGGTAGTTTTTTGAGTATTGGATTTTTTTCAGAAAAACTATTGAAACCTATCAATTGTGCATTAGCAATATGGCTTACCTCAAATTCCGCTTTTTCACGAGTATCCAAAATGACAAAGGAATTATTCAATTGGTGCATGCGCAATTCCTGCGCCGAAAGGTAAGGGATGCTTCCCGTATTGTATGTTTTAAGAAGATGGTCCAGCGATGGCTGCCCAAAAATGGGCGCCGAAACCATAGAAACCAATATCCAAAATGCTCTTTTCATTAGGCAACGGTTCCTTGGCAGCTACTTCCTGCTCCTGCTGTGCAGCCGTAACAATGTTGGGAAATGATAATATCCCGCTGGCTTAGTACTTGCTCGTTATACTGGGAGATATGCTTTACTTTACTGGCAACTTTCAATTCCAGCATTTGGTTGAAATCGCAGTCATACAACCAGCCGTCCCAACTTACCGAGAGTGTATTGGTACACATCACATGGGCCACTGCAGCAGGATTGAAGGCATCCACTAGGGCATACATATACTCTTCGTAATTATCGGAAGCAATTAGGTACTCCAAGAAGCGTGAAATGGGAAGGTTGGTAATGGCGAACAATTGATGGAATTGTATTCCAAATTCTTCCAAAAGCGATTTTTTAAAATCCCTTTCAAGTCCGCTTTGGTCACTGGGCAAAAAGGCACCGCTGGGATTATAGACCAAATCCAATTTTAAATTACTTTGGGGCATGCCATAACCTACTTCGTTTAGCATTTTTAAAGCCTGAATGGAAGCATCAAAAACACCATTTCCCCTTTGCTTATCGGTTTTCCCTTTGGTCCAGTGCGGCATACTGCTCACCACATGAATATTGTGTTTCTTAAAAAATTGAGGAAGGTCATGGTATTTTTTATTGGCCACTATTATGGTCAAGTTGCTGCGTACAATAAAATCCTTAATACCTGCTTTGCTGGCTTCCTCGACAAACCATCTAAAATGGGGGTTCATTTCAGGAGCTCCTCCCGTGAGGTCCAGGGTATGCGCCCCAGTAGTTTTAATGACCTCCAAACATTGTTGCATGGTTTCCTGGGTCATGATTTCCTTTCGGTCTGGACCCGCATCCACGTGGCAATGCTCACATACTTGATTGCACATATAGCCTACGTTGATTTGAAGGATTTCCAGTTTTTTGGGCTTTAATGGAAATTGGTTGCTTGTTCTTATTTTCTGGGCAAAAGTGGGCAATTCACCTTCGGCAAAAATCCCATTGGAGAGAAATTCGAGTTGTTTGTTTGCGTAGGCAAGTTCACTTTCCCTTTTGTGCAGGGATTGTGTTTTTAGTTTTGTCATAAAAAAGGTTATCCGTCCAGTTTATTTACCTTGTTCATCATCATTACCCCATGGACTAGGCTAGCCCCACTTTTTATGGCGGCACCTACGTGTACGGCTTCCATCATTTCTTCCTTGGTAATACCCCGTTGGAGACCATCTTTGGTGTAAGCATCAATACAATAGGGGCACATTTCGGTATGGGCTACGGCCAAGGCGATGAGTGATTTTTCGCGGGCAGAAAGGGCCCCTTCTTCAAACACCTTTCCGTAGTAATCGAAGAACTTAGTTCCCAATTCTTCACTCCATTCGGTGATATTGCCAAATTTCCTTAAATCTTTTGGATCGTAATAAGACATAAAATTTTATTAGTAGTTACGTAAAAATAGGTCGTAAGGATTCCTAAAAAGTAAATATAGGGAGTAGTCTTTCAATACACAAAAAGCTTACGCTCTTTGGGGAAAAATTAATCGAAGCTATAGGTGAAACCGGTGTTAAATTTGTATTGTGACTTTGGAATGCCAATGGCAGGAAAAGCATCGTAGGTGAATAAATAATTAATCTGGAGTCCAAAATTAGTAAACAACGTTACCAAAAGTGCCGTTTCACTGGAGATCCTATAATCCGAAAAGGCATCTAGCTTAGGCTGGTAATAGGTAGTGCTCACCAAAGAAACCCTATCGGATGGATAAAGGCTAAAGGAAAAATAAGTACTTCCCCGGAAGTTTCGTTGGTATGGAGTGCCGTCATCTACTTCTTCATATTCAAACATGGCCAAGGTGCCAAGGTAGCATTTGTATTTTTCAGAATTTGTAAGTTTGAAGCGCGGTCCCGTACCCAATAAACCCCTAAAGTTAATAAGGTTGATTTTATTGTATTGTCCTTGCAGAAAAGCTTCCCAAGCGATTCTTTCGTGAAAGCGATAGTTGTACCGAAAGTGTGAAACCAAGCTGTTGTCGAAATTTTCCCCTTCAATTTTTTCGAAAGAAACATCGTTTTTAAAAAGCACCAAATGTTTCTCCATTTTGTACTGAAGGTGAATATTGCTTCCTAAGCTCACAAAATCGTTGGTATTTCTTTTTAGTTCGAAGTTAAGGTTCATGGCGCCAGACCATCCGGAAGTATCGGTTACCTTTCGCAGCGATTCCACATTTAGGATTTGCGAAAAAACACACGGTGAAACGAGCAGGCAAAATAAAATAAGTATCCTCATATTTTTTGGGGTTCAAGCCAAAATTACAACGTAATCATCTTTATTTATTGGAAATAGATATAGGTAAATACCACAATAGCAACAATGCAAATCCCTACGGGCTTTACCCATTTCCAAGGGGTAATATCCACCTGTTTGGTGTATTCCTGAATATAATCGGTTGCGCGGGGGCGAATTTTTCCAATAATCAACATAATCAAAATGTTGAAAACAAACAAAATCGCCATGACATGCAAAAAATGCGGATAGTTTTCATCACCGAAATACGGTTTTAGGATAAATTGGCTAATGCTGTACAAAATGACCCCAGATAAAATCCCAATTTTTGCGGCAATGGCAGGGACTCGTTTGGTTAAATACCCTACCACAATGATGGTTAAAATGGGGATGCTATAACAGCCGTTTACTTCCTGTAGATAGCCAAACAATCCCGCCGGTGCATTGGCAATAAAAGGGGCAATAAACATAGAGGCCAGTGCCAAAAAGATTCCAAAGAGCTTTCCTTTTTTTACGATGGTTTTTTCATCGGCTTCTTTATTGAAATATTCCTTGTAAATATCAACTCCAAAGAGTGTCACCGAACTATTTAATGCACTATTAAAAGAGCTTAAAATAGCCCCAAAAAGTACTGCGGCAAAGAATCCTACCAAAGATGCCGGAAGTACTTCCCGCACTAGGGTGGGATAGGCCTCATCAGGCTTTGAAATTTGATCTTGAAATAAATAAAACGCAATGATTCCAGGTAATACTACCATTAAAGGACCAAGAATTTTAATGAATGCCGCTAGCATCAATCCTTTTTGTCCTTCCTTCAGGTTTTTGGCAGCCAAAGCCCGTTGTATGATGGCTTGGTTGGTTCCCCAGTAAAATACCTGAACGAGCATCATTCCCGTAAAAATGGTTGCAAAAGGAATAGAGGAAGTACTGTCTCCCGCAGCGATGAATTTTTCGGGGAGTTCTTCCATGAGTGTAGACATTCCGCCAAGGATATTACCATCACCCACGGCCCATAATCCAAAGAGAGGAATCATCAATCCCCCTATTAAAAGGCCTACTGCATTTACCGTATCGGAAACGGCTACTGCTTTTAATCCTCCAAAAATTGCATAAATGGAACCAATGATCCCTATTCCCCAAATACAAAGCCAAAGGGATGCCGTATCGGAAATCCCAAAGGCCTCAGAAACGTTAAACATGGTGCTTATAGCGAGCCCTCCAGAGTAAAGAACAATAGGCAATAACACCACCATATAACCCGATAAAAATAATCCAGAAGTAATGGCTTTGGTTCCTTTGTCATATCTTTTTTCCAAAAATTGAGGTACCGTGGTCAACCCTCCTTTTAAGTACCTGGGTAGCAGGAAAAGAGCGGTGACAACCATGGCAATAGCCGCTAGGGTTTCCCATGCCATGACTAAGATTCCTTCAGAATAGGATTGTCCGTTCAAGCCTACAATCTGTTCGGTTGAGAGATTGGTAAGGAGGAGGGAACCGGCAATGACCACAGCAGTGAGGCTTCTTCCTCCCAAAAAGTAACCATCGGCACTGCTTTCGTCGGTATTTCGGGTAGCAAAATAGGAAATTACGGCTACCAAAAGGGTAAAGGCAATAAAGGTAAATAAGGTCATATTCGTGTGTTTTAGCGGATTATAAATGTAATACTTCTGAAATAATACTGGCATAATCGGGGATTCTTCCTACATTCTGCAATTTGATGGCAGCCATTTTCAGAGCGGTATCCATGCATTTTTCATAGGATTTTTCATGTAGGTATGCATATAAAAAACCACTCCAAAAGGCATCACCCGCTCCTGTGGCATCCATGATTTTTTCCACTTTTAGTGCCGAGAGTGAAATCACCGGCTTTCCTTTTTCGCTCAACTTGGCTCCATTTTTTCCTAAAGTGAAACAAACCACTTTTGCACCTAGTTGGTGTAAATGTTCAAAAACGGCTTCATGCGACATCCCTTTACCCAAAAGCCGGTCCACATCGTCTTGGCTTACCTTTACCAAGGGCTCATAATGGCAGTAGGTTTCAATAGCTTTTCGGGCTTTTTCCCGGTTGGGCCAAATTTTTTCGGAATAATTGATATCAATACTCAATTGGCAACCCAACTCGTGCGCTCTTTGTGCCTTGTCCAGAATGGTATCGCGGGCAGGCTGCTTGCTCAAGGCAAAACAGGTAGTGTGATAGATTTTTGTTTTTTCCAGCAGCTCGTCGGGCAATTGGTCCTTTCGAATGAGGGTATCTGCGCCTCTGAAAGCAATAAATTCTGGGGTGTTCTGGGTACGATTTACGAAAATGACCGTAGAGGGTCTTTCGGAAGTTTCGGCCATATAGTGCGTTGAAATGCCAGCTTCCTTTAGTCGCATAAGCATATAATCGCCAAAGCCATCTTCCCCCACGGTACCTACCATATAGGCTTTTGTCCCCAAGCGGGCCATATTCATGGCTACATTGGTGGGGGAACCCCCTAAATACCGATGGTAATCTTTGGTTTGGCTGATGGGCTCTTCTTTTTGCTCACCAATAAAATCAATGAGGGCTTCTCCCACGCACACAATGTCTATTTCTTTTGCCATTAGGGTTTGAATACGATTTCTGGGTTGGTTAATTTATTTAATGCTTCAAGGTAGGATGTGTCCAAAAAGGATAGCCCCAATTGATAGGAGGCGTTCATCCAACCAAAACCTTCTTTGGTAATATATTCGAAGTCGGTTCCCACATTTCCGTACTCGGCAAATACCTTGTGGGTTGCACTTGCGACATCGTATTTTTCGGGAATGGTTCCGTTGTAATCAACTGCATTTTGGGTAATCATGTACAGCCAGCGATACACCAATTCTTGTACTTCTTTTTCAAAACCATAGTGTTTTAATCCCTTCCAGATCATCATTTGGTGAGGGGCCCAACCATTGGGGTAATCCCATTGTTTTTGAGGGCGTTCTTTGGAAATGGGCCCGCGGCTTTCTTGGGTACAAGAAGCAATCCCCCCTTTTTCCTTTAACAACGGGAGGGCGTTCTGTACTACTTTGTCTGCCTGTTCTTGGGATGCCATTTTTGCCCAAAGAGGGGTGAAAGTCGTAGCCGAAACAAAATGGATTTGCTTCTTTTTCTTGAAGTTGTAATCGAGATACATGCCTTTCTCGTCGTTCCAAAGAAGTTCGTTTACTTTCTTTTTCCGGTCAGAAGCTTTTTGAAGCCAATACGTTGAGGTATACTTTTTTTCGGAAATCAATAGCAAATCATCAAATTCGTTTTTGATAAGTTCCGCAAAGTCGGTTTCATATTGATACAAAAAGGCGTTAAGCTCAACCAAATTTAAATCGGCACAGATTCCTTCCAACCGGTATGAAGTATCATGGCCCGATTCGCGAACGCTTCGGTCGTGCACAAAATAGCCATCCAGTTTTGGGTTTTCTATCTTTCCTTTGGCATATAATTTTTCATAGGCTGCCACACTCATTCCAGCAGCTTTGGCATAAGGTCCCATTTCATGGTAAAAGTGTCCTTCTTCAGCCTCGGGTGGCATGCCAATGCCTTCGGCTAGGTAGCGATTAAGTCCATTGGCGGTGAGCCTTTTCCCGGGAACCATCCAAACCGTTTCGTATTCTTGAATCGCTGTTTCCAAATGGCTTCGTAACCAATCCTTGTTTTGGGTTTTTTCAAATACCTCTTTAATCAATGAGGAATAGAAGGGCGGTTGGGTTCGGGTAAGGTAGTAGGAACGATTGGCATTAAGGATTTTTCCGTAATGCTGTATTTCGTATTGAAAATTATTGGCCATTCCTTCGGCCAATTCAACTTTATCGTCCAAAAGCAGGCCAATACTTTCAAAATAGCTGTCCCATCCATACATTTCATTGAACCTTCCTCCGGGCACTACAAAGGGCTCCCCTTTTATTTCGCCTTCTTTTTCGGAGAGTTTTAGGGAAAGGATCCCTGGCTTATGGTTGATTTTTTTTACATAGGACGGGGTAATCTTTTTGGGAAGTTGAATCACCTCCAAGGGCATATCATGCTTCAATTGCATATAATAATCCAAAGCAGCATAATCAGTATGTGGAACATATACCCGTAATACCTGTTGGGTTTCAAGCGATTCATTTTTGGTATCGCTAAGGAGGGCTTGGATTCCCGCTTCGTCCATAGTGCGGGTAAGGCCATTCCAGTAATAGTCACGAATCATTCTGGATATACGATGTGCAGGAGGTTCTTCAATTTTGGAAAGAGGGATTTCCACGGTTTCAAGCCCTTGTTCAAGAGCGAGTACCAGTTCCTGTAACAAGTTGGACAGGAAATAGGTTCCTTTTATTACATGTGAGGTATTTTGAAGGTCTTTTAGCAAAAAGCATTTTGGCCCTTGATCCTCAATGGTGATTCTTTTGTCTCCATCGGTGTCTTCTTGCGTTAATAATGCTTTTAAGACGGATGCTATGTTAACGTTAATCGTCATTATTCCACAGAAATGTCTCTGGTGAGTTTATGGATGACAAAAAAGATGATAAACATACAGGAAAAGGGTACTATAGAAAGATAAAATACTTTATCCCCACCAAAGGAATCGAATAGATTACCAATTAAAAGAGACCCCAGGGTACCACCTATGGCAGAAAAGAAGGTTAATATTCCAGCAAGTGAACTATGCTTACTTTTCTCTACACTACTCAATACTGTTGAATTCACTAAAGGATACAGGGGCGCCAAGAACAACCCAATGAGTG
>JAWKMP010000002.1:0-179307 GCA_041392175.1 Flavobacteriaceae bacterium | reverse complement strand
CTTGTGATTGTGGCATAGATTTTTTAGGTGCCTATTTGCATAGGCACCTTTTTTTAACTTGTGATACAAAGTTTCAATTCTAGGTGTTGCAAAATGGGTCGGTCCCATCGGGGAATTGTGAGCTGCAAGGATATACCTTTGGGCAGTTATTAACAATACATATTCCATACCCAGGAGGTACCGAAGGGTGCTGGTCGCATCCACCACCGTTAATTTTTATCAACGCCTCTTTGCCCAAAACATGGACTCCGTTTAAATTCAATAGATTTTTCATCTGAATAAATTTTTTAATTACTGTTGCCACAAACAATTTAGGACCCTTGCGGTTTAAGTCCATTCCTGCAAGAATATTTTTAAGTTCCAAGTTCCAATTGGTTCTTTACCAATTCGTAGTAATTCTTTCGTTCTGCCACCAGCTCTTTGTGGGTTCCTTTTTCAATGATCCTCCCTTGCTCGAGGACCACTATTTGGTCTGCATTTTTCACTGTGCTCAAACGGTGGGCAATCACGACTACGGTTTTGTCCTTAAAGAATAGGTTTAGGTTTTCCATGATGGTCTTTTCATTATTGGAATCCAAAGCCGAAGTAGCTTCATCAAAAAACAAAAAATGAGGGTTTTTGTATACGGCTCGCGCAATGAGGAGTCGTTGCTTTTGACCTGTACTAAGGCCTTTTCCTTCCATGCCAATCTTGGTGTTTAGCCCCAAGGGAAGGGATTTTACAAATTCCTTTATATTGGCAATTTCCAATGCATAATCTAGTTTCTCTTTATCCACTTTGCTTTGTCCAATGGCTATGTTATTTGCAATGGTGTCATTAAATATGTAGCCTTCCTGCATGACGACACCACAGTGGTTCCTCCAGCTTTTATTTGAGATATGCTGTAAATCATGTTCTCCAATACTAAGGGAGCCCTCACTGGGAGTATAAAATTTAAGTAACAGTTTCATCAAAGTGGTTTTCCCGCTACCACTGGTTCCCACAATGGCTGTAATTTTATTTGCTGGAATGGTGAGGCTAAGGTTTTTTAAGACTAGATCTGGAGTACCAGTATACCGAAAATCTACATTTTTTAAGTAGATATCCTCGTTGGGGTTAATTTCGTTGATGCTTTCCGAATCAAGCTCTTCCTCATCCTTTTTATTGTGGATTTCGCCCAGGCGCTCCAAAGAAATTTTAGCATCTTGAAGCTGTCTCACAAAATCAATGAATTGTTGTATGGGGCTGTTAAGTTGTCCTACAATATAGGAAATGGCAAGCATCATCCCCAACGTAATTTGCCCTTCAATCACCAATTTTGCGGAAATGATAGTGATGACTATATTTTTGAGCTCATTAATAAGAGAGGAGCCAACGCTCTGATATTGCTCTAGCGCTAGGCTTTTCATGGAAATATTGAACAATCGCGCTTGGATGCGTTCCCAGTTCCAGCGTTTTTGTTTTTCGGCATTGTGCAGTTTTATTTCCTGCATGCCGTTAATCATTTCTATAACACTGCTTTGTTCATTGCTCACTTGGGAAAATCGTTTATAATCGAGTTCTTTTCTTTTTTTCAGAAACAATAAT
Organism: Flavobacteriaceae bacterium; assembly: GCA_041392175.1. GTDB lineage: Bacteria > Bacteroidota > Bacteroidia > Flavobacteriales > Flavobacteriaceae > Halomarinibacterium. The sequence goes on along the minus strand of JAWKMP010000002.1, from coordinate 177,741 downwards.
ACCCACCCAAAATAGGCAACACTTCCAAAGAGGAATAAGGAAAAAATAGTGGTGCTGTAATAAGCAAGTACAAAACCGAATATAATGAACGTGATAAAGGAAAATAGTACCGAAAGCGATGAGGTAGTTAAGATTCGTTCTATTCTATGGTGGTCATTAATGCGTTGCATAATATCTCCGGTCATTTTAGCATCGAAGTACGCAATAGGCAGGTTCATTAGCTTGATAAAAAAATCGGATATAATCGAAATATTGATACGGGTACTCAAGTGGAGCAGGATCCAGCTTCTTATGACTTCGATGGTGCTTCTCCCCAAAAAAAGAGCTACTTGGGCAAAAAGAATGAGGTATACAAAATGGATATCTTGGTTTTTTATCCCAACATCCACCACGCTTTGGGTTAAAAAAGGAACAACCAATTGCAGTAAGCTTCCGCACAATAATCCTATAATAATTTGAACGAGAAACTTCCTGAATTTAAATACATATTGGAAGAGATAGTTGAATCCAAATTTTAAAGATTCATCATCGCCTTGCAATGCCTGTTTTCTGAATTTTGGGGTAGGTTCAATAAGTAGTGCGATGCCCTCTTCGTCATCATAAGAGGCATTTTTATCGATCCATAAGGCAAGGAACTCCCTTTCGGTGTATTGAATTAGTCCATAGCTAGGGTCTGAAATAAAGTAGGTGCCTTTTTTAATTTTATAGAGGACCACATAATGGTCGTTGTTCCAATGCAGGATACAGGGTAAAACAGCGTCTTGCAATGTTTTAGCAGAAAGTTTTACCCCTAGGGTACGAAACCCCATTTTTTCGGCTGTTTCACTTAAGTTTAGTAATGAACTACCTTCCCGCGTTGTTTCACTCAGTTCCCTAAGTTTGGGCAACGAAGTATTTTTGCCATAATACTTGGAAATAATCTTTAGGCAGGTAGGACCGCAGTCTTTGCTGTCGGGTTGAAGGTATGAAGGGAATTTTTTCAAGGTTTAAATATGAAATGCCGCAAAAGCGAAATTTTGCGGCATTATTTAGAAATTAACCGATTATACAATGACCATTTACGCAATTTCCTTGACAACAAATCCCCCCGCAACATACGTGGCCCATTGAGTCGCATACCTTGTAATTGGGTTGGTTGGAACAGTCCAATCCACCCCCTTGGATGGATTTTAGATCATTTTTGCTCAATTCCTGAGCTCCTTTTAAATTCAATAGTTTTTTCATAATAAAAAGTTTTTATAAATTATTTACTACAACCCTTTATAGACACTTGCAGTTTGTGTCTTATGATTATTGATTTAAACACAATAATAGCATCGGTCATTTTGCCAGATACCGCCAACTTGAGCGCAATAGGCTTGGGTAATTGGCAAGATGTATTGCGTAGTGCCTACAGGGCAAACCCTGTCAACTCCACCGGTAATACTCATCTTTTCAGACTTGCTCAATTCCTGAGCGCCCTTTAGATTCAATAGTTTTTTCATGATTAAAATTTTTAAGGATTTATTACTGCAACCCTTTAAAGACACTTGCAGTTTGTGTCCCTTTTTTACAAAAAGCGATTAAAATCCTTGCTGAATATTCAGCAAGGAATTTTTTTATAGACAGGCATAACATCTGCCTTCATGCCATTGGTAACCATACCAAATACACTGTTGCTGAGAAAGGTGGAATTGTGTAACGAATGGACCACCACCACACGGAGGTGTGCCTCCCCCGTTAATGGAGGTTTGTTCACTTTTACTCAATTCATGAGCACCTTTCAAATTCAATAGTTTTTTCATGATCAAAAGTTTTAAAATGTTATTTGTGCTGCAACCCTTTATAGACACTTGCAGTTTGTGTCTCTCCTTGCAAGAATATTTTTTATGCCACCGAAGTATGTATCATGCTTACTTTGGCCTCTTTTTCTTGTGCGTAGTTTTCTATAAAATCTTCCAAAAAGGGTACGATGTCTGTTCTGTTGTATTCCTTTGGGAACTGCCTGTCGTTGAGGTACAGTGCAGGGGTAAAATTGATGCCATTTTCTGTAGCCCACTGCTTTTGAAGTTCCATGGTTTTATTATAGACATCGTTGTATGTAATGGTTTGATTCTCGATCCATTGTTTCGGATTTGAAGCTGGGCCATATAAAAGATCCAGGGCCATGATAGTTTTAGCCTCTCCTTGGGTATGGTAGAGATATAATAGTTGTGATACTAGTTTATATAAATCGCTTTCTTTTTTGGAAGGATCCACTATGAAGCGCACAATTATTTTCACCCTGTTCTTTGAAGTTTGTAGGATTTGTTCTATATCCCTATGGGCTTGCTTGCAATAGGAGCAAAAGGGGCTGGTGACCAAGACAAGTTCTACAGGGGCATTTTTATTGCCCAGAACAATTTCCCCAGGAATGGGGTAACTTGTATTCAACCGTCCGTTTTGTTGGTAAATGGCATTGAAGAGCGTGAAGTTATTTTTGAATTTTAAGTGTTCCACTTTTATGGTCTTCAAAGCAATTTTATCCTTGGCGAAATCAATAACTGTTTTAACAAGGCTGGATACTATGAGGGTTGCCAATAAAAAAAGGCCAATGGTTTTAAAATCCAATGCCAATATTTCATCATATCCTTTTAGGGTGAAAACCAACACTGCTTGCAGTGCCAAAACTCCACCAATGCCCAAACACAAGGGGCACCATTTTTTCACAACCAATTTTTGATAGTATATCGAATAGATTAAAACTGGAAGCGATAGAATACTGGTCAATGAAAAGACCCCAGTTGCAGGTAAATAGGATAGTTGCGCTACTATCGCAAAAATCAAGATACTTGAAAAATAAATGACACTGGAATCGCTTAGCTTGAAAACCCCAAAAATTTTAGCTCCTGGCGATTGCAATACAGCGTTACAGCTTACTTGTTCCGAAAGGTTACAAAGACGATGGGTTGCCGAATTTTGGAGCCCTAGGTCCTGCTTTATAATGAAGTAACTAACTAGCAATCCAATTAGGCTTAAAACGATAAAGGCTAACCCCAAAATAGAGAGATCTTTCAGCAGGAAAAGGCCTCCAAAGACAACCAAAAGCACTCCTCCCCAATGGAGTGCTGTTGTGTAATTTTTCTTTTCCTCAAGAATGGTTTCGTCTTTTTCAATAGCAATCACAATACCGTTCCATGAGGAAAGGAATTGAGCTATGGTAAAAGAGGTTTTTTTCTTATTCTGAAATGTGATGTTAACCGTACCCTTTTGTTTTTCAACAAGGACAAGGCTTTCCCCTTCATAGTTCACCATGGCGAGGAAACATTTTGGCAGTTGTGAAAACACCTCTTCATTAATAGGTACCCGTAATGCTAGGTTAGGAATGTTAAAATGATTTAGCACTCCCTTAACGGCATGCAAACTCGGGTAGGAGGGATGTGTTAACACTTGAAGTTTTAATTCTTCTCTGGAAAGATTGATGTTGTTTTTTATGATAAGTTTTTGCAGTAGGGCATACAATTGATCTTCCATGGGTGATTTTTAAGTCATTGATTTCTATAAAGTTGTCAAACATTAATGGTATTTACAATGGCAAATAAATAAGTGTGCCCATCTATTTCAAATTCGCTAAAAGGGAAATGCAAACCGTAAGCTTAAACCATAAAAAAAGCCATCACTAGGATGGCTTTTAATGGTACTTTATTTGAAGGGTTATTCTAGAAAATCGGTAAAATCGAAATTGTATTGGGTATACCCGCAATTGGAGTTGGAGGTATCCTTGATTGGTCTTGCAACAATCACATTGCTGTTGGTTGAATTTACATAAATTGGATTTACAGTTGCTAGAATAGTCGAAAACCCACAGGTATTAATATTGGTATACCTTTTAATTCCTACATTAGAATTTCCTACAGTTAAAGGATGCGAAACCGTAGTTACATTTTTTACGCTTGGACTAACATCATTTGGGAAGTATAGTTCCACACAGTTTTGTGCCAACATATAGTTTAAATAATTAGTTACCTTACCCTGAACAGTTATATTTCCATGTTCAATAGGTACAGGGGGTATTTGCTCCTCTCCATCAGGGCAACCTGGGTTTTCACTGTAGGAAATATATTCAGTAAGCAAATCAATAAAGTAGTCCTTAAAATCATCATTTACAGGAGCGTTGCCCAAAAGATCATTCAAAGAGATTGCATTTCCTTGTTGAAATGCAAGGATACTTATTGAATCCCTTATGTCCTCATCTTCAAAAAGAATTCTTCCTGAAATAAAGGATGCCCAAGCCATTTTTTTTTTTAAAAAACTTCATCGGGATCAACTCCTCTGGTACTTGGGTCGGTCATCATGTGGGAGTTTCTTCTGTTAATTGAAGATGGGTTGTGGTTTCCTGTATTTCAGTATCGGAAACTTCGCAGGAAACAATAGTGAATACACTAACAAGGAATAATAAAGCGATTTTTTTCATAATGGTACATTTATTTTGATAGCAATGATATGATTATAAACAGAATGCTTTTCATCCTATTATATAACAGTATACACTTAATGCATATTTGATAGGTTTTATTTAAAATTTGTATTAATCAAAAATCTTTTTTAGCGCATACTCTTTTCTTCTTGAAGAAACAGGGACTTTAAAATCCAAGTGAATCACCAACACGCCATTTTTATTGTATTTTAATACGTGTTTTTTATTTACTATATAGGATTGATGACAGCGGATGAATACATTTTCACTCAATATTTCCTCTACTTGCTTCATGGATTTGGAAATTAAAATCTTATCGAGCTGTTGGGTATAGAAAGTGGTGTAATTTCCATCAGACCTGCAATACAAAATATCATCCTCATAAATGGCATAGACTGTTTCGGCTGTTTTTAGGATGACTCTTTTTTTCTCGACCCCTTTAAAATATTCACTTGAAATTTCAATCAATTTTTCAAGGTTGTTTTCTTTTTCGAGCGCACTGATGGCTTTTTTTACTGCTTCTTGAAATTCATGCTCATCAATGGGTTTTAGAATATAATCAAGGGCTCCCACTTTAATTGCTTTGATCGCGTGATTATCATATCCAGTAATGAAAATCACTTCAAAATCTTTATAAGGGCTTTGAGTAATTAGATCGAAACCCGTTCCGTCCTTTAAATGGATATCCAAAAAAAGGAGATCTGGATTTACCAAATTCAATAGTTCAAGCCCTTTTTTTACACTATCGGCTTCACCTCCAATATTTATTTCTTTGGGAAAGAAGGTATTTAGCATGGTTCGTACGTGTTCACGAACATGGGATTCATCATCAATAAGAACGGCTTTAATCATTTTCGGTGTGTTTAAAGGGGATTAAAAAAGTAACCAGCGTGCCAGTGGTGTTGGGGTCAATTTCCTGTTTGTTTTGTATGGAAAGTTTTTGTTTAGTGGCCTTCAGAATAAAATCTGAAATCAATGCTATAGAAGTAGATTTTTTGGATGGCTGTATTTGATGTGATAGCCCCCTTCCATTGTCATCAATTGTACAATGCAGATGCGCCTCTTCTAAGCGTAGGGTCACTTTTAATTTCCCTAGGTAATCAATACCCATAAAACCATGCTCAATGCTATTTTCCACGAAGGGTTGCAATAGCATAGGAGGAATAAACACCAAATCGTCTTCGGAAACATTTTCTAGGATAATCTCATAAGTAAAGGCAGAAGGGTGCCTAACCCGTTGCAATTCAAGGTATTTTTCTAGTGCTTCCAGTTCTTTTTCGAGCTGCACGAAATTTTGGGTAGAGTTTTCAAGGGTGAGGCGCAAGAGCCTAGAGAAGGTCAATAGATGCTTTCCTGCTTCTTCCGGTCGGGCTTTTAATTCATTCTGAATGGCATAAAGGGTATTGAAGGTGAAATGGGGATTCATCTGGGAACGTAAAAGACGTTGTTGGTTTTGAAGCTGTTGCCGTTCAAAAAGAAAGGATTTTCGTTGGTATAACATGTACCCAAGTAAAGCAAAGAGGCCAATGGATATGGATAGCAAAAGGATTCGATTGGTAAGTCTTGCATTTTGTAGTTCACTTTGTTGTTTTTCCTGTAGTAATTGTTTTTCTTTTTCATTGGCTTGGGTGAGTGCTAACAGCTCTGCATTAAATTTTTTTGCATAGGTTTCGTTTTGGTTGTTTAATAAGGTATCCAAAAGGGCAAAAAGGCGCTTGGTGTCTTTGTTGGTTTCCACGGCTAGTCTTAACTCATAGGAAAATAGGGATTTTCTAAGCCTTTCCTCAATTTGGTTAATCCCAAGGGCTTTAACAGAATCAAGGTATTTTCTTGACTCATCAAATTGTTTTAAATCAATTAAAACTTCAGCGATATTATTATAATAAATAGCCTTTTTATTTACATAATTTTGAAGCAAGGTATCCTTTTTTAAAATGGCCAATGCCTTGAGATAATGGGATAATGCCCCTTTATAATCCTTTTTATAGTATAAAAAAGTACCATAGTTGTTATGGACTTGGGTTCTGGAATTATCGGTTAATTTTTTTTCAATGGAGAGCAAGCTGTCCATGACCCGAAAAGCCTCTTTTTTATTCTCTAGGTAATAAAAGTTTAGGTCTGCATACCCAAGCAATGAAATAGGAATGCTTGCTGTATCTTTTTCTTTGGCCAATTTTATAAGGGTTTGACTAATTTTTGCCGCTTCATCATACCTTTTCATTTTCATGTAAATATTGCTATCCCAGGTAAGGGCCCAATAAAGTGCCCTATTTTGTTTGCTGGTATCCAGCAAGGATCTAAACTTTTTGCTCACGACAAAGCAATCCCCAAAGCGCCCTATATTTCTATATGTGTTCCAAGCATCCCTAAAGTAATTGGTTTCCTTCTCTCCATAAATGGAATCTACAAATTCGGTTGCCTGGTAAAAATACACAGCAGCACTATCCAGATCACCTCTTTTTTTGTAGTAATCCCCCCATAATGAGTAATTTTCGGCCCTCATGGAATCGTGATAGGAAGGGTTTTTGTCCAAAACGCTATCAATTTTTTTCAGTAAAAAGAAGCTGGAATCATTCTCCAGGGTGTCAATTCTTTTTTGAAGTGCATTAATCTTTTCAATAGAAAATAAGAGGGTCTGCTCCTTGTTTTGGCAAGAAAAAAAGAGAATAAGGAGGAAGGTTAGTGTTAATGGTTTTAACATGTATACAAACCTATGCAATTTTAAAATGGGTTAAAAATTAACGGTCTCTGCCTTGATAAAAACAGCCCCTACAAAAGATACTAACAATTCGTAAATTTATGACCTTATGAAAAGAAAAAAGTTAAGGTATATTTTCCTTTTTGTCGTGGTGGTTGGCCTCCTTATTTTGGCTGAAAAATATGTCGACAGGCAGAATGAGCATTATCCAGATACGTCTTCTTTAGAAGTAAATCCTTCTGTTGAATTTCAAGAAAATCTGCTTCCTACTTCCACCACAAATGTTGTAGTGCAGCATGCTTATTTTACCCTTTCGTATGCGGAAACCTATGAACAAGCCGAATGGGTGGCTTACGAATTGACCAAAGAACAATTGTCCAATAATGAATTCGAACGACCTTATTTTGTGGAAGATCGGGCGGTGAAAACCGGTTCGGCCGATTGGCGCAATTACAAAAACTCGGGATTCGATAGGGGGCATCTCTGCCCTGCAGGGGACCGGCGTTTTTCTTATAAAGCTTATCATGAAACATTCCTCACGAGTAACATTAGCCCTCAGAATAATGAGTTTAATGCAGGGGTCTGGAATTATTTGGAGCAAAAGGTGCGCTACTGGGCACAAAAATACGATGGGGTATACGTTGTCACCGGAGGTGTTTTGAAGAAAGGCTTACCTACTATTGGGGAAGAAGGGGTGGCAGTGCCACAGGAATTTTATAAAATTATTTTGGATGCTTCCCATGGGAACTATAAAGTTTTGGCTTTTTTAATTCCCAATACACCTACCCAAAAGTCTTTTTATGAATTTGTAGTTACTGTTGATGAAATTGAAGCCAAAACGGGGATTGATTTCTTTTCGGCTTTGCCCGATGCTATAGAAGACGAATTAGAGTCCCAAATCGATCTTAAAAGCTGGGGGAAATATTAACGGTTGATATAATTTGATGCATCCAACTTCACGAAGATAAATACCAGAATGGTAAACCCCCATAGGCTGGAACCTCCATAACTAATAAAAGGAAGTGGAATTCCAATAGTGGGGAGCAATCCAGTGACCATTCCAATATTCACAAAAAAGTGAAAAAACAAGATAGAAGCCACACTATATCCATACACCCTGCCAAAAGTTGATTTTTGTTGTTCCGCTAAAATAATGAGGCGAATAATTAAAAAGACAAACAAAGCAACAACAGCTAGGGAGCCCAGAAAGCCCCATTCTTCCCCTACGGTACTAAAAATATAGTCGGTATGCTGTTCAGGCACAAAATTTCCTTTAGTTTGGGTTCCTTGCAACCAGCCTTTTCCGGTCCAGCTTCCACTCCCAATGGCAATCTCACTTTGGTTGGTATTGTATCCTATCCCTTTGGCATCAACTTCTTTTCCCAACACAATATTAAAACGGTCCCTATGGCGTTGTTCAAAAACAGAATTGAACACATAATTCACCGAAAAAGAAAAAGCAACTCCTACCAAAATCACCAATACATAGGGGAACCAACCCACTTTCTTTTTACGCCTTTTGTAAATAAAAGAGAGGATCGTTGTAAGCGCAATTGCCAATATCATCCATGGCACTCCCACTAGCAGGGTTCCTACAAAAAGCAGTGCCGCCATAAAACCAATAAGCAAAAACACATAATTAAGTCCTTCTCTATACAAAGGGAAAATAAAGGAAGCATACACTAATGCGCTTCCAGGGTCTGGTTGGGGAATAATAAATAGTGCCGGTAGAGCGATAATCAAGAAAGCCCGAAGCTGGTGCCGAAACTCTTTCATATTGGTCTGGATATCACTCACATATTTTCCTAAGGCTAATGCCGTAGCCGCCTTGGCAAATTCACTGGGTTGCAGGCCAAAACTTCCAAATCCGTACCAAGAGGTGGCGCCATTGATATTTTTCCCAAAGAGATAAAGACCCAATAGGGAAGCTAAGGAAACCAGATAAATGACACTTGAGAAACGTTCATAGAATTTAGAATCCAATGCCAAGATGAAAATTATAATGCCAATGCTTGTGGCAATAAAGAACAACTGCTTGAAATAAATCTGATTGAAATCAAAAAAGCCTTGTGAGGAATCGCTCAAGGAAGCAGAATAGATATTGATCCAGCCTATAAATACCAATAAAAAATAGGCAATAATAATCCACCAATCCAACTGAATGTTTTTCTTAAAGCCACTCATTATTGATTGATTCTGAAGGGTTCGCCACTATAGGGCTTATTGTATTCATCCATTAAGCTTCCATTAAGGACAAAGTTTTCCATGTCTTTACGGCTAATTTCACCCTTGAGGTATTTTCAATCATCAAACCAGCGATACGTCCTGGCCCGAATCCCAATACCCATTTTCCACAAAAACAGCAATAGCAATTTTAGGGTCATCTTTTGGTGCAAAGGCCACAAAGACAGAATGATCGGTCAATTGCATTCGTTTTCCATTGATGCGGATGTAATTTTCGGCGGTGCCTGTTTTTCCACAAATTTCAATACCAGGTATTTGAACGGTAGCAGCAGTTCCATAGTGGTACACATCGTTCATTCCTTCAATTACCGGATCAAAATACTTGGGATCTATGGAAGTGGTATTTTTTTCAGTGTAAATTTTAGGGATGGTATCGGCCCCAACAATATTTTTAATGATGTGTGGCCTATAATAATACCCTCGGTTGGCAATGGCAGCGGTAAAATTAACCATCTGCATGGGGGTTAACAATACTTCTCCTTGCCCAATGGAATTTGAAATCGTAGCCGGAGAATACCAATTGTAAGTTGGATATTGATACGCACGGTTGTAATACTGTGAATCCGGAATAAAACCCTTATTGCCTGCTGGCAAGTCGTAGCCCAGATAATTCCCTAGTCCAAAACTAAGCAAATGTTGCCTCCAGTGATCAATGCCTTCTTGTGGAGTGGGATATTTGTCAATAGTCCTTCGGTACACTGTCGCAAAATAGGCGTTACAAGAATTTGCTATACCTCCCACCATGGCAAGGGGTGAAGCATGATGGTGGCATTTTAGGACTCTATTTCCATAGTGATAGCCCCCATGGCAGTAAATATGTTCTTCAGTATCGATAACTCCTTCCTGTAAACCAATAAGCGCGGTAAGCGTTTTAAATGGAGAACCCGGGGGGTATTCTCCTTGTAGCACCCTATCAAAAAGAGGTTTGGCAATGGTGTCATAGTAAAGTTTGGTAAAATTTCTGGAACGTTCCCGGCCTACGAGTAGGGCTGGATCATAGTTAGGCGCGGCTACCAAAGCCAAAATTTCCCCTGTTTTGGGTTCCAAAGCAACAATACCTCCCCTTTTGTTGATCATGAGGTCTTCGCCGTACTGTTGCAAATCGGCATCTATGGTTAGCATGATGTCATTACCACGGGTGGGGAGGGTGTCAAAAATACCGTTTTTGTATGGTCCAATGTCTCTATTAAAGCGGTCCTTTTGAATGTATTTCACTCCTTTAGTCCCCCTAAGAACGTCTTCGTATTGCTTTTCTACGCCTCCCGTACCAATGAGCTCTCCCATTTGGTAGTAAGGGTTTTGTTTAATGATGCGTTCATTGACTTCCGAAATATACCCAAGCACATTGGCAGAGTGCTGGACGTGATAGTTCCGAAGGGACCGTTTCTGAATGTAAAACCCTTGGTACTTGTACATTTTTTCAGAAAGGGCTGCATATTCGCTTTTGGTTAATTGGGGAATGACCACCGAAGGTAACCTAGGGGAATATACTTTGGCCCTATTTAAAATGTCGATAAAATCTTCTTTAGTAATCCTTAAAAGGGTACAGAATTCCAGTGTGTCCAGCGGTTTAACGTCTTTTGGGATCACCATGACATCGTAGGAAGGTTGGTTGGAAACCAACAAGTTTCCTTTTCGGTCAAAAATATATCCTCTCTGCGGGTAGTTGTACACTACTTTTATCGCATTGTTATCCGATAGGATTTGATATGAGGTGTCGTAAATTTGGAGATAAAAAAGCCTTGAGGCAAACACTACCCCGGTAATGAGGACGACTAAGAGGAGTAACAATTTTCTCATGAGTGTTCCCGGCCAAATAGATACAAGGTGCAAAAAATTAACAGGGTAGTGAATACCCCAGAAAATAACGTGGATTTCAACAGTAAAAGTATTTGCTGGGCATTAAAAATTTCCAAGCTAAAAAGGACGAGATGGTGAAAAAATACTAAACTCATAATATATACCAATTGCTGCGAGAAAGAGGCACTGTTGATCTTTACCGTATTGTATTCATAACTCACGCCAAAAGAATATTTGAGAACAAAAGGCCTTACCCATGCAATGAAAACAGATGCTCCCGCATGAATTCCTCCTGAGCCATTGAACAAATCGATGGTTAATCCCAACAGAAAACTGAGGAAGATGAGCAATCCTTTGTTTCCCGAAAGAGGGTAAACCACCATAAAAAAAACATATAAATAGGGATTAATATATCCCAAAAAGTTGATGTGGTCCAGCAATAATACCTGTACCAAAACTAGAAGGACAAACCTACCGGCATTCTTTAAGAGCTCGTTATTCCACATCTTCGGCTTCCTTTTCCAATTCCTTTATCTCTTGCGCATCTTTTCGGGAAAGAAGATATACGTGTTTTACACTGGTCATATCGGTAAACAAGCGAACATTAATGTTGTAGTAATCGCCTACTTCCTCAATGCTGAAATCTTTTACCGTTCCTATTAAAATTCCTTCAGGGAAAATGGTTGAACGGCCATCGGTGACAATGGTATCGCCCAACGCCACATTGGCTACCCTAGGAATTTCCTTCAACTGAACCTCTCCTGGGTTTTGAGCATTCCACACCAAAGTCCCAAAATGGTTCGATTTTTTGAATTTGGCCACCACTTGGCTGTTGGTGTTTAAAATGGATTGCACCGAAGCATAATGATTGGAAAGATGACTCACAATGCCTACAATTCCTTCAGGGGAAATAACGCCCATATCAATAGTGACCCCTTCCTTTTCCCCTTTATTAATCGTAAGCTGGTTTTTGGTTTTGGAATAGCTATTGTTGATGACTTTCGCTCCAATAATGGATACCAGCGAATCTGGAAGGTTTTCTGAATCAAGCTGCGGAACTTGTACTTTAAGGTTTTGTAACTGGAGTTGGAGCAAACGGTTTTCTTCAGCCAATTTGCTGTTTTGTTCTTTAAGGTCGAAATAGTCGGTTACTGAACTTTTCAGGGAATAAATACCTCCCGAAACAAAATTGGCAGAGTCTACAAATTGGTTGGTATGATACGAGTGGGAGTTGATGGTAAGCCCTAGTGAAATTAAAAACAGTACAAAGAACAACAGGAAATTTTTATTCCGAAGAAAGAAATAGATAATCTGTTGCATTGGGTATGTTTAACTTTATTTGATCAATACACTCTTAAATTTGTTGAGGTTTTTCAAGCAAATTCCCGTTCCTCGAACTACAGCTCGCAAAGGGTCTTCGGCAATGTATACGGGGAGGTCTGTTTTTTGGGAAAGACGTTTGTCCAGCCCACGTAGCATAGAGCCTCCGCCAGCAAGGTAGATTCCGGTATTGTAGATATCGGCGGCTAATTCGGGCGGGGTTTGGGACAAGGTTTCCATCACGGCATCTTCAATGCGCAGAATGGATTTATCTAGTGCCTTGGCGATTTCACGGAAAGAGGTTTGTACCTGTTTAGGTTTTCCTGTAAGTAAATCACGTCCTTGTACGTCCATTTCATCTGGGGGAAGTTCTAGGTCTTCGGTTGCGGCGCCAATTTGTATTTTTATCTTTTCGGCAGTGCGTTCCCCTACATACAAATTGTGCTGGGTTCGCATATAGTACACAATATCGTTCGTAAAAACGTCCCCGGCAATTTTAACCGATTTGTCACAAACAATTCCTCCAAGGGCAATTACGGCAATTTCAGTAGTTCCACCACCTATATCCACAATCATATTCCCCTTGGGCTGCATAATATCAACCCCAATACCAATAGCAGCTGCCATAGGCTCATGGATAAGGTACACTTCCTTCCCGTTCACCCTTTCGGCACTTTCCTTTACTGCACGCATTTCCACTTCGGTGATTCCACTTGGGATACATATTACCATGCGAAGGGAGGGTGTAAGCCATTTCTTTTTTAATGCAGGGATGTCTTTAATGAACATGTTGATCATTTTTTCACTCGCATCAAAATCGGCAATAACACCATCCTTCAGGGGCCGAATGGTTTTTATATTCTCATGGGTTTTTCCCTGCATTCGAGCGGCTTCCCTACCTACGGCTATAATCTTTCCAGAGATACGGTCACGCGCCACGATGGAAGGGGCGTCTACCACTACTTTGTCGTTATGGATGATAAGGGTGTTTGCGGTTCCTAGGTCAATGGCTATTTCTTCAGTGAGAAAATCAAAAAATCCCATAATGGTTCGAAGTGTCTAAAAAATTACTAAAGGCTTGGTGTCTTTACAAATGTAACAAAAATTAATGCTTAAAATGCCTAACCCCCGTAAATACCATTGCTAATCCATTTTTGTTGCAATAATCAATACTTAACTCGTCTTTGATGGAACCACCGGGCTGAATCACTGCAGTAATTCCAGCCTTGTCGGCAATTTCCACACAATCGGGAAACGGAAAAAACGCATCACTGGCCATGACCGCTCCCTGCAAATCAAAACCAAAAGAGGTTGCTTTTTCAATAGCTTGCCTTAAGGCATCTACCCTTGAGGTTTGTCCCGTACCACTCGCGCATAGCTGTTTGTTTTTTGACAGAACAATGGTATTGGACTTGGTGTGTTTACATACTTTGGAGGCAAACAATAAATCTTCTAACTCACTTGCGGTGGGTTTATTGTGGGTGACTTCCGTTAAATTTTTAGCGGTATCGGTAGCGAGGTCCCTATCTTGAACCAAGACCCCATTTAGGCAGGATCTCACGGTGGTTTCGGGAAGGTGTTTGGTTTTTTGGATGAGGATAATTCGGTTCTTTTTTCCCATAAGGATTTCCAGTGCTTTTGCATCATAGGAAGGCGCAATCACAACTTCACAAAACAGTTCATGGATTTCGATGGCCGTGGCTTCATCAATTTCAGAATTGCAAATCAAAATGCCCCCAAAGGCCGAAACGGGATCGCCCGCTAAAGCATCCAAATAGGCTTCTTTCAGCGTATTCCTTTGAGCAATCCCACAGGCATTGTTGTGTTTAAGGATAGCGAATGTGGGTGCTTCTCCCCAAAATTCGTTCATCAAATTTACGGCGGCATCTACGTCCAAAAGATTGTTGTAGCTCAATTCCTTGCCATGGAGTTTTTCAAACATCGCATCGAAATCACCAAAGAAAAACCCTTTTTGATGGGGGTTTTCCCCATAGCGAAGTATTTGTCCATTGTGCTCACTTATTTTAAGGGCGGCAATTTCATGCCCTGCATTAAAATAATTGAAAATAGCGGTATCGTAGTGTGAGGAAACCTGGAACGCTTTTGCGGCAAAATGCTTGCGTTGTTGTAGTGTTGTGGCACCTTCATTTTCGAACAATAGATCAAGAAAGACCTCATAGTCTTCCATGGCAGAAACACAAAGCGTATCCGTAAAGTTTTTGGCAGCGGCGCGAATCAATGAAATACCACCAATGTCTATTTTTTCGATAATGTCCTGTTCACTAGCCCCCGAGGCCACGGTTTTTTCAAACGGATATAAATCCACAATGACCAGATCCAGCTGTGGGATGTTAAATTGTTTCATTTCGGCAATGTCACTTTCGTGGTCCTGGCGATTCAAAATTCCTCCAAAAACCTTGGGATGCAATGTCTTTACTCGACCACCCAGAATGGAAGGGTAGTCGGTCACCTCTTCCACGGGAATCACGTTGATGCCCATGTCATTGATAAATTTTTCTGTTCCTCCGGTAGAGTAAATCGTTACTCCCAACTGGTCCAATTTTTCCACGATAGGCGCAAGCCCATCTTTATGAAATACCGATATTAAAGCCGATTGGATTTTTTTTGAATGTGCCATGAAAATGCGTTCTGCTGAATTAAGTTGCAAAAGTACAGAATTCTTAAGGAATTTTGTAACATAACTTTGCCTAAAAAGACCTATCTTTCAAGGATTAAAAAAAGGGGCTTTTTGCGTCATGATTATCTATTTACGGGTTCTTAAGGAAAGTTTTAATTTTGCTATCAATGCACTCAAAAACAACAAGTTACGCACTTTTTTGTCGTTGATTGGGGTCACCATTGGTATTTTTTCCATCATTGCGGTGCTAGCTTCGGTAGATTCGCTTAAAACCGAAATTGAAGATAGTATTAGTGGGCTGGACAACAGTACCATTTTTTTATGCCGTTTCTCCTTTGGCCCAACCGATGTTCCACAATGGAAACGGGAGCAGTTCCCCGATGTCACCTATGACGAGTACATGCTCCTTCGCAAAATGATGCCCGATATGCAGGGGATTTCCTATCAGTTGAACGTGCAAAGGGAAACTGTAAAAAATGAAGAAAAAGCAATTGAAAATGTGGAGATGAATGGGGTGACCGAGCAGCAGACGGATATTGAAAACATGAAAATAGCCCACGGGCGTTTTTTTAATGAAGCCGAATCCAATAGAGGAGCCTCCGTGATTGTGATAGGGGATGAAATTGCCAATAGTCTTTTTGGCAGTGCCGAAAATGCGATAGGCAAAAAACTACGGGTTTACGGCCGGAAATTAACCGTCATTGGGGTGTTGGAAAAAGAAGGGAGTGGCTTGTTTGGCGGTAGCAAAGACACGGCTACTTTTTTGCCGGTTAATTTCATGCGGAAAATATTTGGTGATAACAATAAAGCAACCTTTCCCTTTATCTTGATCAAGCCCAAAAAAGGAGTGGACAATGCCGAATTTATTGCGTTGCTTTCCTCCAAAATGTATATTATTCGGGGCCTTAAAGCCGATGACGAAAAAAACTTTTTTGTCAATCAATTACAAGGCTTTACCGACGCCATCAACAGTATTACGGCTACTATGAATGGGATTGGTGGTGTGATTAGCTTATTTTCCCTTTTGGTTGGGGGCTTTGGAATTGCCAATATCATGTTTGTGAGTGTGAAGGAGCGCACCAACCTTATTGGGATTCAAAAATCGCTAGGAGCCAAACGGCGCTTTATCCTTTACCAGTTTCTTTTTGAAGCCATGATTCTGGCCGTCATTGGTGGGCTTATTGGGATTCTTTTGGTCTACATAGCCTCCAAGATTGCCTCTACGTTTACGGGCGATTTCCAATTTATCCTTTCCCCTTGGAATATTTTTATAGGCACCCTCATTTCAGCTATTATTGGACTTATTTCGGGTATTCTACCTGCTATTAAAGCGGCAAAATTGGATCCCGTGGAGGCCATTCGCACGGGGATGTAATTATAGGATCTTAGCCACTTCGCCATTTACCCATTCTAAGAAACGTTCGTCTTCTTGGGTAAAGGGGTCTAGGGTGTGGGAGTCAATGTCAATCTGTCCAATATTATTTCCGTTCTTGAACAAAGGAATCACGATTTCGGCTTTTACGGTAAGGCTACAGGCAATGTAATTATCCTGGGCTTTCACATCGGGAACCACAAAATTGGCATTGCTCTCGGCTACTTGACCACAAATCCCTTTCCCAAAGGGAATCACGGTATGATCGGTAGGTTCACCAGCAAAAGCTTTTAAATGCAGGGTTTTTTCGGTTTCATGGGCAAAATAGAATCCCACCCAGTTGTAATAATCAATTCGGTCCTGCAATAACGTACACACTTGGGTGAGCCTCTCATCAACAGGAGTTTTTTCAGCAGCAAGGAGGGCAGTTATTTGGGGTTTGAGTTGTTCCAATACCATAGCGATTGCATTTTTGGCAAAGGTATTTTAAAAATCCAAACCTTAGGGAACCCCAATTTAACTATTTTTGAAGGGTGAAGCAACTTTTCGTCAAATACAAGGTAGTCATTCAATTTTTAGGGGTGTTTCTGGGTTCCTACGTACTGCTCAGTTTACTCTACGGCTTCTATCTTCATATATCGAACGGTACTTCCCACACTCCTGATGTGGTGACTCGAACCGTGGCGCAACAAAGTAGTGCAATTTTGAAAAGCCTTGGCTACAATGCTGCTGTGATTGCAAATAATGACCAACCTAGCATGCAACTTTGGGTGAATCAACACCAAGTGGGGACCATTATTGAAGGTTGTAACGCCATAAGTATTATCATTTTGTTTATCGCTTTTGTCCTTTCTTTTGCCTCTCACTGGAAGAAAACCGTGCTGTTTTTGTTGGGTGGGGCGGTATTGATCTATTCCATCAATATTGTGCGCATAGCCATCCTTGCCATGGCCCTATACCAATACCCGCAGTATCAAGAAGTACTGCACACGGTGGTTTTTCCAGGAATTATTTACGGCTTGGTCTTTTTGCTTTGGGTATTTTGGGTGCGTTCCAACACCAAAAAAAACACAGAACACTCAATTGAAGGCGAACAAAATAAAAGGCTCTATGAATAAGACAGCCAAAATAGCAGTGCTTCTGGGACTCATTATTTGCTTGGTCCTAGTAAGGGCTTATGCCTCACAACTTTTTTACGATCCTTTCATTGCTTTTTTTAGGACGGGTGCCTCCACGCAGGCGCTACCTGAAGTGAATTTGCCCAAACTGCTCTTACATTTGCTATTTCGGTACGGAATTAATACGGGTATTTCACTTTGTATCCTCTGGATCCTGTTCCAAAAGAAGGAGATTGTGCAGCTTTCAGCCTATTTGTACGGGATTTTATTTCTGGTCTTGATGGGGGTCTTTGTGGTATTGGTAAATACCTTTGAAACCGGAGAGTATATGCTCCTTTTTTACGTACGCCGTTTTTTGATCCACCCGTTGTTTTTGTTGTTACTCATTCCGGCGTTTTATTTTCAAAGTAACCGAAAATGAGGTATTTTTGTTATGCTAAAATAAATTTAAAATGAAAAAACTACTTCTTATCCTTGCGTTAGCCACTAGCGTTATTGCTTGTAAACAAAAAGAAACACAACCCGAAGGGCCTAGCCCCATGGAACAGGTCATGGCGGTTCATGATGAATTGATGCCCAAAATGTCTACTATTGGTGGGTTGATTTCCAAATTGGAAGCCTCCAAGGATTCTACCCAAGCTGATTCGGTAAAACTAAAGGTGATTCATGATCTAAAAGGCGCCAACAACCAAATGATGACCTGGATGATGGACTTTGGCAATGCCTTTGAAACCGATGAGGTGATGGATGGCAAAGCTCTTTCTGAAGAAAAAATAAAAACCCTGGAAGGCTTTCAGAAAAGTGTCAACGAGTTGAAAGTACAAATGGATAGCGCCATCGAAGCAGGCGAAAAAGTACTGGAGCTAGAACAATAGGATTGTTAAAACTATTTTAAACAAGGTAAGCTTCCCCCAAGGGAAGCTTATTTTTTTGTAGTTTTGTAGGGTGAAAGCGATTGTTTCTATCTTACTTTCTTCCTTGATCTTGCTAAGCAGTAGCGGTGTTGCGTATGCAAAGCATTACTGTGGCAAGTTTGAAATGCTTTCCAAAATCACCTTGGGGGAAGAACATCTTTCCTGTGGAATGACAATGCCAGCCAGTGTCTGTGGCGATGAAAAGCACCAAGACCATCATTGCTGTAGTAATACTTACCTAAAGGTCACAACAGACTCCCATTTCAACAAGGTTGCGTTTCAATTTAATTTTCAAGGACAATGGATATTTATTCCTGCCGAAGTGTATGAATTCCGTCCATTGGAAGTCACTCCTCAAGAAACGACTATTTTTTCCTATTACCGGCCACCGCCCCTAATTAGGGATTACTCGGTACTATACGAATCTTTCCTCATTTGATGCTAAGGTTGTTGCCTACCCAAAAAGGGTAGCGTAAACTATTGTTTAACCTTATCATCAAACATCATGAAACATACATATCAAATCACGGGCATGACCTGTGATGGCTGTAAAAAATCGGTCACCGAAAAATTGAGCGCCGTGGAAGGTGTTACTTCGGTTGCCGTTCATCTGGAAAAGGGAGAAGCTACCCTTGCCATGGAGCACCACATCCCAACAAAGGTACTTCAAGAGGCCCTTCCGCAGAAATACACCCTTTCGGAAAAAAAATCCCAAAATGTTTTTTCCACTACCGAAATGAAGCAACCTGCCTCAAAGCTTCAGCAATTAAAACCCTTGTTTTTAATCTTTGCCTTTTTACTAGGGGCATCCATTTTACTGCATTTTAAGCAGTGGGACACGACCCAGGCAATGTTGGATTTTATGGGACTTTTTTACATCGTGTTCAGCTTTTTCAAATTGCTGGACGTTAAGGGTTTTGCCGAGTCCTTCCAAATGTATGACCCTTTGGCAAAACGAGTGCCCGTCTATGGCCTTGTGTATCCCTTTATTGAATTGGCTTTGGGTATTCTTTTCCTCATGCGGGTAGAAATAGGCATTGCCTTGATCGTCACTTTGGTGATCTTAGGTCTTACTACCATTGGAGTTACCAAGGTACTAGTGGACAAAAAAGCCATTCGGTGTGCCTGTCTGGGAACGGCTTTGAACTTGCCCATGACCGAAGCTACTTTTATTGAAAATGCCTTGATGATTGTCATGGCCCTTCTCATGCTTTTAAAAATTGTATAAGATGAACTATTGGATAATAATATTTGCATTTATTCCAATCGTGTCATTTTCACAGGAACGATTGGAAGGAAGAATTGAGGATGCCGCTGCCACCCAAGAACCCAAAGGGTTGGGTGGGGCCAATGTGTATTGGCTTGGCACAACCATAGGAACGGTGACCGATTTTGATGGAAATTTTTCCATTCCGTATGAGTCTAACTATCAGAAATTGGTCATTAGCTACGTGGGCTACAAGACCGATACCCTTACGGTTACCTCAAACCAGAGATTGGTACATCAAATGAAGGCTTCCAGCACGTTGGAAGAGGTTACGGTTGCCGCCAGAAAAAAAGCGTCTTCCCGTTCTACCATTACGGCTCAAAATGTCATTAATGTAAGTAGTGCCGAGTTGCTAAAAGCTGCTTGCTGCAATCTTTCGGAGAGTTTTGAAACCAACCCATCCATTGATGTAAACTTTGCCGATGCCGTTACCGGGACGCGACAAATTAAAATGCTGGGACTCACCAGTCCTTACATTTTGATTACGACCGAAAATGTGCCTTCGGTGCGCGGTGCAGCTCAAAACTATGGTTTGAGTTTTATTCCCGGTACCTGGGTGGAAAGTATTCAAATTACCAAAGGAGCGGGTAGCGTGACCAATGGCTTTGAAAGTATTGCAGGCCAAATAAATGCTGAATTGCAAAAACCAACTTCCGATGAAAAACTATTTGTGAATGCTTATGGTTCCATGAATGGCAG
Organism: Flavobacteriaceae bacterium; assembly: GCA_041392175.1. Classification (GTDB taxonomy): domain Bacteria; phylum Bacteroidota; class Bacteroidia; order Flavobacteriales; family Flavobacteriaceae; genus Halomarinibacterium. The sequence goes on along the minus strand of JAWKMP010000002.1, from coordinate 157,236 downwards.
GTTAGAGTTGAATACGCACATCAACACCCGGGTTTCCCCGAAATGGAGCACGGGAGTTTACTTGCATGGAAACCTTCGCAATCATAAATTCGATAAGAATGAGGATGGTTTTTTGGATGTGCCCCTGGCAAATCAAATAAACTTCCTAAACCGTTGGCAGTATACCGATGCCGAAAAAGGATGGGTAAGCTTTTTAAATATTAGGTACTTGAACGATTCAAAACAAACGGGGGAACTTGATTTTGATCCTGAGACCGATAAGCTAACCACACAAAGCTGGGGTAGCGAAATAAAGACCCAACGATATGATTTTTCGGGAAAGTTGGGATATGTAAACCCCAATATACCTTATCAAAGTGCAGGTTTGCAATTGGCCTATAGCTACCACGACCAGGAATCCTACTTTGGATTGCGTACCTATAATATTACACATCATAGCCTGTATGCGAATGCCCTTTATAATTCCATCATTAGTGATTCTCGCCATAAAATAAAAACCGGGATGAGCTTCACCTATGACGGATATGATGAATTGGCCAATGCTACGCTTTACAACCGTAAGGAAAACTCCGTTGGGGCATTTTTTGAATATGCTTTTGATAATTTGGATGCTTTGAGTTTAACTGCAGGTGTACGGGTAGATAACCATAATATATTGGGCTTTTTCGTAACCCCAAGGTTGCATGTAAAATATACTCCTTGGGAGAAATCGGCCTTGCGGTTTTCAATGGGAAGGGGAAAAAGAAGCGCCAATATCTTTGCCGAAAACATGAGTTTGTTTGCTACCTCAAGGCAAATTACTATTGAAAACCAAGGGGGAAAGTTGTATGGATTGGATCCCGAAATTGCCTGGAACTATGGAGTTTCTTTCCTGCAAGGATTTGATCTTTTCAAACGGAAAGCCACTGTTACGGTTGATTTTTATAGAACCGATTTTACCCATCAAGTTGTGGTTGATTGGGAAACTCCCACCCAAATAAATTTCTATAATTTGGATGGAGATAGTTTTTCTAATAGTTTCCAAATTGAATGGGATTATAACCCTCTGAACCGGTTAGACTTTCGTTTTGCCTATAAATATTATGATGTGCAAACGCAATACCGTAATGGGAAATTGGAAAAACCATTAACACCAAAGAATCGAATTTTTGCCAATGCATCTTTCGAAACCGAACGAAAGGAAAATGATGCGCAATGGAAGTTTGATGCCACCTATAACTGGTTGGGCTCACAACGGTTTCCCTCAACGGTTTCCAGTCCTTTGGAATTCCAACTACCGGAGTACACTCCCACGGTAGGAACGTTAAATACGCAGGTAACCAAGGTGTTTAACCCACATTTTGAAGTATATTTGGGAGGAGAAAATATCACGAATGTAAAACAACCGCAACCTATTGTAAGTGCAGAAAACCCGTTTGGTCCCAATTTTGATACAACCTTTGTGTACGGACCCATCTTTGGAAGTATGTACTACGCAGGATTGCGCTATAAACTATAACCTATGAGAAAAATATTTTTTATGGTATTGGTACTTTTTGGAGTATCACTACAAGCTCAAAACAAAAATGCCAAAGCCACCATGGAAGTAGATGGGGTATGTATGATGTGTAAAATGCGTATCGAGAAAGCTGCTATTAAAACCCCCGGGGTGAAATCGGCTGTTTGGAATGTGGAAACACATCAACTTAGTTTGATCTTCAATGAAGAAAAAACCAATTTGGAAACCATTCAAAAAAACATAGCTGCAGTAGGTCATGATACCAAAGAGGTAAAGGCCACGGAAGAAGCCTACGAAAGCGTTTCCCCTTGTTGTAAATATAGGGACCCTGCCATTAAGGAATCCCATGGGGATGGGGGCAGCGAGCATGAATAGGCAACCTATCATCTGATTTTTCCCCCTCCAAAAAGCAGAAGATTTTTTAGTTAAATTTTTGCCAACAAAATCATCACGGATACTAAATTCACTATAACTTTACATAGTCAATTTAATACGACACTACTATGGCAACATCAAAGTCATCTGGAAAATCTTCTGCTAAAAAACCAGCAGCGAAAGCTCCTGCAAAGAAGACCACTCCTGCTTCCAAAAAGAAGTAATGTATCCTTGGGTTTATTTCGAATAAATCCTAAAACAGAAAGCTACCACCCTTAAATAAGGTGGTATTTATTTTTATATTCTTTTCAGCATCATAAAAAAACCCTCCAAGAAAAACTTAGAGGGTTTTTTATTTTTTTCCCGCCGGGCTCCGGCCTACATCATTCCGGGCATTCCGCCGCCGCCCATGGGTGGCATTGCAGGAGTTTCCTCTTTAATATCTACCAAAGCACACTCGGTAGTAAGGATCATCCCGGCTACGGAAGCCGCATTTTCAAGGGCTACACGGGTTACTTTTTTGGGATCGATGATTCCTGCTTTCTGCATGTCCACGTAAGCATCATTTTTGGCATCATATCCAAAATTGGCTTTGCCTTCCATTACCTTATTAATCACTACAGAACCTTCACCTCCGGCATTTTCCACAATGGTTCGCAAGGGTGATTCAATGGCCCGGGCGACAATTTGTACCCCTGTGGTTTCATCCAATGAGTCGGTGGTGGTTTTTTCCAATACTTTTTTGGCTCGTACTAACGCAACACCTCCTCCGGCAACGATTCCTTCTTCTACAGCAGCACGGGTTGCATGAAGGGCATCATCTACACGGTCTTTCTTCTCTTTCATCTCCACTTCACTGGCAGCACCTACATACAAGACCGCTACACCACCCGCCAATTTGGCTAGTCGCTCCTGTAATTTTTCTTTGTCGTAATCGCTAGTGGTGGTTTCAATTTGCGATTTGATTTGTCCAACTCGGGCTTTGATATCACTTTTTTTGCCGGCACCATTTACAATAGTGGTATTGTCCTTGTCTATGGTAACGGTTTCGGCGGTACCTAGCATATCGATGCTAGCATTTTCTAGGGTAAAGCCTCTTTCTTCGGCAATTACGGTTCCTCCGGTAAGAATAGCGATGTCTTCCAACATGGCTTTTCTTCGGTCTCCAAAACCAGGGGCTTTCACGGCAGCAATTTTAAGTGCTCCACGCAGTTTGTTTACGACCAATGTAGCTAGGGCTTCTCCTTCCACATCTTCAGCAATAATCAAAAGGGACTTTCCTTGTTGGGCCACTGGCTCTAGGATAGGAAGTAAATCCTTCATATTACTTACTTTTTTATCATAAAGTAAAATCATGGGATTTTCCAATTCAGCATGCATTTTCTCGCTGTTTGTAACGAAGTAGGGTGATAGGTACCCACGGTCAAACTGCATTCCTTCTACTACATCTACATACGTTTCGGTTCCTTTGGCCTCTTCAACAGTGATAACACCTTCTTTGCCCACTTTTCCGAAGGCTTCGGCGATAAGCGCTCCAATGGTATCATCATTATTGGCCGAAATGGACGCGACCTGTTTGATCATTTCAGAAGAGTTCCCCACCTTGGTAGATTGTTTTTCCAAGTCTTTTACGATAGCCTCTACGGCTTTGTCGATCCCTCTTTTAAGATCCATAGGGTTGGCTCCGGCAGCAACGTTTTTCAAGCCTTCTTTTACAATAGCTTGTGCCAAAACTGTGGCAGTGGTAGTACCATCTCCTGCCAAATCGTTGGTTTTGGAGGCTACTTCTTTCACCATTTGTGCTCCCATATTTTCTAGGGGATCTTGCAGCTCAATTTCTTTTGCAACCGTTACCCCGTCTTTGGTTACTTGAGGGGCTCCAAATGATTTACTTATAATGACATTACGTCCTTTGGGGCCAAGGGTTACTTTTACGGCATTGGCCAATGCATCCACACCGCGCTTAATTGAATCGCGTGCTTCTATATCAAATTTTATATCTTTTGCCATGGTATTGTGTTTTTGAATTAACTGTACTTATTTTTTATTCTAAATAATCGCTAGGATATCATCCTCCCGCATAATGAGATAGTCTTTGCCATCCAATTTTAGCTCACTGCCAGCGTATTTACCGTAAAGGACGTTATCGCCCACCTTAACGGTCATCTCGTGGTCCTTTTTACCTTTTCCTACGGCCACAACTTTTCCTTGCTGTGGTTTTTCTTTTGCTGAATCGGGAATATAGATTCCGGAAGCGGTTTTGGTTTCTGCCGCCTGCGGCTCTACCAAAACACGGTCTGAAAGTGGTTGAATTTTTAAAGCCATTTTTTGAATTAGTTTAAATTGTTACTTGTTTTGTTTGCTTCAGTTAGGCAGAAATTATGCCATCTCATTTTTTTTATTTCGAACTCAAAAAAAAATGCCAACTTGTCACAAGCTGGCATTTGTAATTCGTTTGAAATAATGATTATTCAGGTTGCTCGCCTGAGTTGTTCTCATTGCTTGCAGGCTGATCTCCAGCTGGAGTTGTGTTCTCTGTACTAGGTAATTCAACCTGTTGTACTTGATCCTGTAAAAAATCCCCCGAAGAACTGCCACTGAAAAGAGACAGGTTGGAAAGTAGGATCAAAGCCAATAAAATAATAGCCAAGGTCCAGGTACTCTTATCAAGGAAATCGGTGGTTTTTTTCACTCCTCCCAACTGTTGGCCGCCACTTCCTCCAAAGGCAGAGGAAAGTCCACCCCCTTTAGGGTTTTGTACCATTACTACTATCACCAATAAAAAGGCGACGAAAATAATCAAGATTAAAAATATCGAAAACGTACTCATGGTTGTTCTTTTATCAATTTTTGTATTGCCCGAATTTGGTCTGCAAAGAAACCACTTTTTTCGGGATTTTTCAAAATTAAAATTTTATATGCCTGAATGGCTTTTTTATAGTTTTTCTGTTGAAGGTAAACCTTTGCCAGGGTCTCTGTCATAAGGCTTTCCGAAGTTTTTGTAAAAGGTTTTGCAAGGTTGCCTGTCGTTTCAGAAACGCCTTTGGGATCCCATTTTGGAGGCTGCTGAATGAACTTTTCGATCAATTGGAACTTCCGTTCCTTATCATTTTCTTCTTCTGAAGTACTTTTTTGGAATTCTTGTGTTCGGTCAATGGGCTTTGCTTGGGTAAGTTTTAACCATTCGGCAAAGGAATGGGTTTCACTTTTGGTAAAAGACAGCGGTTCGTCCAGCTTCAATACTTTTTTGGCCTCTTCTTGTTCGTTTTTTTGGGTTTTCTTTTCAAAAAGGGTAGGATCCAAAATGGCTTCAGCCTTTTTCAATTCGGCCTTCAATTGTCGATCTATTTCAAGGGCAATTTGTTCGGAAATATTTTCAGAAACCACTTCCATGGCTTTGATGGCTTCAGCATTTTGTAGGAGTTGTTCCGATATTTCATTTTGCGTAAAAACCTCCGAAGTAATATAATCGAACAGCACGTCCCTATCGGTGGTGTAAGCTGCTGTTTTTTTGAGTGCATCGTTATAGAGAAAGCTATGCTGGGACTTGAGCCCTTTAAGCTGCAAGGCTCGGGCATTTTGAAAATAAGGATATTGGGTGATTACTTGTTCCAGATCTGCTAAGTCCTCCTTGGATATTTGTTGGGGTTGCGCCAATAAAGAAAGGTACTTTTGCGTATTCATGCTTACCAATTTGCCAGCGATTTATTGAAAATATCCTGGGTGATTCGCTCAAAAATAATATTCAAGGCATCTTCCAGTTGAGAACCCACTAGCTGGGTACTTCCCCCATAATCGTAGTAAAAGGAGAAGCGCTCTTCAAAATCCTTGGTGCTGTCTTTGGTGTTGAAAAAGCGAACATTTACGGCAATGGTCAATCGGTTTTGTGCGGCAGTGCTTTGCGAGGTAGCCGTAATGGGAGCAATGTAGTATTGTACAATTTCTCCTTCGTAAAGGAGATCACCATTGGTATTGACCAAATCCAAGTTGGTCTGGTTTAATAACAAATCCTGTAATTTCAAGGTAAAATTTCTAGCCGCGACCGGTTCTACAATGGGGGCGTTGTTCGCAAAATTATTGACTTGAAAGGTCTTTGTGGAGGAATAATCAATATCTGCCCCAGTAAAAGAATACACGCCGCAACCCTGACTTATCAGGGTGCAGGAAAGAAGCAGGACTATTTTGTGAAATAGGTTCATTTTCCTATGCAATCTACAAATTATATTGTTTAATCTTTCGGTACAAGGTGCGCTCACTGATTCCCAGTTCGTTGGCTGCTTCCTTTCGTTTGCCATCGTATTTCTCCAGGGATTTTTTGATGAGTTCTAGTTCTTTGTCCTGTAGTGAAAGACTTTCTTCTTCTTCAATTTCCTCGGCAAAATGGTATTTGTCCTCCGTTTTGGGACTGGGCACGACCTCATGGGTTTTGGGCACATTCAGGACTTCCACATTATGCGTTTCGGGGGTTTCCTCTTCAATTTCTTCGGTGAAGGACGCTAAATGTGCTTCACGGTTTGTATCGGTTGCGTATATTTTATTGATGAGGTTTGCATTTTGCTCTTTTACTTTTGAAGTGTTTCCGCCGTTCATCAATTCCATGGTCAATTTCTTCAAATCGGTAATGTCGCGCTGCATATCGAAAAGGACCTTGTACAAGATTTCGCGTTCGTTGCTGAAATCACTTTCGGCTTTTTTACTTTGGATAACTGCAGGTAAGTTACTCCCCACACTAGGTAAATATTGCTTTAGGGTGGTATACGAAATATCCCTTTTGTTCCAAAATCGATAACTGTTCGGTGATGTTTCTCAATTGACGGATATTTCCACCCCATTTGTACTGAAGCAACAAGCTCACGGCATCGTCTGCCAACCGAATTGCATTTGTATTTCTGTGCAAAATCTGAAGCAAATTTTCCTGAACAGCAAGTGAATGTCTTCCCCACGGTCACGCAGCGGTGTAGTTGATTTCCACGGTGTTGAACGGCATACAAATCTTCCCGAAACTTCCTTTTTCCGCATGCGGCTTGCGCCATGTTCATGGCCATTGGTAGCTGCAACGATGCGCACATCGGTCTTTTGGGCCTGTGAAGATCCTACTTTCTGCAATTTCTATTTTCCAATACTCCGGCAACAAGCGAACTTGTGTAGGCAAGGGAGTTCTCCTACTTCGTCCAAAGAAGGCCTCCATATCGATACTTCAAAATACCCGCCTTCGGGGTATTAGCCCCGTAAGCTGCCTTTTTCGTGGCCAACAATTCACTGTCGATGGTTCCTCTTCGGGAATGGGCCCCACAGTTTACGGCAATGTGTTTGTTGTGGTTTTCGGTGCTGAAAGGGAATGAATGATTTTGGGATATTTTCTTTCCCCACACCGCTTTCCTGGTCACCAATACGGAAATATCGGTAGGGGCCACTTGAATGGGCTTTTTCAATGGCACGGTTCAATTTGATCGCCCTCAATAACTTTGAAGCGTTGTTTAACGATTGGATGTTTTCCATACATTAGTTATTTTCAGAATATCCTACAGCGTTCCAAGCAGCGTGGTACTGGTACAATCGTTAATTTTTACCATCACAAAATCCCTGGTTTCAGTGTTCTTTTTGGGGAAAACCGCAACAGTGTTTTGTGGGGTTCTACCGCTCCATTCGTTAGCTTTTTTTTTACTTCCTTTCAATGAGCACTCATCATGTTGCCCACAACCTGTTGGGTGCGATATCCGCTGTGTGTTTTTGCTGCAGGTCAATGATCTCCTGCCAACGCCGTTTTTTGGTTTCTTTCCTTGGGCACATCGTCCTCCAATTTAATACGGGCGGCCATGGTTCCGGCGTCTAGAATACATAAAAACATAAAACCGAAATCGTATTTCAGAACCATCACCGAAAGTGTCTTGGTGATTCAAGTCGCTTGCAGGAAACCCAGAAATCATGTCCTGCAGAAATGGCACAATCGGGGAGATTCTTCGAATGGTATCGATCAGCATTCCTCGCGTATGTTGGCGGTTCATTTCTGCCAGGAATGCGTGCTTCCGCTTTGTCAGGCAAATGAATATAGTTGCAACATTGTTGTGTTTTGCCATGGCATGCAACACGTCTTCGGTCATGTCTTGGGGATTGCTATTGAAAAACGAATACGCATCTTGGGCTGTGCCGTGGCGACCATTTATCAATTGAGCGAATGGGCAGCAGCTGCATTTCGGGAGTATTCTTTAGGCCTTTTTTAAGCCCGCCATACTATAAATAGCTATCCACATTTTGTCCAGAAAGATGGTTACCTCCTCTTATAGCCTTTTGGGCCAAATCGTTTACTTCTTCCACAATGCTTTGTGGGTCACGGCTGCGTTCACACAAAAGGGAACCACGCAGAAGGTACACATATTGTCGCACCCACGGGTAATGCTTACAAAGGCGGTAACCCCATTGCCTCTAACGTACCGTGAAATATCCCCATAGGTTTGCCCTTGGAAAGGATCACATTTGGCATCACGCCCTTCTTCCACTTCTGGAGCAACTGGGAAGGTCTTGTAGCATCGGGACCCACTACCATATCCACTATTTTTTCTTCTTCCGTGAATTAAGCCTTTTTTAATCGCTCTGCCATACAGCCCAGTACTCCCAACTTTCATTTTGGGTTGCTCTTTTTACGGCGTTGTACTTTTCCAAGCGTCACAGTGCACCGTTTGTTCTTTTTCGCGAATGGAACAGGTGTTTACCAACACCAAATCTGCCTCTTCAAGAATTTGCGTAGTATTAAAACCTTGTTCGGCAAGAATGGAGGCTACAATCTCGCTATCGCTAAAATTCATTTGGCAGCCATAGCTTTCAATATATAGTTTACGGGAATTTCCTTCTTTGGCTTCGGTTGCCAGTAATGTTCCTTGCTTGCTTTCGTCAATAATTTTCTCTTCCATAGGGTTTTCGCTTATTTGTAACGAAATATCAATTGATGGGTCAAATAATATGCCTGCTTGAAAAGTGAAAGGCAAAGATACGATTTAAAGCGCGAAAGTGTCAAAATGGCAGGCATCTTTTTGTATATTTAACCTTTCAAACAAACTAAAAACCATGGAACATCCTATTTTTGAAAAAATTGCCCAGTCGCCCAAACCCGATTTTGGCGATATCATTAGCAAAAGTTTTGAACTGTACAAAAAGGTTTTTTCCCAAGGGGTATTACATTCTTTAATATCCTTATTGGTGATGATTCCTTTTTTCTTGCTGATTTACATTCCCATTATTCCCTTTTATGTGGAAATGTTCCAAAACATGGGAAATCCCCATTACCGCCCCTCATTTATGGATGACATAACCCCCGGGATGATTGCGGGCTGGGTACTTTTGGTATTTGTTTTTTCCTTTTTGATGCAACTTATCAATATGTCTGTTTTTGGGCATTTCCTGAAGTTGTTGAAAAAAGTAGACCTAGGCACCGATGAAGAAATAGGAGGCTATTTTACTCTTTTGAAGACACATTCGGGTAAACTTTTTATGCTCACCTTGGCAACCATGGGGATTAGTCTTCTGGCGGCCTTGCTATGTTACCTCCCTATTTTTTATGTCATGGTTCCATTGCATTGGATGTTCCCGATATTTATTTTCAATAAAAAATTAAGTGTTTCGGAGGTGGTGAAAGCAGCATTCAAGCTTGGAAATAAAAACTGGTTGCTTTTTGTGGCTTTAGGAATTGTGGTCTCTTTTATGGCAGCTTTGGGGGAAATTCTTTGCGGAGTTGGCATTATATTAACGCTCTTTTTTACCTATGTAGCCACGTATGTTACCTATCGTGACACCATTGGTTTTGAGGGCATGGACAGTATCTCAAATATTGGGAAGCCAGAGGAGGTATAACAATTTCTGGTGATTATTAAATTCTTTATAAGGCAGTAAAAAAGCACTTTTTTTACTGCCTTTTTTTTCGGAGGCAAAAGGCATTTGTTGGGCTAAAATCCATCGAATTAAAAAATTCCTATACTTTTGTACTCCAAATTTTACCATTATGGCAAAGAATTTAGTGATTGTTGAGTCCCCCGCAAAAGCCAAAACCATTGAGAAATTTTTAGGAAAGGATTTCAAGGTAACTTCCAGTTTTGGACATATTGCCGATCTACCCTCCAAAGAACTTGGGGTGGATGTAGAAGGAGACTTTACACCTAAATATATAGTGTCCCGCGATAAAAAAGCGTTGGTAAAAGAACTGAAGGATTTGGCGCAAAAAGCAGAAACCGTTTGGCTAGCCAGTGATGAGGATCGAGAAGGGGAGGCCATTGCTTGGCACTTGGCAGAATCTTTGGATTTAAAAGATGACAAAACCAAACGCATTGTTTTTCATGAGATTACCAAAACAGCCATTTTAAAAGCCATAGAGAATCCCCGGAAAATTGATTACAACTTAGTCAATGCCCAACAAGCCCGCAGGGTTTTGGATCGATTGGTTGGTTATGAACTCTCCCCCGTACTTTGGCGAAAAGTAAAAGGAGGCCTATCGGCGGGAAGGGTGCAAAGTGTGGCTGTACGATTGATTGTTGAGCGGGAACGCGAAATAGAGGCTTTCCAACCTGTGGCTTCTTACAGGATTGATGCCGAATTCATTACCGAAGAGGGAAATAAATTTAAGGCAAAGCTCCCAAAGAATTTCGATACACAAGAGGAAGCCAAAACGTTTCTTCAGAAGAATGTGGCGGCCCAATATGCGGTGGGTGAGTTGTCCAAAAAGCCCGGAACAAAATCCCCAGCACCTCCCTTTACCACGTCAACCCTTCAACAGGAAGCTTCCCGTAAATTATATTTTTCCGTGGGCAAAACCATGACTATTGCGCAGCGTTTGTATGAATCCGGACTTATTACTTATATGAGGACCGATAGTGTAAACCTTTCCAATGAGGCCATGAATGCGGCTCAAGCAGAGATTGAACATTCCTATGGGAAGGCTTACAGTAAGCCCCGTAGATATAAGAGCAAGGCAAAAGGGGCACAAGAAGCTCACGAGGCCATTCGCCCTACTGACATGTCCCAACATTCCATTTCGGGTGACCGGGACCAGGAACGGTTGTACGATTTGATTTGGAAACGCACATTGGCTTCACAAATGAGTGATGCCCAATTGGAACGCACCCATGTGAAAATAGATATTCTCTCCGCTGAAAATGTTTCGGAGCAATTTACTGCCAATGGCGAGATGATCAAGTTTGATGGTTTTTTGAAAGTGTATCTAGAAGGAACCGATTTTGATGAAGAAGAACAGGAAGGAATGCTTCCCAACCTGAAAGAAGGAGAGCCCCTCACCAACCAATACATTACCGCCACCGAGCGTTTTACGCGACCTCCGTATCGTTACACAGAGGCTTCTTTGGTAAAACAATTGGAAGAATTGGGAATTGGCCGGCCCTCGACCTATGCGCCAACTATTTCTACCATTATCAATCGAAATTATGTAGAAAAAGGAACCGTAGATGGGGTAGAGCGTAAGTATGTCCAGTTCACTTTGCAAAAAAATACCCTCAAAGAGAAAATTTTGACCGAGAATGTCGGTAGCGACAAAGGTAAATTGGTCCCCACCGATATTGGGATGATTGTCAACGATTTTTTGGTGGAACATTTTAATGATATTGTAGACTATCATTTTACGGCAAAAATGGAAGAGGATTTTGATAACATTGCCGAAGGGAATGAAGTGTGGACAGAAATGATGAAGGATTTCTACAAAAACTTCCACCCGCAGGTTGAAGATGTTCAGGAAAACGCAGAAAGGGAGAGTGGCGAGCGCATCTTGGGCAAGGATCCCGAAACAGGGAAGCCGGTATTGGTGCGTTTGGGTAAATTTGGCCCCATGGCTCAAATAGGAAGTGCCGAGGACGAAGACAAAAAATTTGCTAGCCTGCGGCCCGACCAACAATTGCATACGGTTTCCTTTGAAGAGGTAATGGATCTTTTCAAACTGCCCAAAGTATTGGGGAATTATGATGGAGAAGAAGTAGAAGTGGCCAATGGGCGCTATGGCCCCTACGTGCGTTTTGGGAAAAAGTTTATTTCCCTGCCTCAGGGAATGGATCCTTTGGATGTAACCATGGATATAGCAAAAGAACTCATTGAAGAAAAGAAAAAAGCAGATGCTCCTATATATAGGTATGAAGGATTACCCGTTCAAAAAGGGGTGGGGCGCTTTGGTCCTTTCATTAAATGGAACAACATCTTTATTAACGTAAGCAAGAAATATGATTTTGAGGCCCTTTCGGAAGCAGACATTATTGAATTGATCGAAGATAAAAAGCAAAAGGAACTTGATAAATTAGTACAGGAATGGCCTTCGGAAGGTATTCGAATAGAAAAAGCCCGCTGGGGACGTTTTACCCTAATTAAAGGAAAGACCAAAATCGAGCTTCCCAAAACCACCAAAGCAGAAAAGATGACATTGGATCAAGCCAAGGAATTAATTGAAAAAAAGGCTCCCAAAAAAGCCACTCGAACTAAGAAAACTACTGCTAAAAAGAAATGATAGAATTTCTCTCCCCTGTTTCAAAATCGGTTTTGGCACATTTGGAAATTTTGCCAAAAGGAACTATTGGAAAAGAATTACGGCTGCATAAGAATAAGGGAGAATTGCCTGCTATGGAGGATATTCACTTTGCTATAGTTGGAGTGAAGGAAAACCGAAACGATGAAAACTACCTAGGGGAAGAGTTGTCTTTTGATGCCCTACGGAAAACTTTTTATGGGTTGTATCCGGGAAACTGGAGTTCCAAGATAGTGGATTTGGGAGACATTGATAAAGGAGAAGCGGTTTCAGATACCTACTTTGCCGTAAAAACCGTATTGGAAGCCCTGCTTAAACAAAATATCATCCCCCTTTTATTGGGCGGAAGCCAAGATTTGCTCTACTCACATTACAGGGCTTATGATCATGTTAAGACCATGGTTAATCTGGTCAATGTGGATAGCCGCTTCGATCTAGGAGTAGCCGAAAATCCTATCTCCAATAAATCCTATGTGGGGAAAATCATCGTGGATCAACCCTACAACCTATTTAACTATAGTGTGCTAGGGTACCAATCGTATTTTAATCCTCCTGCCGAAATTGGCCTAATGGACAAATTGTATTTTGATGCTTATAGGTTAGGGAGTGTTACCCAGGATATTACCATTACAGAGCCTATTTTAAGAGATGCAGATATTGTTGCGATAGATGCAAGCACAATAAAATATGGGGATTTAAGTTATAAACATTACAATAGTCCCAATGGATTTGATAGTAGGGAGATATGTGCCATAGCCCGTTACGCAGGAATAAGCAATAGGGTAAGTTCGTTTGGGATTTATGAATTAAAGGATTTTTCGCAGGCCGAAAACCTGTCAATGCTTCTTTCGCAAGTACTGTGGTACTTCATTGAAGGAGTAAACTTTAGGGTGGCAGATGAGGACTTTTCTAACGAAAACCAATTCAAAACATATAAAGTACCCATTGGTGACGAATTGTTGGTGTTTAAAAAAAGCAATAAAACAGGAAGATGGTGGATAGAATTGCCATTTATTTCAAATGTTAATAATAAATTAAAATCGCATACGTTATTACCTTGCACTTATGGCGATTATTTGAGTGCAACAAATCAGGAAATTCCTGATAGGTGGTATAAAGCCCGCCAAAAGAATGAAGTATAACCAGAAAACTAAATAAATTAAGATTTAAGGGTTTTTTCAGAAAAATGTTGTTTTTTTGAAATTTTATAAATAGGTTTACGCCCTTAAATCTTATAAAATTTAACCTAATTACCTATGAAGAAGCTAATTGCATTTACTGCGATAATTGCCTTGTTGTTCAGTTGTAACTCCAAAAAAGATAGAGGGGAACTGGTTGGTGCAAAAGGCAAAAAATGGTATCCCGAAAAACCTTACGGAATGACCCTTATCCCTGGGGGTTCCTTCATCATGGGTAAGGCAGACGATGACTTTGTCGCCGTTAACGATGCCCCTACCAGAACAGTGACGGTACGATCCTTCTACATGGACGAGACCGAAATTACCAATGCCGAATACCGCCAATTTGTTAATTGGGTGCGCGATTCCACAATCCGTCTTAAATTGGCCATCCTTGCCGATGAGGTGGGTGCAACCCCTGGTGATGGTGGTATAGGTGAGTTTGCCTTCGTAGACCAAGAGAACGAAGAAATGACCCCTTGGGAGCAATACAATTATGACAACTACTACGGAATGGGTGAGGATTATTACGCGGGAAGAAAAATCAATCATGACGTTGATTTGATTACAGATACCGAAGAATACCCAGATGAATACTATTCGGAAGTAATGGACAGTATGTACATCCCTGCGGAAGAAGCCTACAATGGTCAACGAACTATCGATGTAAGCAAATTGGTGTTCCAATATACTTATATGGACATCCAAGCAGCTGCTAGGGCCAAAGGGCAAAGAAGAAAAGATTTCATTAAGAAAGACACCATTGCCGTATATCCGGATACTACTGTTTGGATTAGGGATTTCAACTATTCTTATAACGAACCCATGCACAATGACTACTTCTGGCACGAAGCCTATGGGGATTATCCCGTGGTGGGAGTAAACTGGAAGCAAGCCAAAGCCTTCTGTGCTTGGAGAACATTGTACAAGAATGCTTATCAAAAATCCAAAAAACGCCAGTTTGTAAATTCCTTTAGACTTCCTGCTGAAGCTGAATGGGAATATGCTGCACGTGGCGGACTGGAATCGGCTACATTCCCATGGGGAGGTCCTTATGCCAAAAATGACAGGGGATGTTTCATGGCCAACTTTAAGCCATTGCGTGGAGATTACGCAGCAGACCAAGCACTATATACCGTTGAGGCAGACGCTTATGAGCCCAATGATTATAACCTTTATAACATGGCAGGGAACGTAAGCGAATGGGTAGCCTCTTCTTATGAGCCTAACTCCTACGAATTCTCTTCGACCATTAACCCGAACGTGAATGATGAAAAGAATATGCGTAAAGTAGTTCGTGGAGGTTCTTGGAAAGATGTTGCTTATTTCCTTCAAGTGAGTACCCGTGATTATGAATATGCAGATTCTGCCAGAAGCTATATTGGCTTTAGAACGGTACAGGACTATATGGGAACCGATATTACCCTAAACAAAAATTTTGGAGACGCTAGATAGTGCTCCACAACTAAATATTCTAACTAAAACTTAACTTAACTTAATTATACTATTATGGCACAATCAAAATCAACAAAGAAATTATTCAACATGGCCTACGGTCTTGGAGCTTCTGTGGTAATTTTAGGAGCACTTTTCAAAATCCTTCACTGGGAATTGGGACCTCTTAACGGAGGTATTCTACTTGCAGTAGGTCTTATCACCGAAGCAATCATCTTCGCTATCTCTGCCTTCGAGCCAGTAGATGATGATTTGGATTGGTCTTTGGTATATCCAGAATTGGCTGGCGGTAAAGGCAAAGAGAAAAAAGAGCCTCAAGATCCCCAAGGAATCCTTTCCAAGAAATTGGATGAAATGTTGAAAGAAGCTAAGATCGATTCAGGTTTAATGACCAGTCTTGGTGAAAGCATCCGTTCTTTTGAAGGAGCTGCAAAAAGCATGGCCCCAACTGCTGAAGCAATGAATTCAACTAAAAAGTACAGCGAAGAAATGGCATTGGCTGCTGCCCAAATGGAGTCATTGAACAGTTTGTATAAAGTACAAGTAGAATCTACCAGCCGTCAAGCTGAAGTGAATGAGCGCGTGGTAGAAAATGCAGAACAACTTAAAGCACAAATGGAGCATTTGGCAACCAACCTTTCTTCCCTAAATGGAGTTTATGGAGGTATGCTTTCTGCAATGAGTAACAGAAACTAATCTTGGTTTTTCAACTGTAATTAATATTAATCTTTAAAAGAAAGTAAAAATGGCAAGTGGAAAACTATCCCCGCGGCAGAAGATGATTAACCTAATGTACTTGGTTTTCATCGCAATGCTTGCGTTAAATATGTCCAAAGAAGTATTATCTGCTTTTGGATTGTTGGACAAAAAGATTGCTGATGCTACCGTAGCAACAGACCAACGTAATATGGCCTTCATGGAAAGCCTTTCAACCAAAGCTACCGAACAGCCAGAGCAATTTGCTGCTGTAAAAGCCAAGGCTGATCAGGTAACAGAAATTTCTTCAACCTTGAATAACTACCTTACCAGTTTGAAAGAGGCAATGATGGGAACCGTGAAGTCAGATGAGCAAGAAAACTATGAAGTACAGGATAAGCCTGATTACCTAGATAACCTCTTCTTTCAAGGCGATAAGTTAAAGCCAGAAGGGCAAGAGTTTTTGGATAAAATCAATGCTTATAAAACAGATATGTTAGCTGTTTTAGGTGATAAGTATCCCGATATCAAGTCTTCTATCGAAAGCAATTTCTCTACCGAACCAGTAAAACGTAATAATGATGGCGTTACTGTTCCTTGGTTGAATTACAATTACGAAGGGTTCCCTTTAATCGCATCCAAAACAAAGATAACTTCGCTTCAAAATGATATTCAAGTAGTGAAAAATGAATTGTTGTCCAAAATGTTATCTGGGCAGCAGGCTACAGCACTTTCGTTTACACAGTATAATACTTTGTTGGAGCAGTCTAAATCTGCATTCTATGCAGGTGAGGCCTTTGATGGAGGTATTGTACTAGGACGTAAAGACCCTAATACAAAGCCTAATGATGTGCAGCTTACCCTAGATGGAAGACCTTTAACCAAAGAGCAATATACCATTGAAAACGGTAAAGTAAAACTGAACATTAATGCTGGCGCCGCTGGTGATCACAAAATAGAAGGTGACCTTATCTTCTTGGAAGATGGAAAAGAAGTAAAAATTCCTGTAAGTGCTAGTTTTGCAACCATTACAAAACCTAATTCTGCGGTCATTGCTGCCGATAAAATGAATGTGGTGTATAGAGGGGTAGTAAACCCTATGACCATTTCTATTCCTGGTATTCCAGACAATAAGGTAACTGCAAGTGGAGCTGGATTGGTAAAAGGAAGTGGAAGTAAATACAACATGACCCCCGGCCAAGGGAAAACCGTAGCAATTTCTGCACGTGGAACCCTACCCGATGGACAAGTAGTGAATACTACCAGTGAATTCCGTATCAAGGATATTCCTCGTCCTATTGGAACCATTCGTGGTGAATCTGGTGATGGTGGTTGTGTGCGCATGCAACGTCAAGGATTGGAAATCTCCAGTGTGGGTGCAGCCCTCGAAGATTTTGATTTCGATCTTTCACTAAATGTTACCGGTTTTAGCTTTAAAGTATCTGGGCAGCCTACTGTTGTGGTAAGTGGAAACAAATTAAATTCCAATGCCAAGAGTGCTTTAGGTAGAGCCAAAAGAGGGGAAACCGTACAAATTTTCGATATCAATGCGACTATCTCAGGAAACTCGGGATATAAGTTGAAAAAGATTTCCCCAATCTGTATCGAATTAACAAATTAAGAATAATAAACCTATGAGCTTACGAAATGTTGTTTTATGTATAATGGGTCTGGCTGGGATAAATGCCTCTGCGCAAATCAATATCCTCAATGCCAAGACTCCCGATGAGATTGGCGTTAAGACCGAAGCACAAATTGCTTACGATAACGACACTCCACTTCCTTATGGATATGTGGATGAGCGTGACGTGTTATGGTCCAAAACCACTTGGGAAATCATTGATCTTGACGAAAGAGTGAACTTCCCTTTGTATTACCCCATCGACACCAACAACATTGGAGCCGATAGACGTTCTCTGTACGATGTTTTGGTGAAGAACATTAAAAACGGAAAAATAGACCAAGTCTATGCCGATTCCTATTTTACCGAAAAACGTACGTTAAAGGATATTGAAGCATCTTTGGTGTACAGTGATACTACAGATCTTGGTATTGAACAATATAATGCCGAAGGTTTTGTGGATCCTGAATACATTAGAAGGTTTACCCTTGATGCAGGTGATGTGGAAGAATGGAGAATTCGTGGGTATTGGTACCTAGATAAGAGACAAGGAGAACTTCGTTACCGTTTGTTGGGTCTTTGCCCAGTGGCAAACGAAGCTCGTTCCAAGGCATACCCAGATGACGGGGTAGATGCCAAGGTAGAATTGTTTTGGGTTTGGTTCCCCTCCACAAGGGAAGTGCTTAACGAAGCCATGGCTTTCAATAGAAAGAACACCTCTCAACCCATTTCTTATGATCAATTGCTCAATTCCAGAAGGTTTAATGCGGTTATCTACAAAGAAGATAACGTGTATGGTGATCGAGGTGTGGCAGATTACATAAGCGATAATGCCTTAATGCAACTGCTAGAATCTGATCGTATCAAAGAACAAATCCGAAACATCGAGATTGATCTTTGGAACTATTAATCGTTTTATTTTCGATAAAAATCATAAGAACCCTCCTATCTTTGGAGGGTTTTTTTATGAGACGATATAGAACTTTTCTAGTTTAGAAGTGAAAAAAGTTGATTACATCATTGTGGGTTTAGGGATTGCAGGGATTTCTTTATGTGAAACGCTTCGTAAAAACAATAAAAGCTTTGTTGTTTTTCACCACAAAAAAAAATGTCGCTACCCGCACAGCCGGTGGGGTGGTAAACACCTGTGTTTTGAAAAGAATAACTCCCGTTTGGAATGGCCTGAAGTTTTATGAATTTGCACTTTCGTTTTATGAAGCATTAACAAGTAAAATTTCTTCAGCGGCACTAAAAAAAAATACGATCCTTCGTATTTTTAATAGTGTCGAGGAACAAAATGAATGGTTCGTAGCCTGTGATCAAAAAGAATTGGGTGCACTTCTTTCGGAAGAAATGGTCCCCAATACCATTGAGTCATTAAGGGCTCCATTGGGTTTTGGCAGGGTATTGGGCAGCTTTCAATTGAATACCCATGTATTGTTGGACGATTATCAACAATTTCTTTCTGAAGAGAATGTATTGATGGAAGAAGAGTTTCACTATCATTTGTTGCAAGTTCGCCCCGAGGGTCTACAATACAAGGATTTTATTGCTTCCAAAATTGTTTTTGCCGAAGGGACCGCTGCAATTCAAAACCCTTTTTTCCCCCAAGAGGGGCTTATTCCCAAAAAAGGAGAATATATCACCATAAAAGCTCCCCAATTGCATTTGGAAGACATTGTAAAAGGGTCCTACTTCATTATCCCTCTTGGGAATGATTGCTATAAAGTGGGCGCTACTTTTGCGCATCAAGACACTTCTTTCAAAACAACCGAAGCGGGGAAAGAGACATTAATTATGGGATTGAAAAAAGCCATCTCTGTTCCTTTTGAGGTTGTAAATCAGGAATTTGGGTTTCGTCCCACCGTGAGCGACCGTAAACCTATGATAGGGAATCTACCCTCTGCCGAAAATATCTATTTCCTTAATGGACTTGGAACAAGGGGATTCCTCATGGCGCCTTTGCTTTCAAGCCATTTGTTCTATTTTATGGAAGGCCTATCGGAAATTCCCTCCGAGATGGATATAAGACGTTTTAGTTAGCTTTTTCTTTATCAAATTTAAAGAAGAAATTAATCCAGATATTCCTGGAAAGTCGAAGAATGATAGGTAAAAACCCTACGAGTGTCCCAATAATAACCAAAAATGAGGCAAGTCTCCCCAAGCCAATGAAGAAGAAGGAAATAATAAAAGCTGCCACGGCAAAAGCGATTCCTACTCCATAACTTACATACATGGCCCCATAAAAGAATGAAGGTTCTATCTTAAATTTGGTGTCGCAATGAGGGCACCGTTCATGCATTTTCAAGGTTTGTGAAGGGTTATAAGCGTTACTGCTTTGGTACATTTTCCCAGTATGGCAAACGGGACATGTACCCGTAAAGATGCTGTAGAGTTTACTTCCTTTAAAGAATGGCATAGCATTTTTTTTCTGCCACAAAATTA
The DNA here is from genome assembly GCA_041392175.1 of Flavobacteriaceae bacterium. GTDB lineage: Bacteria > Bacteroidota > Bacteroidia > Flavobacteriales > Flavobacteriaceae > Halomarinibacterium. The sequence goes on along the minus strand of JAWKMP010000002.1, from coordinate 137,461 downwards.
AGCATCTTTGCAAAAATTTGTGTTACCTAAGTTACATCCATGCTAAATATTCATAATCTCTCTATCTCTTTTCAAGGCGAATACCTGTTTGAAGGCATCACTTTTCAATTAAAGGGAGGGGATCGCGTGGGATTGGTGGGTAAAAATGGAGCTGGGAAATCCACCTTATTGCGAATTATTTCCCGAGAACAGGAATTTGATACGGGACAAATTGCCACCGATAAAGAAATCTCCATTGGGTTCTTAAAACAGGATATCGATTTTGTGAAAGGAAGAACCGTTTTGGAAGAATCCTATCAGGCCTTTACCGAAATTAAAGTCCTAGAGAAAAAATTGGAAGAAATCAATACCCAATTGGCTGAAAGAACCGATTATGAAAGTGAGGGTTACCATCAATTAATGGTCGATTTGAATGAGTTTCAGCATCAATACGAAATCCACGGGGGGTACAACTATCAGGGCGAAACAGAACGCATTTTACAGGGCTTGGGCTTTCAAAGGGAAGATTTCAATAAATTAACCGATACCTTTTCGGGAGGATGGCGTATGCGTATCGAATTGGCTAAACTGCTACTTCAAAACCATGATATTTTACTGCTCGATGAGCCTACCAACCACTTGGATATTGAATCCATCCTTTGGCTAGAGGAGTTTCTCAAAAATTATGCGGGTGCCGTGGTTTTGGTAAGCCATGATAAAATGTTCTTGGACCATGTAACCAATCGTACCATCGAGATTTCGTTGGGCAAGATTTACGATTATCCCAAACCCTATTCTACCTATCTAGTGCTTCGGAAGGAATTACGGGAGCAACAACTGGCCACTCAGAAAAACCAGCAAAAACAGATTGAGCAAACCGAAAAGCTAATCGAAAAATTTCGTGCGAAAGCCAGTAAGGCTTCCATGGCGCAGTCACTCATTAAAAAACTGGATAAAATAGACCGAATTGAAGTAGATGAAGATGATCATTCGGTCATGAGCCTACGGTTTCCGGTTTCTATTACTCCTGGAAAAGTGGTGGTCACCGCAAAACACGCTTCCAAGAATTTTGGCGAAAAGGAAGTGCTGAAAGATATCAATTTACTTATTGAACGCGATAGCAAAACTGCTTTTGTGGGGCAAAACGGACAGGGAAAATCCACTTTGGCAAAGATGATCGTAGGAGAGATACCCTTTGAAGGGAACATCCATTTGGGGCACAATGTACAAATAGGGTATTTTGCGCAAAACCAGGCCGAATATCTTAATGGGAACAAAACCGTAGAAGAGACCATGATTGATGCGGCCGATGAAAAATCACGTCCTAGGGTTCGCGATATTTTGGGAGCGTTTTTGTTTCGTGGGGATGAAGTAGATAAATACGTGCGAGTACTCTCGGGAGGGGAGCGTAACCGTTTGGCGTTGGCAAAATTACTATTGCAACCTTTTAATGTGCTGGTGATGGATGAGCCCACCAACCATTTGGACATTAAATCCAAAAATGTCTTGAAGGAAGCACTCAAGAATTTTTCTGGAACGTTAATCGTGGTATCTCACGACCGTGATTTCCTTCAGGGATTGACCAACAAGGTGTATGAGTTTAAAGATCATCGAATCAAAGAATATTTGGGAGATATTGATTATTTCTTGGAAGAACGCAATCTTCAAAATTTGAGGGAAGCCGAAAAACGTACGGTAGTTGCAAAGGACCCTCAAAACGGGAAAACAGCAACGGGCAAAGAAAGCTACGAACAACAAAAAAAACTAAAGTCCCTCCAAAATAGGTTGAGCAAGGCAGAGTCTAGCATTCATGTGCTGGAAAAGGAACTCAAGGAACTGGATGTGGAACTTTCCGTTAATTATGATGAAACCATTGCGAAACCCAACTTTTTCTCCCAATATGAGTCTAAAAAGGACAAATTGCGAAACCTAATGAAAGAATGGGAACAAATAACCCTTGAAATAGAAACATTAGGGGATTCTTTTTAAGATTAGTTTAACGTAAATCCAAACTTTTGGCTCGTATTTTTGATGCACTAACCAAAAGGACTATTTGTGCGTAAAATTTTACTTTTCCTCATAGGTGCTGTGATTATTGCAGGGGCTTTTTTTGGAGCCTATCTTATTATTAAAAACAGCAATAAGCCTAAGCCTCCTGTACAGAAAGTGGTAAAAACCGTTTTTACTGAAACAGCTAAAAATGGGCCAGTACCTATTGTAATTCCTACCAATGGAACCTTAACAGCAAAGAATCGCCTTGAGCTATATGCAGAAGTACAAGGCGTTTTTCAATCTAGTGCACATGATTTCAAGGCAGGCCAACCTTACAGAAAAGGGGAAGTATTACTTCGTATGGATGCTTCAGAATATTATTCTTCCGTTCAGGCTGCCAAAAGTGAGTTTTACAATTTGGTAACTTCCCTAATGCCCGACTTGCGGTTGGATTATCCAGAAGCTTTTCCGGTTTGGCAAAACTATTTGAGCAGTATTAATATTAATCAATCCTTACCTGCCTTGCCCCAAAATACGTCAGAAAAAGTGAATTATTTTATCACGGGTCGAGGAGTTACCACGGCGTATTACAATATAAAAAACCTTGAACAACGGTTAGGCAAATATGGCATTTCTGCCCCATTTAATGGGGTGCTTACCGAAGCCCTTGTCACTAAGGGAACCCTCATAAGGCAAGGACAGAAGTTAGGGGAATTCATCGATACATCGGTGTATGAGTTGGAGCTTTCTATCGCAAAGAACTACAGTGATTTGTTGCAATTGGGGGAAAAAGTATCTCTTAAAACCATGGACGGTAACAATGCCTACACAGGAACGGTGGTGCGTGTAAATAGTGCCATTGACCAAACCACCCAAACCATAAAAGTGTATGTAGAAGTAAAGGGAGAAGATTTGAAGGAAGGTATGTTCCTAGAGGCACAATTGCAAGCCAAGGAAGAACCCAGCGCCATTAAGCTTTCCCGAAAGTTATTGGTAAATGAGAATGAGATATTTATCGTAAGGGACAGTATTTTAGATATATTGGAGATAGAACCTGTCTATTTTTCGGATAAAGAAATGGTCATAAAAGGGATTCCCAATGGTACGCAAATCCTCGCTAGATCGGTACCAGGGGCTTATGCAGGTATGCTGGTGAAAGTCTATAAAGAGAATTTCTCTCAATCAACCTCAAATGAAACCCCACAGTGATGCGGAATATCATTAGTTATTTTATAAAGTATGAAGTAGCGACCAATATTTTTATCATCGCTTTTGTGGCGTTTGGGATTTTGGGATTGCTACAATTAAAGTCTTCTTTTTTTCCGCTCCAGGATCCCGAGATTATATCAATAAACATTGCTTATCCTGGGGCTTCGCCAGAAGAAATTGAAGAAGGGATAATTCTCAAGATAGAAGATAATTTAAAAGGGTTGATAGGGGTAGACCGGGTTACGTCGGTATCCCGTGAAAATGGAGGAAGTATCACGGTTGAAATTGAGACGGGCCGAGATATTGACGCCATGCTTTCGGAGGTGAAAAATGCTGTAGACCGTGTGCCCAACTTTCCTGTGGGGATGGAACCTTTGGTGGTTGCCAAACAGGAAAATGTAAGGCAGACCATGGATTTTACCATAAGCGGAAAGGATATTAATCTGGTTACCCTAAAACAAATTGGCCGCCAAATAGAAAACGATTTACGCAGGATGAATGGGATTTCACAAATTTCCATTTCGGGCTACCCCGATGAGGAAATAGAAATTGCCGTTCGTGAAAATGATCTACTGGCGTATAACCTTACTTTTTCGGAAGTGGCAACTGCCGTTTCCCAATCCAATATTTTAAGCACGGGCGGAAATATCAAGACCGACGCAGAAGACTATCTCATTAGGGCCAACAACCGCTCCTACTATGGCGATGAGTTGAACCACCTTGTGGTTAGGGCATTAAATGATGGAACCGTTGTGCGGCTACAGGATGTGGCCACGGTTCGGGATCGATTTTCGGAAACCCCCAATGCATCCTACTTCAATGGGAATATTGCCGTCACCATTGGGATTACCAATACCAACAACGAAGACTTACTTTCCACCTCAGAACAGGTGAACAATTCCATTGAAGAGTTCAATGAAAAATACACAGGGGTACACCTGGATGTGGTAAGTGATTCCTCGGTAAGTTTAAAGCAGCGTACCGATTTATTATTGAAAAATGGGGGCCAAGGGATCTTTCTAGTGTTGTTTTTCTTGTCCTTCTTTTTAAATACCCGTTTAGCCTTTTGGGTGGCCATGGGAATACCCGTTTCCTTTTTGGGGATGTTCATTTTTGCTGCGCAGTTTAATGTCACCATTAATATTCTGTCTCTTTTCGGGATGATTATCGTGATTGGAATTTTGGTGGATGATGGGATTGTCATTTCAGAAAATATCTATCAACATTATGAAAGGGGCAAACCGCGTATTCAAGCGGCGATTGATGGTACCATGGAGGTACTTTCCCCAATCGTGTCAGCCATTATTACCACTGTGTTGGCTTTCTCAACCTTCCTCTTTTTGGATGGGAGGATTGGTCATTTTTTCAGTGAAGTTTCCATCATTGTTATCCTTACGCTCACTGTTTCCCTAGTGGAAGCTATTTTAATCCTTCCTGCCCACATTGCCCATTCCAAGGCCCTTTTACATGAAACCGAAAAAGAGAGAAAACAAAAAAAGGGGATTGATAAATTCTTTATGAGTTTGCGAAAATTCAATGAAGTTGGAGATCGTGTGATGGTCTATTTTAGGGATCATTGGTACAGCCCAGTATTGCGCTTTGCCCTAAAACAACGTTTCATCACATTTGCTATTCTATTAGCGCTCATGATACTAACCGTGGGTTCCTTTATGGGAGGCATCATTAGAGGGTCTTTTTTTCCACAGGTAGCGAGCGATAGGGTAAGTATTAACTTATTGATGCCCGAAGGGACCAATCCCATGATTACCGATTCCCTCATTTCGATGATTGAGCAAAAGGCATGGGAAGTGAATGAGGTCTATACCGCAAAACAAACAGGGAATCAACCCGTAGTTGAAAATATTATTAAGCGTGTGGGTCCAGGAAACAACAAAGCCTCTTTGGATGTGAATTTGCTTCCTGGGGAAGAACGTGATTTTGGCTCTCCAGAAATTACCAATTCCATACGTGAAGCCGTTGGGGAGGTATATGGAGTGGAGCGGCTTACTTTTGGTTCGGGAGGGAATTTTGGTGGAAGCCCCGTTTCGGTCTCCCTTCTTGGAAATAATACCGAAGAACTCAAAGCAGCTAAAGAAGAATTAAGGACCCAAATGGAGCAAAACGCCTTGTTGGCCGATATTGCCGATACCGATCCGGAAGGAATCAAGGAAATAAAAATTGAACTCAACGAAACAGCCTATGCCCTTGGGCTAAACCTTCAAAATGTCATGAGCCAAGTACGGGCTGGTTTTTTTGGACTACAAGCACAACGGTTCCAGCGAGGACAAGACGAAATTAGGGTGTGGGTACGCTACGATAGGGCCAACCGGGAATCCATCAATGATTTGGATGAAATGCGTATTGTGGCCCCCAATGGCCAAAGGGTGCCTTTTGGGGAAATTGCCACTTACGAAATTAGTAGGGGCGATGAATCTATTAGTCACTTAAATGGTCTTCGGGAGATACAGCTCAATGCCGATTTGAAAGACCCTAAAGGGAGTCCCACTGAAATTTTATCGGATATCCAAAACAACATCATGCCCGATATCCTTTCAAAGTACCCAACCGTGAGTGTTTCCTATGAAGGGCAAAACAGGGAAGCAGGTAAATTAACACGATCGGCCAAAACCGTGGTGCCTATTATCTTGATCCTCATCTACATCACCATTGCATTTACCTTCCGAAGCTACAGCCAGCCGTTGTTGCTTATTTTAATGATTCCTTTCAGCTTTATTGCTGTGGGTTGGGGACACTGGTTGATGGATTTCCCTATCAATATCCTTTCTGCCTTAGGGATTATTGCGTTGATTGGTATTATGGTGAATGACGGATTGGTCCTCATTGGAAAATTCAATACTTTCTTAAGGGAAGGGATGAAATTTAACGAAGCGCTTTATGAAGCGGGAAGGGCTCGTTTTCGGGCTATTTTTCTCACCTCCTTAACTACCATTGCGGGGATTGCTCCTTTGTTGTTTGAGCGCAGTAGGCAAGCTCAGTTTCTCAAGCCCATGGCAATTTCCATTGCTTTTGGTATTGCCATTGCCACCGTTTTAACCTTGATTATTTTACCAGTGCTATTATCGGCCAGCAATGAATTTAAGGCCAAAGCAAATTGGCTTGCTACAGGTGAAGAAAAAAACAGGGAAGATTTTGAAAGGGCCATTAAAGAACAAAAAGAAGAAGAGGAGTGGGAGATTTCTGAAGAGGCCAAAAGGCGTTTTAATATGCATCATGAAGAATTTAAGACCAAAGAAGAGCACCATGAAGAGTAAGTATTTCTTTTTAATGGTTCTTATAAGCGTTTGTTCCCACTCGCAAAGCCTTGAAATGCTTACCAAGGAACAAGCCATTTCGGAAGTGCTTGAAAATAATTTTGGGGTTGTCATCGCCAAGAACAATGTTGCCATTGCCGAGAACAACCAAGGGGTGCTCAACTCTGGTTTTTTACCTTCCCTAACCGGAAATGCTGGTGCCAATTACAGTAATCAAAATCAAGAGGTTACTTTCCAAGACGGCACGGTGCGTACTGTAAATGGTGCCGAAACGAAGCGCTACAATGCATCCATCGATTTAAATTATACGCTCTTTGACGGTTTGGGTCGTTGGTACGATTACAAACGTTTGAAAGAATCCTACAAGCTCTCTGAATTAGAGGCAAGGCAAACCATTGAAACCACCCTTTTACAGCTTTTTTCGGTGTATTTTGAAGTAGCGCGCCTTACAGAAAATGAAGCCGTGCTTAAGGAAACATACGAAAATACCAAGGATCGCTTAACCCGTGCCCAATATGCGTTTGATTATGGACAGGTAAACAAATTGAATGTCCTCAATGCCGAAGTGGATTTGGTTACCGATAGCATTAATCTCATGAACGGGAGGCAACAATTACTAAATGCCAAACGTGACCTTACGGTGGTGTTGAACAGCGACTTGGAACGGAATTTTGCCGTAGATACTTCGGTGGCATTTCTGGGCGAATTGAAAGTAGCTCAGTTCATCCAGACGGCAGACAGTAACAATGTACGATTGTTGCAGTCGCAAAAAAACACAATGATAAGCGAGTATTCATTAAAGGCCAACAAGTCGGTTTTTCTCCCCTCGGTGGGTTTAACGGGTTCCTATGGCTGGAACCAAGGATTTTTCCCAACCACTAGCTTTTCTACCTCAAATACCACGACCGGATTTTCGGCAGGGGTGAGTTTAAGTTGGAGCTTATTTGATGGCGGTAGGGGAATTACAACCGTTAAAAATTCTAAGATCCAACTTGAGTCGCAAGAGCTGTTGCTTGCCCAAGTTAAAGCGGAGGTGAAAAGGGATATTGCCAATGCCAATGGAAACTATGCCAATAGGCTAAGTATTTACAGGCTACAAGAGCAAAACGTAATTACGGCAACCAATAATTATGAGCGTTCTTTGGAACGGTATAAATTGGGGCAAATTACCTCGGTAGAACTTCGCCAGGCACAAATAAACCTGCTCAATGCCCAAACCAATAAAAACCTGGCCAAGTACGAAGCCAAATTATCTGAATTGGAACTTCTGCAACTCACTGGGCAATTGCTCAATGTTGATTTTTAATGGAAGAGTATTTCTTTCAATGTCCTTATTGTTGGCAAGATATTTCCATGTTGCTGGATCCCAGTATTTCACAAAGCTATGTAGAGGATTGTGAGGTATGTTGTCAACCCATTGAAATACAAGTAGTCTTTGAAGAAGGAATCCTCCTTTCCTTTGAGGCCCACAGCATCGAACAATAATTTTTCGGCAAACTTTTGTGAAGTGTAATTTTCGTTGTATCTTTGCCATCCACATCGCGGGATAGAGCAGTAGGTAGCTCGTCGGGCTCATAACCCGAAGGTCACTGGTTCGAGTCCAGTTCCCGCTACAACGGAAGCCTCTTGATTTTTCAAGAGGTTTTTTATTTGGCAGGTCCCTTTCTTTCCGAAGCCACTACCATGAAATTTTTATAGTAAGTCTTCCTTTTTTTCGGTATATTTAAGGAAATTTCAGTACTATGGCATCATTCACTTTAAAGGTTAATGGATCCCAGCACCAAGTTGATGTAGATCCTACCACTCCCATCCTCTGGGTTTTAAGGGACCATTTGCAGTTGGTCGGTACAAAATATGGCTGTGGAATAGCCCAATGTGGAGCTTGTACCATTCACGTAAACGGCAGTGCTACACGTTCCTGCCAAATTCCTGTTTCTGCCATTGGTGACAATGAGATAACCACCATTGAAGGGCTTTCCGAAAAAGGAGACCACCCTGTGCAAAAAGCTTGGTTGCAGCATGACGTTCCTCAATGTGGCTATTGCCAAGCGGGTCAAATCATGAGTGCTTCCGCCTTTCTGAAAAATAACCCAAATCCCAGTGATGCCGAAATAGAAGAAGCAATGAATGGGAATATTTGTAGATGCGGTACCTATACCCGCATTAAAGCAGCCATAAAAACGGCAGCCAAAAATGAATTTGAACAATAATTCCCTTCACTCACTTAAACACAACGCCATGAGCTCATTTAAAACAAATATCGGTAGACGTTCCTTCATTAAAAGTGTTTCTGTAGCAGGTGGGGGCATGATCATAGGCTTTAACTGGTTAGCCTCTTGTAAACCTCCGATGGAAGAGGAGATTGCGAGGGAAATGCCTAAAGAATGGTTTGAACTGAATGGTTTCCTGAAAATTGGGGACAATGGTTTGGTTACCATTTATTCTCCCAATCCCGAGATTGGACAAAATGTCAAGACCTCCATGCCCATGATTGTTGCAGAAGAATTGGATGTCGATTGGAACGATGTCATGGTAGAACAAGCCCCTTTAAATACCGATGTGTTTACAAGACAATTGGCGGGAGGAAGCCAATCCATCCGTCAAGGATGGGATTCCCTTCGTATGGCGGGTGCCACGGCGAAGCACATGTTAAAACAGGCCGCAGCCGATGCATGGCAAGTCCCTTTTGCCGAAATTATGGTTGCCAATGGAATACTTTCCCATGAGGCCACGGGAAAATCGGCTGGCTTTGGGGAAATGGCTTCTGCAGCCGCCCTTGTGGAAGTTCCTGAAGAAATAGCATTGAAAGATAAAACCGAATTCACCATCATAGGAACCTCCCGAAAAAATGTGGATGGGCAAAAGATAGTCACTGGAAAGCCTTTATTTGGGCTAGACTACAAAGAAGAGGGGATGCTTATTGCCATGATTGTGCACCCTCCTGCGTTTGGAAAAAAATTAGCAAACGTGGACTTTTCCAAAGTGAAGGCCATGCCCGGGATACAAGATGCATTTACTATAAAAGCCTTCAACGAAGGAGGAGTAAAAGCTTGGTGCGATGTGGCGGCTTTTAATGATTTGGCCGTGATTGTGGGCAACACCACTTGGGAAGTCATGAGTGCTAAAAAAGCCTTGAAAATGGAATGGGAAAATAGCCCCAAAGGAGAAAACAAAGTGGCTACTTTCTGGGGAACCACCAATACCGAGATGGTCCCTTCGGGTCTCGAAAATACCGAGATGCATATGTCCATGATGAAATCCATTGGCAAAGAACATATCAAAGTAGCTCGAAAGGATGGCAATCCGGAAAAGGCATTCAAGGAAGCTGCGAAGATTATTGAAAAAACATACACAGCTCCTTTCTTGGCACACAACACCATGGAGCCCATGAATTTCTTTGCGAATGTTACTGAAGACAAAGCTCTGCTGGTGGGGCCCATTCAAACCCCAGAGTACATGGAGAAAAGTGTTTCTGAACGATTGGGGATTCCTTTAGAGAACATCGATATTCAAATGACCCGCATGGGTGGAGGCTTTGGGAGAAGGTTGTATGGCCATTTTTTGGTAGAAGCAGCGGTTATTTCCCAGCAAATAAAGGCTCCCATTAAGTTAGTGTATACCCGTGAAGACGACATGACTGATGGAGTCTACCGTCCCTCTTATTTGGCAACGTATCGCGCTGCCCTAGATAAGGATAACAATTTGATTGGGTTTCATGTTGTGGCCGGAGGCATTCCCGAAAGCCCATTATTTCCCAATCGTTTTCCTGCAGGGGCCATTGATAATTACTTAGCGGAAGAATGGTCCTTGCCCTCCAATATAAGTATTGGTGCTTTTAGGGCACCGCGCTCCAATTTTATGGCAGGGGTAGAGCAGGCCTTTTTGGATGAGGTTGCCGAAGCCATGGGGAAAGACCCCATCCAATTCCGTTTGGATTTATTGGCAAAAGCAAAAAACCAGCCTGTGGGAGCAGAAAACGATTATGATGCCGAAAGGTATGCTGGCGTATTGGAATTGGTTCGGGAAAAATCGAACTGGAGTGAGAGTGGTTCAAAAAATCTAGGGGTGTCTGCCTATTTTTGTCATAACTCCTATGTAGCTCAAATTCTTGAAATAGAAATGGCCAATAACAAACCCATCATATCAAAAGTACATTGTGCCATCGATTGTGGCATTGTGGTCAACCCAGATGCTGCGACCAATATGGCTGAAGGAGCTATTGTAGATGGAATAGGATGTGCCATGTATGGAGGAGTTACCTTTCAAGAGGGTGTTCCACAGCAAAGCAATTTTGATCGATATAGAATGATTCGACATGGAGAAGCACCCAAGTCCATAGCCGTGCATTTTGTTAAAAATGATATTGATCCTACAGGTCTTGGAGAACCTCCTTTTCCCCCTATTATGGGTGCTCTGGCCAATGCTCTTTACAAAGCCACTGGAAAACGATACTATGATCAACCTTTCAACAATCAAGTACAACCCGTGCTGGGATAGATTATTGCGCTACTAATTAGCTTTTCAAATACGAATTGGGTATTTCATGACTTTTGAGTTTAAAAACCTTATCAATGCCACTTATTCCCTAAATACACTTGGCGAAAAAACAATATGGGCCACCGTGGTAGCCTTGGAAGGTTCTTCGTACCGTAGACCAGGGGTTCGCATGCTCATTTCAGAGACAGGGCGCATGATAGGAGCTGTAAGCGGCGGTTGTGTAGAAAAGGAAATTGTAAGGCAAGCACAGGCTGTATTTCAATCCAACGAATCCAAAATGATGATGTATGACGGACGCTTTCGCTTAGGATGTGAAGGAATACTGTATATCTTATTGGAGCCCGTGATCATTGGGGATGAACTTTACAAAACATTGCAGCTTTTTTTTAATCAACGGAAGTCGTTTACCTGTCATTGTTTTTTTTCCAAAGAATGGGAAACTGGAAACAAAATGGGTTCTGTATTGCATTTGGAAGGAAAAATCTATGCTTTGAATCCTAATTCACAAAATACCATTACCCAAGAGTTGCAGACCTTTTCGGAAACATTTTCTCCTATTTTTCAATTATGTATTATCGGGGCAGAACACGATGCGGTTCAATTGTGCAAAATGGCAAACCAAGTAGGGTGGGAAGTACATATCATTGCACCTCCCGATGATCAAAAAACCATTGATTCCTTTGAAGGGGCCACTCATTTTTCGAGCCCCACTTTCGAGGCACTTGATTTTTCCGATATTGATGAGCATACAGCGGTGGTATTGATGACCCATAGTTTCAACAAAGACCTACAATACCTTTTGGCCCTGAAAACCGCTGTTCCGCGTTATCTAGGTTTATTGGGCCCCAAACAGCGAAGGGAACGATTATTTTCTAAGCTGCTGGAATTTGAACCCAATATGGACTCTTCTTTTTTTGAACACATTTATGGCCCAACAGGCATTAATATTGGAGCTGAAAGTCCTGCCGAAATAGCGGTATCAATCATTGCCGAAATTTTATCGGTCACAAGGAATCAAGATCCTATATTGCTAAAAGACAAAAAGGGAACCATTCATGAGTGATATTCACTTGTTAATTATGGCTGCCGGGGAATCCCGAAGGATGGGCGTTCCCAAGCAACTCCTTCCGTGGGGGGAACAGAGCCTCATAACGCATCAAGTTTCAGTTTTGCTGCCCTTGCAGGTTCCTATTACAGTTGTTTTAGGGGCGCATGCCACTCAAATTCAGGAAGTCATCCAGCAATGTCCAGTTGAGATCGCCTTTCATCCCCATTGGGAAAAAGGGATGGGTACCTCCATTGCTTTTGGAGTCCAAACAATCCTGAAAAAGCACCCCAATACTTCAGGAATACTGATCTCATTGGTGGACCAACCCTTGATTCCCCAAGCGCATTACCAAAACATGATCCAGGCCTTTGAAAGCTCGCAGCAATCTATCATCGTTTCCAAATCCCCCCATGGCGATTGGGGGGCTCCTGTTCTTTTTGATCGATCGTATTTTGATGCATTATTAAAACTAAAAGGAGATGTAGGGGCAAAAAAAATGGTAAAGGAACATACCCAAAAGGTAGCATACGTGCTATGTGAATCGGGCTTGGAGGATATGGACACCCTAGAGGCATACCATCAATTACTAGCTAAAGCAACTATTAACTCCTAATTCATCCCAAAGACTTTCATTTTTCGATAAAAAAAATGGAAATGTGCCTTTGAGTCGTTATATTTACGTATACATAACGAATGATGGTTACCGTAGAAGAAGCACTTCAGTTGATTCAAGAATATGTTCAGCCCACGGCTTTTCATGAAACATTGCCCGTAGCGCAAGCCATGGGCCATGTGCTATTTGAAGCGGTTATAGCACCTATTTCCATGCCTCCCTTTCGCCAATCGGCCATGGATGGATATGCTTTGTGTCTCAATGGTTCTAACACTTATCAGGTCATTGGCGAAGTGAAAGCAGGTGATCACCACCATCCCGTATTAAACGCAGGAGAGGCGGTTCGCATTTTTACAGGAGCTTTAGTGCCCGATAGGGCCAATGCAGTAGTGATGCAAGAAAAAACAAGTCTTGAAAATAACTGTTTAACCGTAACGGCAATTACTTCACTTAATTAAAATATACGGCCGTTAGGGGAACAAATTCACCAAGGGGAAGTTGCCCTGCCCAAAGGAACATATTTAAATCCGGCGGCCCTTGGGTTTTTAACTTCGCTCGGCATTGTGGAGGTTGAGGTATATAAAAAACCTTCCATTGGCATTCTAGTCACCGGAAACGAACTGGTTGATCCTGGAAAACCTTTGCCCATAGGGAAAATTTACGATAGCAATGCAACTACCCTTTCCAGTGTATTGAAAGAGGTAGGTTTTCGGGATACTAAAATCTATAGGTCAACAGATCACTTTGAAGAAACTTTGCATTGCATTGGGGAAGCACTTTCTGCCCATGACGTGTTGTTCATTTCGGGTGGGATTTCGGTTGGGGAATACGATTTTGTGGGAAAGGCCCTTGAAGCATTAGGTGTCTCCAAAGTCTTCTATAAAGTCATGCAAAAGCCTGGAAAGCCACTTTTCTTTGGAAAAAAAGATGGTAAACTGGTATTTGCATTGCCTGGAAATCCAGCTGCTTCCTTGACCTGTTTTTATGTCTACGGGCAAATGGCATTGGAGCTTTTTTCTGGGCATATCCAATTTTTGCACACAAAAGTTCAGGCGCTATCAAAAACGGTTTTTGAAACCAAAGGCGATAGGGCTCATTTTTTAAAAGCACATTACGAACAGGGGTATGTCACAATTTTAAATGGGCAAAATTCTTCCATGATGCACACCTTTGCTCTGGCAAATGCATTGGTATACGTGCCTTCAGATAGTAATCAAATCAATATAAACGATACGGTGGAGGTAATCCTTCTGCCTATTAAATAAGACTACCATGAAATACTCCATTAAAAGCAGAATTTGGATAGAAGCCGATGGTAAAATAGTACTAGGGGAAGGACGGGTCCAGTTGCTTAAGGCCATTGCAGCCGAAGGATCCCTTTCCAAAGCGGCTAAAACCATTGGGATGTCCTATAAAAAAGCTTGGTCGTTGCTAGATATGATGAACACCCGCTCAAGCTCTCCCTTGGTGGTGACCAATGTGGGCGGAAAGGGAGGAGGAGGGGCACAATTAACGCCTCACGGGGAATCCCTGGTAAGGGTATTTGAAACGATTAACGAGCAATGTTGGAAATTTTTGGATGACCAACTAGCACAAAACCAATTATAAATCAACCTAATATGGACACTTTTTGGGTATTCTATCTCGCCTTTCCCATCACGGCATTTTTATATGCCAGTATTGGCCATGGGGGTGCCAGTGGGTACCTTGCCTTAATGTCCCTTTTTTCGTTTTCCCCAGAAATAATGAAGCCCACGGCCTTGGTGTTGAATATTTTTGTTTCGGGTATTTCTTTTTATCATTATTTCAAGGCGGGGCATTTTCATAAAAGACTCTTTTTGTCATTTGTGGTTACTTCCATTCCCTGCTCTTTTTTGGGCGGACTTTTTGAGGTGGATGCCACTCTTTACAAACAAATATTAGCCTTATTTTTAATTTTTGCCATTCTAAAAATTTTGAATGTATTTGGCAAGGAAGTGTTGAAGACCCATAAGGTAAAACTTTGGCAGGGAGCCCTTGTAGGGATGGTCATTGGTTTTTTTTCAGGTTTAATTGGCATTGGTGGAGGGATTATTTTGACCCCCGTGATTTTATTATTCCATTGGGGAAAAATGAAAGAAGCAGCAGCTGTTTCGGCCTTGTTCATTTTGGTCAATTCTATTTCGGGATTGGCAGGGCAAATTACCAAAGGAATTACTTTTTCCCATGAGATGTTCCTTTTGCTATGTTTGGTAGTTGTTGGGGGCTTTTTGGGAAGTTATTTTGGGAGTGAAAGATTTAATAATTCGGTTTTGCGGTATGTTTTGGCGGTCGTCTTGATGCTCGCATCCATCAAATTGGTTTTTATCTAATGGACATAGGAAACAATAGGACTGGTATCATTCTGGCAGGGGGCAAAAGCTCCCGAATGCAGACCGATAAGGGCTTATTGCCCTTGGGCGATGACACCTTTGTTTCTCATATCCTAAAGGCGATGCAGCCGTTTGTGAATGAAGTGCTTATTGTGACTTCCAATCTCCAGTACGATGCATTTGGGCATAAAAGGGTAGAGGATCATTTCAGGGGTTTGGGACCCGTATCGGGTTTGTATACCGGTCTTTACCATAGTCAAACAGAAGAAAATTTAGTGGTAAGTTGTGATGTTCCATTCATTACGCCTCAGGTATTCAGCTATTTATTTGAACATGCAGAAAAAACGGCAGCCGTGAATCTATTGGAAAGCTCAGGGAATACCATGCCCCTTATCGCACTTTACCAAAAAAGGTGCTTACCCTTTTGTTTGGAACAAATAAACAAAAGGGAATTGGCCATGCACCAACTCATTTCAAAATTAGAGTCACATATCATTCCTTTAGAGGAAGCATTAGCTCTGTATGTAAGAAATATTAATACCCGAGAGGAATTTGAAAAGATACAACATGAAATTGCACATTAAGTACTTTGGTTTACTCACCGAAATAACCCATTGTGAAGAAGAAACAATTGTGTTCACGGGAAAAACGATTTCCGATCTGCTCGAGCAGCTTTTCGAAAAATACCCTTCTTTACAAGGTAAGGATTTTCAAGTAGCCCAAAACAACCAGGTGACCCCTCGGGGGGAAACCGTGAGTAGTAACGAAATTGCATTGCTTCCTCCTTTTTCGGGAGGATAATGAATGGAACGATACAGCAGACATATGGTATTGGACGAAGTTGGCCCCCAAGGTCAGCAAAAACTTTCCTTGGCCAAAGTGTTGGTGGTGGGTGCCGGAGGATTGGGTTGTCCCGTGCTCCAATACCTTGCAGCTAGTGGTATAGGAAGCCTAGGGATTATTGATTTTGATGTGGTAGAAACTTCCAATTTACAACGACAAGTTTTGTTTGGGACCCAGTCCCTAGGAATGAATAAAGCCCTAGCGGCAAAAGAGCGCCTGTTGGATTTAAATCCTACCATTACAGTGGTTGCGTATCCCGAAAAGCTTACTTCTGCCAATATTTTAACCATTGCCAAAGAGTATGAAATCATCGTGGACGGAAGTGATAATTTTGCCACCCGCTACCTTATAAACGATGCTGCTGTCCTACTGGGACTTCCCGTGGTGTATGGCTCCATTTATAAATTTGAAGGGCAGGTATCGGTCTTTAATTACCAAAACGGGCCCAGCTATCGATGTTTGTTTCCTACCCCTCCCAAACAGGACTCGGTTCCCAATTGTTCAGAAGTAGGTGTTTTGGGGGTCTTAACAGGCATTATAGGAACTTTGCAAGCCAATGAAGTATTGAAAATTGTATTGGATTTGGGAACTTCCTTATCGGGGAAACTCCTTTGCTATAATTCAAAAACAAACGTATTCACGCAACTCACAATCCCTAGGATTCCTGCCGAAATTGAAAAAGTAAAAAGTGACACGCTTCAGGAGAATGAAGAGGCAGTTTTTTGCTCCAACAACTCCTTAGAAATTTCGGCAAAAAACGCTTTGGAAATGAAAGAGGTAGTGTTTTTGGATGTGAGGGAGCCTCATGAAAGACCCAAAATTCAACACCCCAATGCAATGCACATTCCCCTGCGAGAACTGGAACATCACCTGCAAACCATTCCTTCGGAAAAGACCATTGCCTGTTTTTGTCAATCAGGTATTCGTAGCATCACCGCAGTGCAATTGCTTCAAAAAAACAATATTTCGAAATGCTACAGCATCCAAGGCGGTGTTTTTGAACTTACAAAAGTGTTATAACCATGGAAAATAAAACCTTTAAAAAAGTATTTGTGGAAGGACCCATTCCTGCTGAATTTATAGCTGAATCCATTGCCAAGCACCAATCCAAGACTACCATTGGAGCCCACAACATCTTTTTGGGCCAAGTACGGGCCGATGTGGTGAACGGAAAAAAAATGAGTGCGATTGTGTACACGGCACATGAGGAAATGGCAAACCGCGTTTTTCACGAGATCAGGGAGGCAACCTTTTCAAAGTACCCCCTTACTTGCATGCATATCTATCACAGTTTGGGAACGGTTCCCTCGGGCTCCCTCTGCTTATTCGTTTTTGTTTCTTCCGAAAGAAGGAAAGTGACTTTTCAAGCCCTTAACTTTGTAGTAGAAGAAATTAAGGCCAAAGTGCCCATCTTTGGTAAAGAACTATTTGAAGACAATTCTCATCAATGGAAAGTAAACACCTAATCCTATGGTCGATATTACCCACAAAACAAATACCCTAAGAATAGCCACGGCACAGGCCACTGTGATGGTTAGTAAGGCAGAAACTATAGAGGCTATTCAAAAAGATACTGTTCCCAAAGGGAACGTCTTTGCCATGAGTAAAGCAGCAGGATTGCTGGGTGTAAAAAAAACACCTGAGTTGCTGCCCGATTGCCATCCGCTGCCTATAGAGGGTACTGAAATTGAATATGAAATGGATGGGCTAGCCATTATCATTCGGGTTACCGTAAAAACCATTTACAAAACAGGGGTAGAAGTTGAAGCCATGCATGGGGCAAGTGTTGTGGCGCTTACTATGTACGATATGCTCAAGCCTATTGATAAGGGAGTGGAAATAAAACATATCAAATTATTGGAGAAAATGGGCGGTAAGTCCGATTTTAAGGACCGCTACCGAAAACACCTTAAAGCCAGTGTGTTGGTGTGTTCCGATACCATTTCGAAAGGACTGAAAGAAGACAAGGCCGGAAAGGCCATCATGGAAAAATTAAAGAGGGCAGAGGTAGAAATTCACTCCTACGAGGTCATTCCAGATGAAAAGGAACTCATAAAAAACCGTGCCCAGCAATTGGCCCAAGAAGGAATTCCACTCATTATCTTTACGGGAGGTACAGGATTGTCGAGCCGGGATGTGACTCCAGAAGCCCTCAACGAAATTATCGACCGGAAAATCCCAGGGATAGAAGAAGCCATACGGAGTTATGGACAGCAACGAACCCCTTATTCCATGTTGTCCCGCAGTGTTGCTGGAAACCTAAAGGATAGTTTGGTGCTGGCACTACCGGGTTCTACTAAGGGGGCCAGTGAATCTATGGATGCCATTTTTCCATCTGTCTTACACGTTTTTGGAATCCTGAAAGGAAATAATCACGACATATGACACCAAACACACCCCTTTTAACCGATTCGTTTGGTAGAAAACATGCCTACCTCCGCATTTCCTTGATTGAAAGGTGCAACCTTCGGTGTACTTACTGTATGCCCGAAGAGGGTGTGGCTTTAACCCCCAGAAGCCATTTAATGACCTATGAAGAAATCTACACCATCGCAAAGCTTTTTGTGAATCATGGGGTATCCAAAATACGTTTAACGGGGGGAGAACCCCTTATACGGAAGGATATTCCAGTAATTCTGGAAAAATTGGCTACCCTGCCTGTGGAACTTTCCATAACGACCAACGGGGTGATCGTGGATTCCCATATGGATACCTTAAAAACCTTTGGGGTACATAGCATTAATGTAAGTCTGGACTCCCTTCAGCGGGAGAAATTCAAAGAAATTACGCGTCGGGATGATTTTGAAAAAGTATATCGCAATATCCTTCTATTGGTTAAAGAAGGTTTTAAAGTAAAAGTGAATGCCGTAGTAATGAAGGATTTTAATGAAAATGAAATTATTGATTTCATAAAGCTTACCGAAGCGCTTCCCATTTCCATGCGTTTTATAGAGTTCATGCCTTTTGAGGGTAACAAATGGAATTTGGAGCGAACGGTGTCTTACAACGAAATTATGCAAAGGGTAAAGGAAACCTATAAAGAAGAGGAGATTGAAAAGCTCCCCGATGCCCCCAATGACACTTCCAAAAACTATAAAATAAAGGGTTATCGAGGCAGTTTTGCCATCATTAGTTCGGTAACCAATCCCTTTTGCGATTCCTGCAACCGCTTACGGCTTACAGCCAATGGCCAGTTAAAAAACTGTCTTTTTTCGGCCACCGAATCAGATTTGCTCAC
The DNA here is from genome assembly GCA_041392175.1 of Flavobacteriaceae bacterium. Classification (GTDB taxonomy): domain Bacteria; phylum Bacteroidota; class Bacteroidia; order Flavobacteriales; family Flavobacteriaceae; genus Halomarinibacterium. The sequence goes on along the minus strand of JAWKMP010000002.1, from coordinate 118,419 downwards.
ACCCTTACGGGAAGGGAAGCCCATTGAACCCATCATTCAAAAGGCAGTTTTGGCTAAGTTTTCTATGCGGGGAGGCATGGATACCCTTGAAAAATTACAGGAACCCAACCTTCATTCACAAAACAGGAGCATGATTAGGATTGGGGGCTAGATAAAACTTCGTTACACAAGGGTCTTTTTAAAAGCCCCTTTACTTTTTCGAATACGTACCGCCACCACTTTATATTCTGGGCACATGGCTTCCGAATCATGAATATCCCCCGTAAGGTTATTGATCATGATTTCGGGGAAATGGAAGGTGGTACTTAAGATTCCTTTTTTCACCTCATCGGTAATCCTGGCTTTCACATCTACCTTGCCCCTAGGGGATTCAATACAAATAAAATCTCCTTCTTCAATGAGATGTTCCTTGGCATCTTCGGGATTGATCATTAAATAATCATCGCTCAAGATTTGCTCATTGGCGGTCCTACGGGTCATGGCACCACAGTTGTAATGTTCCAATTCCCTATTGGTTGTTAAGATGTAAGGATATTCTTTGGCATGGGAGGTTAATTCTTGTGTTTCTTCCCAAGGGTTGAATTCAAAATAGCCTTTGCCTCGTTTAAATTCGGTTTTATGCAGAATTTGGGTATCGGTACCATCGGGTGCTACGGGCCATTGCAAGCCATTCTTGCCCAAACGGTCCCAACTGATCCCAGCAAAGAAGGGGACGATTTGGGAAATTTCCGCTAGCATCCCTTCTGGGGTATAGTCGGGTTGTGGATAGCCCATTTTGTTCATGATATCCACAATAATCTGTCCATCGGGTTTGGCTCCTTCAATAGGATTCACCACTTGACGTACTGCCTGTACCCGTCGCTCCCCATTGGTGAACGTGCCGCTCTTTTCAAGAAAGGATGCTCCTGGTAAAATAACATCGGCATATTTTGCCGTTTCAGTCATGAATAATTCCTGTACGATCACCAGTTCGGTAGCCTCCAATGCCCGAATTACTTTTTGGGTATTGGGATCGGTTTGAACGATGTCTTCCCCAATCACCCATAGGGCCTTTAGTTTTCCTGAAAGGGCGGCTTGGAACATTTCAGGGATTTTGTACCCAATGGCTTTGGGTACTTCTACTCCATAAAACTCATTGTACCGTTGGTTGATTTGCTCATTGGTGACATCCAGATAACCTGCCCCTTGGTGGGGCTGAACGCCCATATCGGCACTTCCCTGTACGTTGTTTTGCCCTCGAAGCGGGTTGACGCCCACACCGCGACGTCCAATATTCCCTGTTAATAAGGCTAAATCGGCAATTTGCATTACCGTAAAGGTTCCTTGTGAATGCTCGGTCACCCCAAGCCCATGGAAGGACATGGCGTTGGGTGCCTTGGCATAAGCAATGGCAGCTTCGCGGATCACATTTCTATCAACTCCCGTTACTTCTTCCATCTGGTCCAGATCGATCGCTAGCAGTTCTTTTTCGAAATCTTCGTAGCCTTCGGTTCTTTGCGCAATAAAAGCACTATCCACCAATCCTTCCTTAATGATGTAGTACATCATCATGTTCAAGACAGCCACATTGGTTCCAGGACGCAACGGAATATGATGGGTAGCGTATTTTGCCAATTCGGTTTTTCGGGGATCGATGACAATGGAAACATGGTCCGATTTCATGGCAAATTGCTTCAACTTGGCCCCTGTTACCGGATGGGCATCGGTAGGATTGGCGCCTATGACCAAAATACAGTTGGTGTATTGTAAATCTTCTATCGAATTGGTTGCGGCACCGGTGCCAAAGGTTCGTTGCATTCCAAGGGCCGTCGGTGAGTGGCAAACCCTTGCACAACCGTCAATATTATTGGTCCCTATCACGGCCCGAATGAATTTTTGCATGAGGTAATTTTCCTCATTGGTACACCTTGCCGAAGAAATACCCGCAATGGAGTTGGGACCAAATTCTTGCTTAAAGTGGGTTAATTTTGATGCAATGTACTCATACGCTTCATCCCAACTCACCTTTTCGAAAGCCCCATTTCGTTTGATCATGGGGGAGTTCAATCGGTCTCTATGATTGTAAAACTTAAAGGCATATCTGCCCTTAATGCAGGTATGTCCTTGATTTACCTCGGCATCATAAGGCGCTTGTATGCTCAATATTTCCCCATTGTGGGTAGCTACTTCCAAATTACAGCCTACCCCACAATAGGTACAAATGGTTCGGGTTTTTTTGGTGGCATGAACGGCTTTGGATTGAAACACATCCGAAATAGCCGAAGTAGGGCAGGCTTGCGAACAGGCACCACAGCTCACGCAATCTGAATCCATGAAGGAATCGTTCATTCCTTTGATAATATGCGAATCGAATCCTCTTCCTGCCATGCTCAAAACAAATTCACCCTGTACTTCATCGCAAGCCCTTACGCAGCGGTAACAATTGATGCATTTAGAAAAATCGGAGGTCATATAGGGATGGCTCAGGTCTTTCTTTTTGTTGAGGTGGTTGGCCCCTTCTGGGTAACGTACTTTTCGGATGCCTACCTCGGCAGCAACGGTTTGTAATTCACAATTTCCATTCACTTCACAGGTAAGGCAGTCCAGCGGATGGTCTGTAAGCACCAGTTCGATAATGTTTTTCCGTAAGGCTTTAATGGCATCGGTACTGGTATAAATGTATTGCCCTTCGGCCACAGGGGTGTGGCAGGAAGCAAGTGTTTTGGTTTTGCCGTTTTCCTGAAGCGCTACTTCTACGCTACAAACCCTGCAAGACCCAAAAGGGTCCAGGTTGGGCGCATCGCAAAGGGTGGGAACAAGCTTTTCGGAAGTATGTCTTTTAATGAATGAAAGAATGGTTTCTCCTTCATGGATGGGGAACGATTCGTTATTGATGTAGGCAATTTTCATGGATGAAGGTTTTTCAGTTCATGTCTTAATTAAAATACGCTGCCAGTTCTTCTTCAAAATAGTGAAGGGCATTCCTAATGGGTAATGGAATTCCACCCCCGTGTGCGCATAGTGACCCTTTTTCCAACGTTGTAAGCAAGTCTTCAAACAAGGTTCGGTCAATTTTATAGTCACTCTCCAGTGCTTTTAAGGACAATTCATGCCCTCTTTTGGTTCCCAATCGACAGGGAAAACATTTACCACAACTTTCGTAGGCCGCAAAATCGAAAAGGTGCTCAATAAATTTCATGATAGGATACGATTCTGGAACGGAAATGATGGAACCGTGCCCCAATAAAAATCCCTGTTGAGCAAACGATTCGAAGTCGACAGTCAACGAATCGATTTTGGAAACTGGAACCAAGCCTCCCAAGGGGCCCCCAATTTGAAGGGCTTTTACGGGTTTTGTAAAACCACCACCCAAGTCGTTAATGACTGTGGAAAGCGGTGTGCCCATGGCTACTTCATAAATGCCGGGATATTGAAAGAAACTATCCAAGCAAAGCAATTTGGTGCCCGAAGAGCGTTCGGTGCCTATTTGTTTCCAGGCTTGGCCTCCTTTGCTAATAATAAAATGAAGGGCTGCCAAGGTCTCTACATTATTGACGGTAGTGGGCTTGTTAAATAATCCTTTTTGCGCAGGAAAAGGAGGACGAACGCGCACTTCGGGACGCTGTCCTTCAATAGAATTGATAAGGGCGGTTTCTTCCCCACAAATATAAGAGCCCTGTGCCTGTATGACCTTAAAGTCGAAGCTAAAATCGCTGCCGGCAATCTGGCTGCCAATAAGTTGGTGTTCGCGCAATTCCGTAAGGGCTTTTTGTACCGCTTCCACCGCTTCGGGGTATTCTGCCCTAATGTACAAAATACCGTAGCGGGCATGGGTAACATAGCCCGAAATGAGCATGCCAAAGAGTACACTATGAGGTCTTTGTTCCAGTAAGTAACGATCTGAATAGGCGCCCGGATCTCCTTCGTCTGCATTGCAAATAATAAACTTGGTGTCATTGGTGCTATTTCGGCAGAACTCCAATTTGGTGCCTATAGGAAAACCAGCTCCTCCACGACCCCGTAGGTTGGAGGTTTTGATTTCTTCCAAAACGGCTGCTGAATCCTTTTTAAGTGCGTCCAAAAAAGGCCGGTAATAGGTCGAGATAGTAGAAAAAGACTCCGTTAAAATAGCAGGGCCAAGGGCTTTTACCCTGTATTGGTCTTGGCGGGAGGCTTTGTTCCCCGAAAGAATGGACTGTATATTTTGAATGGCATTTCCCGAATAGTTGGTACCTTGGTAATGGAAGGCTGCATTTTCATGGCACCTTCCTAGGCAGGTCATGTGTCCAATTTCATCGGCTTCAAAAGTCAACCGAAGGGTATCAATAACTTCTTTTTGTGTGTTGGCACATTCACAGGCCGTTCCGTTGCAAACGTATACTTTTTTTCCTTTGTTCTCGGGTTTTAGGAAGTCATAAAAACTGGCCGTACCAAAGGCATTGGCCTTGCCCACCAAAAACTCTTGGGCCAATTCCTCCATGGCTTCTTCAGTAGGGGTGCCCTCTTGGGAGGCGAGTGTTCCCAGTTTCTGGAAAAAATTTTCCTGAAGCCCTTTTCTTCCTAATAATTCACTTAGATTATCTGACATTGTATTTAACCAACTTTACTGTTTGTTTCTTTGTTTTGAATGCGTTGTGGATGGGCATAGCAAGTTGCCCGCTCTCCTCGACAAAAGGCGAGGAGGGTAATTCCCAGTTCCTTGGCAAAATCAACCGCAAGGGAAGAAGGGGCAGAAACTGCCGCTAGGAAAGGTATTCTGGCCTTAAAACATTTTATCACAATCTCATAGGAGATTCGCCCACTCACTGTCACTATTTTGGCTGCTGGCAATTGTTCCAGCGCAATTAATTTCCCAACCACCTTGTCCACGGCATTGTGTCTCCCTATGTCTTCCATCAAGCACAACATTTTTCCTTCTAGGGTGAACGCTGCTGCTGCATGTGTTCCGCCGGATTGGTTGAAGTCATGCTGCTGTTGTTTCATGGCGGCAAATAATTGAGGGATCAAGTCCATGTGTAAAGCTTCTGCTTCGTCCAAGGTTGTTCCCATAAAGCCCAATTCGTTCAATTCGGTCTTTCCGCAAATGCCACAGGAAGAAACCGAGAGCAAACTTCGGCTATTGGCATAACCTTCCCCTAATTTTTCCTTTGGAATGGAAACGTCCACGATGGAGATTATCCCCTTTTTGTTTTCCTTTTTTAGGAGGATATCGGGATGAAAGTAGCGGTCTTTGATCACTCCTTCAGAGTGTAATAGGCCCCTTACCAGACTAATGTCATCCCCTGGGGTGCGCATTGAAATGGTGAAGGGTTTGCCGTTAATATTGATTTGAAGGGGCTCCTCAATAGTTAAGGCATCAAGCATTTTTTTGTTGCTTGCGTTTTCAAATTTTCTGCCTTCGTAGTTTCGGGTAGCCATTTTTTTCAGTTGAAAAAAGGGGTTTCACACAAATTTACTGGAAATTCATTAAGATTTGTGTTAAAAACCGCTTCAAATCAAGGAATTGCTGAGATATTAAAACAACCCCGAGATATTACCGTCGTTGTCAATACTAATATTTTCGGAAGCTGGGTGCGCTGGTAATCCCGGCATACGCATCATTTCGCCCGTAATGGGAACGAGGAATCCTGCTCCGGCCGCAATCTCTATTTCCCGAATGGAAATGGTAAAATCCTTGGGGCGGCCCAATAGTTTGGGATCATCGGAGAGGGATTTTTGCGTTTTGGCCATACAAATGGGGAGTTTTTCCAATCCCAGGGCTTTAATCGTCGCTAGGTTTTTTAGCGCCAATGCCGAATAGTCCACACCGTTGGCCCCGTAAATTTTGGTGGCAATGGCTTCAATTTTTTCCGTTACGCCCATGTCCCATCGGTACAAGGGAGTGAATGTCGTTTGCGCCTGTTCTACCACGTCTACTACTTTCTGTGCCAAATCCAACGCCCCTTTCCCTCCTTTGGCCCACACTTCGGCAACGGCTACTTTTACGCCTTTTTGTGCCGCAAATTCCTTAATGACCTCGATTTCTTCTTCCGTATCGCTTATAAATTTGTTGATGGCAATGACAGGCGAAAGGTTGAACTGCATTACATTTTCAATATGTTTTTCCAAATTGGGAAGTCCTTTTTTTAAGGCGTCCACATTGGGTTCGGTCAAGGATTTTAGATCAGCCCCTCCGTGGTATTTTAAGGCGCGGATGGTACTGGTAAGCACCACCGCTTTGGGCGAAAGTCCTGCGCTTTGGCATTTAATATCCAAAAACTTTTCGGCGCCTAAATCGGCCCCAAAACCTGCTTCAGTTACTGTATAGTCGGCAAGTGTCATCCCCATGCGGGTAGCGATGACCGAGTTGGTTCCTTGGGCAATGTTGGCAAAGGGCCCCCCGTGAATGATGGCTGGATTACCCTCGATGGTCTGCACCAAATTGGGTTTTACGGCATCCTTTAGCAGCGCAGCCATGGCCCCTTCTACTTTTAGGTCCTTGGCATAGATAGGGGTTTTGTCGTAGGTATAGCCCACGAAGATGTTGCCCAGCCGTTCCTTTAGATTTTCCAAATTGTCTGAAAGGCACAAAATAGCCATGATTTCGGAAGCGGCAGTAATATCAAATCCCGTTTCCCGGGGCACACCCGAGGTGGTTCCCCCCAAACCAATAACGATATGGCGAAGGGAACGATCGTTCATATCCATGACCCGTTTCCAGGCAATGGTTCTAGGATCAAGCCCAATAGCGTTGGTTTTGCTTTGAATGTTGTTATCGATCACGGCAGCGAGTAAATTGTGGGCCTTTTCAATGGCGGAAAAGTCTCCTGTAAAATGCAGGTTAATGTCCTCCATGGGTAGTACTTGAGAGTATCCTCCCCCCGTGGCACCCCCTTTAATGCCAAATACGGGGCCAAGAGAGGGTTCCCGCAATACCACAACGGTTTTCTTGCCCAATTGGTTGAGCCCTTCGGAGAGCCCAATGGACATGGTTGTTTTTCCTTCGCCGGCTGGGGTTGGGGAAATAGCGGTGACAAGAATCAAGTTGCTTTGTTTCACCTTGTCCAAGTTGATAATGGACTGGGGCAATTTGGCTTTGTGTTTTCCATACATTTCGATGTCGTTGGGGTTAAGCCCCAACTTCTCGGCGATGGTACTAATGTGCTTGAGTTCGCATTGCTTCGCAATTTCTAAATCGGTCATGTGGTAAATTTTAATTTGGTCGGTTTCGTTCCTAACAAAGCTAATCAAAATAAAATGAGTAATCGAATTTGTTTTTTGGGCAGGGGTTATTCTATTGCCTTTTTATGCCCATGAGCCTTTTTTTCAGCAAAGTGTTAATGACTCACAAACTTTTGTGAAGGATGTATTAAATGCCCCGTTTCTTCGCTAGGATTGAAGTAACTTAGGGTAATTAACCTTTAAAAACCATATTATGAGAAGCTTACTTTGGTTAGTCGCCGTTATTTGTATTGTTATTTGGGTACTGGGATTCTTTGGCATTGTACACGGAATGGGTACCGGAAACTTGATCCACATCCTATTGGTCATCGCCATCATCGCCATTTTGTACAACATCATTTCCGGAAGGAAGCCTTTGTAATACAAAAACAGGCAGCCCTTTTGGTGCTGCCTGTTTCATGATACTTCGTTGGGCAAGGGTTCAATCCAAAACCCCATTGCTTCAAAAAATGCTTGCATCATGTTTACTTCAATCGCATTGGGACCCTCGCAGCGCAGGATGTTATCGCAATCTTCCAAGTCAAAATTTGCCTTATACAGGGGGAATTCCCTCTTAAGTGACAACAGTATTTCCTCTGCTTTTTCTTCTGAAGTGATATTGGTTTTAAAGACTTCAACCATCGTTACATAGGCTGTATACAAGAAATTTAAAACAGGGCCTTGTACTTTTCCCTGTTTTCATACAGGATCCAGAGCAGTACCGCCCATACTACCAGTGCAATGACCAATCCGCTGGTGTCCACAAAAAGGTGTGTTAGCAAAATCCCCACCGCCACGGGAAAGATAACCAATGCCCCCAAGGCTCGGGTACGCGGAATCATAATAAGGAGGGCGCTCACAATTTCGGCCAAGGCAATTAACGGCATGAGCCATGAAATTTCCATTAGGGCGCCAAAATCCTTCTTCATGGCCTCAGAGATATCATCAGGGGCGGGCATGTAATTAAAGAATTTGTTAAGGCCTCCATTGAGGAGCAACAGTCCAAAAAGGACGGAGACTACGTTTAAGATTTTTTGTTTCATGAGGGTTGGTTTAGGTTGAATCCTTGGAATTATTGTAAGGAATGGAGTCCAAACATATTCCCTTCACTATCAAACCCTAAGGTAATAAAACCGTAGTCGCAAATGGACATCTTAGGTCGAAATATTTTACCGCCCGCTGCTTCGATGCGTGATTCTTCCACAGCGCAGTCTTCACAGGAAAAATAGACCAAGGTGCTATTGCCCCCAGCGGGAAAACCTTCCATCTTGACAATGGTTCCCCCGCTGCCATACACATTCATGTCTGAAGGGAACGATACCATTTTAAATGCTGCATCTCCTTCTGGAGTAGGGAGGTCCTGCATGGTAATTTGGAGCATGTGCTCATAGAATTTTTGGGCCCGTTGGATGTCGTTTACATAGATTTCAAACCAACCTACGGGATTAAAACTTTTGTTTTCCATTGTTTTTTGTGTTAGTGGTGATCTTTCAAAGATACACAGGGGCAATGGTTTTTTTCTTGTCTTATGGCAAGAATTACAACGTTACGGAAAATTCCTTACGGATGCGGCTCAAGGAGCTATCGGTCACGCCCAGGTAGGAAGCAATGTGTTTTAGGGGTGCGGTCTGCAGGATTTGGGGCTTCTCTTCCATGAGTTGGGTGTAGCGTTCCAGGGCACTTTTGGTAATCATGTCTACCGACCGTTGTTTGGCAACAAAAAGCTGGTTGGACAGCCATGCACGGCCCCATTCATTGAAGCCCGCCAAACTATGGTACCATTGTTGGAAGTCTTCGAAATCTATTTTCCACAGCAGCCCATCGGTAAGGGCCTGATGGTTTTCGCGGGTGGGTATGCGCTGGAAGAGAGACGAAACCTCAATAAGCAACTCGTTGGGGCCAAAGAAATGGGTGGTGATTTCGGTGCCGTTATAATTGGTTACAAAAGCCCGAAAGAGCCCTTTTTCAATGAGGTAGTATTCGTTGCTGCTCTCGCCTTCCTGTAACAGGAAGTCATTTTTACGAACCGGTACAGGCGTGTGGGATTGCATGAGTGCTTGGTAGTCATCTTGCGAAAGGGCAGGGTGTTGGTAAATGCTTTGGATGAATGAAAGCTCCATGGATTCTGGATTGGGTTGAGGGGTTTAGTGGTTGCTTGTAAAGGTATTGAAATAGTTGGAAGGAAGAGTCATAATAGTATTGGAAAGTAGTGTTGAGGTAGACTAAGTTTTAATCACCATAGCCACACTAAAAACCCCCTTTCCCCGTTCTTTATAAACACCCCAAAGATGCTTCCCAGTATACCAAATCCCTGTTTTTAATCGTTTTACCTTCTATAACCTTAGTATAAGGACGGCATAGGTAGGGTATAGGTAGGGCTTAACCACGGCATAACCTTAAGACAAAGTAGGAGTATATACGGGACATACTGCCTCGAAAGTCCGCTTGTAAGTAACGTAAACACATATGGCAAAGCTGGAAAACATACTGGGCATTCAAGGGACCGTAGGGGGTATCACGATCTATAAACTCAATGGCCAATGGGTGGCCCGTGCCGCTGGGGGTGGTTTTACCCGAGAGGCCATTAAAAGGAAGGAAAGCATGGAACTGGTGCGCCGCCAAAATGAAGAGTTTGGCCTCGCTTCCACGGCCAACAGGCTCTTTCGGCATGCCCTTAGGGGGTTAACGGGAGGAACTAAAATCCCACAATTCCATTCCCGCTTACAGGCAGAAATGCAACGGCTCAAGGAATTCCACTTGCAGGTTCCCTATGGACAAAGGGATGCCTTTATGGGTATGATGACCCCTAGCGGATTAAAAGCCCTGCAAGCCTATGCCTACACGCCCGAAGCCCCTTGGAACAAAATCATGCCCTATGCCCTAGCACCCTTATCTGCTGCGCCTGAAGTAGCGTTACAACTTAAAGCCAAAAAACCGAAGGCTCCCCTAGTGGGGGCGACCCATCTTTGGGCTAGGATGGTAGTGGTGGAATTCCGGGCCGAACACCGAACCATTGTGCCGTGGTACAGCGAAGCTGTGGAATTGTCCTTAGAGGCACTGCCCTCAAGTGTGTCGTTGGTAGCCCCAGCACCTTTGGGAGCGGAGGGACCGCGGCCGGTATTTGTAGGGATGCGGTATGGACATCAGGAAGGGGACAAGATTATGTACTCCAAAGACCCTAAGGGATTTAGCATGGTGTGTGCTGGGGAGGTGTAAGCTTTGCGTGTCGTTTTTTTCTGTGTACTTATTTAGACTCATTTTGTATTAAGGGTCAATAGGTTATGGTTGGTTTGGATTCTGTATCTTTGGGAGCTATGAAATTGTTTTTCGCCATTCCTTTATCGATCTTGCTGCTGTTGCAAAGCACTTCCATTGGAGTGGGCGATCTCCTTAAGCTCAACTATTTAATTGAGCATGCCCAATACCATAGCGAACAGTACGGCGACTCGCTCTTTGTGTTTCTTTCCAAGCATTATGGCGAATTGAAAAAAGACCATTTGGAATACCCGCATGAGGGACAAGGAGAACACGAAAAACTCCCTTTTAACCACCATAGCTGTCATCATTTTTCCCCTGTTTTTGTGCTATTGCCCTTAGATGGATTTGAAGGGAAAAACACCGAATTTGCAGCTAGGACGGAAGCTTATTTTTTCTATAAAGAACCCTATTCTTCTCCCTATAAATCGGGAATCTTTCAACCCCCAAAACACGCCTAATTCATTTTTCTTCGGCCATCGCCGAAGATGTTGGAACTATTTAAAAACCTAGGTATTCCCTATCTTTTTCCTATGAATTATGCTATCTTCTATTATCCACTTTAGTATCAAGAACAAGTTTATTGTTCTGCTTTTTACCACTTTTATCATTGGGTTTGGATTGTATTCGCTTTCCAAGATACCCATTGGGGCCGTGCCCGATGTAACCAACAACCAAGTGCAGGTGATCACCACCTCGCGCAACCTGTCTACCCAAGACATTGAACAATTTATTACCTACCCCATTGAACTGGAAATGGCCAATTTGCCCGGAGTTACCGAGATTCGGTCGGTATCCAAGTTTGGCCTTTCCGTAGTTACCATTGTGTTTGAGGACGCCATTGGGACCTACCTGCCCAGGCAATTGATTGCCGAAAAGATCCAATCGGCCTCCGAACGCATTCCCGAAGGCTTTGGTACACCCCAAATGGGGCCTATCACTACCGGCTTGGGTGAAATTTACCAGTACATCCTAGACGTTGAGCCCGAATATAAAAACCGCTATACCCCTACCCAGCTGCGCACCATCCAGGATTGGATTGTGAAACGCCAGCTTTCCGGCATCCCCGGCGTGGTGGAGGTAAACACCTGGGGAGGCTATTTAAAGCAGTATGAAGTTGCCATCGATACCAAAAAGCTGCAGGCGCTCAATATTTCGGCAAAGGAGGTATTTACTGCGCTGGAAATGAACAACAGTGTTACCGGAGGTGGCTATATCGAAAAGGTGAACCAAGCGTATTTTATTCGTGGGGAAGGCTTGGTAGGGAACCTTCAGGACATTGAAAACATGGTGGTCACCAACCGAAACGGCACCCCTATTTACATCAAGAACCTAGCCACGGTAGGCTTTGGAAGCGCTACCCGCTTTGGGGCCATTACGGGCAATGGCGAAGGCGAAAAGGTCTTGGGACAGGTGATGATGCTTAAGGATGCCAACTCCAAAAAAGTGATTGAGGCCGTGAAGGAACGGGTGGCTACCATTTCAAAATCCTTGCCCAAAGGGGTGTATATCAATCCCTTCTTGGACCGAAGTGAGCTCATCGCCAAAACCACCTTTACCGTCACCGAAAACCTAATCCTAGGCTGCCTTATAGTTATTTTTGTTGTGGTTCTTTTGCTGGGGAACTGGCGCTCGGGTTTGGTGGTGGCCTCTGTTATTCCCTTGTGCCTGCTCTTTGCCCTTTCCTTTATGTACCTGTTTGGGGTGGATGCCAACCTCATGAGCTTGGGGGCGATCGATTTTGGGATCATCATCGATGGAGCGGTCATCATTGTGGAGTTTATTGCGTTCCAAATCACCCAACGGCACTTGGAGATTTCCCAAGCAACCAAAGAAAAGGTGCAGCACATCAAGGACGAAATTACTTTTAAGGGGGCTTCCAAAATGATGAATTCGGCCATCTTTGGGCAATTGATTATTTTAATCGTGTTCATCCCTATTCTTTCCCTTAGTGGGGTGGAAGGGAAGATGTTCAAACCCATGGCGCTTACCTTCAGCTTTGCCTTATTGGGCGCCATGATCTTTTGCTTTACCTATGTACCCGTGGTGGCTTCGTTGTTTTTGAAACCTTCGAAAACTTCCGAAAAAAACCTATCGGTGCGCTTGATGAACCAACTTAACCGATGGTACGCTCCTACCATTCATTGGGCCTTGGAACATAAAAGAACCGTGATGGGGACGGCAGTGGTCTTGCTCATCGGCGCCATCTCATTGTTCACCACTATGGGAGGAGAGTTTGTCCCTACCTTGGATGAGGGGGATTTTGTGATTCAACCTATTCTTAAAACGGGAACTTCCTTGTCCAATACCGTTGAAACGACCACCAAAATAGAACAAATCCTACTAACACATTTTCCCGAGGTAAAACAAGTAGTGAGCCGTATTGGTGCTGCCGAAGTACCTACCGACCCCATGTCCATGGAGGAAAGCGATGTGATTATTGTGCTCAAGCCTAAAAAGGAATGGGTCTCTGCCAAATCCAAGGACGAATTGGCCGACCAATTCAAGGAGGCCCTTGCGGTGATTCCCGGGATGGAAGTAGAATTTACACAGCCTATTGAAATGCGCTTTAACGAATTGATTACCGGGGTGCGGGCCGATATTGCCATCAAGCTCTTTGGGGAAGACTTGGAGATGCTCAATCAAAAGGCTAATGAAATTAAATCGCTTATTGAGCAAGTGGAAGGGGCCTCGGACATCACGGTAGAAAAAGTGGCCGGGCTTCCACAAATGAACGTGGCCTTTGATAGGGCCAAGATTGCCCGTTATGGGTTGAACATAGCCGATTTGAACGAAATGATTTCCATGGGATTTGCCGGAAAAAGGGTAGGGAGCATTTTTGAAGGCGAGAAGCAATTTGACCTAGTGGTACGCTTGAACGAGAATAACCGAAAAGACATGGAGAATTTGAAAAACCTGTTTGTGGATATCCCCTCTGGTGGAAAGATTCCGCTGAGCGAACTGGCCGAAATCACCTACCAAAGTGGGGCGGCCAAAATATCCCGTGACGATACCCGAAGAAGGATTGTGGTGGGGATTAACGTTCGGAACCGCGATTTGCAATCGGTGGTGGATGATGTAGAAGGAATCATCAATGAAAAACTGGACTTGCCCGTAGGGTATTACATTACCTATGGGGGGCAATTTGAAAACCTGCAGAGTGCCAAGGCGCGCCTGCTGGTGGCAGTACCCATTGCGTTATTGCTCATTTTTATCCTGCTGTACTTCGCGTTTAAGTCGGTGAAGGAAGCCCTGCTCATTTATTCTGCCATTCCGCTTTCGGCGGTGGGAGGTGTGCTGCTGTTGTGGTTACGGGACATGCCTTTTAGCATTTCGGCAGGGGTGGGTTTTATTGCCCTGTTTGGAATAGCCGTGCTCAATGGCATTGTATTGATTGAACATTTTAAAGAACTAAAAGGAAAAAACTTCGATTCTATGGAAGCGCTTATTAAACAAGGCACCCAAGACCGTTTGCGGGCGGTCCTTTTAACGGCTGCCGCTGCTGCACTGGGATTTTTACCCATGGCCATTTCTACCAATGCGGGTGCCGAGGTACAACGTCCTTTGGCAACGGTGGTGATTGGGGGGTTGGTTACGGCTACCCTCTTGACCATGATTGTGCTGCCAGTGCTCTATGCCTATTTCCATCAAATAAAATTTAGACGAAAAAAACCCCTAAAAAATACTTCGAAAGGAGTTGTTACCAGTATGGTACTATTGTGTTCCCTAACGGGATTCTCCCAAGAAGCCATGACCCTAGAGGGCCTTACGGCACTGGCTTTGCAAAACAACAAAGGCTTACAGGCGGGGATGTTGCAAGTGGAGGAAGCTGCCGCTTTGAAAGGAAGTGCCTTCAATTTTGACAAGACCGAAGTGTACTACCACTATGACGAAAACAACATTGCCTTTAACAATGAACCGTTGAAGGTGTTTGGCGTACAGCAAAGTTTTCAGTTTCCTACGGTGTATGGCGCCCAACGGGCCTTTCAGGGACGGCTGTACGATTTTCAGAAAAGCACTTTTGAAGTGGAGAAAAAAAGACTCTTGCGTTCCTTGAACCAAGCCTATGTGGAGTATCAAATCCTTCAGCAAAAAGCAGGGCTGTATCAGGAATTGGACAGCCTCTACTCCAATTTTGCCCATTCGGCTCAACGCCGATTTGAATTGGGAGAGACCAACTACCTTGAAAAGGTAACGGCCCAGGCAAAACAACGGGAAATCCACAATGGGTATTCAAAGATCCAGCAAGAAATTCAAGGGGCTTTTCAAGTCCTTAATGTACTTGTTCAGGCGGAAGATTCCCTGGTCATTGCCATTGAAAAACCGCAGCGCATATCGTTGCTGCAGCTAGAAGGTTTGCCGGGCACCGAACAGCAGTATTTGGAAAACAAACAGCACATCTATACTGCCGAAAAACGGTTAGAACAACACCGATTACTGCCCGACCTGAGCCTGCAATATTTTCAAGGCACCAATGAAGGATTGGGAACCACCCTCCAGGGATTTCAGGTGGGGGTAAAGATCCCGTTGTTGTTTTTTGGCCAGAGTGCCAAGATTAAGTCTTCTAAGATTGCTTCCCAAAGGATAGGGGTTGAAAACGAGGAAGCCCTCCTTCAATGGAACCGCAACCGTACCACCCTGTTGGGCCAATGGGAACAACAAGGCAAGGAACTTTCCTATTACGAACAAGAAGGGGAGCAATTGGCCGAACAAATCCTGAAAGTAGCCACGGGCAGTTTCAAGAATGGGGAAATTGACTTCTTTCAATACATCCAAAGCTTGGAAAATGCCTATCAAATACAATTGGAACATTTAAACGTGCTCCTTCAATACAACCAAACCGTGATTACCCTCAATTATTTAACCTTAATACCCTAAGCCATGAAAATGACTCACTATATCCTTCGCTTTTTAGCCCTCACCCTAGTGGTGGCCTGTGGAAATAACCCTTCGAATACAAATGCATTGGAAGATACGGCGCCAGCTACTGGCATTACCCTCACCAAAGAACAGTTTGCGGTAAATGGGTTTACCTTAGACACCCTTACCGAACGTCCCTTTCCCCAAATCGTCGAGGCTTCGGGGATGATTGATGTGCCGCCGCAGAACAAGGCGGTGATTACGGCCCTGTTGGGTGGCTTTGTGAAAAAGGCCTTTTTACTGGTAGGAGACGAAGTAAAAAAAGGACAGCCCTTGGTTACCTTGGAAAACCCCGAGTTTGTAAAACTGCAACAAGCCTATCTGGATAATTTTCAGCAATTGGATTTTTTAAAAGCCGAATATGAGCGTCAAAAGACCTTGTACGATGAGCAAATCACTTCGCAAAAAAACTACCTAAAAGCGCAAAGTGATTATGAACGTGCTTTTGGAAATTACCAGGGATTGAAAAAGCAACTGCAACTTCTCAATATTTCAACTTCCCAAGTGGAGCGGCAAATCCTCACTTCGGAAGTGACGCTGTATGCGCCCATCAATGGGAGTATTACGAAGATGGCTGTTTTTATGGGTTCGTATGTTTCGCCTGCCAGTGAAATCATGGAGATTGTGGACAATGATCATATTCACCTGGAATTGACCGTCTTTGAAAAGGATATTTTAAGCATAAAGAAGGGTCAAAAAATCCTGTTTAAGATTCCAGAAGCCTCTAATGAGACCTTTACGGCAACGGTGCATTTGGTAGGCACCTCCATTGATGATATCCAGCGGACCATTAAAGTACATGGGCATTTGGACGATGAAGAAAACCACGGGCTGCTCATGGGCATGTTTGTGGAAGCCAAGATCATTGCTGCCAGTACGGTAAAGCCTTCTTTACGGGAAGAATCGGTGATTGAAGTGGAAGGAGTCCCAACGGCCCTGGTCCTAAAAGAGGCAACCGCAGAGGGCTATCATTTTGAAAAAATGAGCCTAACTGTGGAGGGAACCGAGGGTGGCTATACGGCAACTGGCTTACCGGTAGGGGATTCCCCAAAAGTATTTCTAGGGAAAGGAGCTTTTAACATGTTGGCCGAAGAATAGTTTTATTCCATTATTTGTACGGCTGGCATGCCTAGATGCCCTACCTTTGCAAAAAGTACCTATGGCGCATAAAGCAGGTTTCGTAAACATTATTGGCAATCCCAACGTGGGGAAAAGCACCCTTATGAATGCGTTTGTGGGGGAGCGCCTGTCCATTATCACCAGCAAGGCACAAACCACGCGCCACCGTATTTTGGGGATTGTGAACGGGGAAGACTTTCAAGTGGTTTTTAGTGATACACCAGGGATCATAAAACCTGCCTATGAGCTGCAAAGCGCCATGATGGAGTTTGTAAAATCGGCGTTTGATGATGCCGATGTGTTGGTGTACATGGTGGAACTGGGCGAAAAGGAATTGAAGGATGAGGCCTTTTTCCAAAAAATACAAGAGGCTACCATTCCGGTGCTGCTATTGCTGAACAAGATTGATCAAGCCGATGAAACCGCCTTGCTGGAAGGGGTAAAGCTTTGGCAGGAAAAAGTCCCCAATGCCGAAGTGTTTGCCATTTCGGCCCTCAGGAATTTTGGTGTTCAGCAGGTGTTTCAGCGCATTTTAGAACTACTGCCCGAATCGCCCCCCTTTTATCCCAAGGACCAACTTACCGACAAGCCCGAACGATTTTTTGTAAACGAAGCCATTCGCGAAAAAATCCTCATGCAGTACAAAAAGGAGATTCCGTATTCGGTGGAGATTGAAACCGAGGAATTTTTGGAAGATGAAAAGATCATTCGCATTCGCTCCATCATCATGGTGGAACGCGAATCGCAAAAAGGCATCATTATTGGACACAAGGGGCAACCCCTAAAGTGGGTGGGGATTGAGGCCCGAAAGGAATTGGAAAAGTTTTTTGGCAAGCACATCCACTTGGAACTGTATGTGAAAGTGGTGAAAAACTGGCGTAGTGACCAAAACCAGTTAAAGCGGTTTGGGTATGATCTTTAACCTTTCACGGTTTGCTGCATAAACCTATAAAGTTTATGCATTTCTTTTTTACCGGCTTGCTTACCCATTCTTCCTGCAAAATACAATACAAACCACGCCACGACCATGAGGGCCATCAAGACCAGTTGCAGGCTATAAGGTTCTTTTAGGGAGGCATTGGTATAGGCCCAAATGCCGAAGGCAATAAAAAGCGAGGCCACGGCAAAATGGAAAAACATAAACATGGTCCACACAGCGGGCTTAGGGCCAAAGAGCCCTCGTAGGGTAGTTTTTCCTTCTTCAAAACTTTGGATTTCCAGATCCAATTGCGGCGACCAGAAATGTTGCTGTTCTTTTGGGATTTTAAGGAATACATGGTGTTCCACGCAAGTGACCACCACCCCTTGTTCGTTCTTCTTCACGGCGTTGAAGGCTTCCAGCAATTGGGTAGGTTCTGTGGTAAAATCCATTGAAAAGCGAGGCCGTAGGATGATTTCTTCCCCTAGTTCCATAGTTTCTTGATTAAGCAGATGAAAATTAGTGTTTTTTCTTCAATTTAAACCCCTACCTTTGCAGTCCATTTTTCAGAATATGAGTATAGTAGCCATTGTAGGAAGGCCAAATGTTGGGAAATCTACCTTTTTTAACCGATTAATCCAGCGCCGCGAAGCCATTGTGGATGCCGTAAGTGGGGTTACCCGCGATCGTCATTATGGCAAGAGCGATTGGAACGGAAAGAAATTTTCATTGATCGATACGGGAGGGTATGTGGTAGGAAGTGATGATATTTTTGAAGCCGAAATCGATAAGCAGGTCACCCTTGCCATTGAAGAGGCCGACGTGATTATCTTTATGGTGAATGTGGAAGATGGGGTTACGGGCATGGACGAGGAAGTAGCGGCTTTGCTTCGCAAGAGCAAAAAGCCCTTTTTTCTTGCCGTGAATAAAGTAGATGCGGCCAACCGTGAAAACGATGCGGTGGAGTTTTACTCTTTAGGGGTGGAGAAATACTATACCCTTTCCAGTATCAATGGCAGTGGCACGGGCGACTTGCTGGACGATGTGGTGAAAGCCCTCCCCGAGGAAGAAGATAGGGAGGAAGCTACCTTACCCCGCTTTGCCGTGGTAGGGAGGCCCAATGCGGGAAAATCTTCCTTCATTAATGCGTTGTTGGGAAAAGACCGTTTTGTGGTGACCGATATTGCCGGAACCACCCGCGATAGTATTGATACCGTGTACAACCAGTTTGGGTTTGAGTTTAATTTGGTAGACACGGCCGGAATCCGTAAAAAGAACAAGGTCAAGGAAGACCTAGAATTTTATAGTGTCATGCGCAGTGTGCGTGCCATTGAGCATTGTGATGTAGCCCTGCTGGTAGTGGATGCCACCCGTGGGTTTGACGGGCAGGTGCAAAACATCTTCTGGCTGGCACAGCGTAACAACAAAGGTATTGTGATTTTGGTAAACAAATGGGATTTGGTAGAAAAAGAAACCAACACCCCCAAGGAGTTTGAGACCTACATTCGCAAGCAGATAGAACCCTTTGTGGATGTGCCTATTGTGTTTATTTCGGTGTTGAACAAGCAGCGAATTTTCAAGGCCATTGAAACCGCGGTGGCCGTATTCAACCATCGAACCCAAAAAATAAAGACCAGTGTGCTCAACGAGGTAATGTTGCCCATCATCCAGGCGTATCCGCCTCCGTCAATCAAAGGTAAATATGTGAAGATTAAATTCTGTACCCAGCTGCCCACGCCGTATCCTACCTTTGCTTTTTTTGCCAATTTACCGCAGTACGTAAAGGATCCCTACAAACGCTTTTTGGAAAACAAATTACGGGAGCACTTTAATTTTAATGGCGTGCCCGTGACGATTTATATTCGGAAGAAGTAACGACCCGTTGAAAAAAACCAAAGAAAATAGCGAGCATTACCTTTGGGGAGCACAATGCAGTGGTTGGCATTTGGTGAAAACACCTACGTTAAGTGTGATTGAGGAATCAATGCCGCCAGGGGCCCAGGAGCAATATCATTATCACAAGGACGCCCAACAATTTTTTAGGATTTTAAAAGGAAGAGCTACCTTTGAGGTAGAGGGTGAAATCATAGAGGTAAATGCAGGGGAAGGCATTCATATTCCTCCCAAGGTAACGCATCGAATACGAAATGATCAATCGGAAGACTTGGAATTTATGGTTATTTCTGAACCTACTAGCCGTGGGGATCGATACGATATAGAATGATAAAAAATTAACGAGTTGAAAGGAGTGATGAAAAATCTAGTATTTCTTTTTTTAGTAGCAAGTATTTCCACTCAACTAGTGTGTTGCCAGGAAAAATCCAAGGGAGTACTAGATGCGTTTAATACATTGAACACGAGGCTAGAGGATGTAACAGCTAAAACGAAAGCCAACGAAGATTCGTTACTGTATCTAATTCATAAACAACATCCCGAATACCTTCAGAAAACCAAAATACTAGTTTCGGTTTCCGATTCTTTGATTGGTTACATTGAGGATATAAAACTATGGATCGTAAAGGATCTAAAAGACCCCGATGATTTTTCCGCCATGGATGAGTCGGTTGTTTTAGACCAACTTTTTTTTGAAGAGAACGATATTTCGCCAAAAGGGAAGGAGTTTGTAAACATCCTCAATCACTACACAGAGAACTTGACCACTACATTCTCCAGTACCTATCCGCACTTTAGGCAGGAGCTAGTGAAAAATTTTGATACCACGCCCGTCTTGGATAGACATGGGGTTGAACGTGATTGGCTTCGGTATCATTTTGAGGGTTTTCCGTTAATTGCTTCCAAGGTAAAGCTTACCCATTTTCAACATGAAATTGAAATGATAAAGCTAAAGTTGTTGGAAAGAATAGTATCTTTAAAAAACTAATATACTACTATGGGTTTTTCCTTAACCCTTCATATGGTCTCCAGTTTGGATGGTAAGATTGCCAAGAAAGACCAAAGCATGGCTTGGTTTGAAACCACCAGTCCTTATCCTAAAGGGGTAGAGGGAGAAGACCCCGAAGCTTTTTTAAAAACCATCGATTGCTATGTCATGGGTTCCCATACCTACGAACTAGCGGTGGAATTGGCCAAAACTTATGGTTGGGCCTATGGCAATACCCCTTTGGTGGTGCTTACCCAACGCACGCTACCTAAATTTCATTCACAAGTGGAGTTTCATACAGGCTCGTTGGATGCCCTCATGGATCTCTTGAAAGCTAATTACCAAAACGTGTGGGCCGTGGGGGGCAGTGCATTGGCCAAAAGCCTGATAGAAGCACAGTGTGTGGATGAGGTATGGGTGAGTATCCTGCCCATTATTCTGGGAGAAGGGCTCCCATATTTTGATGCCATTGAAAACGAACAGTTGGTAGCGCTACTTGATGTAAAAGCCTATAAAAATGGGATGGTAGAACTTCGGTACCAAATCAAGAAGTAAGGCTTACCAACCTCCAGAGGCACCGCCGCCGCCAAAGCCACCGCCACCAAAGCCACCCCCAAAGCTTCCACCGCCAGAGCTCCAACCGCCGCCACTGGAGCTTCCGCCGCCCCAGCTGCCTCCGGTGCGACCCATATTACTCAAGACAATAACATCCCACAGGCCTCCACCGCCCTTGCCTCCTCTGTTGTTGGATCTAAGGATGATAATCAAAATCAAAATGAACAACCAAATCACTACAGGCCAAGGAAAGGTATCTTTTTTTAAATCCCGTTCTTCCTTGTATTCCCCTTTAAGTGCTGCAAAGAGGGCATCGGTCCCTTGGTCCAACCCTGCATAGTAATTTCCGTTTTTAAACTGGGGAATCATGATGCGGTTAATGATTTGCTCTGCCATTCTATCGGTCACAATGGTTTCTATCCCATAGCCGGTATTGATATCTATTTTGCGGTCGTCTTTGGCCAAAAGAATAAGAATACCATTGTCTTTATCGGCTTGCCCAATACCCCAAGCCTGGCCCCATTTAGCTCCCAAAAAAGAAATGTCTTCCCCTTGTGTGGTACTAATAATGGCCACCACCATTTGCGTTGAGGTGGAATCGGCATACCGAAGGAGTTTTGTTTTTAAGGCTTGCTGTTGGGAAGCTGAAAGCAAGTTGATATCATCATACAAAGACGTTTGTTCATTCAAGGAAGGTTTGGGCGGAATGGTATACTGGGCCGAAAGGGTTCCCGAAACAAAAAATAGGAAAAGTAGGATGCGATATGTGAATTTGGGTATTGCCACGGCTATTGCGTACTAATTTCGTTGGGCAATTCGTTGATATCGCCTTTTTCATACGGGAAATGAGCTTTCAATTGTTCGCCCGCCATGAGGATTCCGTCCACCAAGCCTTGTTTGATGTTTCCTTTTTTGAATTCAGAAAGAATGGCCTCTTTGGTGCTTTCCCAAAAATGGGAAGGGACTACCTTGTTAATTCCGGTATCGCCCAAAATCACAAAGGTTCTGTCCTCCACGGCTACATAAAGTAGCACCCCATTGCTGTTTTTGGTATTGTTCATGTGTAGCAGATCGAAGACTTGGGCAGCTCGTTCAAAGGCATCCATTTTTTGGCCTTTGGGTGTTACGGCACTAGTTTCCAGGTGTACCCGTATTTCGCCACTGGTGTTTTTCTCGGCCATACGTATGGCTTCAATGACGGCTGCTTCTTCCGCTGCCGTTAAAAAGTCTTCAACTTTGGAAGCACTCATCTTATTTTCCGAAATCGAATTCTACTTCGGGGGCTTCGTCGCTTCCCTCCTTGGATTTGAAATAGTCCATTTCCGAAAATTTCCCAATGAAGTTGTTGAGGATATTGTTCGGAAAGGTTTTAAGGTGCTGGTTAAAAGGCCGCACGGCTTCATTGTAGCGGTTCCTTTCTACATTGATCCGGTTTTCGGTACGCTCCAGTTCATTGATCAATTCCTTGAAGTTTTCGTTCGCTTTCAATTCGGGATAGCGCTCAAAAACAGCCAAGAGCCTGGAGAGGGCAGTGGTCAATCCGCTTTGTACTTGCTGGAACTGCTCCAATTGCTGTGGGGTGATGTTGGAGGGGTCAATGGTTACCGCAGTGGCCTTACTGCGGGCTTCAATAACCTTGGTGAGGGTTTCCTGTTCAAATTCGGCGTATCCCTTTGCGGTATTTACAATGTTGGGGATCAAGTCTGCCCTGCGCTGGTAGGCACTTTCTACATTGGCCCATTGGGCGGTAGCTCCTTCCTGAAGGGTAATGGCAGAGTTGTAGAATTTGGGTCCTGCTATAAAACCAATAATGACCAAAACTGCAACAATAGCAATAATGGCAATGAGTCCTTTTTTCATTTTGGGTGGGATTTAGAGGTTTTATTTTATTTTTAAAAGTTCGGCTTTAACCGACTCTAATTTACGAATAATCTCAAATTTGTTGAGGGTTTTGTGTTTGTTTTCCTTGAGGTGGGTTTTGGCACCTTCCAAGGTAAAACCACGTTCTTTGACCAAGTGGTAAATGAATTCGAGGTTTTTGATGTCCTCTGGGGTGAATTTTCGGTTGCCCTTGGCATTTTTTTTCGGTTTTAGGATATCAAATTCTTTTTCCCAAAACCGAATGAGGGAAGTATTCACATCGAAGGCTTTGGCTACCTCACCAATGCTATAGTATAGTTTGGATGGTAGCTCTACGTGCATTAATCTAGGGATTGGTTTTCCTGCTGTGATTTTTGAAGGATCAAGGCAAATTCTTCGGGGGTTAGGTTTCCGTAGTAAAAGTTAATAGGATTGATGCGTTCCCCATCCTTGAAGATTTCATAATGCAGGTGTGGGGCTTCGCTTCGTCCGGTACTGCCCACAAAGCCAATAAGGTCACCTCGCTTTACTTTTTGTCCTACCCGAACGTTGTATTTAAAGAGATGGGCATACAGGCTTTCATACCCAAAGCCATGTTCAATTACAATGTGATTTCCATATCCTGTGGCGGTATTATCGGCCCGTCGTACCACGCCATTGCCCGATGCATACACAGGAGTGCCCCTTGGGGAGGTAAAATCCATGCCCCAGTGAAACTTACGTTCCTTGGTGAAAGGATCGGTACGGTAGCCATAGCCCGAAGCCATACGGGTAAGGTCTTCATTGTTTACGGGTTGAATGGCGGGAATGGCTTCCAGTAGTTTTTGTTTTTCGGTGGCAAGGATGGCAATCTCATCCAGGGACTTGGACTGGATGACGATTTGCTTGGTCAAGATATCCAATCGCTTGCTGGTATTGATGATGAGTTTGGAATTGTCAAAACCCTCCAAATCCTTGTAACGGTTCACCCCTCCAAAACCCGCTTTGCGCTGTTCTTCGGGAATGGGGTTTGCTTCAAAATAGACCCGGTAAATGTTATTGTCGCGGTCTGCCATCTGGTCCAGTACCGTTTCGGCCTGGTCCATTTTTTTGTTGAGCAGTTCAAATTGCAGCTCCATTTGAGAGAGTTCCCGGCGCAGTTCCCGCTCTTTGGGGGTTTCTACGTTGGGAAGGTTAATGTAGATAAGCAATAGCAAAAAACCACTGAGCAGGGACCCTAGTAAGGAAAGCAGGAAAATCCCTAGGCGCCTCCCTCTTTTCCGTTCTATTTTTCGGTACGAAAGGGTTTCGCTATCGTAGTAATATTTTACCTTAGACATATCTTAAAAAGTCCTATTTTTGCGGTGATTTAAGGCAAAAGCCTTCTTTGTAACGTGTAACAAAGATAGAAATTGTTTGCTTTTGTGTAGAATAGACCTCTTACAATTAATATTTTTTTATGACTTCGGCAGAAATCCGTCAACAGTTTTTAGATTATTTCAAATCAAAATCACATACCATTGTGCCCTCGGCTCCCATGGTCATTAAGGGAGACCCTACGCTTATGTTTACCAATGCGGGGATGAACCAGTTTAAGGAGTTCTTCCTAGGGAATAAATTAGCCAAGGACGTTCGGGTAGCCGATACCCAAAAGTGCCTTCGTGTGAGCGGCAAGCACAACGATTTGGAAGAGGTGGGAATGGATACCTACCACCACACCATGTTTGAGATGCTGGGCAACTGGAGTTTTGGCGATTACTTTAAAAAAGACGCCATTGCCTGGGCGTGGGAATTGTTGACCGAAGTCTACCAAATGGACAAAGACATCCTCTACGTGACCATTTTTGAAGGAGACGAAGCCGAAGGCCTTGAGCGGGATACCGAAGCCTTTGAACTGTGGAAACAATTTGTGCCCGAAGACCGTATTTTGAACGGAAATAAAAAAGATAACTTCTGGGAAATGGGCGAGCAGGGACCTTGTGGGCCCTGTAGTGAAATCCACGTGGATATTCGCTCTGCCGAAGAAAAAGCAAAAATTCCCGGGGCACAATTGGTGAACCAAGATCATCCACAAGTGGTGGAGATATGGAACCTGGTATTCATGCAGTTCAATAGAAAAGCCGATGGTTCCTTGGAAAAATTGCCTGCCCAACATGTTGATACCGGGATGGGCTTTGAGCGTTTGTGCATGGTGTTGCAACACAAACAGAGCAATTATGACACCGATGTATTTACGCCGCTGATTCGCGAAATTGAAGCCGTGACCCATAGCCAATATGGAAAAGACGAGAAGAAGGATGTGGCCATTCGGGTGATTTCCGATCACATCCGTGCCGTGGCTTTTTCGATAGCCGATGGGCAATTGCCCAGTAACAGCGGTGCTGGGTATGTGATACGCAGGATTTTGCGTCGTGCCATTCGGTATGGCTTTACTTTTTTAACGACCAAAGAACCCTTTATCTATAAATTGGTGCCCACCCTAGTGAAAATGATGGGTAAGGCCTTCCCCGAGTTGGTGCATGAAAAAAACCTCATTACCAATGTGATCAAAGAAGAGGAAGCCTCTTTTTTGAGAACCTGGACCAAGGAGTTGGTGTTATTGGAAAATGTAATTGCTTCCGAGAAAGGCAATGTCATTTCAGGGGAGAAAGCCTTTGAATTGTATGATACGTATGGTTTTCCTATCGATTTAACGGCACTCATTTTGCGCGAGCGATTGGGTTGGACGAACCAGGTTTTGATAAGGCGCTTCAGCAACAAAAAGAGCGTTCCCGGGCTGCACAAGATATGCACGGGCGATTGGGAGGTGTTGCATGACGATGCCGAGGAAGGAATTTGTGGGATACGATACTACTGGAAGCACAGATCAAGATTTTACGCTACCGAAAAGTAGAAAGCAAAAAAGAAGGCGAGTTATTCCTCGGTGGTTTTTTAACCTTACCCCATTTTATCCGAAAGGCGGAGTCAAGTAGGGGACAAAGGCTATTTGGAAGCCAGCAATGGGGAAGTGGTCTACATTGTGGACACCAAAAAGGAAAATAACCTCATTGTTCATTTTGCCAAAAACTTGCCCCGTCATCCCGAAGCTACTTTTAAGGCGGTGGTCGATGCCAAACAACGTTCCCGCACGGCTTCCAACCATACAGCAACGCACTTGTTGCACCAAGCCCTACGGAATATTCTAGGGACGCATGTTTCCCAAAAGGGGTCGATGGTGCACAGCCGGAACCTACGGTTTGACTTTTCGCATTTCAGCAAGGTCACCGATGAAGAACTGCAAAAGGTAGAAGACTTTGTGAATGCCCGTATTCGGGAAGGGATTGCTTTGGAAGAACGTCGTAATGTCCCCTACCAGCAAGCCATTGACGAAGGCGCTATGGCGCTTTTTGGAGAGAAATACGGTGATACGGTACGTGCCATCAAGTTTGGAAAATCGATGGAATTGTGTGGGGGAACCCATGTGCCCAACACCAACGATGTGTGGCATTTTATTATCACTTCCGAAAGTGCCGTGGCATCGGGAATACGTAGGATTGAAGCCATTACCGGCGATGCTGCCAAACAGTATTTTGAAGAACGTGCGGCTTCCTTCAAACAGGTGCAGAAGCTGTTGAACAATGCGCCCGACCCGGTTAGTTCCATTGAAAAACTGCAGGAGGAAAACAGCGAATTGCAGAAACAAATCCAGCAGTTACTAAAAGACAAGGCCAAGAACCTGAAAGGCGATTTAAAAGCGGCCATCAAAGAAATCAATGGGGTGCACTTTTTGGCTACCGAGATTGATTTGGATGCGGCGGGACAAAAAGACTTGGCTTTTGAATTGGGCAATGAAGTGGAGCATTTGTTTTTGCTTTTCGGAAGTGCTGCCGATGGCAAAGCATTGCTTACCTGTTATATCTCCAAGGAATTGGTTGCCGAAAAAAGTCTTAATGCTGGGCTGATTGTTCGTGAGCTTGGGAAATACATCCAAGGCGGCGGCGGTGGCCAACCGTTTTTTGCTACGGCAGGAGGGAAGAACCCTGAAGGAATCAAAGAGGCTTTGAAAGCTGCTGAAGAATACCTAAAATAATAATCTGTCTGGTCGAGCGCAGTCGAGACCTACTTCACATTATAACGTGTGACCTTTCGACTGCGCTCGAGGTGACATCTATGAACCGATGAATCTTCAAACCCACCTTCCCCTTGTGCCCCAAGAACCCCAAATAGACTATGGGTCCAAGTTGGTGTTACTGGGTTCCTGTTTTACAGAAAACATAGGAGGGAAGCTGGATTATTTCCAGTTTCGGAATTGCCAGAACCCTTTTGGGGTGATCTTTAATCCCGTTTCCTTATCGAATTTGGTTGTCAGGGCAGTAAAGAATGATTTTTTTACCGAGGAAGACGTCTTTGAACAGCAAGGGTTATGGCATTGCTTTGAGGTACACTCCACTTTGTCGCAGTTGCAAAAGGAGGCATTGCTGAAACAATTGAACGAGTTACTAAAAGCTGTTAAAAAAGACCTTTCGGAAGCCTCACATATCATCCTTACTCTTGGCTCTGCATGGGTCTACCGTTTTAAAGAGACCCAAAACATGGTGGCCAATTGCCATAAAGTACCTCAAAACCAGTTTAGCAAGGAGTTGCTTTCCGTGGAAGAAATCAGGAACAGCTTAGCTCGTCTTATTTCCGAAATTCAGGCGATAAACCCAAAGGGTACGGTAATTTTTACTGTTTCACCCGTTCGTCATCTCAAGGACGGTTTTGTGGAAAACAATCGAAGCAAGGCGCATCTTATTTCGGCCCTCCACGAATTATTGGCAAACCACCCCCAATACTATTATTTCCCTTCCTATGAGCTCATGATGGACGAGTTGCGCGACTACCGTTTTTATGCCACAGACCTACTTCATCCCAACGAGTTGGCCATTGATTACCTTTGGGAAAAGTTTTTGGCGGTTTGGGTGTCTCACACCACCGAAGGCCTTCGGAAGGAAATTGATTCAATTCAAAAGAGATTACAACACAAACCCCATCATCCCGAAAGTGAGGCGCATCTGGCGTTTCAAAAAAAACTCCAAGAAAGCATAGAAAGCGTTAAGCAACAACTCCCTTTTATCTCATTAAAAATCAATTAAATGTGATTTTTGTCATGGCTTGGGTTTTCAATTTAACTCAACTTTGTGGGACAACTATTTCTTATCCTTAGGTAGGGTAGGAGATTTGTTTTTTGTTTTACGGATATAACCAAAAGAAATCTTCCATGAAAAAAACACTAACCCTTGTCTCTCTCTTTTTTACCTTTTCCTTGCTCTCCCAAAACGTATTGTGGGAGGATGTTTATAGTAATTACCTGGTTTTGGGTAAAATGATTGCAAACGATTCTCAAGATAACGTTGTTACGGTAGGTAACGGTGGGCCTGTAACTGCTTTTAATGATTATTTGTATGTGCAAAAACATACCCCAACCGGTACCTTAATTTGGAAAGATTCTATTGCAACCACTATAGCAAACAATTACCACAGCAGTACTTGGGTGGGGACCGATAGTAATGATAATATTATTGTTACGGGTTATCGGTTTATTCTTTCTTCACAAAATGAAGTGCCCAATGCGATTAAGGTACTTAAGTTTGATCCGCAGGGGAATCTTGTCTTCAACAAAACGGTAGAAGGAGTTTACGGTTCGGGAAGTGTCTCTGGTATGGGCAAGCGGCATTGGGCTGCTTTGGATGAAAACAATAATTTGTATGTTGCCGCTGCAGGTACGACCAACACGACTGCCAGTGCCGGTTTTCTATTGTTGAAATTTGATGTGGATGGCAATTTACTTTGGGAAAGGGTGAAAACGTTTACCAATATCCATGCCCTAAGGGGAATGCATTATAAGAACGGAAAAATTGCTTTGATAGGCAAAGCAACGGTCTCTGAACAAACCAATGCGGTGGCCGTTTGGGACGAAAATGGGGACCTCCTATGGAGTCAAGACAATAGTGGAAGCAACCAAACCTGGGGAACCGATATCGTATTGGATGCAAATGGTAATACCTATACCCTCACACAACAATATGATAATGGCTTGTATGGTCTGGGGGTTCATAAAAAGGATATTCAAGGAAATACGTTGTTTTCTGAAGTATATGGTTTTCCTACAGACATGACCTCGGGAAGAATGGCCTTGCTTCCCAATGGGAATTTGGTTGTCACAGGAACCAATTGGACCGTTGGAGGCAATGGAGCCCTAGAAGTATTGGAAGTATCTCCTTTGGATGGCAGCATAGTGTTTAGTTCTTCTCAACTCCTACCAGAGATAACCAATTGGGTTTACGATATTAAAGTGGCATCAAACGCCTCCTATTATATTGCTGGGTATTCTAACAACAATGGAGGGGCACCTTCTCATTTCTTCCTGTATGCCTTTTCTACGACCAACGGTTTTGAGTGGAGCGCTCTCTATGATAGCCAAGGAACTGAAGCCAGGGGAATTGTCATGGATTCCCAAGATGATATTTATGCGGTTATCCACAATAAATTTACCGTAGTAAAATTTGACAATAGTGTAGATATTGTTTTGGGAAATGGAGAAGCAAATGCACCTGTGACCAAGTTTTATCCCAATCCTGTTTCCGATTACCTGTATGTGTCCTCTCCAGCGGCTCATGGCTTAAAAAAGATTACTCTTTTTTCTTTGCAAGGGAAGAAAATCCTTGAATACGAACGTGACTTGGAAGTTCTTGACCTTACTGCCCTTGCCTCGGGAACCTATCTTATTTGTATTGAAATCGATAACGGGACGGTGTACACAAGCAGGGTACTAAAAAAATAATTCAAAAAAGATACTTACCTTTAAGTTCCCAAGCCATTGGGAACTTTTTTTAGTATGGAAGAAGACCACATCCTTGCCGAACTTTTCTCGATAAAGCAAGAACACATTCAAGACATTAGGAGGGAAGTTCAGCTCAAAACATTTGAGAAAAATAGTTTCATTTTAAAAGAAGGGCAGTATATAACTGTACTGCCTTTGGTATTGGAAGGATTGGTTCGGGTCTATGTAAGCAACGATGACAAAGAATTGTTGCTCTATTACATAAAACCCAAGGAAAGTTGTGTTATGTCGTTTGCTTCCTCCTTAAAGCAAGCCCCTAGTAAAGTGTATGCTATTGCAGAAGAAACTACCAAGGTGCTATTGCTACCTGTACAAAAAATTCCTCTTTGGTTAAAGAAATTCCCAAGCCTTAACCAATTGTTTTTTAGTCAGTATGATTTGCGTTATACCGAAATGTTGGAAACCATGCAGCATATATTGTTTGGGAATTTGGAAACTCGGCTTTATGATTACCTATGGGAAAAATCCAAACTTACGGCACAAAACCCCATTCCTATTTCCCATAGGCAAATTGCCATGGAATTGGGTACGGCAAGGGAGGTGGTGAGCAGGATGATCAAAAAATTAGAACAATCCGGAAAACTAAGGCAGCAAACAGGAGCCATTGAAATTAAGGGGTTGTGACTTGAGTCACCACATTTCTAAAATTTTATTCCTAAGTTTGAGTGTATTAACTAAATTCTTTTGTTATGAAAAAAAACATGGGTAATGGCGATCGATTTATACGTATTATCATCGCCGTGATTATTGCTATTTTGTACTTTACCGGCACGATTCCGGGGACGTTGGGATTGGTTCTTTTGATCCTAGCGGGTATTTTTGTATTGACCAGCCTCATTAGCTTTTGCCCGCTCTACGCTCCCTTTGGGATTAATACTTGTAAAGTAAAAAAGAAATAAGAAAAGCGCCCGCGGGGCGCTTTTTTTTACCCTTCCCTCCAAGATACGACAATTGCCGTATTGTTTGAGCTTTGGTTTTGGGGCAACTTTGTTCCCAACGATAACCAAAACTCAATTATGATGAAATCAATTAAAATTCTTTCTTTCTTTCTTTTTGTAAGCCTAGTGCTCGTTTCCTGTAAAAAAGATGATGACGGCGGGGGCGATCCTCAAGCAGCATCGGGAACCTTAACGGCTAAAGTAAATGGAACTTCTTTTACCTCTTTGGAAATAGCGACCACTGCAAATGAAGTAACAGGTAATGGAGTTACAACCATTACCATTCAAGGGTCTGATGCCAATGGAAAAGGAGTAGTAATGATCATTAATGGATACTCCGGTGTGGGCTCTTATGAGATAAGTGATTCAAATACCATCTTCAATACAGCTACATACATTGAGGCAAATATCAGTAACCCGGCTAATAGCCAAAGCTGGATGGCACCATTTCAGAACAGTGGGGTTGCCGGGGAAATCAATATTTCAGAAAAAAACGATACTACAATTAAAGGGACTTTCAGCTTTGAAGCCAAAAATGCTAATGATAACAGTACCAAAAGCATTACCGAGGGGTCTTTCAACATGAATTTAATGCAAAATTAAACCCATTCAAGAAAATCTCAAGTGTTGAGGTTTTTACGTGGAGCCGGGAGTGGAACAACTGTTCTGCTTCCGGTTTTTTTATTGCTTCTTCCCTTTACCCAGTCCCTTTTACCCATTACCCCCACAATAATACGTCAATTGCCTTATTGAATGGCAGTTGAATGTTTTCCAATTTTGAGTCAACTTAATTAATCAAACAATAATGAAAACCAAAACACTTTTTTATACGCTTTTTAGTATGCTGTTCTCTTTCGTGATGGTAGCACAGAAAGCCGAACAACCCGACTGGAGCTACACCATAGGCGGGAAAATCAACGAAATGTACCTTACCGAAGCCGGTACGCTGGTGGTGGCCAGTAACGATGGACTGGTTGGGATTAAACCGGGCAGCAATGACCTGCTTTTCAAATTTACCGATTACGGCCGTGTAAAGCCTGAGGAATTGAATTTTATTCCACAATCCCCGTATGTGATGGTAGCCCAAGGCGGATTTTTATCGTCCAAGAAAACCGTGATCGATTTTGTTTCGGGGCAAGTACTCTTTAGTTCGGAAGGAAACCAATGGAAACAAATTTTCACCTCCTCCACCGCCATGCCACAAAACAAATTGATTGTAAGTGGGCTTCAAAAAACAGGTGGGATCGCCGAAAACAACACTCCTAAAGTGGCCGTATATGATTTAGGGACCGGAAAAGAAGATTACTCCTTTTATTTGTTTCCCCCGGGAAAAACCACGATGAAAAGTTATTTGGTGACCGGGGATCCCTTGTTGCTAAAAGACAAAATGTTGATTCCAACCAGCCAAGGAATCATCGCCAAAACCCTAACCGGTGAAACGCTTTGGGAAAACAAGATCAAGAACGTGAACTGGATGACTTCGGATGTTTCCGAAAAGGAGATTTATGCTTTCGAAAGTAATACCTCGGGCAGTAGTATGGAAATTTATAAAATTGGAGCCGATGGTGCAGAACTTTGGAAAGATGCCGCCAAAGTAAAAGGACAGGTAGTAAATTTTGAAATCCTTCCCGAAGGATTGGCCGTGGTAAGCAACAAGAGCAGTAATGGAAGCAACAGCATCCTTGCCGCCAAAGATGAATCGGAGATAGGATTTTTAAGTGCCCAAACAGGAGAGGACCTATGGGAAAAAGCACCTAAAACCAAAGGATACGTACAGCATTTTTATATTATGGATGACGGAATTTTGTTCGGAATCCAGCAAGGAGGGATCAATAAAATATCCTTTGATGGGAAAACACTCTTCAAAAAGCCGTTAAAAACGGGAGAGAATATCATGGTGATGGCCAATTCGCCCCAAGGGTTGATTTATATTACTTCGGAAGACGCCAATATCGTGAACCTAGAGACTGGTGATCAAGTGTGGGACAAGCCCTTGAAGTATAAAAGAGCTACTTCGGTGAGTTCGACTTTCGATACCAAAAACAACCGCTATTTAATATCGGCCGATGACGAAATCTTTGCCGTAGATGCTGCTTCGGGAACTGTATCCAATTTTGCCAAGACCCATTTTGACGAAAAAGAACAGCCCAATACCCTGCAGGTTAGGGATAATGGGATCTTTTTGGGTTCCGATCAAAACATGACCGTGCTGGGATTTGATGGAAGCGAACAGTACCATCAGTATTTTAAATCACCTTCCAAAAGCACTTTTGCCAAAATTGTGGGAGGGGTTATTGCCGTAGCCTCCACCGCTATGGCAGCTTCTGCCGCTGCCGCAGCAGGTGCCAACAAGAATGCACTGGGCCAATACAATGAATACGGAAAGGAATATGACCGTCAGGCCAAGATGTTCTCGGCCATAGGTTCTGCCTCTTTTGAGTTTATGTCGCAACGCTTCAAGGCCACGGCCGCTACCGAAAATGCTCAATTCATCCTTACCAAATTGGATGACGGCGTAGGCTTGGTAAAAGTGAACAAAGACACAGGGAAAATTGAAAAGGAAATCATTTTGAAAGACAAAAAACCCGAGTATGAAGTAGATGATTTTGGCGGGGTATTGTACTACAAAGCCAAAGATGATGTTATCTACGGGTACGATCTTAAAAAGTAATTAACTAGCCAAGTTAATAGCGGGGAATTTAAATGAGGAGTTTAGGTTCATCGCACACCAAAACCCCATTGGTTTCAATGGGGTTTTTAAACTACCTAGCCTATGAAGCCTATTTTTTTCCCGAATAAATACAATTACCTGGTGTGGGCAAATGCCTTGTTCCTTTTGGCCCTCTTGTTGTACAAGAAAGTGACGCCCATAAGCATTGTCTTTGCCTATTTTTTGGAAACTATCATCATTGGTTTGTTTCATTGTGTGAAGCTGTGGATGGTCAATACCCATGGTAAAAAAAGCAACGGCAAGGTGCAAATGCCCAGTTCTTCCTTGGGAATTGTCTTGTTTTTTATGGCACATTATGGTTTGTTTGTGGCTGTACAGTCTATTTTTCTTTTTTCCTTCTTTCAAAACACCCTCCCCGATTTGAAAGATGGTTTTCATCTCATCCACAATTATGGGGTCATTCTAAAACAGGAAGGAATGACCATTGTGCTAGCTTCCCTTTTTGTATCGAACCTCAAGTATTTTTACACCAATTTTTGGCAAAACGACCAATATAAGGACTATTCTCCCAGTGCTATTTTCTTCAAGCCCTATGTGCGCATTTTTATCCAGCAGTTTACCGTGATCCTGGCCGGGTTTTTCTTTATTGTTTTTTCGGAAGGCTTTGCGGCGGCAATCCTTTTGATTGTGTTTAGGTTGATCGTGGATTTGATTATCATTGGAATCCATCGCGATGCGAACCATCTGGACACCCTTTTGCGAAAAATAACCAAGAATGAAACCGATTTCCAAAAAGCCAAGGAACAGTTGAAGGAAATTTCAGAATGACCCAATGATTACCAACCCTATTTTAGGGCAAATGCCCTATACGTCATTTTCAATTTTTTTTAGTACTTTGTTGAAACACTAAAAACCTTTTCAATCATGAAATCTATCACCCTATTTTTAGGCCTGTACTTTTGCTTGGCAACCCTTGTTGTAGCACAAGTTCCTGTCCCCCAAGGTACCAATACCACTTCGGGGTTGAGTTGGACCAAAACCAATGAATACGATTATGTCCTTCGCGACAATGGAAGGGTCATTAGCAATGTGAAAGACCTAAAGTACCTCAATACCGACACCCTTTCGGTGCTGGATAAATCTTCCCGAAACATTTACCTGTTGGAAGATTTTAAAAATGCCTACAGCGGTTCCAGTGGAAAGGCCTCTATCCTGCAACGCAATGTTGGAAGTAATTTTTACATTACAAACCCCTATTCGTTTGCGCTGTATACCGATGACGAATACCTTTCAGGGCCCTTTGTGAATATTGGGGGGAGTTATCTGTATTATATTGAGTCCAAAAATACCACCTATATGCTTCCCGGCATTCGGTCTTTTTCCAACTGGGGTGCCAAAAATGCGGAGCCGTTGCCCTATTCACAAAACCACCTGTATTGGTGTAGGGTGGCAGAAACCAATAGCTACCACGTGATTGAGAAAGGGAAATCCCTGGACTATACCAATATTACCACAGAGCGCGAAGGGGATGATTTGGTGCTAAAGGAATTTGGCGTAAAAAAATACATCCTTCCAGGATATTACACGGCTGCATCCTACATTTTTAAAGCGGTAAAAATGGTTTCGGGCAATAGTGTGGTACCAACCAACAATACTGCTTCTGGATGCGTGGATGGCGATTGCAATAACGGTTGGGGGAAGTATGAGTATTCCAATGGGTATTATGATGGATTTTGGAAAAACGGTAAAAAAGAAGGCTATGGTTTGTACAAATGGACCGGAACCGGAAAATACATAGGCAATTGGTCCAATGACAACATGAATGGGTATGGCGTGTATATTGCCGAAAATGAAGACAACATCGTGGGAGAATATCAAAATGGACAATTAAACGGATTGGGTGTTACCGTATCTGGTGATACTTGGGAGCAAGGAATTTTTGTGAACGGAAACATCTCTGTTCACTATGATTTTTATTCCACCGGTAGTGATACGGGTTGTATTGCCGGGGATTGTCAAAACAAATATGGACAATTTAAATGGAGCAATGGCGATATTTTTACAGGCTTCTTTAAGGATGGGAAGCTCTTTATGGGAACTTATAGTTTTGCCAGTGGCGATAAGTATTCGGGGATGTTCAATAGCAGCAATCAGTTTCAAGGGACAGGTCGTTTCTTCTTTAATGACGGGGCCTATTACGGAGGCCAATGGAGCAATGGGCAATACAGCGGAAGGGGCTATTACCACAACAAGGACCTCGTTCCTCAAATTGGTGAATGGACCAATGGAACCCTAACCAAAAAAATGTAACGACCACATAGAAAAAAAGATACGGCAACTGCCGTATTTTTTTTACCCTTTTTTTTTGACAATTTTGGCTTACACATAAAAACCGAACAGCATGAAAGCAAAGCACCTTCTCATATTCCTATTGATTGGGATGATTTCACAAGGGACATGGGCACAATACAAAATGGATTGGAAAAATGCTCCTGCAAACCCCATTCCGATTGCCTACACCAAAGAAGAATTAAATTTTAAGGGAGATATCAAATCGGAAATCGTTTCAGGCGATTGGGGCTATGAATATCATTTCAATACCCAGGGAAAACTTACCCAATTTAAAAGTGCCCTTATTGGTACCACAGACTATCTTTATGATGCCTCTGGGCGTTTGACCAAATCTGTTTCAAAATCTTCGTACGGCGATATTACCGAATTGTATACCCTAGATTCCCAAAATCGGGTTATCCAATGGCAGTACAGCGACGGTAGTGCAGGTGATAAATATTCCTATAACAGTAAAGGCCTTTGGGATACCACAAGGGATGTGATAACGGGAGAAATTACCAGTAAAAAATACTATGATGCCAAAAACCGCATCATAAAGGATGAAATATTCAATAATGGGGCCATGACCTATTTATACGAATATACCTATTACAACAGCGGCAATTATTTGGTGGTTACCAAAAAAACCACCACGATAAGCGATGGTAAAGTCTCTAGCTATACCGATTATTACCTGGATGGGGTGAATTTATTCTCTTCTTCCAACTTAACCTTAAATTATGATGCCAAAGGCAACTGGTTTCAGAAAATGAATGGATCGTCTGTGTTTTCTACTAGGCAATTAACCTATTACAGTGGTGGTTCCTCAGGAAACAATTCCAGTATTGTTCCCAGTACGCCCAATGCTCCCAATACGCCCAATACCCCTTCGGTAACCGATAATTGCGAAAGTGGTGACTGCCAAAACGGATGGGGAAAGAAAAACTTTAGTCATGGATATTACGAAGGATTTTGGAAAAATGGCAAACGCCACGGTTATGGTTTTTTTCGGTGGACCGATGCTGGCGATTACATAGGCTTTTGGGATAATGACCAACTTCACGGCTATGGCTGCTATTTGGGAACAAAGAAAAATATGATTGGAGAATACCGTGAGGGTATGATGAACGGGGCCGGCTATACCCATGACCTTGAAAATGAGAAATGGGAATATGCCATTTACAAAAATTACCTAGTGGATACCGCCTATACTTTTTATGACAACAACATCGAAACAGGATGCGTAGCAGGGGATTGCCAAGACAAATATGGCCGCTACAAATGGAGCAATGGCGATGTCTTTACGGGCTTCTTTAGAAACGGAAAAATGTACATGGGAACTTATAAGTTTGCTTCGGGCGATAAGTATGAAGGGATGTTCAATACCAATAACCAGTTTCACGGTCAAGGACGTTTTTTCTTTAAGGATAATTCCTATTACGGGGGAGAATGGGTTAATGGGCAACAACAAGGGAAAGGTTATTTTCACGATAGCAGCTATAGCAAGAAGATTGGTGAATGGAGTAATGGGCAGTTAATCAAGAGCTATCAATAGATTATATGTTATGCTGAAGCTAAAAAAAAGTTTTGTACTAAGTTGTTTTTTGTTCTCTTGTGGCATAACTGCCTTTTCACAAAAAGGGAATGATTTTAAGGATGCCCCTCTCAATCCTATGGTTTTAACCTATAAAACCAGCCATTTCGGATTGTTGGGGAATGTACGGGAGATTTCCGATACTGATAAATACGCTACCCATACCAACTACTTTGATGAAAAAGGGTTTTTGGTAAAAACAACCTATCCTGCGGGAACACGAACCTATTTTTACGATAAAAAAGGATATCCTTCAACAATAAAGCAGGAAGAATTTGATGGCAATGCTGAAACCGTCTTTACTGTGAATGGCAACGGAATGATCGTGAAAAAGATATTTGACGGTATGGAAATGACCTATGAATATGATGCTTCTGGAAATCTTTCCAAATCCTACTTTGATGGTAAAATGGATCATTCCTACTCCTACGATACCAAAGGCAGGATCGAAAAAATAGAAACCTTTTTTGATGGGGAGCCCGATATGCTCATTCAATATAGCTATGAGGAACTGAACGATGGAATGAAAGTGACCCTCATTGAAAATTACGTACAGTACAATTCTGTTAAAACATCCTACAAATTCTTCAATAATAAGGGGATTGAGTATTCGGAAAATAAGGATTTTCCTATGACGTATGATGCCAAAGGAAATTGGATCAAAATGTACCGCCCTGGTCAAAAAGATACCGTTGTTAGGAAGGTTACATATTACTAAATCATTTGAGGGAGTGATATTAATGAGACCTACTTCACGCTTTCTATTATTTTTGTAGTTTTAGAGAGCAAATTTCCCAGTATGAAGCCCTTTTTGTTCCTAGCGTTAGGCTTGTTTTGTTTTCCCGTTGCTTTTTGTCAAAACCAACCTACTATAGACTCCCTTCTATTGAAAGCTTTTACAAGCAAGGATTCTTCCGAGATCTATTTTTCGGAAGCCAAAAAGCTTATAAAAAGTAAAGCCGATACGGCCAACTATTGGTACTATAGGTTTTATGTAAATGATAACCAAAAAAACACCGATAGCACCACTTTTTACTCCCAAAAAGTAATCCCTTTGCTGAGGCAATTGGATTCTTTGGAACGACTTCGGAAAATATACGAAAGGCTTCATTATCAAGAATTGCGCTCTGGTAAATATGAAGAAGCCCTGGATTTTGCCCAGCTGGCTTTAACCGTTGCCGAACAAATGAAGGATACCGCATTGATATCACTTCACACTTCAGATAAGTCTATTGTGTACCACGATTTTGAAGATTATGAAAAAGGAGTGGCCTATGGGAAAAAGGCCTATCAAATTATGGCGCAGGCAAAAAACAAACAGTACAAATACTTTATTTTTGCGAATAATGCTACTGCTATTAATTTTGACGATTGGGGTAAGGCAGATAGTGCTCTTTATTACCACTACCAAAACGTGGAACTGCTTAAAAAGGTGGACGATTCGCTTCGTTTTTCCTTTATCTTCAATAACATAGGAAATACTCTTTTGAAGTCAAAAAAGTACGAAGAAGCCAAGAAATATGTAAACAGGGCCTTGGTCATGAACAAAATCAATGGAAGGATCTATAATTTGGCCACCAACTATACCAACCTGGCCACCATTGCCTATGAACAAGGAAACAATGCAGAGGCCAAGGCAAATTTCATCCTAGCCAATCAATATGCCAAAGAAAGCGAGAGCATTGAGAAAATTCGTGATGTGGTGCAGCAAGAGGCTTGGTTTTATAAAAAGATAGGCGATTATAAAAATGCCCTGGAAAAGCAAGAGGCCTTTTACAAGTTGCGGGACTCGGTATTTAATGAAGAGCGAGCCGCAAAGGTGACCGAGATCGAAACCAAATACGAAACCGAAAAAAAGGAACGCGACTTGGCTGAAACCCGAGCCACCCTTGCCGAAAAAGAACTTGAGGTAGAACGGAAAAATCGGTTTTTGTACGGTAGCCTTGCTTTGGCATTGCTCTTGGGGCTGATAGGGTATTTATTCTACAACCAACAGAAATTGAAGAACCGCCAACTTAAAAAAGAAGTCCAGCTTAAAGAGGCTCTTGCCCGTATTGAGACCCAAAACAAATTGCAGGAACAACGACTGCGTATTTCCCGTGATTTGCACGACAATATTGGTGCCCAGCTTACCTTTGTAACTTCTTCGGTGGATAATTTGAAGTACGGCCTAGAGGATCAACAATCCAAGGTTTCGGAAAAATTGAGCCATATTAGTGACTTTACCACCCAAACCATTTATGAGTTGCGGGACACCATTTGGGCCATGAATAAAGAAGTGATTTCAGTGGAAGATTTACAGGCCCGTATTTCCAATTTTATTGAAAAGGCAGGGGTGGTGAATACCAAAGTGACTTTTGCATTTATTGTTGCAGAAAACATTTCCAACGAAGTACGGTTGCCTTCGGTGCAAGGAATGAACGTGTACAGGGTGATTCAGGAAGCGGTAAACAATGCCTTGAAATATGCTGAGGCCAAGCATATTAAAGTACGCCTTTCAGAAGAAAAAAATCAGTACCAACTCACCATCGAAGACGACGGGAAAGGATTTGATCCAGACACCACTCAAATGGGCAATGGATTAAATAACATCAAAAAAAGGGCTAGGGATATTCATGGTGAAGCGATGATTACTTCACAGGTGGGTGAGGGTACCCAAATTTTGGTCACCTTTCCAAAAGTATAGTACTTCCAGAATGACTCCTTTTCCTTCCATAGATAAGGTGAAGGATTTCATTTAAAGGGATTTAGTGTAATGGCTTAATCCTATATTTGGTATCTTTGTATAGTTACCTATTTTTATGCTTACACTCACAAAAAGGCTTTATGTAATCTTGGCAATCATCATGGTTGTGTTGCTCATTCCTGCCATTGCCATGCAATTTAGTGAGAAAGTACAGTGGAGCTTAAAGGATTTTTTGGTTGCCGGAATTTTACTGCTCATTGCAGGGCTATCCTGTGAATGGATCCTGCAAAAAATCAAGAAGAAACGAGACCGCGTATTGCTTTGCGCGGGTGTCTTTTTTCTTTTTTTATTGGTTTGGACAGAGCTCGCCGTGGGCATTTTTGGAACCCCTTTTGCCGGAAGTTAAAATACGCCACTTGCCCTATTCTATGGGTTACTTGTAACCCTTATTTTTATAGCCACTAATTAGATTTTCCCGTGGGCTGGATTTTTTCCATAACATTCGTATTGTGTATTGCGCTTTGGTTTTTTTTCAGAAAAGCCAATCATGCCCTTACACAGGTTGCTTTGGAAAAAGAAGCAATTCTGGAACGGCAAATAAACATTAGCCAATGCCAAATAACTACCAGGCAATTGCACTTGAACAAGTATCATTTCTTGAGATATAATCTTTCGGAGGCGCTCATTCCCCAACCGGAAATTAAACTTTAGTTTGTATCTTCGGATGAAACAAATCTCTATGGTATACCGCTCCTTTCTGGCCCTTGCGGTGATTTTCTTTTTTTCCACGGAAATCATTGCGCAAGAAACCCTAACCAATATCGATAGTGTTTTAACCGTTTTGGAAAAAACCCCGATAGATACTTCCAAGGTTATTTTATTGCAAAAAATAGGAGGGCATTACAACGTGACCCATTTGGATAGCGCCCCTTCTTTTTTTAGAAAAGGAATCGCACTTTCCAAGCAATTGAATTTTCCCAAGGGAGAGTGGATCAATTTAAATGGACTGGGCAATTTCCATGAGCGTAAAACGCAGTATGACAGCGCTATGTATTATTACAATCGTGCCCTAGGCATTGTAGAGGCAACGCAAAGCACCAAGGGTTTTGCCATTGTCTTGAACAATATTGCCACCATACACATTAGGCAGGGTAACTATGCAAAGGCATTGGAGTACCTCTTTGATGCCTTAAAAGCTGAAGAAAAACTCAATAACCGGAACGGCATTGCCCAAGCGTATAACAATATTGGGGTGGTGTATTACTATATTCAGGATTTTGATAAAACCACCTTTTACCTTACCGAAGCCTTAAAAATTCAAGAGGAATTGGGCACTATGGACGGACTCATTAATGGGTATAACAATGTGGGCGCCATTTATGATTACCAAAAAAAATACGATGAGGCCATTGCTTCCTATTCCAAAGGCTTGTCCATTGCCCAAACCATAGGGGATCGAAAAATGGAAGCGACGCAGCTTTCCAATATTGCTTTGGCCTACTCCAGCAAAAAAGAGTTTGGCACCGCAGAACGTATCTTCAATGAAGCGGTGGCTTTACGTGAAGAAATCAAGGATTTTAATGGAGAGGCCTATAGTTATTTGGGTTTTGGGCAAATGTACCTCGATCAAAAAAACTATTCCAAAGCACAAGGGTATCTTCAAAAAGCAAATGAAATTGCCAAAATGCATCAGCTAAAAATGGTGGAAAAAGAAACCTATGCCGCTTTAGTAGAGTATGCCGAAGGTCAGCAGGATTACAAAAAAGCCAATG
The DNA here is from genome assembly GCA_041392175.1 of Flavobacteriaceae bacterium. Lineage (GTDB taxonomy): Bacteria > Bacteroidota > Bacteroidia > Flavobacteriales > Flavobacteriaceae > Halomarinibacterium. The sequence continues at coordinate 76,898 of JAWKMP010000002.1, read as the reverse complement.
AATATTTAAGGCAATTCCTCGCGGCAAAGGACTCTTTATTGAATGAGGAAAATACCAAGGCCATAGCAGAGATTGCTACAAAATATGAAACCGAGAAAAAGGAAAAGGAAATCGTTCAACAACGGGCCCAATTAATTGAAAAAGAACTTGAGGTTAAAAAGAAAAATACCCTAGTTTATGGTGGGTTTGGCCTTGCGTTGGTCCTGGGATTGTTGGGCTATTTGTTTTATAATCAACAAAAGCTCAAAAACCGTCAGTTGCAAAAGGAAAGCGAGTTGAAAACTGCCCTCGCGGCCATTGAAACACAAAATAAATTACAGGAGCAGCGGCTTCGTATCTCGCGGGACCTACACGATAACATAGGATCACAGCTTACTTTTATTATTTCGAGTCTTGATAATTTGAAATTTGGATTCCCCAATCTTCAGGAAAAACTATCCCAAAAGCTATCCGGGATTAGCTCCTTTACCACCCAAACCATTTATGAATTAAGGGACACTATTTGGGCCATGAACAAAAACGACATTACGTTCGAAGACCTTCAGTCCCGTATCACCAATTTTATCAACCAAGCCAAAGTAGCCGCATTGGGGACTCAATTTGAATTTAGAATGGGTGCTTCTGTGGACCAAGAGTATAGGTTTACCTCCATTCAAGGAATGAACCTCTATCGTATTATGCAGGAAGCAGTAAATAATGCCATAAAATATGCTGAGGCATCTAAGGTTGAAGTGACCATTAACGAAACCCAGGAATATTTTGAAATGACCATTCACGATAATGGAAAAGGGTTCGATATAGGGGAAGTGGATATGGGCAATGGCTTCAACAACATGACCAAAAGAGCCAAGGATATGGGCGGTGAATTAAGTGTCGATTCCGAAAAAGGAAAAGGAACCCACTTGCGTTTATCCATTCCCAAAAATTCCTAACTTTATACGTCAATTGCCTTATTGGCTAAAATAAAGTGATGATTTAGCTTTAGTACCAACTAATTCCACCTGCCAAATGACGCTGAAAGTAGCCATTGTAGATGACAATTCTTTTTTGATCCATGCTATTAAGGAAAAACTTTCCTTTTTTGAGGATGTGGCCGTGAAACACACCTCCCTCAACGGAAGCGAACTATTGGCCAAACTGGAAGAAAACCATAACCTCGATATCATCTTGATGGATATTGAAATGCCTGTGCTAGACGGTATTGAAACAACACAAGTGGTAAAGCAAAAATACCCCCAAATTAAAATCATCATGCTCACGGCCTTCGATAATGACGAAAATATTTTCAACGCCATAAAAGCAGGTGCCGATGGCTATTTGCTAAAGGAAATCAACCCCAAAGATTTGTACAATGGGATGATAGAAACCTTGAACGGGGGGGCAGCGATGAATCCTTCCATTGCCCTAAAAACATTGAAGCTCTTACGGAATCCTTTGAGCATTGAAAATGAAAAGGACAAAGAGGATATTTCGTTGAGCAAAAGGGAAATAGAAGTATTGGAGCAGTTAAGCACCGGACTTAGTTACACGGTCATTGCCGAAAATCTTTTTTTGTCGCCCAGCACCGTCCGGAAACACATAGAAAATATCTATCAAAAATTACAGGTGCACAGTAAGATTGAAGCGGTGCAAAAGGCAAAACGGCACAACATTATATAAAAAACCCCCCTTTTGATAAGGAGGATTTTGTTCTTATTATTGGGTTTTCGTTATAAACCAAAGGCTTCTTTTACTTTGTCTACATAGTCTAGTTTTTCCCAAGTAAACAATTCAACTTCAAGGGTTTTTGATTGTTGGTCTGGGGTATAAAACGTTTTGGTCACCACTTCATTCTTTCTACCCATGTGCCCATAGGCCGCTGTTTCAGAATACATGGGCTGGCGTAACTTCAATCTTCTTTCAATGGCTGCTGGACGCATATCAAAAATCTCGGAAACCTTTTGGGCAATTTCGCCATTGGTCATGTTCACCTTAGAAGTGCCATAAGTTTCCACAAATATTCCCATGGGCTCCACGACACCAATGGCGTAGCTCACCTGAATCAATACTTCATCACAAACACCTGCTGCTACTAGGTTTTTGGCAATATGGCGAGTGGCATACGCTGCAGAACGATCTACCTTACTAGGGTCTTTTCCGCTAAAGGCACCTCCTCCATGGGCTCCTTTTCCGCCATAGGTATCTACGATGATTTTCCTACCCGTTAATCCGGTGTCGCCATGGGGTCCACCAATTACAAATTTCCCTGTGGGATTGATATGGTAGGTAATCTGGTCGTTAAAAAGACGTTGGAGCTCCGGCTTCAATTTCGCTTTTACCCTTGGGATCAAGATATTAATAACGTCGCTTTTTATTTTAGACAGCATGGCTGCTTCATCACCGTTGAAATCGTCATGCTGGGTAGATACCACAATTGAATCAATACGAATAGGAGTATTGTCGTCGCTGTATTCTATGGTCACTTGACTTTTAGAATCCGGCCGCAGATAGGGTATTTCTTTTCCTTCTCTTCGCAGGGCCGCCAACTCTATCAATATTTTGTGTGATAAATCCAAGGCCAAAGGCATGAAGTTTTCGGTTTCCTTGGTGGCGTAGCCAAACATCATTCCTTGGTCTCCCGCACCTTGTTCTTCTTTGTTGGCACGGTCCACCCCACGGTTGATGTCGTCACTTTGCTCGTGAATGGCAGAAAGCACCCCACAGGAGTTTCCGTCAAACATATATTCACTTTTGGTGTACCCAATTTTATTGATAACATCCCGTGCGATTTTCTGCACATCCAGATAGACACTGGATTTTACTTCCCCGGCCAAAAATACTTGCCCTGTTGTCACCAAAGTTTCACAGGCTACTTTGGAGTCTGGGTCAAAGGCCAGGAAATGGTCAATCAAGCCGTCGCTAATTTGGTCTGCTACTTTGTCTGGATGCCCTTCCGAAACACTTTCGGAAGTAAATAAATAAGCCATATTGCAATTTAATTTTTCGGTAAAATTTAAGCTGAAGCTAAGAAGGTAGTAGGCACTGCCTTTAGCATTTTTTTGCGAGGTTGCAATCAGTCAAATCTTTCCTCTTTTTACGGGAGCAAATGTACGGAATTAAAAAAAACTACTCAATAAAATTATAGGCAGTTGTTGTTTTTTAAGGAATAATTTTCAACATTTGTTATTCGCAATGCAAAACAATATTACAAATACCATTATCACGATTATTGTCATTTCCAGACAATACGGGTAGGTATTTTATCATTTTTGAACAGTGTGAAAAGCCTTCCCAGAAACGGGAAGGCTTTTTTTATTCCTAAAACTATAGGAATGAGTATCGTAAAAAAAATAAATTAAAATATTGATAATCAATAATATAATGTAAAAATTATGAAGTTGACCTTAAATCATTTGATAAATCACAAGCATTTGAGGAATGACATTTCAATACCTTCGAAACACTAATAAAGACAAGCTTTTACCATTTTACATGAGCAAACTGAATAAATACAGCAAAACCGTTACCCAAGATCCCACCCAACCGGCTGCACAAGCCATGTTACACGCCATAGGCTTGACTACCGAGGATTTTTATATGCCCATGGTAGGTATTGCCAGTACGGGCTATGAAGGAAATCCGTGCAATATGCACCTAAACGATTTGGCTAAACTGGCAAAAGAAGGAACCTTGAAAGAGGATGTCGTAGGATTGATCTTCAACACCATTGGGGTGAGTGATGGAATCTCCATGGGAACACCCGGAATGCGATATTCTTTGCCTTCCCGTGATATCATTGCAGATTCCATGGAGACAGTGGTGCAAGCCATGAGTTATGATGGTCTCATCACGGTTGTAGGGTGCGATAAAAATATGCCCGGGGCCCTTATGGCGATGATTCGTTTGAATCGTCCTTCCATTTTGGTCTATGGGGGAACCATCGATTCGGGTTGTCACAATGGAAAAAAACTGGATGTGGTTTCGGCTTTTGAAGCCTGGGGAAGCAAGGTGGCAGGGACTATCTCTGAAACCGAATACCAGCAAGTGGTTGAAAAAGCCTGTCCTGGAGCGGGAGCCTGTGGTGGTATGTACACTGCCAATACCATGGCCTCGGCCATTGAAGCCTTAGGGATGACCTTGCCCTACAATTCCTCAAATCCAGCTACTGGAAAAGAAAAAAGAGAAGAAGCTGTGGCCGCAGGAAAAGCCATGCGTTTGCTGTTGGAAAAAGATATCAAGCCTAGTGATATCATCACCCGGAAATCCTTGGAAAATGCCATTCGTTTGGTTATTATTTTGGGGGGCTCAACAAATGCCGTGCTTCACTTTTTGGCCATTGCAAGGGCTGCCAATATTGATTTCAGCTTGAATGATTTTCAGAAAATAAGCGATACTACTCCCTTTTTGGCCGACTTGAAACCTAGTGGTAACTACTTGATGGAAGATATCCATGCCATAGGCGGGATACCTTCGGTGCTAAAATATTTACTGAAAAAGGGATTGCTTCACGGGGATTGTTTGACCGTAACCGGAAAGACCCTAGCCGAAAATTTACTGGAGGCCAAGGACCTACCTTTAGATCAAGAAGTCATAAAACCCCTCGAAACGCCAATTAAACTTACGGGCCATTTGCAAATGCTTTACGGAAATCTCGCTCCCGAAGGAAGCGTGGCCAAAATTACTGGAAAGGAAGGGCTTCGTTTTTCTGGGAAAGCTAAAGTATTTGATAGTGAATACGACGCCAATGATGGCATTCGAGACGGCAAGGTAAAGAAAGGTGATGTGGTGGTCATCCGTTACGAAGGGCCCAAAGGGGGACCTGGTATGCCCGAAATGCTTAAACCCACGGCAGCCATTATTGGGGCAGGTTTGGGAAAAGATGTGGCCTTAATTACCGATGGACGCTTTTCCGGCGGTACCCATGGATTTGTGGTTGGGCACATCACTCCAGAAGCACAGGAGGGTGGGACCATTGCCCTTGTAGAAGAGGGAGATATCATTACCATCGATGCAGAGACCAAAACCATTGTATTGGAGGTTTCCGAAACCGAATTAAACCAAAGAAGAAAAAACTGGACGGCCCCCAAATTAAAATTTGAAAAAGGCGTCCTATACAAATATGCCAAAACTGTTTCATCGGCCTCCAAAGGGTGCGTTACCGATGAATTTTAATAGAAAACTATGGAAACACAAACGGCCCAAAACCAGTTAGGAGCAACCTCAAAAAAAGAACGCATTTCCGGAAGTGAAGCAGTTGTTCGATGCCTTTTGGCAGAAGGAGTAGATACCTTGTATGGGTACCCTGGAGGTGCAATTATGCCCGTCTATGACGAATTGTATAAATATCAAGACAAGCTTCACCATGTATTGACCCGTCATGAACAAGGTGCGGCCCATGCCGCACAAGGATATGCCCGTATCTCGGGAAAAGTAGGGGTAGCCATGGCAACTTCGGGTCCTGGAGCAACCAATTTAATTACTGGAATTGCCGATGCTCAAATCGATTCTACCCCCATTGTTTGTATTACGGGACAAGTAGGCTCCCATTTGTTGGGTAGTGATGCTTTTCAGGAAACCGACATTGTGGGCATATCCACTCCAGTGACCAAATGGAACCATCAAATTACCCGAGCCTCCGAAATTCCTGAGGTATTTGCCAAGGCCTTTTATATCGCTAAAAGTGGGCGCCCTGGGCCTGTTTTGATCGATATTACCAAAGATGCGCAATTTGAGGAATTCGATTTTGAGTATAAAAAATGTACTGGGATAAGAAGTTACACCCCCGCCCCAAAAACAGATCCCTCCACTGTTGAGAAAGCCGCCGAGTTGATTAATTCCGCAAAAAAACCCTTACTTGTTTGGGGACAAGGAATTATTTTGGGGGAAGCCGAAACCGAATTGAAAGCCGTTGTTGAAAAAGCAGGAATCCCTGCTGCTTGGACCATTTTGGGTGCTTCTGCGCTCCCATCTTCACATCCTTTAAATGTTGGGATGGTTGGAATGCATGGTAATTATGCCCCCAATAAATTAACCAACGAATGCGATGTGCTTATTGCCGTAGGAATGCGCTTTGACGACCGTGTCACAGGGAATTTGGCCACCTATGCCAAACAAGCAAAGATTATTCATTTTGAAATTGACCCCGCCGAAGTCGATAAAAATGTAAAAACCGATGTAGCGGTCTTGGGGAATGCCAAGGAAAGTCTCCAATTGCTTTTGCCGTTACTGAACAAAAATAGCCACGAGGCATGGCATCAACAATTTAAGGATTTATATACCATAGAATTTGAAAAAGTCATCAATAATGACTTGAACCCTTCCAAAGAGGGGATGACCATGGGTGAAGTATTGAAGCAAATCAATGCCCAAACCCAAGGAGAGGCTGCTATCGTTTCGGATGTGGGCCAGCACCAAATGATTGCCTGCCGTTATGCCCAATTTAACCAAACCAAAAGCAATATTACTTCAGGTGGATTGGGAACCATGGGGTTTGCCCTTCCTGCTGCTATTGGAGCAAAAATGGCTGCTCCTCAACGGGAAGTGATTGCCATAATTGGAGATGGCGGCTACCAAATGACCATTCAGGAATTAGGGACCATTTTTCAAACCAAAGTGCCTATTAAAATAGTGGTGCTAAACAATAATTTCCTAGGGATGGTACGCCAGTGGCAACAACTGTTTTTTGATAAACGCTATGCTTCAACAGAACTTATTAATCCCGATTTTGTACAGATAGCCAAAGGCTATTACATCGATGCCAAAAAAGTAACGCAAAGAGAAGATTTGGAAGGATCCATAAAAGAGATGTTACAACACGAGGGCCCTTATTTTCTGGAAGTAATTGTAGAAAAAGAAGATAATGTGTTTCCTATGATACCCACGGGAGCCTCGGTTTCCGATATAAGACTAAGCTAGTTATGGAAGAAAAAAAATTATTTACCGTATCCATCTACACCGAAAACAATGTAGGATTGCTCAATCGTATTTCGGCTATTTTTCAGCGTAGAAAAATCAATATTGAGAGCATTAACTCTTCGGTTTCCGAAATAGACCATGTATCCCGTTGGACTATTGTGGTGGAAATTTCAGAAGAACAAATGCGCAAAATTATTGGGCAAATTGAAAAACAGGTAGAGGTCATCAAGGCATTCTACCATACCGATGACGAAACCATTTACCAAGAGTCCTGTCTCTTCAAAATAAAGAGTGAATTGCTTTTTGAAGAACGGCAAATCCAAAATATTATCAAAGAAAGCAACGCGCGTATTGTTACTGTAAACCGTGACTTTTTCGTTTTGGAAAAATCGGGACGAAAAAGCGAAGTGGAATTATTATACCGCGAACTGAAACCTTTCGGCATCATGCAATTTGTGCGTTCAGGGAGGATTGCGGTCACCAAGGATGAAATGAAAATAACCAAAATGCTGGAAGCTTTTGCCAGTGCATAAAACAACAAGACATGGAAAATTATTTTAACACTCTTTCTTTAAGGGAAAAGTTAGCACAACTAGGAAAATGCCGCTTTATGGATGCTTCAGAATTTTCGGAAGGCATCAAGGCCCTGGACGGAAAAAAAATCGTGATTTTGGGTTGTGGGGCCCAAGGGCTCAATCAAGGCATGAACATGCGCGATTCGGGATTGGACGTTTCCTATGCGTTACGTCAAGAAGCAATTGAAAACCAAAGGGCCTCTTATAAAAACGCCACCCAAAATGGATTTGAAGTGGGTACTTTTGAAGCACTCATTCCAACTGCCGATGTGGTTTGCAACCTTACCCCCGATAAACAACACACCCCTGTAATCAATAAAGTACTTCCTTTAATGAAAAAAGGAGCTACACTATCCTATTCGCATGGGTTCAATATTGTGGAAGAAGGCATGCAAATTAGGGAAGACATCACCGTGATTATGGTTGCGCCCAAGTGTCCGGGATCGGAGGTGCGCGAGGAGTACAAACGTGGTTTTGGAGTGCCTACCCTCATTGCGGTACATCCCCAAAACGATCCCGAAAATAAGGGCTGGAGTCAAGCCAAAGCCTATGCCTATGCCACGGGAGGCCATAGGGCAGGGGTGTTGGAATCTTCTTTTGTGGCCGAAGTAAAAAGCGACCTCATGGGCGAGCAAACCATTTTATGCGGGGTGTTGCAAACAGGTTCTATTTTGTGTTTTGATAAAATGGTCGAGCAAGGAGTTGAAGCAGCCTATGCCTCGAAATTGATTCAATATGGATGGGAAACCCTTACCGAAGCCCTTAAGCATGGTGGCATTACCCATATGATGAACCGTCTTTCCAATCCGGCAAAATTGCGTGCGTACGAACTTTCGGAACAATTAAAAACCCTTCTGAAACCTTTATTCCAAAAGCACATGGATGACATTATGAGTGGTGCATTTTCTTCCGGAATGATGCAAGATTGGGCCAAGGACGATGAAGATTTGCTTCGTTGGAGAGCTGCTACGGGGGAAATTGCCTTTGAGAAAACCGAACCTACCCCCGAACATATTTCGGAACAACAGTATTTTGACCAAGGAACCCTCATGGCTGCTTTTGTAAAAGCTGGGGTAGAACTGGCGTTTGAAACCATGGTGGCCTCGGGAATCATTGAAGAATCGGCTTATTATGAATCGCTACACGAATTGCCCTTGATTGCCAATACCATTGCCCGAAAGAAGCTGTTTGAAATGAACCGTATCATTTCCGATACGGCAGAGTACGGTTGTTATTTGTTTGATCATTCGGCCAAACCTTTGCTGGGCAATTTCATGAAAACCATTCAGCCTACCGATATAGGAAAGACACTTCCCAACAAAGGGATTGATAACGTGGAATTGATTTTGGTAAATGAAGCCATTGCAGCCCATCCCATCGAAAAAATTGGGAAAGTACTTCGCAGTGCCATGACCGAAATGAAAGTGATCAATACCGAAAAGAAAGAACTCGCCGAAGCATAGATGAGCACCCAACTTACATACTCACCCACCCAGGAAAAAGTCTCTCAAGCTGCGGAAAGATTGAAAGGCGTGGTCTTGAATACCCCTTTGCTCCCAAGCGAACGATTTTCAAAACTTTTTCAAGCGCACATTTCTTTTAAAAGGGAGGATTTGCAGCGGGTACGATCGTATAAAATTCGTGGGGCTTACAATAAAATGGCTTCCCTTTCAACTTCAGAGACCCAAAACGGAATCATTTGTGCCAGTGCTGGAAACCATGCGCAAGGAGTGGCATTGTCCTGTAAGTTGTTAAAAATTCACGGAACCATTTATATGCCAGCGACCACCCCTTTGCAAAAAATAGAACAAGTACGCATGTTTGGGGAGGGCTTTATTGAGGTAAAATTACAAGGTGATACCTTTGATGATTCACATCAATTAGCCCTTTCGGAAAGTAGGGTTGCCCATAAAGTGTTTGTACATCCTTTTGATGATGAAAAAGTGATGGAAGGGCAGGCTACGGTAGGCCTTGAAATTTTGCAACAGGCCGAGGTTCCTATCGACTATGTTTTTGTTCCCATTGGCGGTGGAGGGTTAGCTGCTGGGCTTAGTCTTGTTTTTAAGCTCCTTTCCCCCAGCACCAAAATAATTGGGGTAGAACCCGCCGGGGCACCCGCCATGAAGGCCTCTTTGGAAGCTGGAAAAGTAGTTGCGTTATCCAATATCGACAAGTTTGTGGATGGTGCTGCCGTTAAAAAAGTGGGGCAGCTCACTTTTGAAATCTGTAAAGAGAATTTAGATGAGGTCATAACAGTTCCGGAAGGAAAAATATGCCAAACCCTACTGGATCTTTATAATAAGGATGCCATTATTGTTGAACCTGCTGGGGCCTTGAGCATTGCCGCTTTGGATTTCTTTTCGGAAGAACTCAAAGAAAAAAATGTCGTGTGTGTGGTAAGTGGAAGCAACAACGACATTACCCGCACCGCCGAAATAAAGGAGCGAGCCCTATTATATTCCAACCTAAAACACTATTTTATTGTTACCTTTCCACAGCGGGCAGGGGCCTTGCGGCAATTTTTGGAAGAGGTTTTAGGACCGGATGATGACATCACCCATTTTGAGTACACCAAAAAAACCAACCGTGAAAATGGAAGTGCGGTTGTAGGGCTGGAATTGAAATCTCCCCAAGATTTACCACCGCTCATAGAAAAAATGAAACGGTATCATTTTTATGGCGATTATTTAAATGATAAGCCCGAATTATTTCAATTTTTAGTTTAACCAAACCATGTTCCAGTGAAGGTATTGAAGTTTGGAGGCACCTCGGTGGCCACGGCAGAGAATATTCAAAAAGTACTAGAAATACTTAAAGAAGAAGCCCAAAAAGAGACCCTTATAGTGGTGGTTTCTGCGTTGGGAGGAATCACAGATATCCTTCAAAAAGCAGGTGAATTGGCCCACCTCAAGGATTCCCATTACAAAAAACTTTTGCAAACCATTGAAGCTCGCCATTGGGAAGTGGCCCAAGCGTTGAATATTCCTTTGGATGCTCTGGAAAATGTAAAAGGGCAATTAAAAGAGTTGAAGAAAATCCTTCAAGGGATTTATTTAATCCATGAGTTTTCAGACAGGACAAAGGACAAAGTCTTGAGCTTCGGGGAAATTTGGTCTTCGTATATCATCTCGGAAGCATTAAAACAACAATTCAAAAATGCTGCTTTAAAAGATAGTAGGGAGTTGATTGTGACCAATTCCCGTTTTACCCAAGCACAAGTGTATTCCGAAAAAACTGAACAAAACATCCAAGCTTATTTTCAACAAACCGAAACCCAAATTACCGTATTTCCCGGTTTCGTGGCACGTGATGTAGATGGAAATACCACTACCCTGGGACGTGGTGGATCCGATTATACTGCCGCCATCCTAGCGGGAGCTTTGGATGTTTCAGTACTGGAAATTTGGACCGACGTAAGCGGTATGTATACGGCCAATCCCAAGATGGTAAAACAGGCTTTCCCCATTGAGGAAATTTCTTATCAGGAGGCCATGGAGCTTTCCCATTTTGGCGCAAAAGTGTTGTATCCGCCTACCATTCGTCCTGTGCTGGACAAGCACATTCCTATTCTCATTAAAAATACGTTTCAACCCGAGGCAAGAGGGACGTTGATTTCAGAAAAGGTAAACAATGACCGAGGTCCCGTAAAAGGCATCAGCCATTTGCCCAATATCGCTTTGCTCACGCTGGAAGGACTTGGAATGGTAGGAATTCCAGGGTTTTCCAAACGGCTGTTCGAGGCGCTGTCTTCCAAAGACATCAATGTCATTTTAATCACACAGGCATCCTCAGAGCATTCCATTTGTATTGCTGTGCAGGAAAAGGAGGCTAAGCTGGCCGAAAAGACCATCAACAAAGAATTTGCGTACGATATTTCCCTTCGGAAAATAGACCCTGTGGTGGTGGAAAAAGAGCTGGCCATCATTGCCGTAGTGGGCGATCATATGAAGAGTCACCAAGGCATTAGCGGTAAAATGTTCAGTTCCCTTGGGAAAAACAATGTGAACATTCGAGCTATCGCACAAGGGGCCTCCGAACGGAATATTTCGGCCGTCATTGCCGAAAAAGATGTATCTAAAGCCTTAAATACCCTACATTATCGTTTTTTTGAAAAACAGGTAAAAACCCTAAACCTCTTTATTGTTGGGGTAGGCAATGTGGGCAAAAGATTGCTTTCCCAAATCCAAAAACAGCAAAAACACCTCTACGAAGAATTACTATTAAAAGTAAATGTGGTAGGGATTAGCAATTCCCGAAAAATGATTTTTAGGGAGCATGGTATCCCCTTGCAGCAATGGGAAGAACTGCTCCAAAATGGGGAAGACAAAACCGATGAAACCTGGTTTGCAACCCTTAAAAAAATGAATTTGATGAACAGTGTCTTTGTGGATATTACCGCAAATGAGGCGGTGGCCAATAGCTATGCACATTATTTGAAAGAGAGTGTTGCGGTGGTGGCCTGCAATAAAATTGCCTGTTCTTCTGCCTTCCCAAATTATAAGGAACTCAAAGAATTGTCCCGAAAATATAACGCCCCTTTTTTATTTGAAACCAATGTGGGAGCGGGATTGCCCATTATTAATACCCTTAATAATTTAATCAATTCAGGAGACAAAGTCACCAAGATACAGGCGGTGCTTTCGGGAAGTTTGAATTTTGTCTTCAATCATTTCAATGAAAAAACCTCCTTTTTTGATGTGGTTTCCCAAGCACGGGAAGAAGGCTATACCGAACCCGACCCTCGCATCGATTTAAGTGGAGTGGATGTGGCCCGAAAGATCCTTATTTTAGCACGTGAAAGTGGTTATGAATTGGATATGGATGCCATTGAAAATGTTTCGTTCCTTCCGAAGAAATCCCAAGAAGCAAGCTCGGTTCCTGATTTTTTTGAAACCCTTAAAACCGAAGCCGTTCATTTTGAAAAATTGTACCAAAATGCCACTCAACATAACTGCCGATTGAAATACGTTGCAGCGTTTGACAACGGAAAGGCAAAAGTTAGTTTACAGGAGATTCCTGCATCACATCCTTTTTACCATTTGGAGGGAAAGGATAATATTGTGTTATTTTACACCGAACGTTATGCCGAACAGCCCTTGCTTATAAAAGGCGCCGGCGCAGGGGCAGAAGTCACTGCTTCAGGACTGTTTGGGGATATCATTCGTTTAGGAAAAAATTAATCAATGAATTCACTACACCTTTTTTCACCCGCTACCGTGGCCAACGTTTCCTGTGGTTTTGATGCCATGGGGTTTGCCTTGGACACCCTAGGCGATGAAATGGTGTTCACCCAAAATACTTCCAAAAAAGTCACCATTTCAAAGATAGAAGGAGCTCAACTTCCGTTTGCGGTAACCAAAAATGCAGCGGGTGTGGTGGTTCAGAAAATGTTGGAAGCAAACGGTTTTCCATTCGGAATAGACATTGAATTGTTTAAAAAATACAAGCCGGGCAGCGGATTGGGAAGTAGTGCCGCAAGTAGTGCCGGGGCAGCTTTTGCAGTAAATCATTTCTTGGGCGGAAGGTATTCCAAACAGGAATTGGTCTCTTTTGCCATGTTGGGCGAGGCGGCGGCTTGTGGTTCACAGATTGCAGATAACGTAAGTGCTGCACTCTTTGGAGGGTTTGTGCTAATTAGAAGTTACCATCCGCTGGAAGTGGTTTCCCTTCCCACCCCTTCTGAATTATTCGTGACCGTTATTCACCCCCAAGTAGAAATAAAAACAGAAGATGCCCGCAATATTCTCCCCAATGAAATCATAATGAAAAATGCGATTAGCCAATGGGCGAATGTGGGCGGATTGGTGAGTGGTTTGTACACTAGCGATTATGATTTGATTGGTAGGTCGTTGGTGGATGTTGTAGCAGAACCTGCCCGAAAAATATTAATTCCCCACTTTAATGAATTAAAACAATCTTCATTGGACAATGGTGCTTTGGGAGCGGGAATCTCAGGTTCAGGGCCTTCGGTATTTGCGCTTTGCAAAGGTAAGGAAAGAGCTCAAATAGTCGCTGAAGGATTCAAAAATACCTATGCCAAAACGGGTATCGATTTTCATATATATGTTTCTTCGTTGGGTAGCGAGGGGGTGAAAATCATTAACGCATCATGAAGTATTTTAGCTTACATCATAACGCACCCACGGTTTCATTTAAAGAGGCTGTAATTCAAGGATTGGCTCCCGATAAAGGGCTGTATTTCCCTTCGGAAATTAACCCCTTGCCACCTTCCTTTTTTGAAACCATGGAAGAAAAGGATCTTATTTCCATAGCGTTTGAAGCTATTCAGCCCTTTGTGGGAGACGAAATTCCCAAAACGGTCCTACGACAGATTGTAACAGAAACCCTTTCCTTCGATTTTCCTTTGGTTGCATTAGAAACCCATGTGGCTTCCCTGGAATTATTTCATGGGCCCACCCTTGCTTTTAAAGATGTTGGGGCTCGATTTATGGCGCGTTGCTTAGGGTATTTCAATAAGGATTCTGAAGAAAAGGTGACAGTTTTAGTGGCTACGTCAGGCGATACGGGAGGTGCTGTGGCCGATGGCTTTTACAAGGTGCCAGGAGTGGAGGTGGTGATTTTGTACCCCAAAGGCAAGGTGAGTGAAATCCAGGAAAAGCAGCTCACAACCTTGGGTGAAAATATTATGGCCCTGGAAGTGGAAGGTACTTTTGATGATTGCCAAGCCATGGTGAAAGAGGCTTTTCTAGATTCTGATTTTGAAGGAAAGCGAAAACTTACTTCGGCAAACTCCATTAATGTAGCACGGTGGCTACCCCAAATGTTCTATTATTTTAGCGCTTATAAAAGCCTAAAACAAAGGGAGAAGCCTTTGGTTTTTTCGGTTCCCAGTGGAAATTTTGGTAACATCTGCGCGGGTATCATGGCGCAAAAATTAGGCCTACCCATCGCTCATTTTGTGGCGGGGACCAATGCGAATAATATTGTACCAACGTATTTAAAAAGCGGTACCTATAAAACAAAACCCTCTGTGACTACGATCTCCAATGCCATGGATGTGGGTGCTCCCAGTAATTTTATTCGTATCCAACAGTTGTTTGGGAATGATTTTGAAAAACTCTCCAACAACCTTTCTGGCTATTCTTTTTCAGATAATGAAACCCGTGAAGCCATGTTGCATCTTTTCAGCGAGCATCAATACATCGCCGATCCTCACGGAGCAGTAGGCTATTTGGCACTAAAGGCTTTTCTGAAATCAAACCCAAATTATCATGGGGTTTTCTTGGAAACGGCGCATCCGGTTAAGTTTTTGGATGTCATTCCGAAGGAAATCCTCCCGAAAATAGACCTCCCCGATAGCATTGAACAAATCCTCCAAAAAAAGAAAAAGGCCGAAACAATTTCGACCTATTTCCAATTAAAAAGCAAACTATTGCATTAAATGATGGTCGATTGACCCAAATGGATATTGGTAAAATTTCTATTGGTGTCTCCTGGGTGTAGGATAAAATCTTCAATAAAATCACCCACTTTATGGGTGGTAATCGATTTGTTTTTAGGGTTCAAATCGGGTGTGGTGATATTCAATTCCAGCGATTTTTCTACTGCTTTTTTAATCAATTCTGCTTCTTTGTACAAGGTGAAATGTTCCAGTAGCATGGCCGCCGAAAGAATGGAAGCAATAGGGTTGGCAATCCCTTTTCCCTTGGCCTGGGGATAGGAGCCGTGTATAGGTTCAAACAGGGCATGCGTTTCACCCACCGAAGCAGAAGCCAACAGCCCAATGGAGCCCCCAATCACACTAGCCTCATCACTTAAAATGTCGCCAAACATATTTTCGGTAAGGAGGACATCAAATTGATTTGGGTTTAAAATAAGCTGCATGGCTGCATTGTCCACAAAAAGGAAATCCAAAGCAACATCGGGATACCCTTTGGCGATGTCGGTCACCACTTTACGCCACAAGCGAGAGCTTTCCAGCACATTGGCTTTGTCCACAAGAGTGACTTTCTTTTTTCGGGATTGAGCTGCTTTAAAGGCCAAATGGGTAATGCGCTCAATTTCCTCTTTAGAATAGATACAAAGGTCTGACGCCTCGGTGCCTGCTTCATTTTTTTTCTTTTCCCCAAAATAAATCCCGCCAGTTAATTCACGGTAAATGCTAATGTCGGTTCCTTTGATCCGTTCTTCTTTTAAAGGCGATTTATCCAATAACGTGTCATAAGCCTTTACGGGCCGAATGTTGGCAAAAAGGCCCAATTCCTTTCGAAGCTTTAACAAGCCTTGTTCAGGCCGAACGGGTGCCGAGGGATCGTTGTCGTATTTTGGGTCGCCAATAGCGCCAAATAAAATAGCGTCGCTTTGCTTGCACAAATCAAGGGTTTCTTCGGGCAATGGATTTCCGGTTTCGTCGATGGCGATTGCCCCCACGGGTGCATGCTTAAAGGTAAAGATATGGTTAAACTCCATGGCTATGGCATTCAATACCTTGATGGATTGTTTGGTGACTTCGGGGCCAATTCCGTCCCCGGGAAGTACGGCTATATTTAGTTTCATTTTACTATGTTTTTTGTGCCTCAAAGGCTTCAATCTTGTCTTTTTTGCTCAATAGGTAATCAATGTCATCATAGCCATTTATCATACAGGTTTTTTTATAGGGGTCAATGTCAAAGGATTCCGAAAGGGTTTCATTTACCGAAATGGTTTGCTTTTCCAAATCCACTGTGATCTGGGTATTGGGATTTTGTTTCAATTGCTGAAATAATTCTGAAAGGAAACCTTCCGAAACCTGAACAGGCAACAAGCCGTTATTAAGTGAATTTCCTTTGAAAATATCGGCAAAAAAGCTAGAAACAATCACTTTGAAACCATATCCCACCAGTGCCCAAGCCGCATGTTCCCTGCTGGAGCCACAACCAAAATTGGTTCCTGCAACCAAAATACTTCCGCGGTACTTTTCATTGTTCAAAACAAAGTGGGTATTGACAGTTCCGTCTTTCTGAAATCTCCAATCGCGGAATACATTTTCCCCAAAGCCCTGCTTGTCGGTGGCCTTTAAAAAGCGCGCAGGGATGATCTGGTCTGTATCTACATTCTCAATTTCCAATGGAATGGCTGTACTGGTAAGTGTTGCAAATTTTTCCATGTTAGTTGAGGTGTTTTGTAATGTCTATAATTTTGCCTTCAATGGCCGTGGCGGCTGCTATCAAAGGGCTTGCCAAAATGGTTCTGGCCCCTTGCCCTTGGCGTCCTTCAAAATTTCGGTTGGAGGTAGAGACACAGTATTCCCCTTGTGGAATTTTATCGTCATTCATGGCCAAACATGCCGAGCAACCCGGTTGCCGAAGTTGAAATCCTGCGGCTTCAAAGACGGCTTTCAACCCTTCGGCTTCAATTTGCGCTTCTACCTGTTTGCTTCCGGGTACAAGCCAAGCCGTGACGTTTTCGGCTTTTTGTTTGCCTTTCACATACTGGGCCGCTTCACGGAAATCTTCAATACGCGAATTGGTACAGCTTCCTATAAATACATAATTAATGGGTTTGTTGAGCATGCTTTCACCCGCTTTAAACCCCATGTATTCCAAGGATTTCTGAAAGGAAGCATCCTCTAAGGTAGGGATGGTCCCTGAAATTTTGATGCCCATCCCCGGATTGGTTCCGTAGGTAACCATGGGTTCAATATCGGAGGCATCAAAGGTATATTCTTTGTCAAATACGGCATCGACATCGGTAGGGAGGGTTTTCCAATAAGCCACTTTTTCATCAAATGCTATTCCTTTTGGTGAAAATTCACGGCCTTTCACATAATTGAAAGTGGTTTCATCGGGTGCAATCATACCGCCCCGTGCGCCCATTTCAATGCTCATATTACAAACGGTCATTCGTCCTTCCATACTCATGTTCTCAAATACGTCCCCTGCGTATTCACAGAAATAACCTGTGCCCGCATTGGTCCCGATTTGTGAAATGATATAGAGAATCACATCCTTTGGAAGCACCCCTTTTTTAAGGGTTCCATTTACGGTAACCCGAAGGGATTTCGGCTTGGTCAATAGCAAACATTGACTTGCAAATACTTGTGCTACTTGGCTGGTGCCAATACCAAAGGCAATGGAGCCGAAGGCCCCATGGGTAGAAGTGTGGCTATCACCACAAACTAGGGTCATGCCGGGTTGAGTAATGCCCAATTCGGGTGCCATGACATGGACAATACCATTGTATTTATGGCCCAATTCGTATAGGGTAATACCGTTTTTTTGGCAATTTTCCGAAAGCTGCTTTAGTTGGTTTCTGGAAAGTGCGTCTTTTACGGGTAAATGCTGGTTGAGGGTAGGGGTGTTATGGTCTGCCGTGGCAACAATTTGGTTGGGACGAAAAATAGGGATGTTTCGTTCTTCCAATTCCTTAAAGGCCTGTGGGCTGGTGACCTCATGGATTAGATGTTGATCTATATACAACACCTGTGGTCCTTTTTTGATGGAATCCACCACGTGTGCATCCCAAACTTTATCAAACAAGGTTTTTCCCATTAGGCCGAAATGATTTGTTGGTAAACCTTACTGGTTTCAATAATTTGATGGATATCACTATCCTGAATTTCCTTCTTTTTATCGGCAAAATTCAAGAAATTGACATACACTTCGTCCAACTGCAGTTTGGTCAATTCATAGCCTACTTTCTTTGCACGATAGGCCAAAGCGGCACGCCCACTGCGGGCAGTAAGCACAATGGCAGATTCGGTGACACCCACTTCTTTTGGGTCAATGATTTCGTAGGTCTCACGGTTTTTTATAACCCCATCCTGATGGATTCCCGAACTATGGGCAAAGGCATTGGAACCTACAATGGCCTTATTGGGTTGGGTATAAACGCCCATGTGATGCGAGACCAATTGGCTCGTTTTATAAATTTCCTTGGGCTGGATGTGGGTGGTTAAATTTAAGTAAGGGTGTTGTCGCAAAATCATGACTACTTCCTCCAAAGCGGTATTTCCAGCACGTTCACCAATACCGTTGATAGTGCATTCTATCTGGCGCGCGCCGTTGATGACCCCTTCAATGGAATTGGCCGTTGCCAGTCCTAAATCATTGTGACAGTGGCAGGATAGAATGGCTTTTTCAATGCCTTTTACATTCTCCATCAAATACTTCATTTTGGCACCGTACTCACTAGGTAGGCAATATCCTGTGGTGTCGGGAATATTCAGTACGGTAGCCCCAGCTTTAATGGCCGCTTCGCAAACCCTTGCCAAGTATTCATTGTCTGTACGGCCAGCATCCTCTGCATAAAATTCAACATCCTCTACAAAGGATTTGGCATAACTCACGGCTTCAAAGGCCCGTTCAATAATTTCTTCCCGGGTACTGTTGAATTTATGTTTTATATGAGAATCTGATGTGCCAATACCTGTATGGATTCTAGGTCTCTTTGCCTTTTTAAGAGCTTCTGCAGCCACTTCAATATCTTTTTTTACGGCACGTGTAAGTCCACAAACGGTAGCATTTTGTACAATTTCGGAAATAGCCTCGACACTTTTAAAATCTCCCGGACTGGAAATAGGAAAACCGGCTTCGATCACGTCTACCCCTAATTTTTCCAATTGTTCGGCAATGATGAGTTTTTGTTCGGTATTGAGTTTGCACCCGGGCACCTGCTCACCATCGCGAAGGGTAGTATCAAAAATTTGAATTTGGGATTGCGACATTTCTTCAGAATAAAAATTGATAATTATATGCGAATTTATATTTTGGAGTACTGAAATGCGCTAATTTTACAAAGTGTATTACGGAGTTTAAAAAAGATTTTTATTATTTAAATTATTGAATTACAAATAATTAAATTGTAAAAAGTTACCATGCCCAAAGTTGTAAAAGACAATCTATTCGACCTTGTAAAATCCCTTTCAAAGTCTGAAAAACGACAATTCAAATTGTACGTGGGGCGTTTGGGCGTTAATGAAGAGGCAAAATTCATGACCCTTTTCGATATTTTGGAAAAACTCCCCAACTATGATGAAGAGGAAATTTTAAAGAACAAGAGCATTCAAAAAAGACAACTTTCCAACCTGAAGGCCCATTTGTACAAGCAGATCCTCATTAGTCTTCGATTAAATCCCTTGCATCAAAACGTACGGCTTCAAATTCGGGAACAACTGGATTTTGCCACCATTTTATATCATAAAGGCTTATACAACCAGAGTTTGAAAATTTTGGAAAAAGCCAAGGCCCTTGCTTGGGGAAATGAAGAAAAGAACATGGCCTATGAAATTGTGGAGTTGGAAAAAGTGATTGAGTCGCAATACATTACCCGAAGCATCAGCAACCGCGCCGACGAGCTCACCATCGAGGCCAAAGCATTGAGCCAATTGAATGTGTTGACCAGCAAGCTTTCCAATTTGTCATTGCAGTTGTACGGTATTTTCCTGAAAAAAGGGTATGTTAAAAATGACGAAGAATATCAAGTAATAACAAACTATTTTAATGATAGACTACCCAAATTCGACATCGAAAGCTTGGGCTTTCGTGAAAAATTGTGGTTGTATAAAGCGCATTTGTGGTATAGTTTCCTCATTCAGGATTTTTTATCGTGCTATCGTTATGCCTTGAAGTGGACCGATTTGTTTTTTGAAAACCCCAACATGATTGTCCTTAACCCGGTTTTTTTCGTTCGTGGCGAACAGTATTTACTGGAGGCTTTGTTTTTTATTGGGGACATTCCTCGCTTCAAGGAAGGGCTTCACCGGTTTGAGGAAACCCTTCAGAAAGAAGATTTTCCCTCCCGTGAAAACGTACAAAGCCTCGCGTTTTTGTATCGTTATTCCCATAAGCTGAACTTACATTTTATGGAGGGCACGTTTAGGGAAGGAACAGCTTTGGTGCCCATGGTTTTGGACGGAATTAAGATATATGAGAGCAAGTTGGACGAGCACCACATCCCTCATTTTCTTCACAAGATTATAACTTGTATTTTGGTATGGGCGATCTACCAAGAAATGTATTTTATTTGGATAAAATCATTTCAATAAATCGTTGAAATGGGAAGACCCTACTATTATTCAGATCTTGTTGGCCCATTATGGGAATGGGGACGATTACCATTTTAGAGCGATTGATCAAGAGTACATATAAATTTTTGATCAAGATGGAAGACCTCCTACCAAGTACAACTTGTAAATGATTAAATTTTAAGGAGATGGGTGAAATCTACCCCCATGAGATTAAAGAGTTCATTACGCCTAAATTAAAGAATTGAAGCGAACCCCTATAGGCGAAGAAGCTTTTTGTACCTCGATATCATCTCGTGGCTGAGCCCTGGCGGGCGTTCCATTCCGGAAATTATCGATCAAGGCGCAGTCCAAAAATAAATTCTTCAAAAAAATTTGGAGAAATGAATTTTTTTGTTTCTCAATATTTCATTGCTCTAAATTCAAAACATACTGAAATGTTATCAAAAAGTGGAAGAGACTGAACCCGTTGAAGCCTTAACAACCCTTTGTTTACAAAGAAGGTGCTTCTTTCTACACTGCCCTTGGCAGCTGATAGATAACGAAAACCCACGACAACTTCGGGAAATGGATGCTCTAATTTCTTTATAACATTTTTCCTGATAGATCCGCCCGCAAGGCGTATTTAGACCCTTTGTTTTAATCTATTTATTAACTCAAAAAAATTAAGAAAAATGGAATTCTAACTTAAACATTATCCATTCAGTTCCCGGCACGACCCGTTAACAGGTGCTATTTCGGTACGTTTACCAAACATCTACCTTTATACAGGAAGCTCCTGGTGTGAACAAGGCTTTGATTATGCCCGAAACAGCAATCCCACCGAAAAGTGCTGGAAGACCTTGTGGCCAAACTTGAGAACGGCCCGCGAGGCTTGCCTTTGCCACAGGGTTGGCAGCCATTGATTCGGTATTGAAATTACTTTCCACAGGCGACGAAATTGTGGCGGTGGACGATATCTACAAGGGGCGCCTACCGATTGTTTACGTTTACGAAAAATTGGGCATCCACGTCACCTATGTAGACACCGCAGAAGTAAATAATATTTGCCCAGGCCGTTACTTCACGCAAAATTGGTTTAGTTGAATCACCCACCAATCCAACACTCAAAATTTCAGACATTGAAGCCATTGCCGTTATTGCCAAAGGTGTAGATGCACTGCTGGTGGTAGACAATACATTTGCTTCTCCCATTGGGCAAAACCCCATCGATTTGGGAGCCGATATCGTTATCCACAGTGGGACGAAGTACATTGGGGGCCATTCCGATTTGGTAGCGGGCCTAGTGGTGACCAAAACACCCGCGCTTTCCGAAAAAATAAAATTTATCCAAAATGCTTCGGGGGGCGTATTGGGCCCTTGGGATTGCTTTTTGACCATTCGAGGGATTGAAACCTTGGATTTACGATTTCGAAAACAATGCGAAAATGCGCTAAAGGTGGCACGGTTCCTAGAACAGCACGAAGCAGTGGACCAGGTATTTTACCCAGGCTTGAAGCAACATAAAAATCATGAAATTGCCAACATACAACAAAGAGGTTTGTTTGGCGGGGTGGTTTCGTTCAGTTTAAAAAATAATACCCAAGAAGCAGCCAATGCCTTTGTGACCCATACTCACTATTTCAAATTGGCCGAAAGTCTGGGAGGGTTAAAGTTTGTTGTGTCACCCTTCGCAGATGACCCACGCATCCATTCCAAGGAAAAAGACTGCAAGCAGAGATCAGGAATTCACTTATTCGTCTTTCTGTGCTGAAGAAGCCCGAGTTTGGTGGCCGACCTTGAACAGGCTTTCAAAAAAGTACCCAAAGCAACCGAATTATTTGTATAAGGAGCCGTTATGAGTACACAGCTAGTCACCGAACCCGCGCTCATTAATTTGGGTGCCTTGTGAAAAAGAAACAAGTCACGGCCATTTTTGGCTGTCGATGGTGAACCTTGATCAGTCGCTTTTGGTGAAAGGCTGAAATTGCAAAACGAAGGTTGGAACTTCATATTTTTTGCCATTGTGATTCCAAGCATATTGTTGCAACCCTCAATGAGTGATGGAGGAAACCTTTTCGGAAGCCGCTACTCAAATGCCGTATCGGAGGTTATTCAATTTGCGAAAAGGCATCCAATTCGGCTGTTGATCGCCATTGGCAATACATTACTTTATTAGGTAGCAGTATCATATTAATTCAAGCTCAGTTCCATTTGGTTTCGTCCAATAAATTGGCCAACACAACATCTTTGGATTTTTATCAACCACCGAAATCTATTGTCCGAACACCAAAATATCGTTTGAGACAATGTAGGCGCAGGCTTACCGCTGATAAATCTCTTAAACTATTACCTTTCGAAGAAAAACATCACCAGAATCAATGGGGTATTTTCGCTCGTTGATTACTAATAACGCCAATGAGTTTTCGGAAAAGCCTACTTTTAGTGAAGTGTTAAAAAGGCAGTGGAAAAGAACTGCCTGAACCCGATCCCGGAAGATTTATGTGGAAGGACATGGCGAAAAGAAAAACTGCCATATTCATGAAGAATTGGACTTGCATAACGAAATTGAAGAGGTTTCGGTGCAGAATTTAATTCAAAGAATTGCGAACGATTGAAAAAGAAGCGTTCTTTCAACGCTTGAATGCTTGGGACGTTCCTTTCCAAATCAAAAAAGAAAAATTTGCCTCAAAGGTACTGTTTTACGGTATGTGGCCGAATTGGGCGGTAATGTGATGGACGAAAAGGGAGGCATCCTTACGGTACAGCTTCAAGCGGTTCCTAAGGACAGCGTGTTAGGTCAATTGAAAGGAAGCGACTCACTCTTCGAAATTTATACTGAAAGTTATGGCGATCACCCCATTGTTGAAGGCGCGGAGCTAATTAAGGCGACGGCACGAGGGTTTGGCGATATCCTTCGTTTTTAACGATAAAATAAATTAATAGATGAAAGTTACACATTAAACAAGATCAATGATGATTACCTTCTCGAAGGAAAGGAAAGCAATGTTTCGATATATATCGATAACAAAACAGGAGCAGGAAGTAAAAGGAGCGAGTCCCATGGAACTCTTGCTTATGGCGGTAGGGGTGTAATGCCATTGATATTATCAATACTCAAAAAGCAACGAAGTCACTTTATGAATGGAAGTGGAAGAACATACGTGCCGAGGTTCGGAAAATAAACACTAAAAGTATTCACGTTACCGTATACATCAGAAGGGGCCATTGAACCAGCCAAAGCCCTGCTTGGTCAACTACCGACTTTGAAAACTATTGCTCGGTATCTATTACCTAGAAAATGCGGTGAACATTACCTATGATACTGTGCCAACGGAACAAGAATTCATAAACCTGTATGATCTCGAAAAACCAAATACGGACTAAAAGCGTTGAGTTTTCTTGCCAAAAAGCGGGAAGGGAACGAGCCGGTACAAATTTCAACTATCTCTGAAGCTGAAAATATTTCATTGAAATTTTTTGAAAGCATCCTGCTTAGTTTACACCAGGGCGGGATTTTTAGCATCAAAAAAGGAAAAAAAGATGGAGGGAACATTACTTGTTGGAAAAACAAAGATACCCGATTATACTTTTTATACTGGAAGGCCCCATTGCTTTGGTACTGCGCTAAGCCTTAATTTTTATGAGACCTCCTAGAAAGAGTGCCCAAATGAAAATGAGTGTAGTGTACACCGTTTAATATTCAGGTACGGGACAATACCCTTTCCTATTCTTGAAAATACAACACTTTCAGTTTTGACTAAAAATAACAAATATTATGCTTTTAAAAATAAGTTTGTATTTTTGCATACCCTACTTAATTAGTAGGATAAAATAATGAGCTTTATCACCCCTAAAAATGTCATTTATTCAATGAGAATGTTCGTTTCGAAGACCCTTCAGTGTGCTTTGCATGTGGAACAAGGAGCTGATAGGCCTCTCGTATTTCCACAAGTTTTGGCCCTTTCTCTGCTACTTTGCTTTGGGCTTGTAAAGTGAAAAGCAACATTCAAGTGGTTTGGTGCGATACGGGTTATAACACAGAAGCAACTTATAAACATGCTCATGGATTGATAGAAAGACTTCAGTTGAATATTGAAATCTTCAGTCCAAGATACACCACGGCATACCTTACCAGTAAAATGGGATTACCCGAAATAGGGAACCCTAATCATGCCGAATTCTCGAGCTTGATCAAACATTCCTTTTGATAGGGCATTTAAAAATTTAAACCCAATGTTTGGTTTACCAACATTCATGAAATATCACGTACCGAAATGATCAAGTGTTTAGCTTTAGTGCAGAAGGGATTTTAAAGTGAGTCCTTTACCATTTTGATGATACTTCTTTAGAGTATATATAAAATCCAATAACCTGTACAGCGAATTCCGATTATTTCGATCCCGTTAAGTCGCTCGAAAATCGTGAATGCTGGCATCCATTTGAGGTTTTAAAAATTATAGTACTAGTCGTATGGTACGTGCTGTAAGTTGTACAATTACCTAAACGTTATCGAAAGGTGGAGAATCGTTCGGAAACCTTAGCAACCCTTACCGGCACTCCAAAGAAGGTGCTACATTCTATCCCAAATAGGCTTTAGGAATAGATAACAAAACGAAAGTCCCTTCCTCTTTTTGATCCTTATTTATGTCTATTGATAGACCGTATTTGCTATGCATACAATCAAATTATTGCAGGACAATACTATTTTGGTGCTGGACGGAGCCATGGGGACCATGTTGCAACAGTATCAGTTTACAGGAAGGTTTCAATAGGAACGGTTTAAAAACTGTCAAATCAAATGAAGGAAACCAACAGGCTGTAACTTTCACATAACCGTTATGGTATCTTAATGCTTTGAGGCGGTGCCGATATTGTGGAAACCAATACCCTTTCGAGACCACGATTGCCATGGCCGATTATGATATGCAGGATTTGGTATACAGACTAAATTATGAAAGTGCCAAAATTGCCAAGCAAGTGGCCGAAACCTTTACTCGAACCTCATCAAGCCTAGATTTGTTGCCGGTGCCATGGGTCCTACCGTAAAACAACAGTTATCACCAGTGTGAACGACCCAGGATTTCGGGCCATTTCATTTGATGAACTTCGTTTGGCTTATAAGCAACAAGCCGAGGCCTTGATTGATGGTGGGGTGGATCTCCTATTGGTGGAAACCATTTTCGATACACTGAATGCCAAAGCAGCCTTATTTGCCATAGAAGAAATAAAGGAAGAACGCAACCTCACGATTCCCGTGATGGTGAGCGGTACCATTACCGATAACAAACAGTTTCGGAGCAAACGGCGAAGCTTTTTAATCTCCATTTTCACACATCCCGTTGTTGAGTGTAGGATTTAATTGTGCCTTGGGAGCCCAACAATTAACCCCTTATTTGGAGGCTGTTGCCTATAAAACCAGCAGCCCATTTCTGCCTATCCCAATGCGGTCTACAACGCGCTGGTGCCTATGATGAATCTTAAACCCAAACAGCAACTACAAAATGAAGAGTACCTCGAGAAAAACCTGGTAAATGGAAGATATTATAGGGGGATGTTGTGCAGACTACACCGCCACACATTAAAGCCATTACCGAGGCGGCTGCAAAATTTGCCCCAGACCCTTACCCAACTTTGAAAAAGCACTATGATACCAAGCAAACAGGACTTATTGGATGCGTATAGCGGGGTGAAGCCTTTTGTTCTACAGGACACCTGTGCTTACTTCACAATTTTGAATGACCATTAGGCGTCTTGTTTTTTAAATGAAAATCTCCAGAAGATAGGGTGCTTTTAAAATGCGAGAGCAGTATTGCCATTCAGCATCATCGACTGAAAAAACAAAGGAGTGGTGACCCATTCCTCGGAAATTTTGGGCAAGCCGTAACGGCTTCAAGAAATCTTGGGATTAAAGCCTATGTAGTCATACCAGAGAATGTATTGGTAAAGGAAGCCGTGAAGGGGTATGGGGCTGAAGTGATTTTTGTGTGAAGCGACCAAGGCTTTCAAGGAAGCTACCTCTGCAAAATATCAACGAAAAAGGCGCTACTTTTTTGCATCCTTCCAACGATCTGGACGTGATTTTGGGGAATGCAACCGCCACCTTGGAATTGCTTGGCGGATTACCCCATTTGGAGCACCGTACTAACTCCTGTAGGTGGTGGTGGTTAAATTCCACGAGTGCGAAACACTTTCAGTTCATTATTTTGGCTCACCCGACTTGTACAACAATAGGTGCAATTATCGAACAAGCATTTCGTTCCCTTCAGTCCGGAAAGATTGAGACCAATACAACTTCCACTACCATTGCCGATGGTTTAAGAACAAATTTAGGCGATGTTAATTTCCCCATCATTCAAGAGCTTGTGAATTCTATCATTTGTGTGGAAGAAGCTGAAATTATAGCTGCCATGAAACTTATTTGGGAACGAATGAAACTCATTCCTTCGGAGCCCTCTTCCGCCGTCGCTTTGGCTGCCGTATTAAAAGAAAAGGAACTGTTTAGAAACCAACACATTGGAATTATTATTTCTGGAGGAAATGTGGATGTAAAAAATTTGCCTTTTTAGGATGGAAAGAGAGAAAAGATATTTAAAGCTTTCAGGCTTGGAACCTTTGGTGATCACTCCCGAAAGTAATTTCATTAATGTAGGTGAACGCACCAACGTTGCAGGTTCTAAACGATTTCTTCGTCTCATTAAAGAAGATAATTTCGAAGAAGCCTTGTCTGTTGCAAGACATCAAGTGGAAGGTGGGGCGCAAATTATTGATGTGAATATGGATATTGGGCTCATCGATGGCAAAGTATGATACAGGATTATCAAATTTGGTGGTGGCTGAACCCGACATAGCTAGGGTTCCCATCATGATTGATAGCTCCAAATGGGAGATGTCGAAGCAGGATTACAAGTGGTGCAAGGAAAATGTGTAAGTAAATTCCATTAGCTTAAAAGAAGGGAAACGGAATTCCTTCGCCAAAAGCGAAATTGATTAAACGTTACGGAGCAGCGGTCGTTGTTATGGCGTTTGATGAAGTGGGACAAGCCGATACTTTTGAAGGAAATTGAAATTGCACAACGTTCCTATGATTTACTAGTTAACAAATTACTTTCCCCGAGATAGCTATTTTCGATTTAAATATTTTCCAGTAGCTACATTAGGGATGGAGGAACATAAGCGCAAATGCCCTTGATTTTATTGAAGGTACCCGTTGGGTCAAGGAAAACTTACCCTATTCTCAATACTAAGTGTTGAATTAAGTAGCATCCTTTACCAACTTTCATGGAGACAAATATAGTTCAAAGCCGTATCATTAATTATTTTGTACCATGCCATTAACGCAAGGAACGAACATGGGGTATAAACCCTGCCATGGAGGTGTATGTTGTCCAAGGATTTATTGGGCCGGGTAAGATGTCATGCTCAATAGGAGGATGCCGCGAAGACTCCTCGATTTTCTTCGAAACCGTAAAAGGCACCCGAGAAGAAAAGCCGATCTATCCTGGCGAGAAGAGCCATTACAGGAACGTATTACCCGAGCTTTGGTAAAAGGAATTGATGAGTACATCAATGAAGATATTGAGGAAGCCAGGCACACCGTTTCGAAACCCATTGAAGTCATTGAAACCCATTTAATGAATGGGATGAATGTGGTGGGAGATCTCTTTGGAAGCGGAAAAATGTTCCTTCCCCAAGTAGTGAAAAGTGCCCGCGTGATGAAAAAAGCCGTTGCCTATTTGTTGCCATTCATAGAAGCAGAAAAAGATCAGGTTTCTTCCTCCAATGGAAAAATCTTGATGGCTACGGTTAAAGGGGATGTCCATGACATTGGAAAGAATATTGTATCGGTGGTGCTGGCCTGTAATAATTATGAAATTATCGACCTAGGGGTCATGGTGCCACCCGAAAAGATCATTGCCATGGCCAAAGAACAAAACGTCGATGTGGGGGTGGTCTTATGGATGATAACGCCGTCATTGGACAATGGTTTTTTGGCCGAAATGCAACGGCAGGATTTTAAAAGTGCCCACTTTTTAATTGGAGGAGCTGATAAACAAAAGCACACACGGCGGTAAAAATTGATCCAGAATATGAGCAAACCGTGGTATGAACGATGCTTCAAGAGCCGTTACGGTAGTAGGTGATTTACTGCAAAAAGAGCGCAAGAGGCTTATAAAAAGCTATTGAAAGAAGACTATAAATCGTTTAGGGAAAGTTTTTTTGAGAAACGTCAGCGAATAAAAGGAGTTCACCATACATAGAAGGAGCCCGTGCCAATAAACTTGTTATTGATTGGAGGTTTCAGAAAATAAACCAACCAATTGGGCATTCAAATAGATTGAGGATTTGGATTTGGAACTACTGAAGCCCTATATAGACTGGACCCCCTTCTTCCGAAGTTGGGATTTGCACGGCAAGTTTCCTGAAATCCTAAACGATGAGGTCGTGGGTTCACAAGCTTCCGAATTGTACCGTGACGCGCAAAAGTTACTTCAAACCATCATTTCCGAAAAGGCACTAAAAGCAAAGGCGGTCTTTGGACTCTTTGAAGCCAACGCCATTAACGACGATGACATTGAGGTTAGAAATCATTCCCATAACGTCAAGCAACATTTTTTTAGGACCCTACGACAACAAAGTAAAAAAGCCAAGGGAAAACCCAACTTGGCACTAGCCGATTTTATTGCTCCCAAAGCCTCAACTTTCCAAGATTATATTGGCTGTTTTTGTGTTTCGGCTGGGTTTGGAACACAAGAACTCGCTTCAAAATTTGAAAAAGAAAACGACGATTATAATGCCATTATGGTTAAAGCCCTAGCCGATCGCCTGGCAGAGGCCTTTGCCGAATATTTGCACCAAGAGGTGCGTACCAAACATTGGGGCTATGCTGCCAATGAAAATTTATCCAATGATGAACTTATTGCCGAACATTACAAGGGAATACGCCCTGCGCCTGGCTATCCTGCATGCCCCGATCATTTGGAAAAACGAACAATTTGGGAATTGCTACGGGTAAAAGAAACCATTGGGGTTTCCTTGACCGAAAGCTTAGCCATGTGGCCTGCGGCCTCTGTTTCGGGCTACTATTTTGCCCACCCCGAAGCACGCTATTTTGGTCTTGGAAAAATCAAGGAAGATCAAGTAGCAGATTTTGCCCAACGAAAAAACATACCATTCAACGAAGCCCAAAAATGGCTTCAACCTAATCTAGCAGACTAAATGAAGGTAACCGAACATATAGAAAAAGCCCAAGGGAAAACCCAATTTTCCTTCGAAATATTACCTCCTTTAAAAGGACAAAACATCCAATCTATCTTTGATGGTATAGACCCCCTTATGGAATTTAATCCGCCTTTTATTGATGTGACCTATCACCGGGAGGAATACGTTTACAAAGAACAAGAAAACGGTTTGTTACAAAAACAGGTAGTGCGCAAACGACCGGAACGGTGGGGGATTTGTGCTGCCATTCAAAACAAATACGAAGTGGATGCCATCCACATATTTTATGTGGTGGTTTTAGCAAGGAGGACACCGAGAATTTCCTTATCGATTTAGGCTTTTGGGGATTGATAACGTGATGGCCCTTCGGGGGAGATGCCGTTAAAAGCGAAACCTATTTTGCTCCTGAAAGGGACGGACATCAATATGCGAGTCAGTTGGTTTCACAGATTGCAGCGCTTAACCAAGGAAAATACCTAGAGGAAGAATTGCAAAATACCGCTCCTACCAATTTTTGTATTGGGGTGGCTGGTTATCCGGAAAAACACTTGGAGGCACCCAGTATGGACAGTGATATTTATTTTCTAAAAAAGAAAATAGCCAAAGGGGCTACTTATATTGTCACCCAGATGTTTTTTGATAATGCAAAATATTTCAGTTTTGTGGAAAAGTGCAGAAAGGAAGGAATTACCGTGCCTATTATTCCTGGGTTGAAACCCATTGCAACCAAAAAACAATTGAATTTGATTCCGCATCGCTTTAATGTAGATTTACCTGATACTTTGATCATGGAGGTGTTAAAATGTAAAGATAACGATGCCGTTGCCCAAGTGGGTATTGAATGGTGCATTGCCCAAAGCAAGGAGTTGGTGGCAAATGGAGTGCCCGTTTTACATTATTACTCGATGGGAAAAAGCAATAACATTAAAACCATTGCCGCCCAAATCTTCTAAAAAAACTTATTTTTGCGGCATGTCCCAAAAATGGTTGCTTTTACTATGTCTAGTGACTTTTTCCCTTTTGTCACAGGAAAAAGTACCGTCCGCTTTTAGTGTCGATGCACATTTTTATTATGGGACCATGCTTCGCCACAATAAAAATGTAGGCCATTTGGTTAAAGACCACCCCGTAGGCTACATCTTGGCGTATAACCATAAAACCTTTGGTGAAAAGTATTGGCAGCAATCCTACAATTATCCCGATTGGGGAATTTCATTGATTTATCAAGATTTCAAAAACGAGGTTTTAGGTGAAAACCTTGGGCTTTATGGGCATTATAATTTTTATTTTCTGAACCGTAAACTCCTGTTTCGAATAGGTGAAGGCATTGCCTACAATACCAACCCGTTTGATTTGGAAACCAATTTCAAAAACGTTTCCTACGGAAGCCATTTGCTTGCTTCCACCTTTATGCTATTCAATTACCACGAAGAGGATTTATTTGAAGGAATAGGTATGGAGGCAGGTATTACGTTTGTACATCATTCCAACGGAAGTTTTAAAGCGCCCAATTCGGGAACCAATGTGTTGGGATTTACCCTAGGGATGAAATACAATTTCAATAAAGATTCCTCGCAGGAGCAAAGAGTGAATGACTCGCAAACATCCTATGCCGAACCTATAAAATTCAATTTTTTGTTTCGTGGTGGGGTAAATGAAGGGGATTTTTATAATTTGGGACAACACCCGTTTTATGTTTTTTCGGTCTATGCAGATAAGCGGTTGAACTACCAAAGTACCCTTCAGTTGGGAATGGAGTTTTTTATCTCTACCTTTCTAAAAAAAGAAATTGAATACCAAGCCGCTGCTTTTCCGGGACGGGTTGATCCCAATAGCGATTACAAACGGTTGGCGGTGATGGCGGGTCATGAATTTCGATTGGGATCTTTTGCTATTCCCACACAATTGGGCTATTATGTATATTGGCCCTATCAATACGAATCAAGGGTATATACCCGGGTGGGAGTGGCCTATTATTTTTCTGAAAGGATTTTTGGCGTGAGCACGGTAAAAACCCATGCGTTTAATGCCGAGGCGATCGAGTTTGGATTGGGACTAAGATTATAAATGATGAAGGTAATTAAGTATTTATTTGTTTTTTTATTGTTATCCTGCAACAGTGAGAATGCTTTCGATTGTTTCCAAAGCGAAGGGGAGATAATTCAGGAGGTAGTCGCTGTTCCTTCCTTTTCCAAGATACGAATTGAGGATGATGTTTCGTTAGTCATTCAACAAGGGGCCACTCAGGAAGTAATGATTGAAACGGGGTCCAATTTGCGTAACGATGTAACGGTAGAAGTAAAAGAAGGCATCCTGATTGTGAAAGATAACAACCGATGTAATTTTGTAAGGGACTATGGAGTCACCAAAGCCATTGTAACCACGCCTGTTTTGGAAGAAATACGAAATAGCTCGGAGTTTGATGTAGTGGGAAAAGGTGTTTTAAACTTTCCTTTTTTGAGATTGGTAAGCAATACTACGGGTAATGTGGAAGATTCACGAAAAAGTGGTGATTTCAGCTTGAAAGTTCAATGTGAGGATTTGCGAATTGAAGCCAATGGATTTAGTGGTTTTTACATGGAAGGCTTTGCCGAAAAAGCCACTTTTGCTTTTGAGGATGAAATACCCCTTTTACAGGCTCGTAAATTGCTGGTAAACGATTTACATATTTTTCAGCGAAGCGCCAATAAAATGGTAGTACATCCCGTTGAAAAA
Organism: Flavobacteriaceae bacterium; assembly: GCA_041392175.1. Classification (GTDB taxonomy): domain Bacteria; phylum Bacteroidota; class Bacteroidia; order Flavobacteriales; family Flavobacteriaceae; genus Halomarinibacterium. The sequence goes on along the minus strand of JAWKMP010000002.1, from coordinate 44,549 downwards.
TTATCTGTGATCATAAAGGGAACCGGCGATGTTATTTCGGTGAATAGACCCCCCATGGTAGAAGTGGAAGAATTTTATACCGGGCAATTGATATTTGAGGATTAATGTATATTTGCGGCTTCTTAAATGCTATGAAGAATCTCTTTTGCCTGTGCTTGCTATTGTTATTTACCCAAAGCTTTTTTGGGCAGCAAAATGAGGTAAAACCTTTTTCTATTGAAGCCGATTATTTTTATGGAAACATCCTTGAGCACAATCAGGATATTTCTCACTTAATCACAGGGTTTCCGCATGGAATTTGGCTCTCCTATAACCGCAAAACGTATGGTTGGAATGAATGGGAGGGTAGGTATAATTATCCCGATTGGGGATTTACTTTTTCCTATCAAGACCTCATTAATCCTTATTTGGGCGAAAATTATGGTCTATATGGGCACTTTAGCTGGTATTTTTTAAAGCGATATTTGCGAATTACCATAGGGCAGGGAGTTGCTTATGCCTCAAATCCCTATGATCCAGATACCAACTATGAAAACAGCGCCTATGGAAGTCGGTTTTTGAGCTCTACTTTTGTGAAAGCTGGCTTTGTAAAGGAAAATATTGTTGATGGGCTGGGAGTACAATTGGGAATTGGCGTCTTGCACTATTCCAATGCCAATTTCAAAGCTCCCAATAATAGTACCAATACCCTTTTTGCCAGTGTGGGGCTAAGTTATCAGTTTGATGAAATCAATTTTCCGGTGAGAATCCCGGTAGGGTCTTGGAAAAGTTCCAATTATGCCGAACGAATCCACTACAATGCTGTCTTTCGAACAGGGGTAAACGAGGCCGATGTGAATGGATTAGGGCAGTATCCATTTTACACCTTTTCTTTTTTTGCTGATAAGCGTATAAATTATAAAAGTACGTTCCAAGCGGGTGTGGATGTATATTTTTCTTATTTTTTGCTAAATTTAATTCGGTATCGTGAAATTGCTTATCCCGGTGATGGCCTTACCGGAGATGAAGATTTTAGAAGGGTAGGGGTCTTTATAGGTCATGAGCTTCGCTTCAATAAGGTGGCTTTTGTATCCCAGTTAGGAAGATATATTTACTGGCCCTATGAGTTTGAAAACATTACCTACAATCGATTAGGGCTAAAACGCTATTTATTGAATGATAAAATGTTTTTTGCCGTTACAGTACATGCGCACTGGGCCAAGGCAGAAGCAGTGGAATTTGGCGTAGGTGTTAGATTATAAAACGTATGAAGAAGTTACTATTTATTGTGTTTATCTCTCTATTTTTGGGATGCAATTCCAATAATGCATGGGATTGTTTTCAAACCTCTGGAGAGATAGTCCAGCAAGAATTTGTCCTAGACACCTTTACTAATATCATTGTTTGGGATAGGGTTAAGTTATATATTTCGCAAGGACCGAAACAAAAAGTAGTGGTACAAACGGGTGAAAATCTTTTTAATGAAATTAGGGTCAGGGTAGAAGATAGTATTTTAAAAATAAGTGATCGCAATAGCTGTAATTTTGTTCGGGATCATGAAACCACAAAGGTATATGTAACAACGCCAGAATTAAGAAAAATTAGAAATAGTTCAGGTTTAACAGTAGAAAATATAGGTCCCATTCGTTTTGAGGAAATTGATTTGGTTGCTGAGGATAGGGAAGAAGAAGATGAATTTCATATAGACGGAGATTTTAAGATGGATCAACTAGATGTTGGCACACTTAGGGTTAATGCTAATGGGCTATCTACTTTTTATTTGAGTGGAAAAGCCCATAATGGAATTTTTGGTCTTTTTGATGGAGATGCCAGAATTGAAGCTGAGAACTTTGAAGTTGAGGATATCCAAGTTTTTCACAGAAGCACAAATAAAATGATTATTTTCCCAACCGAATCTGTTAGAGGTACTATTGTTAGTGTTGGAGATGTAATTTGTAAAAATCGCCCTCCAGTTGTAGAGGTTGAAGAATTGTATTCAGGAAAACTTATTTTTGAGTAGTTAACTCTGTAAATAGTTTCTCCAAAGAGGTGTTTTTTTGATGTAACTGAAGGATTTTCAGTCCATTGTCATGTGCGAAATCAAATACTTTGGCACGCATGTCTTCTTCGGTAGTAAAATGTAAATGATAGACAAATCCCTCTTTGTTCTCTACCTTTTTTATTTGAGCTATTTTTTCTAAGGCAACTTCCTCTACTCGATAGTCAAATTCCACCTCAATAATCTGGTTTTTGTTTTTGGATAGCTCTTTTATGGGCTTGTCCAGGACAATAATCCCCTTGTTTATAATGATAACCCGATCACAAATCGCTTCTACTTCCTGCATGATGTGGGTAGAGAGCAATACGGTTTTTTCCTTACCAACCGTCTTGATAAGCTCCCGTATTTCAATTAATTGGTTGGGATCCAAACCAGTGGTGGGCTCATCCAAGATAAGTACTTCGGGCGCATGCAATAAAGCCGTTGCCAGCCCCACTCGTTGCCGGTAGCCTTTTGATAACTGCTGGATTTTTTTATGGGATTCTGGGATAAGGCCCGTTTGATCAATCACTTTTTCAATCATTGACTTTGGAATTCCGTAGATTTCTGCATTGAAGGCAAGGTATTCTTTTACGTACATGTCCAAATACAAAGGGTTGTGCTCTGGTAAATATCCAATACTTTTTTGCACTGCCGAAGCCTCTTTTTCCACCGAAAATCCATTCACCGCAGCAGTTCCTGATGAAGGAGAGAGGTAGGTAGTCAAAATTTTCATCAAGGTAGATTTTCCAGCACCATTAGGCCCTAGGAACCCTACAATTTCGCCTTTTTTGATAGAAAAGGAAATATCATCCAAAGCCTTTTGGGCTCCGTAGTTTTTGGTAATATGATGGACTTCTATGGACATATCTTTTGAAAGGGTAAAGCTACACAAATAAAAAAACGCAAAAAAGATTTTGTTGTTATAAAGTATTGCTTACTTTAGCAAGAGTTAATAGCGCAATGAATACATTTTTTACTTATTTCAACTTTTGGTTCTTTTACTTTTTTGGTGAAACCCGGGTTGTATAGTCATAAATGAAAGATTTATAAGTAGAAACCCGGAAGTAAATTCCGGGTTTTTTTTTTGGACTTTAAAATGAATAGATCATGAAAATAGCAATACAAGGTATTGAAGGCTCTTTCCACGATGAGGCCGTTCAGAAATTATTCCCCAACCAGAATGTAGATTTGGTGATGTGCGATTCCTTTGATGGGGTGACCCAAAGTGTGAAGAACAACAAAGCCGATTATGGTGTCATCGCTATCGAAAATACCATTACAGGTTCCCTGCTTCCCAACTATAACTTGGTGGAAAAAGGCAATTTTGAAATCATTGATGAGGTGTTTCTGAACATTCAAATGTACTTAATGGCTCTGGAAAGTGAATCGATTATCGATATTTTCGAGGTGCATTCCCATCCCGTAGCCTTGCTACAATGCAGGGATTACCTTCGAAAATTTCCTCCCCAGTTCAAGATTATTGAAGGAAATGATACTGCCAGTGAGGCTAAGCGCATCCGTGAAAACAATCTTCAAGGGGTTGCCGCTATTGCTGGTAAACAGGTGGCCGAGCGATACGGTTTAAAAATTTTGGATAGCAATATTCAGGATATCAAGGAAAACCAAACCCGTTTTGTGCTCATTGGAAATAGAGGGACTACCTTGAGCAAAAAGAAAGTTAACAAAGCTTCTATTCGCTTTCAACTTGGCCACGAAGTGGGGACTTTGAGCAAAGCCTTGCAAATCATGGCCTCAAACAGTATTAACCTTACCAAAATACAGTCACTGCCTGTATTGGGAACCCCCTGGAAATATGCTTTTTTCATAGATGTTACCTTTAGCGACCCTCAGCATTTTTATGCCGCTGTGGAAGCCTTGGAACCTTTTGTAAAGAATTTTAAAGTGCTGGGCACCTATGCTCAAAATACCGAAAACATACCTAGTGAACTAACAACGATTTTAGAAGATGGAAAATAAAAAAGAATTACGGAATTGGTTGGACCAAATGAACCTGGCACACCCCTTGGTGATTGCAGGTCCCTGTAGTGCAGAGACCGAAGCCCAAGTGCTTAAAATTGCGCATGAATTGAAGAATACCGATGCAACGGTACTGCGAGCAGGTATTTGGAAACCCCGTACCCGCCCTGGAAACTTTGAAGGTGTTGGCGCATTGGGGCTAAAATGGCTTCAAAAGGCTAAAGAAGAAACCGGAATGCTTATCACTACCGAAGTGGCCAATGCAAACCATGTGGATCTGGCCTTGCAGCACGATGTGGATATTTTATGGATTGGAGCACGTTCTACCGTGTCTCCGTTTATTGTTCAGGAAATTGCCGATGCCCTTAGGGGTACAAAAAAACCCGTACTTATCAAAAATCCCGTAAATCCAGATTTGTCCTTATGGCTAGGCGCTGTGGAACGGTTTTATAGTGCCGATGTGAAAAACCTTGGGGTTATCCATAGAGGATTTTCTACCTACGAAAAAACAAAATACCGTAATAATCCTGAATGGCAAATTGCCATAGACCTGCAAAATAGATTTCCAGATTTGCCCCTCATTCTAGATCCTTCACATATTGCAGGACGCAGGGATATTATTTTTGATCTCTGCCAAACGGCATTGGATTTAAATTATGATGGCCTCATGGTGGAAACCCATTATGATCCAGACAATGCATGGAGCGATGCTGCGCAGCAAATTACCCCTGCTACCTTGAAACAGATGACCATTGATTTAACCATTCGAAAAGAGGAAGGGGATGCCGTGGAATTCAATAATAAATTGGCTACCCTTAGAACCAAGATTGATGTGGTGGATAACCAATTATTGGAAATTTTAGGGAAGCGAATGAAAATTGCCGATGAGATTGGAGAGCTTAAAAGGGCCAACAATGTGGCCATCCTTCAGTCGAAACGCTGGAATGAGATTTTGGGTAAAATGATCTTGGAAGGGGAAGAACATCAATTGAGCGAGGAATTTATCTTACGCATTTATAAGGCCATTCACCAAGAATCGATTAATCATCAAAATAAGATTGTTTCACAACAAGAAAAAAGCCTGCATTAGCAGGCTTTTTTTTGATCGTTTATTGTTTTACCCTTTTAAAGATATATCGAGTTACGTAAATACCGTTGTCATCTCCTTTACCTCCATAGCTTTCTACTCCACTGTTTACAAAAGCCAGTTCCCAGCCTTCCTCTGCCATGGCATTTATTTTGGACGTTACCACAGCATCATTTGCCGCAATGTTTTGAAAACGGATTCCGCCCAAATTAAAAAAATTCAATAGCTTGGTTTCGTCAAATCCTTTCACTCGAATGTCCCCACGGTCACTTTTATTTCGATCGTTCTCTTCTTCAGAACGGGTTGTTGTAAATTCCTTATAATCCCGGGTTTCATTGGCCGAAATCATTCGGGAACGTCCTAAGCCATTGGGGATAATAGATTCAATAACAGTAACGGTTTGGTATTCGTAAATTTGAGCGTTGATTTCTGGGATGCTTACCAAAAGGATCAATAGTAATGCAAATTTTTTCATTGTCAATGTTTTTAGTTTTTACAGAGGCAAAAATAAAATAAAGCAAGGGGAATACACTTTTTTTTTGGATTTTTGCGATAGATGAAAGGAACCGTTTACAAATCTACTGGCAGTTGGTACACCGTGAAGGCTTGGAACGGTATTTTTTATGAATGCCGCATCAAAGGAAAATTTCGCATAGAAGGGATAAAAAGTACCAATCCCGTAGCGGTGGGAGACAGGGTTTCTTTTGAGGTGGAGACCAAAGGCGATGAAACTGTAGGTATCATTCACCACATCGAGGAACGGGATAACTATATTATTCGAAAATCGGTAAACCTTTCCAAACAAACCCATATCATTGCAGCAAACATTGATGTGGCCTTTTTATTGGTTACGTTTAATAATCCACCCACCTTTACCACTTTTATTGATCGTTTTCTAGTTACGGCAGAGGCCTATCACGTAAAAGCAGTGTTGCTATTCAATAAGATTGATACTTACACGGAAGAAGAATTGCTGGAAGTAAAATACTTGGCAGCCCTGTACCGTAAAATAGGGTATGATTGCATTGGTATTTCGGCAAAAACAGGAAAGAATGTAGATAAAGTGAAAGAATGGATGCAAGATAAGGTCTCGATGTTTACAGGACACAGTGGCGTGGGGAAGTCTACCCTTATTAATGCCTTGGAGCCTTCGTTGCAATTGAAAACATCCAAAATTTCTGAACAACACCTTCAGGGACAGCATACCACGACCTTTGCCGAAATGTACGATTTACCCTTTGGGGCTCAAATTATTGATACCCCTGGGATTAAGGGTTTTGGAGTGGTGGAAATGGAAAAGGAAGAATTGGGCGATTATTTTCCAGAATTTTTTGCTTTAAAGCAGCAATGCAAGTTTCATAATTGCTTGCACTTGGAGGAGCCCAAATGTGCTGTGAAAGAAGCTCTGGAGAACGAGGAAATACCTTGGTCGCGGTACAAGAGTTACCTTCAGATTTTGGAGGGAGAAGATGAATCATACCGAAAAGATATTTATAGCAAAGAATGAGAGCCGTTATACAAAGAGTGAAGAGCGCGTCTGTAGCGGTTGATGGGAAGATTATTTCCCAGATTGACAAGGGTTTTCTTATCTTGCTTGGCATTGAAACCAATGATTCAAGAGAGGATATAGAATGGCTGAGTAAAAAGATTGTCCAACTTCGTGTCTTTGCAGATGAACAAGGGGCCATGAACAAATCATTACTCGATATACAAGGGGAATTGTTGTTGGTAAGCCAGTTTACCTTGCATGCCAGCACTAAAAAAGGGAATCGTCCTTCATTTATCAAAGCGGCCCGGCCTGAAGTTGCAATCCCTCTGTATGAAAGGTTTATTCAGCAATTAGAGGAAGACAGTCAACTGAAGGTAGCAACGGGAGAATTTGGTGCCATGATGGACGTGGCCTTGGTAAACGATGGTCCTGTTACGATTATAATGGATACAAAAAACAAGGAATAATGAACATTCAAAACGCCCAAAAAATAGTTGATGATTGGATCCAAGAGCATGGGGTTCGGTATTTTAATGAGCTCACCAATATGGCCCAACTTACCGAGGAAGTGGGAGAGGTGGCCCGTATTATTGCCCGTCGCTATGGCGAACAGAGCGAAAAGGAAAGCGATAAGGATAAAGATCTGGGCGAAGAACTGGCCGATGTGGTTTTCGTGGTGCTTTGCCTTGCCAATCAAACGGGAATAGACCTACAGGCCGCTTTCGATAAAAAAATGGAGAAAAAGACCCAACGCGATCACGATCGCCATCACAACAATCAAAAACTACAATAACATGTTTAAAAAAATCATCAACCATGAAGGTTTCTGGAAATCGGTGGTCTCCATAGGGATTGCCTTTGTGGTTTTGTTTTGTGTATTCAAATGGATTTTGGATAGTTTTAGCTTTGCATTCATTACCAACAACCCCCTACGATTTACCGTTGCTATTGTGCTGGCCGGTTTTGTTTATGGCTTTTTGGTTACCTACGGGAAATTTTGGAAGAAACTTAAAGAGAAATCCTCCTAGGTGAAAGCAGTTTTAGCGCATACCATATTGCCTCCTTCAGTGAGGAAACTTGGGGTTACGGGCTCCAAAAGCGAATCAAATCGATTATTGCTCTTGCAGGCGCTTTATCCTTCCATTCATATCAAAAATCTTTCACAAAGTGACGATACCCAGTATCTTCAAAAAGCATTACGTTCCCAAGGGGAGGTTATAGATATCCATCATGCGGGTACTGCCATGCGGTTTTTAACAGCCTATTTTGCATGCAAGGAAAATTCCAAAGTAGTGCTTACCGGAAGTGAGCGTATGCAGGAACGCCCAATTGGAATTTTGGTAAAGGCCTTGCAAACCCTTGGTGCAGATATTCAATACATAAAAAAGGTAGGCTTTCCTCCATTAAACATTGTTGGGAAATCCCTATTAAAAAACGAAGTTACCATTGCAGCCAATACCAGCAGCCAGTTTATCTCGGCCCTTATGCTTGTGGCTCCTTCACTACCCAATGGGCTAATTATTCAATTGGAAGGCGAAGTCACTTCGGTACCGTATATTAACATGACCTTGTCGCTGCTCAACGAATTGGGGATTGAAGGACGCTTTTTTGGAAAAAAAATTCAAATTCCGCATAAAAAATCCATCGATACCCAAACCCTAACGGTAGAATCAGACTGGAGCTCTGCTTCCTATTTTTACAGCATCGTAGCCCTATCTGAAGGATTGGAACTTACTTTGGAAAGCTATAAGAAAAATAGTTTGCAGGGGGATGCTGCCCTTTCAGAAATATATGCCGAATTGGGCGTAAAAACTACTTTTTCGGAAACCAAAAATACCATCACACTTTCCAAAGCCAAGAAAGCCCTACCCAAAAAGGGGATTTGGAATTTGGTGAACACCCCAGATATTGCCCAAACCATTGCTGTTACCTGTTTTGGCTTAGGGATCGGTTGTGAGCTTACGGGGCTTCATACGCTTAAAATAAAGGAAACCGATCGATTGGAAGCCCTTAAAACCGAGCTGGGGAAGCTAGGGGCATCTATAACGATTTCGCATAACAGTCTTTCTTTGCAGCCTTCACGAAGAATACGTCCAGGTGTTTCTATTGCTACCTACAATGATCACCGTATGGCTATGGCCTTTGCCCCATTGGCCTTGAGGACTTCTTTGGAAATAGAGGATAGCGAAGTGGTATCAAAATCATTTCCTACTTTCTGGGAGGACCTAAAAGCCTTAGGTTTTTCGGTACAACAGCAATAATAAATGCTTATTTACTTGACAACCCCTGTTCGCAGATTGTATATTTGCGCCTCAAAAATATAAAGCTGCCATTATGGGAATGAAATTATCCAATTTTAACTTCAACTTACCTGTCGAATTACTTGCCGAATACCCTTCTCCCAATAGGGATGATGCGCGTTTGATGGTACTGGATCGAAAAACCAAAACCATTGAGCATAAAATGTTCAAGGATTTAATTAATTATTTCGAGGAGGATGATGTCTTGGTGCTCAACAATACCAAAGTATTTCCTGCCCGTCTTTTTGGAAACAAAGAAAAGACCGGAGCGCGAATTGAAGTGTTTTTGTTGCGTGAATTAAATTCGGAAACGCGTCTTTGGGATGTGTTGGTGGATCCTGCAAGGAAAATTCGAATTGGGAATAAGCTCTATTTTGGGGATGATGAATCCTTGGTGGCAGAAGTAATCGATAATACCACTTCCCGTGGAAGAACCCTTCGTTTTCTCTTTGACGGGTCTTACGAAGAATTCCGTAATAAACTTACCGAATTGGGTGAAACCCCACTTCCTAAATACATAAAAAGAGAAGTAGAACCAGAAGATGCAGAGCGTTACCAAACCATCTTTGCCAAAAATGAAGGGGCTGTAGCAGCACCAACCGCTGGGCTACACTTTTCAAAACATTTAATGAAGCGCCTTGAGATAAAAGGAATTAATTTTGCCGAGGTTACCCTTCATGTAGGGCTGGGAACCTTTAGTCCGGTTGAAGTGGAGGATCTTTCAAAGCATAAAATGGATTCGGAAGAAATGATCATTGATAGCGCGGCCGTGAATACCATCAATACGGGAATCCAAAAGAAAAAACGTATTTGTGCCGTGGGAACCACGGTAATGCGTGCCTTGGAAAGCTCGGTTTCTTCTGGAGCTACCTTAAATCCCTATTCAGGATGGACCAACAAGTTTATTTTTCCACCCTATGATTTTAGCATTGCCAATTGCATGGTGACCAATTTCCATACGCCAAAATCTACCCTATTGATGATGGTTTCGGCCTTTGCAGGTCATGATTTTATAAAACAGGCCTATGCAGAAGCCGTAAAAGAAAAATACCGGTTTTATACCTATGGCGATGCAATGTTGATCATTTAGAATAAATCTACCGAACAAAAAGCCCTGCGACTCGTAGGGCTTTTTTTATTCGTAAATTTCTTTTCGTTTTTCCGAAAAAGAAAACTATATTAGAGGTTGATAACTAGCCAGGTAAGAATGAAAAGGTTTGCTACTTTCTTTCTTCTCATGATTTCTTTCATGAAGGTGCTTTCTCAAGTGCCTGAAATTCCTCTGAGTACGCAGATGGAAATGGAAGACGTTATTCCTATTGAGTTACCTCCTATTGATATAGAAGCGCTTGCCGTGGAGGACAGTATACAAGACCTGGACAAGTCACTTCCTTGGCGTTATGGCATTGCAAGGCCTATAGTGCTTGATTTTTCCAATGGTGAATGGACTACACTAAGCAATGGTAGTAAACTTTGGAGGGTGGCCATTAAATCTCCCGGAGCATTGAACCTAGGAGTTAATTTCACTCGTTTTCAACTACCCGATGGCGCTACACTTCAAATGTACAACGGGGATAAAACCGATGCTTCCAAAGTATATACCAGTGAAAACAATCGGCATTCTAATGTGTTGGGCTCTTGGTTTATTGAAGGCGATGTCATTACCTTGGAATATTTTCAACCTCCCCATGTTTCAAATCCCTATGCCATTCAAGTTGGAAGTATTATTCATGGATATAGAATGGGAAAGGTACGTCAAATGGTTGAAGGTAGAGGCTTAGAGGATTCTGGCGACTGTAATTATGATGTGAATTGTTCGGTAGGAAGTGATTTTGAGAGCAAAAAAAATATATTGAAAAAAGCCGTGGCATTGCTCAACCTAGGAAATGGATACCTTTGCTCGGCAACCTTGGTAAACAACACGTCACTAGATAAGACACCCTATCTACTTACGGCAAACCATTGTCTGGAAAATTCAGATCCCGCTCTGTGGTCGGTACGCTTTAATTGGGTAAGCCCTAATCCCATTTGTGGTACCGATGGTGAAAGTACCGATATTGAGTCTAATTTTACCATGAGTGGGACAGAGTTGTTAGCACATAATAGCAAAAGTGATTTTGCCCTAGTTAAGTTGTACAATGAAATTCCAGCCTCCTGGGATGTGGTTTTTGCAGGTTGGGATAGTCGTGATGTAACACCACAATTTCAGGTAGGGATTCATCATCCTCAAGGGGATATCATGAAGGTGTGTAGGGATAATGATCCTGCCATTAAACAAGATGCCAATGGTACAAAGACTTGGCTCATTCGAGGGATTTCAGCAGGTAATGGTAATGGTTGGGATTTGGGAACTACCGAAAGTGGTTCTTCGGGTTCACCCCTTTTCAATGAAGATGGGAATATTATTGGGCAGCTATACGGAGGACAATCTTTTTGTGATGGAACCGAAACCAATGCAGATTATGATCTTTACGGAAGGTTTGGGATATCCTGGAATGTAGGTACCACAAAAGAAACTAGGCTTAAAGATTGGTTGGATCCTACCAATACGGGCCAAACACAACTAGGGCCATTGGAAAATGCCTTGAACATAGGCGAATTTGAACTTACAGGCCAATTATTTATTTATCCCAATCCTGCTTCTCAATACATTATGATAATGAATACGCGTTACCCTAACCTAACCTACAGGTTTTTCAATATGATTGGGCAGGAGATGAGTGTGGGAAATATGTCTAATTCTGAAAATGCCTTAAATATATCTAGCTTTCCCGAGGGGATATATTTTCTTCAATTAATAGATGAAGACAGTGATGGCAGTATCACCAAAAAAATAATCATTTCAAGATAATTTTCACTTTGTTTGAAACTCTTCAAGGCCTCTTATGTTAAGAGGTTTTTTATTTTACCCAAAAATATATGGTAATTTTGTAACATGATTTCTCAAAAAAAGGACATCAGGGCATTAAGTAAGGAAGAACTCCGTACTTTTTTTGTGGCTAAAGGTGATAAGGCTTTTCGGGGCAACCAAGTGTATGAATGGCTCTGGAGCAAGGGAGCCCATTCCTTTGAGGATATGACCAACCTTTCCAAAGAAACCCGAAAGCAATTGGAAGAACACTTTGTCATTAATCATATTGAAGTAGATACCGTTCAAAAAAGTAATGATGGGACCATAAAAAATGCCGTTCGATTGCATGATGGACTTGTGGTAGAATCGGTTTTAATTCCAACTTCTAAAAGGACTACTGCCTGTGTTTCTTCACAAGTGGGTTGTAGCTTGGATTGTACCTTTTGCGCTACGGCCCGTTTAAAGCGCATGCGCAATTTAAATCCCGATGAAATTTATGATCAGGTAGTGGCCATTCATAAAGAAAGTATGCTATATCATAACCGGCCACTCACCAATATTGTTTTTATGGGGATGGGAGAGCCGTTAATGAACTACAAAAACGTACTGGAATCGATTGATAAAATAACCGCTGATGAAGGCTTGGGGATGTCACCAAAACGCATTACACTTTCCACTTCGGGCGTTCCTAAAATGATAAAAAAATTGGCAGACGATCAAGTAAAGTTTAATCTGGCCGTTTCTCTGCATTCTGCTATACAAGAAACTAGGGAGCAGATCATGCCTTTTGCCAAAAATTTTACATTAGAGGATTTAAAGGAATCGTTGGAATATTGGTATTCAAAGACCAAACGGAAAATCACCTATGAGTATGTGGTTTGGAAAGGCATTAATGATACCCCAGAAGCCATTAAAGCCTTGGTACGGTTTTGCAAATATGTTCCTTGTAAGGTAAATTTAATTGAATACAATCCTATTGACGATGGTGGCTTTCAGCAAGCGGAAGATGAAGCCATTCAAAATTATATTCAACAATTAGAGGCAAATACTATTCCCGTTACAGTGAGAAGGAGTCGTGGAAAAGACATTGATGCTGCTTGCGGGCAACTGGCAAATAAGCAATAAAAAAAGCGGCTCGAAGGCCGCTTTTCAATAAAGTCAAAAATAATTATTTTTTAACGATTTTGAATGACTTGGTTTGTCCTTCAATAGTAACAGTGGCAATATAGATACCAGTGTTAAGAGCAGACATGTCTACACTTTCGTTGGTGCTTGCAAGTTTGTTAACCATCACTTCTTGTCCTAGTGCATTGTACAGCGCCACTTTTTCCATTGAAGTGCTGGCAGTAAGAACCAATTGGTTATTGGCAACGTAGTAGTTAAAGTTGTTGAAAGATTGGTCAGCCACTGATAGGGTTCCATCTACCACAACATCATCAATAAGAACAGAGTTTTCGTCGAAAGAATCATAGTGTCTAAAAGTTAAGTACACCATTTGACCATCAAAGGCAGAAGCGTCAATTGTAATCGCAGCAGCAGAATCAGATCCATCTCCGGCAGCAGCAGTTACATCATCACTTATCAATCTTGTAGTGACAGGAGTTTCGGTAACAATAACAGCAGGATCATTTGAAGCTGTCATGTAAATGGAATACTTGTCACCTAGGAAAGAACCATTGGTTTGATAGGTCCCTACGATGAATGATAGCGTCGTACTGGTATAATTTGTCAAGTCGATAGGCTGAGAAGTGATCAAGAAATTGTCTGGGTTAAAAGGCGTTCCACCTTCCCAAGAATCAGAATCAACTCCTAGGCCAGACATGATCCAAGAAAGACCAGTACCGTCTGCATCAAATACTTCCCAAAAGTTGCCATCACCGTCCTCATCTAAAGAGGCCCATTTTGAAAACGTGGTAGCATCCACGGTTTCTGCGTTAAAATCATCACTAAAGGCTTGAGCATTAGCTCCCAAGGCGATAAAAAGTGATGCTAGTAGTGTAATTTTTTTCATAATTTATATGTTTATAGGGTTATTAATACTGTCTAAAATTAATTAAAAAATCTTTTATAATGCACAGTAACCCCCTTTTTAGCAATTTTGACAACTTTATGAAAATCGTTTCCCAAATAAAGGCGCCCATTGAAACTGAAATGGAACTTTTTGAAAAAAAGTTCATGCAGTCCATGTCTACCAAAGTGGCCCTTTTGAATCGGATTACCCATTATGTGGTAAACCGAAGGGGAAACTCAGAATGCGTCCCATGTTCCGTCTTTCTCATAGCAAAAATGTGTAATGAAGGGCAGGTAAATGAAAGGACCTATCGTGGGGCATCGGTCATAGAGCTTATCCATACTGCAACCTTGGTACACGATGATGTGGTAGATGACAGTAATCGTCGTAGGGGTTTTTTTTCGATCAATGCTCTCTGGAAAAATAAAATAGCCGTATTGGTTGGCGATTACTTGCTTTCAAGGGTTGTTACTCTCCATTGATAATGATGATTTTGATTTGCTGAAGATTATTTCGGTGGCAGTGCGGGAAATGAGTGAAGGTGAATTGCTTCAAATTGAAAAAGCACGCCGACTGGACATTACCGAAGAAGTTTATTTTAACATCATCCGTCAAAAAACAGCCACACTTATTGCCGCTTGTTGTGCCATGGGGGCCCAATCGGTACATGCCAATACCCATACCGTTGAAAATTTGAGGAAGTTTGGGGAACTTATTGGGATTGCCTTTCAAATAAAAGACGATCTTTTTGATTATGGGGAAGAACAAATTGGAAAGCCTACCGGTATTGATATCAAGGAAAAGAAAATGACACTGCCCCTTATTTACGCACTCAATCAAGCTCCAGAAAAGGAGCGAAGCTGGTTGATCAATTCGGTGAAAAACCATAACAAAGATAAAAAGAGGGTCAAGGAAGTAATTGCCTATGTGAAACAAATTGGTGGACTGGAGTATGCCATTTCAAAAAATGAAAGAATACCAGCAGCAAGCGATGGAGCTGCTTAACAGCTATCCTAATTCCCAATTTAGGGAGTCACTGGAGTTGATGGTCAATTACGTTATTGACCGAAAAAAATAATTTTTTCTTCCTAGACAACCCTTTACCGTTTCTTTTGCGTCTTTATAAATAGAAGCGTTTAAAACAGTACATGAGACTTATTTCACTCCATAAAAATTACAAAAATGCAATCGGCCGTGCCAAGAGGGTAACCGTAAGGCGCAACAGGAGTTGTATGAGCTTTTCGCACCCAAAATGCTAAGCATCTGCCGGCAATATATAAAAAGAGAGGATATTGCAGAGGAAGTAATGCTTTCTGGATTCTTAAAAGTGTTTACCCATTTGGGTTCCTATAAATCTGAGGGAAGCTTTGAAGGCTGGGTGCGAAGGATCATGGTGAATGAATCCATTTCGCAACTACGGAGGGAGAAGACTTTATTTTTCGAACCAGAGGAAACCTTGCAGCATTCCAACGAGCATGTGGCCTATATTGAAACGGAACTAGAGGTGAACGATATCCAGAAAATGATCGATGCTCTTCCCGATGGCTATAAAACCGTATTCATATTATACGCCGTGGAAGGGTATAAGCATAGCGAAATTGCCGAATTGTTGCAGATTTCGGAGAACACCTCCAAAACACAATTATTCAAAGCAAGGAAAATGCTTCAAAACAACATTCATCAACAAAACAAATTGCATTATGGCACCCATTAAATTTGAGGAAAATATCCGGGAAAAATTACAGGAGAGGGAATTGCAGCCCAGCAAAGAGGCTTGGGGGAAACTTTCGGCACAGCTAGATGTACAACTTCCGCATAAAAAGAACAATACGTTCCTTTGGTTAGCCGTAGCCGCCAGTTTTGTAGGGATTCTTTTGGTCACAACGTTGTTTTTCAATAAAAAAGAAGGGGAGAACCAGTGGGTGGAAGAAACTCCTATTGAAATCTTGAACAATGAACCTAAACAAAATGATACGGAAGTGGCTTCAGAAACAGTTTTAGAAGAAAAGAAAACAAATGAAGCTACACAAGTGGTCCCAGAAATTTCGGTATCCAAAAAGCAAGTTGTGGCAGTATCAGAAAAAAATTCCCCTACTAATCTATCTACTATCGAAAAGGTTTCTCAAAAGGAAACCCAGCAAAAATGGAAATCCGAAAGAGTGATAGCCGTTACTGAAAGCAAGCAGGAAACCACTGCCGCCCAAAAATCGGAAACTGAAGAAGAGCGCTTCATCAAAGAAAAAGCCGAAGAGGTAGTAGTAGCGGTGCAACAAATCCAGAAAGAAAACCAAACCGTAACCCCTGGTGAAATCGATGCGCTTTTGGCCAAAGCCCAACGCGATATCGCCAATAATAGGATCCTTAATTCGAGCACCCAAAAAGTAGATGCTGCAGCGCTGCTCATGGATGTGGAAACCGAACTGGAACAAAGCTTCCGCGATCGTGTTTTCAACCTGCTGGGAGAAGGATTTATTAAAGTGCGTTCTGCCGTTGCAGAGCGAAATAATTAAATCATTCATCAATCCGATTCCGTAAAAAGAATCCAAAAATCACGAACAGTATGAGACTTATTACCCTAAGCATTGCATGTGCGATGTGGTTACTGGCTATGGGCCAATGCCACGCACAGGAAACGACCCTTCAGACCTTGGAAAACTCCAAAGAAGCTATCATTAATGAAGAAAAAGACTTGCTGAAAGCAGAAGTGGAAAAAATAAACAAACAGCTTGAAAACAACGAAATTACCGAAGCCGAAGCAGAGCAATTAAAGGCCGCTGCTGCCGAAAAACATGCCTTGAATATTGAAAATCGTTTGGCCATTGTAGACAATAAAATAGCCCTCATAGAGCGCAATAATACAGTAGAAGTCATCGATGACGAGGGTAGAGCCGTTTTGAGTATTAGTCTAGGGAAAAAAGATAAAGACGGTACCTTTTATCTGGGGAAAAAATACAAAGAGCGTAAGTATGACCTCCGAACCACCAGTGATTTTGTCTTTGCCTTTGGACTCAACAATGCCATGGGGGATGGACAATCCCTTAATGACAGTGATTTTAAGATAGGCGGAAGTCGTTTTGCGGAAATTGGCTGGGCCTGGAAAACACGGGTTTTCAAGGAAAGCAATTGGCTTCGTATCAAATATGGGTTTTCTTTTCAGTTTAATGGCCTAAAGCCTACCGACAATCGCTATTTTGTGGATACCGGTGCGCAAACCGTGTTGCAAGAGTTTGATGGCGATTTGGATAAATCAAAATTCAGGATGGATAACCTAGTCATCCCTTTCCATTTTGAATTTGGCCCTTCCAAGAAAATCGAAAAGGATACATACTTTCGGTACAGTACCCGCAATCAAATTAAGATTGGATTGGGGGGCTACGCAGGGTTAAGCTTGGGCCCTCGCCAAAAGCTAAAGTTTAGTGTAGACGGGGAAGATGTTAAGCAAAAACTGAAGGCCAATTACAATACCAATAACCTTATCTATGGGCTTAGCGGCTACATAGGCTGGCGCGATACGGCTTTGTACCTAAAGTATGACCTTAATCCCATCTTTAAGGACAATGCCACCGATTTACACAATGTTTCCCTAGGATTAAGGTTCGATATGGATTAGCCAAAAAATTCCATTTTATACAAAAAAGGCACTTCACTTGAAGTGCCTTTTTTGTTTTAAAAAATGTATTTTTACAACAGTTATTCATTTCATCATTGATTTCAAAAACCACCATAGATCAAGTGTTTGATACCGCTCGGGTAGAGGAGGTTATTGGGGATTTTGTACAATTGAAAAAGAGCGGAAGTAACTACAAAGGGCTAAGTCCTTTTTCGGAAGAACGCACCCCCAGCTTTATGGTCTCTCCCGTAAAGCAAATATGGAAGGATTTTTCCAGCGGAAAAGGAGGCAATGTGGTAGTTTTTCTCATGGAGCACGAGCATTTTACCTATCCCGAGGCTATTAAGTACTTGGCAAAAAAGTATGGAATCGAGGTAGAGGAAACCCAGCAAACTTCTGAAGAAAAAGAAGAGGCCAACGAGCGGGAAAGTTTGTATTTGGTCAACGAATTTGCCCGAGATTATTTTCAAAAAACCCTTTTAGAAACCGAAACAGGAAAAGCCATTGGCGCCAGTTATTTTAAAGAGCGTGGCTTTACTGAAGAAACCATCAAAAAATTTCAGTTGGGGTATTCGCCCGATGAGTGGGATGCCTTCACTTCCGAAGCCTTAAAAAATGGCTACCAGTTGAGCTATCTTGAAAAAACAGGGCTCACCATTGTAAAAACCGATAAACAGTTTGACCGCTTCAAAGGGCGGGTTATTTTTCCCATCCATAGCTTAAGTGGTAGGGTGCTGGGTTTTGGCGGCCGTATTTTGGTAAACGATAAAAAAGCGGCCAAGTACCTCAATTCACCCGAAAGTGAAGTCTATCACAAAAGCAAAGTGCTTTACGGTATTTATTTTGCCAAACAAGCTATTGCCAAAGAAGACAACTGTTATTTAGTGGAAGGCTATACCGATGTCATCCAGTTTTACCAAGCGGGTATCCACAACGTGGTATCTTCCTCTGGTACGGCCCTCACACCCGAGCAGATTAGGCTCGTCCATCGCTTGACCAAAAATATCACCTTGCTTTTTGATGGGGATGCTGCTGGATTGAGGGCGTCCTTAAGGGGGGTAGACCTCATTTTGGAGCAGGGGCTCAACGTAAAAATTTGCACCTTCCCCGAGGGCGAGGACCCCGATAGCTTTGCCAAAAGTAATTCGTTGGAAGACCTTACGTTGTACCTTCAGGAAAACGCCAAGGATTTTATTGCTTTTAAGGCTTCGCTCTTGGCTTCTGAAAGCAAAAATGACCCCATTAAAAAGGCTGAAACCATTCGGGATATGGTGACCAGCATCTCAAAAATCCCGGACACCATTAAGCAGGAAGTCTATTTGAAGGAATGCGCCCGCATCATGGATATAAGCGAAGAGGTACTTTTTACCACCTTGGCACAAATGCTTCAGAAGGAACGACGGGATGCTTCCAAAAAAACCACAACAGAGACCGCGCCCATGGAGGTGGTTCCTGTAGAAAGGGAGGTGGTCCAAAAGGTAGATGTGCAGTTTCAGTTGGAGCAAAAAATTATCGAATTGCTGCTGTTGTATGGCCATGAGGAAACTCAATTTGAAGAACTTATCCTGGAAACATCCCCTGAAGGAAAAATTCTCTTTAAGCAAGAATGGGTCAAGGCCAGGGTCTTTGAGAAAATCTACTTGGATTTACAGGAGGACGAGGTGGAATTTACCAATGAAACCTTTAAACAATTGTACTATGCCATTATCAATGCATACCATCAAAACGACGCTTTGAAGATGGATCAATGGATCAATCAGTTACCTACAGAAATTTCTGAAGTTGCAAGCCACTTGCTCATGGATGAGGAGAAACATCAATTACACCACTGGGAGCGAAAGGAGATTTATGTAAAGGACAAGCAACATGGTATCTCGCAAATTGTGAGTGAGACCATTTTGAACTTGCGAAGGCACTTGGTTTCCAAAAAGATCATGGATTTAAGCGAGGCAGTAAAAGAAGCGGCTGCGCATGAAACAGAGGAAAACCTCCAGGATATTGTGGATTATATTGCGTTGAAAAAAGTACTTTCCGAAAAATTGAATAGGGTTTTATAATCACCCAAACTGAAACATCCGCGACTGGTTGATCAAGTCGGCCAGGTTATCCACCTTCAATTTTTTAAGCAATCTTGTTTTATAAGTGCTTACGGTTTTTTCATTAATATCAAGAGCATTGGCGATGTCCTTGTTGCGCTTTCCGCTGGAGAGCAAGTTAAGAACTTCAATTTCCCGTGAGGATAGTTTTTTATATCGACTTATAGCACTGGATTCTCCAACATTACGACTAGTGAAGGTAGAAGTAAGTTCTTCGTTTAAGAAAATACCTCCTTTTGCAATTCTACGCAATGCTTTCAAAAATACTTTGGTGGAAGCGGTTTTGGGTACATAGCCCGCAGCTCCCGATTTAATAGATCGCAATGCATAAATTTCTTCAGGGTGGGTTGAAAAGATAAGTACCCGGGTTTCTGGAAATTCAGCTTTGATATTTCTTAGGACATTGATGCCATTTACCTGTGGCATATCAATTTCCATAACAAGGATATCGGGTTTAATTTCTTCCATGTTCTTGAAAAGTTCGTCTCCATTATTCACTTTTCCAACGATTGAAAAATCGGTGGATTTTTTCAGCATGCAAGCAATCCCTTTTCTAGTCACCGGATGATGGTCTGCAATAACAATTTTCTTCATATGTATCTCCAATTATAAAAGAAAACACTTAAAACAGGGGATCATATTATAAGTGTGAGGTTTTTGTAATATTAATACTACAAACCAAAACTAAAGAAAAGAAAAGTAGACCGAATTAATTTTCGTCAAACTGTACGAATATTCGTTAAATAACGGTTAACCCCTAATGCTTTTTGGAATTTCGCACACAGGAATAGGATTCATTTTATGTTGGTTGGCCTTATTAAGACGTAAAAAAAGTTCAAAAACCTGTTTTTGTCGTCCTATAAAATCTGTTGGGTTTTTGTGGGCATCGTTCATGTTCATGGCCCATTCCAGTTCATCGTAGGAGGCGCCTATTTGGTCCTCATCGGTACGATCATCGCCCCAAAGTCCATCGGTGGGAGCAGCATCAATAATTTCTTGGTTAATACCCAGATGACGCGCAACAGCATACACTTCACTTTTCATCAAATCGGCAATGGGGCTAAGGTCCACCCCTCCGTCACCATATTTGGTATAAAAGCCTACGCCAAAGTCTTCTACTTTATTGCCTGTTCCTGTCACGAGGTATTTGTGCAATCCAGCAAAATAGTAAAGGGTTGTCATTCGTAGGCGTGCACGGCTATTTGCCAACGATAAAAACCGAAGGGACTCCTCCTCTACGGCGGGCAAGGCCTCAATAAGGCCATCAAAAACAGGGGTTAAATTTACTTGTACCATGCTCACGTTGCTGTAGTTGTTTTGTAGCCATGCAATGTGATTTAAGGCACGGCTCACTTGAGACGCAGCCTGATGAATGGGCATTTCCACACAAAGAGTAGGCAAACCGGTCCTAGCACAAAGTGTAGAGGTTACCGCAGAATCGATCCCGCCACTTACTCCAACAACAAAACCCTGCATTTTGGCATTTTGAGCGTATTCCTTTAACCAATCGACAATATGTTGGGTGACCTTTTCTGTATTCATTTTACCAAAATTTAATAAAGATTAATGATACCTTTGCCCACAAAAGTAGGTAAAACAAAATTTAAATGGAGGATTTACGTTGGTTATGCATAAAGGTAATTTTATGAGGATTCTAGGGTTCTTTTTTATTCTCTTGGGTTTTCTGTTGGGTTGTCAATCCAAATCTAAAACGGAAGCCGAAATAGCTAAAATCCCTGTAGATATTGATTTAGTTCGCTTTGATAAAATTTTCGCCGAAGCTTCACAATCGGATTTAGAGCATCTTAAAAATGAATATCCGCTTTTTTTCCCTGAACAATTTCACGATAGCGTTTGGATTGCTAAAATGCAGGACACCCTTCAACGGCAATTGAACGAGGAGGTGTTAAAGGTATTCCCTTCCGAAGAACCATTAAAAACCGAATTAACATCCCTTTTTCAGCACATTGCCTATTACTTCCCCAATGTTACCGTTCCAAAGGTATACACTACTACTTCCGATGTGGATTACCGCACCAAGGTAATTGCCAATGACTCGATATTGATTATTGAACTGGACACCTATCTAGGCCCCGATCACTTTTTTTACGAAGGGATTTCAAAATACATTTCCCAAGACATGAAACCCTCACAAATAGGTCCCGATGTGGCAGCAGCCTACGCCAAAAAATACGTTTCCTTGCCCTCGCAGCGGTCCTTTTTGGCCCAACTCATTTATTACGGAAAAGAATTATATTTAAAAGACCTGTGGTTGCCCAATACCCCCGATGCCGAAAAAATAGGCTATACCGAGGAAGAAATCACCTGGGCTGCCGAAAACGAAGCAGAGGTCTGGCGCTATTTTGTAGAAAATGAATTACTCTACAGCACCAATCCAAAATTACTGCAACGATTTGTGGCCCCGGCGCCTTTTTCAAAATTCAATCTAGAGATAGATAATGAATCCCCGGGCATGATAGGCCGCTATATAGGGTGGCAGATCGTAAAATCCTATATGGAGCAAAACCCAGTTTCGGTGCAACAACTTATGGGCAAACGTGCCGAAGAACTGTTTAATAATGCTAAATACAAACCCAAGAAATGAGCAAGATTACTTCTGAAATAACCTTAACGGTAGAAATGGACGAAAACCGTATTCCCGAAAAATTGTACTGGAAAGCCCCCGATGGTGGGGTGGAAAAAATGGAAACCAAAGCCATGTTGCTTTCGGTGTGGGACCCTAAGAAGCAAGAAGCCCTTCGCATTGATTTATGGACCAAGGACATGCCACTGGACGAAATGAAGGTGTTTTTTCACCAAACCCTCATGGCCATGGCCAATACGTTTCACCGGGCTACCAACGATGAAAAGATGAGTGCTACCATGCTGGATTTTTGTGATTATTTTGCGGAGAAGTTGGAGTTAAGAAAACACTAATTGAAGCTGGTTTTTGTCTATAAAAGCTCTTCAGGGAAATTAAAAGCGATTTGGGATTCGGCCCATAAACTTTTTAGTCCTGCAACATACCCCTGCTCCCTTTGTGCCCTTACTTTTGGTATTTTTTCTGAAAGAAATGTTTGGAAAGAGTTTCGAAAAAGGACTTCTGTGGAAATGGTGTTCTTGCATCAAAATGAGTTCAACAAGCAGTATCCAAACGAACTTCATAGAAAAGTGCAATTTCCCATTATTTATAAGGAAGTGAACGATGCCCTTGCGACTTTTATTTCTTCAGAAACATTGCAGAATTTTAAAAAAACGGAAGATTTAATTAGTGCTATCGAAGCACGTTTACTTCGTCATTAAGCTGTTCAATATAGGATAACAATTCTTCCCTGCCCATATTGTTACTTGAGGATGTAATGAAATAAGGAGGCATTTCTACCCAGGTCTCAAGCATTTTTTGAGTGTAGGCTTCAATATTTCTTGTTAACGCATTTGGTTTGAGTTTATCTGCTTTTGTAAAAATAATATTGAAGGGGATTTGGCTTTCGCCCAGCCATTCCATAAATTCCATATCGATGGGTTGGGGTTCATGCCTCACATCCACCAAAACAAACCCCAATACCAGTTGTTGTCTTTTTTCAAAGTATTGGGTAATAAATTTCTGGAAGGTCTTTTTGCTCGATTTTGAAACCCTTGCATACCCATAACCTGGCAAGTCGACCAAGTACCAATTTTTATTGATCAAAAAATGGTTGATGAGTTGGGTTTTCCCGGGACGGCCACTGGTTTTGGCAAGGCTTTTTCGCTGCATGAGCATGTTGATGAGCGAGGATTTACCCACATTGGACCTACCTATAAAGGCATATTCGGGCAGTTTGTTATTGGGGCATTTGGCCACATCGCTGTTGCTCATTACAAATTCTGCCGAGGAAATTTTCATTTTTCTATATGGTTAAAACCCTCTTTCCTGTAGCCAGCCGTAGAGAATTTCATTAAAGGTATCTGGGTGTTCCATCATGGCGGCGTGGCCACATTTGTCTATCCAGTAAAGATTGGAATCGGGTAGTAGTTCGTGAAACTCATCGGCTACCTCGGGAGGGGTCACTGTATCGTTTTTGCCCCAAATGATGCAGGTGGGATTGTGCATATGGGGAAGGTCTTTGGCCATGTTATGACGAATGGCACTTTTGGCAATGGAAAGCGTGCGTATGAGCTTGTTGCGATCATTTACACTGGCGTAAACTTCGTCTACAATTTCTTTGGTGGCAATAGTGGGATCGTAAAAAACATTTTCGGCCTTTTGCTTGATGTAATCATAATCGCCACGCTTGGGATAGGTCTCTCCCATGGCACTTTCATAAAGGCCGGAGCTACCGGTAATAACAAGCGCTTTTACTTTTTTGGGGTACAATTTGGTCACCATAAGACCAATATGGCCCCCCAATGAATTCCCTAAAAGAATGACTTCTTCATATCCTTTGAAATCAATGAACTGGGAGACATATTTGGCAATATTCTTCACATTGGTTTTAAGGATGGGCATATGGTAAATGGGCAATTCAGGAATGACCACTTTGTATCCTTTCTTCGGAAAAAAATCCACCACACCATCAAAGTTGCTAAGCCCGCCCATCAATCCATGCATGATAACAATGGGAGTTCCCTCCCCAATTTCCAGATAGGAATATTTACCTTCTTTCTTTAGCAAATGTGCCATAAAAGTGCTGTAAAACTTAGAACAAAAGTACACAAATTTTAACGAAACCAAACGCCATCCTGCTTTGTTAAAAACTTTCCCCAAAATAAAGGATTAACCTGCTGTAAATCAGATTCTATACAAACCTTCCTCTTTAGAAAACACGATGCGGTGGTAAAACTTATCAACAATGTGGTAAAAAGTGGTAAAAAGTGGTAAAATTCATTTATATTTGGTTCAATTATTCAACCGTAAATACACTTGATGCTCAATCTTATTGGGACATACCATTGCAAGGCTGATACCAAAGGAAGGGTTATGGTGCCAACCGATTTAAAAAAACAATTGGCTGCCGTGGCTACTTCTGGTTTTGTTATTAAGCGTGCGGTTTTCCAGCCCTGCCTGGAATTATATCCCATGGAAGAATGGCAAAAGCTCATGCAGAAAGTGAGTGGGCTTAACCGTTTCAATAGAAAAAATAATGATTTCATTAGGCGTTTTACTGCAGGGGTTCGTACGGTGGAAATGGATGCCACTGGAAGGTTGAATATTCCAAAAGACTTAATGGATTTTGCAGGCATAGGAAAAGAAATTGTGGTTTCTTCTGCTATTAGTATTGTAGAAATCTGGGACAAGACCAAGTATGAAAAAGCGATAGACGATGCTGCCAGCGATTTTGCCGATTTGGCCGAAGAAGTGATGGGCGGTGTCAACGACATAGATGATGGAGTATCATAATCCTGTTTTGCTAGAGGAGACGGTAGAAGGTCTCAACATCCAGCCCGAGGGCGTATATGTGGATGTAACTTTTGGCGGCGGAGGACATTCCAGGGAAATCTTAAAGCGATTGAATGAAAAAGGGAGGCTTTTGGCCTTCGATCAAGATAAAGACGCTCTTAACAATGCTATCGATGATCCACGCTTTACGCTCATTAACCAGAATTTTAGGTATCTAAAACGGTTTTTACGGTTTTATGGCTATACCAAGGTAGATGGGATTTTGGGAGACTTTGGAGTTTCCTCTCATCAGTTTGATGTGCCAGAGCGTGGATTTTCTACCAGATTTGAGGCCCTTCTCGATATGCGCATGGATCAAGACAGTCCGCTTTCGGCGTATCAAGTGGTCAATGATTACGACGAGCCGGCACTTCGAAAGATTCTTTGGGGCTATGGCGAGCTTAAAACCGCATCGGGCATGGCAAGGCTTATTGTGGAAGGAAGATCAAAAGAGCCAATCAAATCCAGTGAACAGCTTAAAAGAGTATTGGGTAGGTTTCTTCCCAAACACAAGGAAAACAAATTATTGGCGCAAGTGTTTCAGGCAATTCGAATAGAAGTAAATCAAGAATTGGAAGTATTGAAGGAGTTTCTGTTGCAAACCACCGATGTGCTCCAGCCGGGCGGACGCCTTAGTTTGATTTCCTACCATTCCTTGGAGGATCGTCTGGTGAAACGGTTTATGCGAAATGGTCTTTTTGAGGGGGAGCCCGAAAAGGATGTTTTTGGAAGGGTAGAGGTGCCTTTTAAGACCTTGGGGAAGTTTATGGTTCCTTCCGAAGCAGAAATTGCGAAGAACAATAGGGCGCGTAGTGCCAAATTAAGAATTGCTGAAAGAATCTAATGAAAAAGGGCTTTTACCATATCATTAAAGGGACCTTCTTGGTAAGTGATGATGCCTTTAAAAATTGGCGGTTCATTATTTTCTTGTCGGTGTTGGCTTTGGTTATGATTGCCAGTTCCCACCAAGCCGATAAAAAAGTGCATCAAATTTCGAGGTTGAACAACGAAGTAAAAGAACTGAAGAGTGAGTATGTGGATGTTCGTATGCAATTAATGCAGTCGAAAATGGAAAGTAAAATTATTAAGGCAATGGAACAAAGAGGGTTGTATCCTTCCGAAATTCCACCCCAAAAAATCACCATTACAAAAAGCGAATAAGCTGTGGCAGTAAGGGAAAAGAATATATTGAACCGTTTCTATTTTGTTGCAGGGGCGATGTTTATTTTCGCCGGGCTTATCGTTTTTCGATTGGTTAGTATCCAATTTGTGGAAGGGGAGAAATACCGTGCACTTGCACATCAAAACACCACAAAAAATTTCATCATTGAGGCCAATCGCGGCAATGTCTATGCAGACGATGGTAGTTTGTTGGCTACTTCGGTTCCTAAATACGATATTCGGTTTGACGCAGTCACGGTTTCCAAAGAAGATTTCGATACCCATTTGGAGCCTCTTTCCAAAGAATTGGGCAAATTGTTCAAAAAGCCAGCCTCCTATTATGAAAATCTGCTCCGTAAGGCAAGGTCGGAAAAGAATAGGTATTTGTTGGTTGCCCGTGGTTTGGGGTATTCCAACTATGTTCGGGTAAAGCAGATGCCTCTTTTTAATAAAGGGCCCTATCGAGGAGGAATCATTGTGGAACAGCATACCGTAAGGGAACATCCTATGGGTAAGGTGGGTGAACGATTGGTGGGAAATCAAAAAAATATCGAAAAAGGAGTCTATGAAGTAGGTTTTGAAGGCGCTTTTGATGCGTATCTGCGTGGCAAAAACGGAAGGCGACTAAAACAGAAAATTGCACAAGGACAGTGGAAACCCGTTTCTGACGAAAATGAAATTGAGCCCCAAGATGGGTATGACATCGTTACCACCATTAATGTAAACATTCAGGATATTGCGCACCATGCCTTGCTTAAGCAGATGGAATATTATGAGGCAGATCACGGTTGTGTGATTGTGATGGAAGTGGCGACCGGGGAGATAAAAGCCATCTCCAATTTGGGAAGGACCCAAGCAGGAACTTATTATGAAAAATTGAACTATGCCGTGGGGGAAAGCCATGAGCCTGGCTCTACATTTAAAGTGATGGCATTCATGGCTGCCCTGGAAGATAAGGTGATTGATACTGCCACGGTGGTGGATACCAAAAATGGCAGCAAACGCTTTTATGGAAGAAACATTACCGATTCCAAACATGGGGGCTATGGGATTATATCGGCGGCCAAAGCCTTGGAGGTATCATCAAATATTGGATTGGCCTCCTTGATAGACGACAATTACAGCAAGAACCCCAACCAATTTATTGATCATTTAAAGGAATGGCACCTCAATCAAAAGATAGGGATTCCTATCTCTGGGGAGGGAAAACCCATAATTCCCGAACCGGGGCATGAATTGTGGAGCAAGAATGCATTACCCTCCATGGCGTATGGCTACAACCTGCGCATGACCCCTCTGCAGACGCTTACCTTTTACAATGCCATTGCCAATAAAGGTAAGATGGTGAAGCCACGTTTTATCAAGGAAATCAAAACCTTAAACGGGGGTGTGGAGACTTTCGAAACAGAAGTGATCAACCCAAAAATCTGTTCCGATAAAACCCTGAACGAAATCAAGGACATTCTAAAGAACATTGTAAAAAGGGGAACCGGCAAAAGCTTGTATTCCGAAAACTTTTCCATGGCAGGAAAAACCGGGACGGCCCGTACCGAGTATTGGTTGCCCGATTGGGAAAAAGACCGAAAGTACATCTCTTCCTTTTCGGGATTTTTTCCCGCTGAAAACCCAAAGTATTCTTGCATTGTGGTTATTCATAAACCGAGTACCAAAAAAGGCTATTATGGGGCCGATGTAACGGGTCCGGTCTTTAAGCGTATTGCCCAAAAAATATTTACCGATAGTCCCTTGATTGATGAAGTAAAGGAGGGAGACCCCGAGGATGCCCGCGTGACGAATGATTTTAAAACCTATTTGGCAAAGACAAATCAAGGAAGTTCACAAGTGCCCAATGTGGTAGGGATGACAGGAATGGACGCCGTATCCTTATTGGAGAATTTGGGATTAAAGGTCATCACCCAAGGAAACGGAACCGTAAAGGAGCAATCCATTCCTTCTGGGGAAAGTTTAAAAAAAGGACAGAAAATAGTACTCAGCTTGTCATGATTTTATTGAAGGACATTCTCTATAAAGTAACCCTCGAAAAGATAGTGGGGAGTACTTCGGTGGCTATAAACAACATCGAATTCGATTCTCGAAAAGTAGGGCTCAATGATGTGTTTGTCGCCATAAAGGGAACCTTATCCAATGGGCATGACTTTATCAAAACGGCCTGTGAAAAAGGGGCCATCGCCATTGTTTGTGAAACGTTGCCCGAAATGATTATCAATGGGATTACCTATGTACAGGTAGAAGATTCGCAACAAGCCCTTGCTCTTATGGCAGCCAATTTCTATGAAAATCCTTCCGAAAATTTAAAATTGGTAGGGGTTACAGGTACTAATGGTAAAACAACCATCGCGACCCTACTATATGAACTTTTCAAAAAAGCAGGCTATGCAACAGGATTGCTTTCTACCGTAAAAATTATGGTAGGCGACAAAAAGCATCCAGCGACCCATACAACACCCGATTCCTTAACCATTAATAAATATTTAAAGGGGATGGTCGATGCTGGTGTTGCGTTTTGCTTCATGGAAGTGAGTTCGCATGGAATTCATCAAAAACGTACCGAAGGACTCCATTTTGCCGGGGGCATCTTCACCAATCTCTCCCATGACCATTTGGATTACCACAAAGATTTCAAAGAATACAGGGATGTAAAAAAATCGTTTTTTGATCATTTGCCGAAATCGGCTTTTGCCTTGACCAATCTCGATGATAAGAATGGTCCCGTAATGGTTCAGAACACCAAAGCAAAAAAATATACCTATGCCCTCAAAACGGTTGCCGATTATAAAGCCCAAATCCTAGAAAATCAATTTTCAGGATTGTTGCTGAAGATCAATGGCCATGAACTCTGGGCCAAACTCATAGGAAATTTTAATGCCTATAACTTGTTGGCTATTTATGGGGCTTCCGAATTGTTGGGGTTGAACTCAATGGAGATTCTTCAGTTGTTGAGCACCCTTGAAAGCGTGGATGGAAGGTTTCAGTATGCAGTTTCAGCCCAAAAAATCACCACGATTGTAGATTATGCCCACACACCCGATGCCCTAAAAAATGTCCTGGAAACCATCAATGCCATCCGTACAGGGAACGAAACGTTAATTACGGTGGTGGGTTGTGGAGGAAACCGTGATGCCGAAAAGAGACCAGTAATGGGGAATATTGCAACCGCTCTTAGCACTAAAGTTATTTTCACCAGTGATAATCCCCGTAATGAAGACCCCCAAGTTATTATTGAAGCCATGGAAAAAGGGGTTTCTCCCGAACATTACAAAAAGACCCTCTCTATTGTGGACCGAAAACAGGCCATTAAAACAGCTTGCCAAATGGCACAAGAAGGCGATATAGTGCTCATTGCCGGGAAGGGTCATGAAACCTATCAAGAAATAAAAGGGGAACGCTTCGATTTTGATGATTTTAAAATCGTAAACCAACTATTAACCGAATTAGATAAATAAGATGCTGTACTACTTGTTCGATTTTCTTAACAAAAACTATGATTTGCCTGGAGCTGGTTTGTTTCAGTTCATCACCTTTAGGGCGGCGATGGCGGTTATGTTTTCATTGTTTATCGCTACGGTGTATGGAAAGAAAATCATTGCATTACTACGAAGAAAACAGGTGGGTGAAACCATTCGAAATCTTGGATTGGAAGGCCAAAACGAGAAAGCGGGTACCCCTACCATGGGTGGAATTATCATCATTTTGGCCACCATTGTCCCGGTCTTGCTTTTTGCCAAGTTGGAAAACATCTACGTAATCATGCTGTTAATTACCACCCTTTGGATGGGAACCATTGGTTTTATAGATGATTACATTAAAAAATTCAAAAAGGACAAAGCTGGCTTGCCCGGCAAGTTTAAAGTCTTTGGACAAGTGGGCTTGGGGATCATCATAGGCGCGACCATGTATTTTCATGATGATATTACCGTGAGAAGGGAAAAACAGAACCACCCTCCTTCCCGAATAGAGGCTGGGCAAAATGCAAACCAAGATTTTTATGAAGAAGAAAAAACCTTGTTAACAACGCTTCCCTTTGTGAAGGACAATGAAATTAACTACGAGAAATTGGTCACTTGGGCAGGAGATGACTACAAGAAATATGCATGGTTGGTCTTTATTCCCATCGTTATATTCATTATAACCGCAGTCTCCAATGGGGCCAATTTAACCGATGGAATCGACGGTCTTGCTGCAGGGACTTCTGCCATTATTGGGGTAACCTTGGCCATTTTTGCATGGGTTTCGGGCAATGTTATTTTTTCCGATTACCTCAATATCATGTACATCCCCAATACGGGAGAGCTCACCATTTTCATCATGGCTTTTGTAGGGGCGCTCATAGGGTTCCTTTGGTACAATGCCTATCCTGCCCAGGTATTTATGGGCGATACGGGTAGTTTGACCATAGGGGGAATCATTGCGGTGATCGCTATCGCCGTTCGGAAGGAATGGCTCATTCCTATCCTTTGTGGCATTTTCTTGATGGAAAATCTTTCGGTGGTCATGCAAGTGAGCTGGTTTAAATACACCAAGAAGAAATATGGGGAAGGCAGAAGGATTTTCAGGATGTCCCCCTTACATCACCACTATCAAGTAAAAGGATACCACGAAAGTAAGATCGTGACCCGTTTTTGGATTGTGGGAATCGTATTGGCAGTCATTACCATTGTCACCTTAAAAATTAGGTAACCATGGCAAAGCGGCTAGTCATTTTGGGCGCTGGGGAAAGTGGTGTGGGAACAGCCATCCTAGGGAAAAAAGAAGGATTTGAAGTCTTTGTTTCAGACTTCTCAAAAATAAAAGAAACCTATAAACAAGTTCTTATACATCATGAGATTGCATGGGAGGAAGGCGGACATACCGAAGCAAAGGTGCTTTCGGCACAGGAGGTCATGAAAAGTCCTGGTATTCCCGATAAAGCTACCATCGTTAAAAAGTTGAAAGAGGCGGGCATCCCGGTGATTTCCGAAATAGAGTTTGCCGCTGCGTATACTCAGGCAAACTTGGTGGGGATCACGGGCAGTAATGGAAAAACGACCACTGCCACGCTCACTTTTGAATTACTCAAGGACCAATTGAATGTGGCTTTGGGCGGAAACATTGGGAAGAGCTTTGCAGAGCTGGTTGCCGAAGATAGATACGAACATTTCGTATTGGAGTTAAGTAGCTTTCAGCTAGACGGAATCCAAGATTTTAGGCCGCACATTGCAGTGCTTACTAATATTTCGCCAGACCATTTGGACCGATATGAATATGATTTTGATAAGTACATCGCAGCCAAATTCCGAATAGCCATGAACCAAACGCCAGAGGATTATTTCATTTACGATGCCGATGACGAAGTAATAGTGCAATGGCTCAAGAAACATCCCATACAATCACAGTTGTTGCCCTTTTCATTGAAACAAACATTTGAACTGGGTGCTTATTTAGAAAACGAACAGATCATTATAAAAACAAAAATAAACTCATTTACCATGCCTATTGCAAATCTACAGTTAACCGGAAACCATAACCTTAAAAACGCCATGGCAGCCTCCACCGTGGCTACATTGCTTCGCATTCGGAAAGAAACCATTCGCCAAAGCTTGGAACATTTTCAAGGAGTAGAACACCGTTTGGAAAAAGTGCTAAAGATCAATAATGTCATGTACATAAACGACTCTAAGGCGACCAACGTAAACGCCACCTTCTATGCACTGGAAAGTATGGAAACACCTACCGTTTGGATTGTTGGCGGGGTTGATAAGGGCAATGAATATGAAGAATTGCTCCCTTTGGTGAATGAGAAGGTTAAGGCGATTATCTGTTTGGGGGTCGATAATGATAAAATCATCAACGTTTTTGGGAATGTGGTTGATATGATGGTAGAAACCCAGAGCATGCGCGATGCGGTTGAAGTTGCCTACCGCCTATCGGAAAAGGGGGATACGGTATTGCTTTCACCTGCCTGTGCCAGTTTCGATTTGTTTGAGAATTATGAAGACCGTGGTAGACAATTCAAAGAAGCTGTAAGAAATTTATAAATGATGAAAAGTATCTTCCATTACTTGCAAGGGGATAAAGCCATTTGGGCCGTAGTGGCACTTTTGGCACTCTTTTCCTTTTTGCCTGTGTACAGCGCCAGTAGCAATTTGGCCTACCTGTACAGTAATGGTGGCAATACCCTTCAATTTTTGCTAAAGCATTTCGCCCATCTTTTACTGGGGTTTGCCATTTTGTATGGCGTTCATAAAATTCCGTATCACTATTTTAGGGGGCTTTCCATCATTGCCTTACCCGTGGTGATCATTTTATTGCTCATTACTTTAAGTCAAGGCAATACGGTGGATGGAGCCAATGCCAGCAGATGGATTCGGGTTCCTTTTGTGGGGGTAACCTTTCAAACTTCGGCTCTAGCGGCCGTGGTACTCATGACCTATGTGGCACGCTATCTATCCCGAATCAAAGACAAAGAAATTACCTTCAAGGAAACCCTTTTGCCTCTTTGGGTTCCTGTGTTCTTGATCTTGGCACTAATCCTTCCTGCCAACTTTTCCACCACAGCCATTCTATTTGCCATGGTAGTGGTATTGGTATTTATAGGCGGATATCCCATTCGTTACTTAGGGATTATCCTTGGGGCAGGGCTTTGTTTTTAACCCTTTTTATATTGGCGGCCAAAGCCTTTCCGGGTGTGTTCCCCAATAGGGTAGATACCTGGATAAGTCGTATTGAGAATTTTGCCAATAAAGAAGACACCGAGGCCGATTACCAAATTGAAAAGGCCAAAATTGCCATTGCTTCGGGGGGTGTTGTAGGATTAGGGCCTGGGAAAAGCGTCCAGAAAAACTTTTTACCACAGTCTTCTTCAGACTTTATCTATGCGGTCATTGTTGAGGAATTTGGAATGGTGGGAGCACTTACCCTCATTTTGCTGTACCTCTTGCTATTGTTCCGCTTAATCATTGTGATACATAAAAGTACATCCCTTTTTGGGAAACTACTGGTGGTTGGGGTAGGATTACCCATTATTTTCCAGGCGTTGATCAATATGGGCGTTGCCGTTGAATTATTTCCCGTAACGGGGCAAACATTACCCTTGATAAGTAGTGGAGGAACCTCTATTTGGATGACCTGTTTGGCTTTAGGGATGATCCTAAGCGTAAGCGCAAAACGGGAAGTACCCGTAAAAGAAGAGAAAGAAGAAAACCCATTGGATATATTAAGTGAAGCCTTATAAATTTATCATATCGGGAGGAGGAACGGGTGGTCATATCTACCCAGCTATTGCGATTGCCAATGAGCTAAAGGTACGTTTTCCTGATGCCGAAATTTTGTTTGTAGGGGCCAAAGACCGTATGGAAATGGAAAAGGTGCCACAAGCGGGCTATCCCATTGTGGGGCTATGGATTTCGGGTTTGCAGCGAAACCTTAAAATAAGCAACCTCGCCTTTCCATTAAAGCTTACTTCAAGTTTGATCCGTTCCCGAAAAATCATCAAGGATTTTAAGCCCAGCGCGGTCATTGGTACAGGAGGCTACGCAAGCGCACCGCTGCTTAGGGTTGCGTCTCAGCGACGTATTCCTTGTCTCATACAAGAACAGAATAGCCACGCAGGAATCACCAATAAATGGTTGAGCAAGGCGGTAAAAAAGATATGTGTTGCCTATGCGGGCATGGACCAATTTTTTCCGGCTGAAAAGTTGGTTTTTACAGGGAATCCCGTACGGCAAGATCTATTGGAAATCAATTCCAAAAGAACCGAAGCACAACGGTTTTTTGAATTGGATGCTTCCAAGAAAACCTTGCTGGTGCTGGGCGGAAGCTTAGGAGCCAGAAAAATAAACGAATTGATTGAAAAAGAACGCACTTTTTTCGAAGAAAAAAAATTGCAGGTTATCTGGCAATGTGGGAAGTTTTATTATGAGGAGTATAAAAACAGAACACAAAAAAACCTACAAGTCCATCCTTTTTTAAACCGAATGGATTTGGCTTATGCCGCGGCCGATTTTATTATTTCGAGGGCGGGTGCCCTGTCGGTTTCAGAACTGTGCTTGGTAGGAAAGCCCGTGATTTTCATTCCTTCACCCAATGTGGCCGAAGACCACCAAACCAAAAATGCGCAGGCAATCGTAAGGGAACGGGCTGCGTTATTGATTAAGGAAAAAGAGTTGGAAGAACATTTTGAACACCGGTTTTCGGAATTGTTGGAAAACCCCATGGAACAGAAGAACCTTTCAGGCAATATCCTCAAACTGGCAAGGCCCAATGCTGCCAAGGACATTGTTTCGGAAATTGAAAAGTTATTGAACCCAGAGATATGAAACCGCTAGAAAACATATCGACCTTCTA
Organism: Flavobacteriaceae bacterium; assembly: GCA_041392175.1. Classification (GTDB taxonomy): domain Bacteria; phylum Bacteroidota; class Bacteroidia; order Flavobacteriales; family Flavobacteriaceae; genus Halomarinibacterium. The sequence goes on along the minus strand of JAWKMP010000002.1, from coordinate 10,188 downwards.
TTTTATTGGTATTGGCGGCATAGGGATGAGCGCCTTGGCCCATATGTTTCCTTGCTGGGAAAACAGGTATATGGGTACGATAAAACACCTTCGTCACTTATCCAAGAACTGGAAAGGGAAGGCATGAAGATTACTTTCAACGATGCGGTTTCGGAACTACCTTCTCAATTTTCCAAAGAAGATACCTTGGTGGTGTATACACCTGCCATTCCAAAGGATAGCCGTTTGTTGAATCATTTTATGGATGAAGGGTTCGAAGTAGTAAAAAGAGCAAAATTATTGGGCGAAGTAACCAAAAATACGTTGTGCTTGGCGGTAGCAGGGACCCATGGGAAAACCACAACCTCTGCTATTTTGGGCCATTTGTTGGCCGAATGCAACATGCCCGTTACGGCTTTTTTGGGAGGGATTGCCGAAAATTACCACTCCAATTTTATTAGCAAAGGCACTGAAATCACTGTTGTGGAAGCCGATGAATTTGATCGTTCTTTTCTGCAACTGCAGCCCGATATTGCCTGTATTACTTCCATGGACGCCGATCATTTGGACATTTATGGGGATGCCTCATCCATTGAAGAATCCTTTAAGGCTTTTTCGAAGTTGGTCCCCAAAAAAGAACATATGCTCTTCAAAAAGGGCTTGCCGCTGGAAGGCAGAACCGTTGCCGTGGGAGAGCCTGCCGATTTTGAAGCGCAGAACGTTCGTATTGAAAACGGTGCCTATGTGTTTGACCTTAAAACTCCTTTTGAAACCCTTACAAATTTACAATTTCTACTGCCCGGACATCATAACCTACACAATGCGGTAACAGCTTTGGGTATGGCCATTACTGCGGGAACCCCAACTCCCGGCCTGCCCAAAGCTTTGTTCAATTTTAAAGGAGTGGAACGGCGTTTTTCGTATAAAATCAAAACCGAAAAATGTGTGTTGATCGATGATTACGCTCACCATCCTACCGAAATAGATGCCCTTTTTCAAGCGGTGTCCGAAATGTATCCCAACGATGAGAAATTAATCGTCTTTCAGCCCCACTTGTTTAGCCGTACACGGGATTTTGCAGAAGGCTTCGCCAAAAGTCTTTCGAAGTTTGACGAGATCATGCTTTTGGAGATTTATCCCGCAAGGGAGTTACCCCTTCCGGGGATACATTCGCAATGGCTTTTGGGCCAAATTCCTAACCCAAAAAAAGAGTTGATAACGAAGGAAGATTTGGGTGAAAAGATGAAAAATACGACCTGTAAAATCAAGTTGATGGTAGGCGCAGGGGATATTGGTGTGGAAGTAGAAAAAATTACTAAAATATTGACGTATGAAGGCTAGGTGGGGAATCATAAAACTCTTGTTATTGCTGGTGCTCACGTGGGTATTGTTTGGTTTTGCCCAACAGCGAAATGAGCGCCGGAAATTAACTGGAAAGGAAGTGAAATTTACCGATGAAAACAGCCCGTTTATCACGGTTTCGGCGGTTAATAAATTGTTAATACAAAATAATGATAGTGTTACGAGCATCCCTAAAGAAACTTTAGTTTTGAGGGAGATGGAAAGTAGGCTGTTACAGCATCCTATGGTGCGAAATGCACAAGTTTTTGTGACCATAGATGGCACGTTGGGAGCCAAAATTGAACAGCGAAATCCTATTGCACGCGTGGCGGGTTCGGCCCAATTCTATATCGATGAAGATGGAAAAAAGATGCCCCTGTCAACAGTGTATTCGGCAAGGGTGCCCCTCATTACGGGTACTTCCAAAACCGACTTTACTGAACTTACCCCGCTGCTGCTTAAATTGAAAAATGATGCCTTTATGCGGCAATTGGTGGTGGGAGTGCATGAAAGGCCCAATGGAACGGTGGAGCTTTTGTTACGCAAGGAAGGATTTAAAGTGGTTTTTGGACCCTTGGAGGCAATGGATAAAAAGTTTCAGAATTTCAAAGCTTTTTTTCAGAAAGCCCAAAAAGAAAATATGCTTACCGCCTATAGCTTGGTAAATCTAGAATTTGGCAGCCAGGTAGTGGCGACAAAAAAATAAGACATGGAAAACAATAACATAGCGGTTGGTTTGGACATTGGAACCACAAAAATTGTGGCCATGATAGGTCGTAAGAACGACTATGGGAAGATGGAGATTTTGGGGATAGGTAAATCCAAAAGCATGGGTGTGCACCGTGGGGTGGTAAATAACATAACGCAAACCATTCAGTCCATTCAACAGGCGGTACAAGATGCCGAAACGTCTTCGGGGATGAAAATATCTGAAGTAGTGGTAGGCATTGCAGGGCAACATATTCGAAGCCTTCAGCATAGCGATTACATCACACGCTCCAACAGCGATGAGGTGATTGATGATGAAGACATCGATCGTTTGTGCAACCAAGTGCACAAATTGGTGATGCTTCCCGGGGAAGAGATTATCCATGTGCTTCCACAGGATTTTAAGGTAGATGGCCAAGCCGAAATCAAGGAACCCATTGGGATGTATGGAGGAAGGTTGGAAGCCAATTTTCATGTGGTAGTAGGGCAGGTTTCGTCCATTCGCAATATAGGTAGGTGTGTTAAAAGTGCCGGTCTTGAGTTGGCGGGAATTACTCTAGAGCCTTTGGCTTCGGCTAATGCCGTGTTGAGCCAGGAAGAAAAAGAAGCAGGGGTGGCATTGATCGATATTGGGGGAGGAACTACCGATTTGGCCATTTTTAAGGATGGCATTATTCGGCATACGGCAGTGATTCCTTTTGGCGGAAACGTAATTACCGAAGACATTAAGGAAGGTTGTTCCATAATAGAAAAACAAGCAGAATTGCTAAAAATAAAATTTGGTTCTGCTTGGCCAGGGGAAAACAAAGACAACGAAATTGTGTCTATCCCGGGATTGCGGGGAAGGGAGCCCAAGGAAATCACCTTGAAAAACCTTTCCAAAATCATTCATGCCCGAGTGGTTGAGATTATTGAACAGGTCTATTTAGAAATAAAAAACTACGGTCATGAGGAGCAGAAGCGAAAACTCATTGCGGGGATTGTACTCACAGGAGGTGGCGCACAGCTTAGACATTTGAAGCAATTGGTAGAGTATATCACCGGGATGGATACCCGCATAGGGTACCCCAATGAGCATTTGGCAGGCGATAGTGATACAGAAACCACCAGCCCTATGTATGCCACTGCTGTGGGATTGGTACTCAATAGTTTGAATTCAAAAGGGAAAAATCAAAAACCCAAAATGGCATTGACCGATGAACTTCCCGAAGAAAGCCCTGTGGTAAGTGCAGAAGAAGAGCCAGCAGATAAACCGGTAAAGGAAACTCCCAATAAAGGTGGAAAACGGTTTTTTGACAAATGGGCCGAAAAATTCAAGGAATTTTTAGACAATGCCGAATAAAAAAATAAAACAACCTCACAAAAAGAAATAAGATATGAGCAGCAACACAGAATTTGACAACATTTCGTTCGATCTGCCCAAGAACCAATCCAACGTGATCAAGGTAATTGGCGTAGGGGGAGGGGGTAGTAATGCCATTAACCACATGTTTAGCCAAGGAATTAAAGGCGTCGATTTTGTTATTTGCAATACCGATGCCCAAGCCTTGGAAAACAGCCCTGTGCCCATTAAAATCCAGTTAGGGGTTTCCCTTACCGAAGGGCTTGGAGCAGGGGCCAACCCTAAAATTGGGGAAGAATCGGCCCTGGAAAGTATGGAAGAAATCCGTAATATGCTTTCTACCAATACCAAAATGATCTTTATCACGGCCGGTATGGGCGGTGGAACGGGAACGGGAGCTGCACCCATCATTGCCCGTATGGCAAAGGATTTGGATATTTTAACGGTGGGTATTGTAACAATTCCATTTCAGTTTGAAGGGAAAATTAGAAACGACCAAGCACAGATTGGAGTGGAAAACCTTCGTAAGAATGTTGACTCCTTGGTGGTCATCAACAACAACAAATTACGTGAGGTTTATGGTAATTTAGGATTCAAAGCGGGCTTCTCAAAGGCCGATGAAGTATTGGCAACCGCTGCTCGTGGGATTGCCGAAGTAATTACTCATCACTATACGCAAAACATTGACCTTCGCGATGCCAAAACCGTTTTGGCCAACAGCGGTACTGCCATCATGGGAAGCGCCACCGCCGTTGGGTCCAACCGTGCCCACGAAGCAATTATTAGGGCATTGGATTCTCCCTTGTTGAACGATAACAAGATTAAAGGGGCCAAAAATGTGCTGTTGTTGATTGTTTCTGGATCTGAAGAAATTACCATTGATGAAATAGGAGAAATAAGTGACCATATTCAAGATGAGGCGGGTTACAGCGCCAACATCATCATGGGGGTTGGGGAAGACGAAACCTTGGAAGGGGCTATTTCCATTACCGTGATAGCCACAGGTTTTAATGCCGAACAGCAACATGAAATCGTCAATACCGAATCCAAGAAAATCATTCATACCCTTGAAGAAGAACAAAAAGCGGTACAAGAGTTAAGTGCCAAACCTACGGCTACTCCCATTGAAATCCCGTTGCCTTTTGAAAGTGCGCAACCCTCTATTGCCGAAAAAGAAGAAGCCCCTGTAGTGAAACACATTCTGTTTGAAGAAGAGGAGGAACCTGCACCTACAGTATTGGAAACAGCAAAAGTAACAGAACCCTTTGAAGGATATATCGAAACGACCGAACTTATCAAGAATCTGTATGTGGAATACGATTCGGTGGATATTCACTTTTTGGCAGAATTCCAACAGCTTCAAATCAATGAGATGGATGTGAATGATTTTGTCATCGTGGAGCCCAAAAAAGAAGAGGTTGTAATAAGCCCAAAGGTTGAAGTTGATTCTGAAGAGGACGAAGAAATGATGGTGATGGATGATCAAATTTTAATGTTTGACCTGCCCATTCACACTTCCAAGGAAGAAAAACCGCAACGCATTTTTTCGGAACAAAAGGAGGAAGAAGAACCCGAGTTGCTTATAAAGAATATTGAAGATATTGAGGTGAAGGCGGTAGAAGTGATTCCGGTAACTGAAATTTCCGGGGAAGGAGTGAAGCGTTACAGCTTGGATGATTACGAAGAGATGGAAGCCCAATTGAATAATGCAAAACCTTCCAAAAAACTGGAAGCGGCCGAAGAAGAATTACAATTTGAAACCAAAACCGTTGCAAAGCCGGAAACCGAAACCGAATTGGATGAACCTGCCGATCCCCTCAACTCGCCTATTTCAAAGCTGTTGAGCGACCGTACCGAGGAGCGCAAGCGAAAGATGAAGGAGTTCAATTATAAATTCAGGAACAGCAACTCCAAGATCGACGAGATTGAAAAGCAGCCCGCCTATAAACGTATGGGCATTGAGTTGGATGATACCGATAGTAGTGACAGCCAGTTGTCCCGAACAACGGTAAATACCGACGATGATGAACTGGATTTGCGTTCCAATAATTCCTTTTTACATGATAATGTAGATTAAGCGCCTTTTCGGTAACACATTAAAAATCAAATAAAAACTCTACCAATGTACCGGTAGGGTTTTTTTGTTCGTCATACAGGTCAATCATTTGGTAGCGGTAAGACGTATGGTTTTGTTTATTGAAAAAATTCAATCGGTCATCGGCAAGTTTCAACCCTAAGGATTCTTTTTCCAAACGTTTATTTTTCTTGTTAAGCTGTGCTTTTTCCCTTCCAATGCCATTGTCTTTAATTTGCAGCACAAAATGGTCTGAATGTTCTAGCAGTAGTATGGAAATGGATTTTTTGCCTTCCTTGGGCATGAGGCCATGCCAAATGGCGTTTTCCACAAAGGGCTGAAGCAGCAAGGCGGGCACCTTTATTTTCTTTAAGTTTAGGTTTTCGGGATGGGATATGGTAAAATGGATTGATTGGCTGAACCGAAGGTTTTCAATGCTCATATACAAGGTGAGGATATCCAGTTCTTCCTTTAGCATAATACTGTCTTCTGAAGAAGACTCTAAAATAACCCGTATAAGCTTGGAGAACTTGTTGAGATAAAATATGGCCTTCTCCTTGTCGTTGTCGATGAAATAGACCTTGATCGAATTTAACGCATTAAAGATAAAATGAGGATTCATTTGGTTACGAAGCGACTGTAGCTTTACCTGTGCCAATTGGCTTTCAAAATGATGGGTAATGCTTTTTAGTTTTTCGGCTTCGGCATCCAGGATAACCGTCTTCAGTTCCTTTTCCCTTTCCTTTAGTTGGGTCTCCAGTTGCGTTTGGTACTGTAATTTGAGGGTTTTTTCGTATTCCTGTTTTTCAATGATTTTTTGTTGGGCTTCCAAGCGTTCCTTGTATAGTTCTTTTATTTTGTAACCAATCCCTACCATGAAGACAATCGATTCCAAAAAGACACCCAAAAAATAATAGGCAAGTGGTGCCGGGTGCAATATTTTTGCGATGGTAGTGTAATAGGCATAGAAGGCCAAGAGGCTGTAAATGGAAATTCCGGTTAAGGCAAAATAGCCAAGCTTTGTTTTGGTTTTTAAGGATTTATACAGCGCTATGATAGTGTATATAAGGATTCCTGGTAGGAAAAAGAAATTGAAATAATAATAGTAGAAAAAAGACTTTGGTATAAAAAAGCCCATGATAAAAAGGGTGAAGGAGAGTATGTTCACCACAATCAATACTCTATTGGAGCGTCTGTTGAACGTTGGGATAAATTTTTCGAAATCGAGGAAATCTTTATAAAAAAGAATCAAGAAGGAATTGTAAAGTACCTGGGCATACATTTCGTAATTGAAAAAGCGATGTTGCTCAAAGAAAGCATCCAGGGAATCGGCATAGAACGGGTTCCTTAGCAAGAGATAGCTTAACTGGAAAAAATTATATAAAGAATAATACAAAAACAGTCGTTGCCTGCTTTGGATATAAATAACGGTAGAAACAAAAAAGAAAATAAAAATGCTCCCAAAAACAATACTGTACAAGAAAAAATAATAATTCCCTATGTCCTCCATTAGATCCTATTCATTACTTCGGTTTTCCTTTGGCGCGAAACGGGAATTCCTTTTTTATTGGACATGATGATATAGTCTTCTGCCTTGTGGTATTCCTTAATATGATTAAGGTTGATGATATAGGAGTTATGAACCCTTAGGAAAAGGGTTTCGGGCAAGAGCCCTTCCAATTGCTTTAGGGTCTGCGTAATCACTAGCGGATGATTGTTGTCAAAAAAAAGCTCACAAGTATTGGCGTCACTTTTAATGTAAACAATCTGTTCTGGGCTAAAAAACAGGTATTTTCCTTGATGGTAAATCTTTATTTTTTGGATGGGTGAAATAGTAAGGCTGGTGTCTTTTTTTTCGTTCCAAAAGGATTTTATCTTCGCTACACTCTGGGCCAGATCTTCACTATCTATGGGTTTTAACAAGTAATCAAGCGCGTTTTCCTTAATGGCTTTAATGGCATAACGGTCGTAGGCAGTAGTAATGATCACGGGGAAATCCCTACTTGGGAATTGTTCCAAAAAGGTAAAACCATCCATTTGAGGCATTTCGATATCCAGAAACAAAGCTTGTGTCCCATTTTTCCGCAGAAAAGCAATCGCTTCCAGCGGGTCTGTAAACGTGGCTTTCACCGAAAATGCTGCGCTAAAATTCTCGATTTCCCACTCGAGGCTTCTCAGTGCATTGGGTTCGTCGTCTACGATAACAATATCGATCATGATATTTTTTTTCTGAAAGTAGTAAAAATTAAGAAATGAAAGTTTTAAAAAAATGGAGAAATGCCCTTTATTTCCTATGAATGGTGAAAATTGCCCGATTTTTGGAAAGAAGCCGTTTTCATGAAGGCAGTACCTAATTTCTGCTAATTTCTACCAATTATCAGGATTTTGGGTCAAGTCATCACACCAGCGTTTAAAGGGATAGACCGTCATCCTATTTTTGGTATCCAAATGATACCATTATGTACAAGCAATTTTTTATGATGGCCCTTTTACTGAAAGGATTTCTTGTGAGCTCGCAAGTAGGGATCAATACAACGTCCCCCAATGCTCTATTGGAAATTACCTCCTCCAATGCAGCTACCCCCAGCACTACCGATGGGATTCTTATTCCAAAAATCGATGCATTTCCTGCGGTAAATCCAGGAGCTGCCCAAAATGGGATGATGGTTTTTCTTACTACTACGGTAGGCACCAGTACCCCTGGTTTTTACTATTGGGAACAAGCCACGACCAGTTGGAAAGGGGTGGGAAGCGGCGCCAAAAAGATTGACGATTTAACCGATGGAAAGTCCGATGCAACAGGGAATTCTGTCTATTTAGGGGTGGGTTCTGGACAAAATGATGCCACTCCTTCCATAACGTACAACACGGCTATTGGGTATAATGCGTTTTTTTCCAATACAACAGGTGCCTCTGGAGTGGCCATAGGCCATAATGCTCTTTTAAGCAATACTACAGGAAATGAAAATATAGGGGTAGGGGTTGCTTCATTATATTCCAATACCACAGGAGAAAGAAATCTTTCCATGGGTTGGACTTCTATGTATAATAATGTTACTGGGAGCAATAATATTGCATTGGTATCGTACCCTAAGTTCCAATACTGCTAGTAGTAATTTGGCTATTGGAAATGAATCGTTATTAAACAATACCACGGGGTCATTAAATCTTGCCATTGGTAATAACGCCTTGTATTCAAATGTAATTGGTTTTAATAACCTAGCCATTGGGTTGGATGCCTTAAGAAATAACCTTACCAGTGCTAATATGGCCATAGGGCGGGCTGCGTTGTATGGAACAACCACAGGGGCATCAAATATAGGAATTGGGTATTTTTCTTTGTATACCAATACTTTAGGAAACGATAATATTGCTATAGGAAGGCAATCTCTCTACAGTTCTACCACAGGTAGTTCCAATACGGCTATAGGAAGTTATGTTATGGGCAATAACACGACTGGGGGGATAAATACAGCAATGGGTTTTAGGGCTTTAGAAAATAATACCACAGCATCCAATAATCTAGCCTTTGGGGCTTACAGTGCTTCTCAAAACACTACGGGTGAAAACAATTTAGCTATTGGTAATAACGCTTCCTATTCAAATACAACTGGTTTTAATAATTTAGCCATTGGCTTTGATGCTTTGCGAAATAATGTTACCAGTGCCAACATGGGCATTGGCAGGGCAGCTTTATATGGAACAACTACAGGTACTTCAAATATTGGGATTGGTTTTTTTTCACTTTATGCAAATACTACAGGGAATGATAATGTATCCATAGGTAGAGAAACGCTTCGCAATGCTACAACGGCTAGCGGAAATACTGTAGTTGGCACTTATGGGATGTATGACAATACTTCTGGAGCAGGAAACACGGTATTAGGGTTAAGAGGCTTAGGCGATAATACCGTTGGAAATGATAATGTAGCTATTGGAAAGGATGCACTTCGTTATTCAACCGAAGGAAATAACAATTCAGCTATTGGTACTTATAGTATGTATGATAATACAACTGGAGCTAATAACACGGCGATAGGTTTTCGAGCATTGGAAAACAATACTACCGGAGGAAATAATGTAGCGCTTGGCGTTTACAGTGCCGCTCAAAATACTACCGGGGAAAATAATATTGCCGTGGGAAATAATGCGTTACTTTCTAATCAATTGGGATATGATAATATTGCGTTTGGTTTTAATGCTTTGCGGAACTACACAGGCAATAGTACCATTGCCATAGGGACTTCGGCTTTGAATAATACCACTACCGGCGCGTCCAATGTGGCCATTGGATACTTGGCTTCTTACTTCAATACAATAGGTTCCTATACTACAGCGGTAGGACAACAAGCTTTATACAATAATTTGGGAAATGATAACACTGCTATTGGCTATCAATCGCTATACGCAAATACAACTGGAGTGAGCAATGTGGCTTTGGGAAACAGTTCATTAAAAAACTCAACAACAGGATCCTCCAATACGGCTGTGGGGCATTATGCCATGTATATAAATTCAACAGGTGCCAATAATACAGCAATAGGTTTTCGGGCATTGGAAAATAATAGCACAGCCTCCAATAATGTGGCTCTAGGTACACGTGCCCTACGCAGCAATTCCATTGGTGAAAGGAATGTAGCAGTAGGTTTTAATGCTTTAGATAGTAATACAACAGGGTATGAAAATACAGCTATAGGATATGCTGCTTTGGCGGTCAATGTAGATGGAATACGAAACACAGCTT
>JAWKMP010000001.1:0-217386 GCA_041392175.1 Flavobacteriaceae bacterium | reverse complement strand
CTTTTTGTGCCAAAAAAAGTGTCATTTTTGACGTAAAAGCCTTTTTGGATACAGAAATTATAGATGGACGATTGTAATGTATACTACTCCTTACCATACCAAAGATTTATCCCAATTTTCCTTCTTGGTGACTGGGGGAGCGGGTTTTATTGGCGCCAATTTGGTAGAATATTTGTTAACCTTTGGGGCTAAAAAAGTCCGGATACTCGATAATTTGGCTACGGGCTTTAAAGAAAATCTTTCCCCATTTCTGCATCATCCTGCTTTTGAATTTATGGAAGGGGATATTCGTGATTTGGACACCTGTAAAAGTGCTATGGAAGGAATTGATTATGTATCCCATCAAGCAGCCCTAGGCAGTGTACCACGTTCCATAAACGATCCTATTACTTCCAATGACGTGAATGTAACTGGTTTTTTGAATATGCTCGTGGCTCAAAAAGATGCTGCTTCTGTAAAACGATTGGTATATGCTGCTTCCAGTTCTACGTATGGCGATAGCAAGTCCCTTCCCAAGGTAGAGGAAACCATTGGGAAACCTTTATCTCCTTATGCCGTAACCAAATTGGTCAACGAGCTCTATGCCGATGTCTTCCATAAAACCTACGGAACCGAAACCATAGGCTTGCGGTATTTTAATGTATTCGGCCCAAAGCAAAGCCCAAAAGGGGCTTATGCTGCCGTCATCCCCTTGTTTATGCAAGCACTCAAAGATGAGGTTGCCCCCACCATTAATGGTGATGGAGAACAAACCCGCGATTTTACTTTTGTGGAAAATGCGGTACAAGCAAACGTAAAAGCCTTCTTCGCCCCTAAGCAAGCAGTGAATGAAGTGTTTAATGTGGCCTATGGGCAGCGCATAAGCCTTAATACCCTCTGGGATTCATTAAAAAATACAGCTCAAAAAGATGTGGTTGCCGCATATGGACCTCCCCGAAAAGGCGATGTGCGCGATTCTTTGGCCAATATCGAAAAAGCCAAGCAATTGCTGGGGTATGATCCAAAGTTTTCGGTGCAGGAAGGATTAACCATCACTTGGAAAAATTTTACCGCCTCATGAAAGAAACCCAAGACCCCTGGTTGTTTGAGATTTCTTCCAAACGGAAACTCGTCGAGCTAAATTTCAAGGAAATTTGGCGCTACCGCGATTTGATGCTCCTTTTTGTGAAGCGGGACCTAGTAACAGTCTACAAACAAACCATCTTGGGGCCTTTGTGGTTCTTTATCCAGCCGTTGTTTACATCGGTGATCTTTACACTGGTATTCAACAATATTGCCTCTATTAAAACCGATCCCATTCCCGCGTTCCTTTTTAATCTTTCAGGAATTACAGCATGGAACTATTTTAAGGTATGTCTTAGTAGTACCTCCAATACCTTCCGAAGCAATGCAGGTATTTTTGGGAAAGTCTACTTTCCCCGGTTCATTGTGCCCCTGTCCAATGTAGTCTCCAATTTGTTTAAGCTGGGCATCCAACTGGTGATTCTTGTAGGTTTTTATGTGTACTATGTGTTCTATGACCATGCTACCATTGCCCCAGACAAGCACCTACTATTATTTCCGGTCTACGTTTTTTTAATGGCTATTTACGGCTTGGGACTGGGAATGATCATTTCTACCATGACCACCAAGTACCGTGACTTATCCTTGTTGCTCACCTTTGCCATTCAATTATTGATGTATGTTTCGGCAGTGCCCTATCCCATGAGCCAATTAAAGGCCAAGGTGCCCCAATATGCTTGGTTGGTAGATTACAACCCGTTAGCCCAAATTATGGAAGGGTTTCGGTATAGCTTATTTACCACTTCCAATTTACATTTTAGCTGGAATGGGTTGGCATGGGTCGCTACCTTGGGAATAGCCTTGTTTTTTGTAGGGCTGTTGCTTTTTAATAGGACCGAAAAAACCTTTATCGATACGGTATAATGAAACGAGTGATGCTAAAAATAGAAAATGTCTCAAAGCAATACCGCCTAGGATTGGTAGGTACAGGCTCTTTGGTACACGATCTTAATCGGTTTTGGCATCAGCTTCGCGGAAAGGAAGACCCCTATTTAAAGGTAGGAGCCGTAAACGATAGAAGTAAAAAAAGCGACGAAGCTTATGTTTGGGCCCTTCAGGAAATCAATTTTGAAGTCATGGAAGGCGAGGTGCTGGGGATTATTGGGAAAAACGGTGCTGGAAAGTCTACTTTACTGAAACTACTTTCCCGTGTGACGGGCCCCACCACAGGGACCATTAAAAGTAGGGGAAGGATTGCTTCTTTACTGGAAGTAGGAACGGGCTTTCACCCCGAATTAACCGGAAGGGAAAACATTTTTTTGAACGGCGCCATCCTTGGGATGACCAAAGCCGAAATCGCTTCCAAAATTGATGAAATTATTGCATTCTCAGGCTGTGAACGCTATATAGATACGCCTGTAAAACGCTATAGTAGTGGGATGACCGTACGATTGGCCTTTGCCGTGGCGGCGCATTTAGAACCCGATATCTTAGTGATTGATGAGGTTTTGGCCGTAGGCGATGCCGAATTTCAGAAGAAAGCGATTGGGAAAATGCAAGAAATTTCCCATGGGCAGGGAAGGACCGTGTTGTTTGTGAGCCATAATATGGCGAGCGTAAAAAAACTTTGTACCCGTGGATTGGTGTTGGAAAATGGGCGTATTGCCTTTACGGGAGATATTGAGGATTGTGTGGAGCATTACCTTAAAAAAGAAGATCGGTTTTCCGAAAGCGAGGGCGAAATCCAGTGGTTGCCCGAGGAGGCTCCGGGCACGGAAGAGTTTCGTTTGCGAAAGGTACAAACCGTTTCCACCGAAGGGATCGTGCAGGCTTCCTTTCTCGACAATCAACCCGTCACCATTCAGGTAGCGGCAGAGGTGTTGCAACCCCTGAGGAATATGCGTCTCAATTTTAAACTGTTCAATCATAAGGAAATAGTGGTCTTTACTACAAGTTCCCATCTTTCGGAAGCGGTAGACAAAGCCCCGGGCGTGTACCATTACGAGATTACCATTCCGCCACTTTTGTTAAACCAAGGAACTTATAAGATCAATTTACAGGCAGGCATCCCAGGGCAACGCCAAATCTTGTTAAGCACCAAAGTACTTAGCTTTCGGGTAGAAAAAATAACCGATTCGGGCACCACCTACAGTACCGTGCTCCCTGGCGTGGTTGCTCCAAAAATCGATTGGAAAATTACACAACAATAACATGTTCGGTAAAAAGAAACATCCCCATCCGCTTGAACAGGAAATCCAAAAACTGGCTCAATTTGGTTTTCAGAAAATGGGGGATTTTAGGGCAGAAGATGTCTTTATATTGGGTTATCCCAAATCGGGGAATACCCTTTTGCAGCATGTGGTGGCCCATTTGGTTTTTGGCTTACGAAAAGATGCCTCCAAATCGTTGATCAATTCCTGTGTGACCGAGTTTTACAATAATCCGTGGTTTTTTAGGCATAATCCTCAGCATTTTTTTAAATCGCATGAGCTGCCCCATCCCAATTTTAAAAAGGTAATTTACATTGTTCGTGATGGGAGGGAAGCGGTACGTTCCTATTACTACATGCTAAAGAATATGAACCAAAAAGTGTCATTGGAAAACCTGTACACTTCGGGTGGCGAAACCTTTGTGGGTACTTGGGCAAACCATCTTGAAACATGGTTGGAAAATCCGTATAATGCACAAATACTATGGGTTCGGTACGAAGACCTCATTCAGGATAAAAAGCAAACACTTAAGGCCATTTGCCAATTTTTAGCCCTAGAGCGAACCGAAGATGAACTTGAAAGTGTAATGGAAGCCACCTCCTTGGCCAATATGAAGGCGATGGAGCAGGATTTTAGCTGGCAGCGTTCCAAATCGCATAAAACATGGAAAGAGGACGCCCAGTTTGTAAGGGAGGGAAATACCAAGGGATTTGAAAGTGACACGCAGATGAACCAAGCATGGGTGAGTGCCTTTGAGGGAAAATCCAAGGCCATGCTTCAAAAATTTATGTACCTTCCTTGACATGTTTTCACGGCTTTTTACACCAAAACAACGAATGGTTCATTTCCTGCATATAGGAAAAACAGGGGGTACGGCGTTAACGCAAATGTTGAAAGAAGTTCACTCGTCAAGGTACCATTTCAAAATCCACCCCCATGAATTTACATTACAGGAGGTTCCCGAAGGACATTTGGCGATGTTCTTTTTGCGGAATCCTGTGGATCGATTTGTTAGTGGTTTTTATAGCCGAAAACGAAAGGGACAACCAGCCTATGACGTTCCGTGGAATGAAGCGGAAGAAAAAGCATTTCATGCATTTGAAACCCCCAATGCACTGGCCGAAGCTCTTTCCAGTGATGAAGGGAAGGTACGGGAACAAGCCATGGACGCTATGAAAGGCATAAGACACGTAAACACCCATTTTGGCGATTGGTTGGTAAGCGAAACCTATTTAGAAAAGCATAAAAGGCAGCTTTTTTATATTGGGTTTCAGGAAAATTTTTCTGAGGATGTAAAGCAACTGTACAAAAAAATTACACGAAAAGCCCTCAAAACGGAAATTGCAAAAAGCCATCAAGCTCCCGAAAAAGAAGATAAGTATTTAAGTGCAATAGCGCAGGAAAATTTGGCTCATTGGTATAGTGAAGACATTCAGTTGTACCAGTTTTGCAAAAAACTCGCACAAAAGGTAAATTAGCGGGATGTTCAACAAAACAAAACACCATATTTTCATTACCTGTACCCCCAAAAGTGGGTCTACCTACTTGCTCAGGCTTTTGGAGAGTTTGTTGGGATACGAAGTGCGGATTTTCATTGCTGCTTTTGACCGTACCGAGCAGGATCTTTTTGAACCCAAAATCATCAATAACCTAAACATAAATACGGTTTCCCACCAGCATACCCGATGTACCGATAATAACATTCGCTTGTTGAAAAAGCATCACATTAAACCTGTGGTGCTTACGCGCAATCTATTTGATTCGGTAATTTCCATGCGCAACCACATGTTGCAGGAGCCCGAGAATTCGTGGTGGCCCATGGGCTACGTGGACCATAATTTTTATGACTTACCCATAGAACGGCAATATGATTTTGTGATTGATTTATTGCTCCCCTGGTATATTAATTTTTATGTCTCTTGGCAACGGTATGCCCAAAAAGAAGAATTGCTTTGGATTACCTATGAGAAGCTGTTTTCTGCGAAGGAAGAAACCTTACAAGAGGTCCTGCAGTATTATGGAATTAAAAAGAAGGTAACTCTCAAGGATATTGAAAAGCACGAAAAAAAGATTGAAGGAAAGACCCGAAAGACGCAAACCAAAATTGCCAAAGAAACCGTACTTTTAACTGAAATTCAAAAAGAAAAGATCAAAAGACTTGCCCAATACTACCCAGATGTGGATTTCGGTAAACTAGGGTTATAGCCAAAACGGATATTAGTATGTTGCAAAAAGCCCTAAAAAAAATTAAAGACCTCAAGAAAAAGAAGAAACTCGCCAAGGATAAAAAGAACCTGGACGCCGTCTTGAAATCGTTTGTGGCAAATGGCAGTATTCCGTGGTCCCCAGGATATGCTTTTCACAAAAAACAATCCATTATACATAGTATTTCCAATAGTAGTTTGCTAGAAGGTATTCGTAATAAACAATTGCCCGAGGGTTTTGGATACCGCTTGGATGAACGGGTTATTGAATATGCTTGGATTTTTGCAAACCTTACGAATACGCCCCAAAAAATGCTGGATGCGGGCTCTACATTTAATTTTAATTATTTGGTGAAACATCCACACATTTCCAATAAGGAGCTCACCATTTTCACTTATGCCCCGGAGGAGGTTGCTTTTTATAAAAACAGGATTTCCTATGTGTTTGGCGACCTAAGGGAAATGTATTTTAAAGATGCCTATTTTGACTTGGTGGTTTCACAATCAACCATAGAGCATATCGATATGGACAACTCCATGTACGGTTATGAATTGGAACACAATCAACAAGAAGACACCAAATCCTACGAATACTTAAAAGCAATTTCCGAAATGTTCCGTGTGTTAAAAAGTAAAGGAACCTTATTGCTTACCTTTCCTTTTGGCGCTTTTGAGCATCATGGTTTTTTTCAACAATTCGACCAAGAAATGCTTTCCAAAATCACGCAATTTCTGGAACCCAATGGAACGGTGGAGACTACTTTTTTTACCTATGAACCCCAAGGATGGCGTTTTGCACAAATGGAGGAACTGGATGAGGTAGTTTCACACAATCCCCATACGGGTAAGGGATTTGGGAAAGATTATGCGGCACACAGTAGGGCGGTGGCGTGCATTAAGTTTATCAAACATTAACCATGAACATACTCATTATTGGTTCTAAAGGGTTTATAGGGTCGCACTGTGTACAGTACTTTTCGCAAAGTGCCGAAGTATGGGAATGTGACGTGGTGACCGATTATGTGAATCAGCGTTATTTTTTGATTGATGCCACCAATGCCAATTTTGAAGAAGTATTCCAATCCCAACCGTTTGACGTATGCATCAATTGTTCGGGAGCGGCCAATGTGAGTGATTCCATCAAAAACCCACAACGGGATTTTATGTTGAACGTAACCAACGTCTTTAAACAGTTGGATGCCATAAGAAAATACCAGCCCCAATGCAAATACCTCAATCTTTCCAGTGCGGCGGTGTATGGGAATCCGGTTCAACTGCCAATCGATGAAACCCATCCCTTACAACCCATTTCTCCTTATGGGAACCACAAAAAAATGGCCGAGGAAGTCTGCGAAGACTTTTATACTCATTACCAAATACCCACCTGTTCGTTGCGTATTTTTTCGGCCTATGGCCCAGGCTTGAAAAAGCAATTGTTTTGGGATTTGTACCAAAAAAGTTTGGCAAACAACAACGTTACGCTGTATGGTACAGGAAAGGAATCCAGGGATTTTATTTACATCTCAGATTTGGTTAGGGCCATTGATTGTGTGATTACAAAGGCTACGTTCCAAAACAACATCATCAATGTAGCCAATGGCGAGGAAATCAGGATCGAAAGGATTGCCGCCTCTTTTTTTAAGGATACCCAAACTTCCTTTGTCTTTGGGGGCGAATCCAGGCAAGGAGACCCTATCAATTGGGTAGCCGATATTTCATTACTGAAAGCTTTGGGCTACGAAGGCCAAGTGCCTTTGGAAGAAGGAATTAAACACTATTGGAAATGGCTCAACGAAAACGAATAGGACTAGTTTTTTCCTATAACGAAGCGTGGATTGCCGGGACCTATTACATCTTGAATATCATCCATGCCCTAAAGTTACTTCCCAAAGAGCAGTTGCCCGTACTGGTAATCATTTCCGACAAAAAAGAACATTTTTACGTTGTTGAAAAAGAGACGAAGTACCCTTTTTTGGAATTTTTTCAATATCCTTTTGCTCCCCCCCATTATACGTTTTGGGAACGAGCCCTCAACAAAATCACCTGGCTTACCCAAAAGAAATTGGTGATCAAGAAAAAACCTGCCCAGCCCAAGATAGGGTTTTTGTATCCTAATGAAATAGAAGCCATCAAGGGAGAGGGCTTAAAAAAAGTAAACTGGATCCCAGACTTTCAGGAGCAGTACTTGCCCGAGTATTTTTCGGAAGAGGAAATTGCCCTTCGTAAATCCTTTCAGCAAGATATAGTTTGTCAAGGCGATGTGGCTGTTTTTAGCAGTAACGATTCCTTGCGGGATTTTGAAAAACTCTACCCTCAGGCAACAGTAGCAACCTATGTTTTACCTTTTGCTGTAACACATCCCCAATGGGAGGAGATGGATCCTAAGACAATTCGTGAATCTTACGGTTTGCCCGAAAAATACTATTTTGTTCCCAATCAGTTTTGGGTCCATAAAAACCATCAAATTGTTTTGGAGGCACTACGGGTGTTGACAAACCAAGGAAAAGAAGTTCATGTGGCGTTTTCGGGAAAGGAAACCGATTACCGAAATAAGGATCATTTTCAAAAACTGAAGGATTTTGTGAACCAAAACCACTTGGAGAAACAAGTTTCCTTTTTGGGTTTTCTAGACCGAAAAGTACAACTATGCCTTATGGATAAAGCCATTGCCATTGTGCAGCCTTCCTTGTTTGAAGGTTGGAGTACGGTCGTGGAAGATGCCAAGGCTTTGGGCAAGTTTTTGGTCTTGTCGCACTTGCCCGTGCATCAGGAACAAATTATGGAAAATGTTCAATTTTTTGATCCTAAAAACGCAGCCCAGCTAGCCGAATATTTGGCTTTCTTTTATGAAAACCCACCCGTGGTCCAACCCTTCGATTATCAAAAAAACAAGGTTGTTTTTGCCCAACAATTTTTGGAATTGGTAACTTCGTATTCCTAGCCTATGGAAAACAACTCCTCCATAACGTTTAGCATTATCATTCCTACGTTTAATTCGGGGAAGACCTTGGCCACGGCCTTGCAAAGTATCGAGGAGCAAACCTATCAAAATGTTGAGGTGCGCATCATGGATGGTCTATCACAAGATGATACACTCGTCATTGCAGAAGCATTCCGTACCCAATTACCACAGCTACATATACATTCCCAAAAAGACCAAGGAATCTATGATGCCATGAACAAGGGGATAGATGTTGCTAAAGGCGATTGGTTGATTTTCATGGGGAGTGACGATCGATTTTACCATACACAAGTGTTGGAAAAGGTGGCTGATTTTTTAAAAACCACTACTTCCAAAGTGGTTTATGGAAATGCCAAAATTGTGGGTGATACGGGTTGGGCAAAGGATGGAGATATCTATGATGGGGTATTTACCACACAAAAATTACTTCAAAAGAATATTTGCCACCAAGCTATTTTTTACAACACCCTTTTTGTGAAAAGGGAAATTGGCTATTTTAATTTGAATTATTCCAAAAGCTCCGATTGGGATTTTAATTTACGTTGTTGGGCAAAGCAGCCCTTTGCCTATATGGATATGGTGGTGGCGCATTTTGCAGCCGGGGGATTCTCTACGCATAGTAACGATACCCGCATTACCGAAGACTTTTTGGACAACGTCTTACAGTATTTTCAAATCAATCCTTTTCATCCTTTGGTAAATAACCCTACTTTTACCTTCTATCGAAAGACACTGGCCAAACAACAAAAGGAATATCCCTTCCGGTACCAATGGAATCAATGGTGGAAACGCATTAAAAACAAATTGACCCCTTAACGTGCTGCAAAACAAAAAACATATTGCCTTTACCATTTGCTCCAACAATTACTTGGGGCAAGCCCTAGCGCTAAAAAAATCTTTTTTGAAGCACAACCCTAATTTTGGGTTTTATATTGTCTTGGTTGATCAACGCTCAGAAGCTATTGATTATAGTCAATTTGAACCTGCCTATGTCCTTCCTGTTGAAGCGGTAGAGGGTATTGACCTTCAGGATTTAATTGCCCGGTATTATATCATTGAATTGAACACCTCCGTGAAGCCCACCGTGTTTAAGTATTTGGCAAAAGTGCATCCAGAGGCTACGACCCTATACTACCTGGATCCCGACCTGTATTTTTATGCTTCTTTGGAAAAGCATCAAGCCCTTTTAGAGTCGCATAGTGCAGTGCTTACCCCGCATATATTGTCGCCTATTCCAAGGGATGGTAAACAACCCGATGAAAATACTTTTTTCCGATTTGGGATCTATAATTTGGGCTTTTTGGGAATCAATCCCCGCCACCCAGAAACACAAAAGCTATTGGATTGGTGGGAAGAAAGGGTGCTCATGCTAGGCTACGATCGGCCCAATAAAGGGTATTTTGTAGACCAATTATGGATGACCCTCGCTCCATTGCTGTTCAAGGATATTTTTATTGAACCCTCCTTTGGCTATAATATGGCTCCTTGGAACCTGCATGAGCGGCATATTGTAAAACGTGAGGGAAATACCATTATACTAAATGATGATACACCCTTGGTATTCTATCATTTTAGTAAAATTGCCGAAGAACCCGATGCAATCTCCAGGGAATATGATCGGTATACCCTAAAAGATTTCCCTATGCTTCGCGAGTTATATGACCATTATAAAAACGAATTGGTCGCTTGTCATTTTTCGGAATACAAAAAAATACCCATTGCTTACCCTGTGAAAATGTCGCTTAAAAAGGAGCCTCAAAAAGATTCATTACTATCCAAAAGCATCAAAAAACTGGCGCGAATGATGAATGAAGTGGCCAAAAAAGTATAGTTATTCACCAAATTCAAACTTGAAATAATCAATCTCTTCCCTGTAGAGTGAATACACAAGATCTTTGGTGATTTCGTTGTAATTTTCGGTGTAATGGCCATAATTGCGAACCAACAGTTTGGGCAAAGTAGGATCTTCAATACCTAAATGTTCGCATACGATGTTAAAATCTTCCTGCAGCGTTTCAAATCGGCCTATGAAATCCATGGGGACATTGCCCTTGAAATCGGTTAAAAAATGCCATTGCGAA
This sequence comes from Flavobacteriaceae bacterium, assembly GCA_041392175.1. GTDB lineage: Bacteria > Bacteroidota > Bacteroidia > Flavobacteriales > Flavobacteriaceae > Halomarinibacterium. The sequence goes on along the minus strand of JAWKMP010000001.1, from coordinate 206,927 downwards.
AAAGTAGCATGGTTTATTTTTTCCTTCAGAAACTTTTCAAAAGAATAGGATTCATTGGTAATACCATATAACTTTCGGTGCCATTCTTCCTTCATCACATTGGCATACCACGAATACATGCGTGCCCAGGAATTACGCACAAACGAGAACTTATAAAAGCGCTCATATTCTTTTCGGGTCAATTCGGGCTGGAGGGAAAGGGATAGGTTCCGAAGGGCACTTTTGGGCTTTCCTATTTTTAGGGCATAAAGTCCTTTTTTAAAGAAAAAACCACGATGGGTGAGCAACTCAATGTCCTTAATGGTGCGGTGATCCTGTACATCCCGCTCAAGGGTATTGAAATGCCCTAATTTTTTTTCAATACTGGTTCCCCCGGTTTTGAAGTTATGGATAAAGATGAATTTTTGCTCTTTTGAAATCATATATAAACGTTTCTTTTTTGGAAACGCAGCGCCGCAAAGTTCGACTTTAAAAGTTTATATTTACGCTAAATTTTAAGTCCCCTTGCCAAGGTGCAAGATATCATTTATCAAAGAGCTAACCGACTTCCATGCCAAAATTTTCCATCATAACGGTCAATTTCAATGATGCTGCCGGACTAAAGAAAACCATCGAAAGCGTCATAGGACAGCGCTTTACAGACTATGAGTACTTGGTTATTGACGGAGCCTCTACCGATGGAAGCCTTGAGGTGATTCGGGCCTATGAACCCCAACTCACTTTTTGGCTTAGCGAAAAAGACAAAGGCGTGTATGAAGCAATGAACAAAGGACTTAAACATGCCCAAGGAACCTATGTCCTTTTCTTGAACAGCGGTGATTACTTTGTGGATGAAAATGTACTCCTACAAGTGTCTCCCAAAATGAAGGAAACCAAAGATATTTATTATGGCAATTTACTGTTTCATTCCAAAAAAGGCCCTTTTTTGCGAGAATACCCAGAAAAATTGACCTTTTCCTATTTCTTGGAACGCTCGTTGCCCCATCCGGGCTCCTTTATTAAACGAACCCTTTTTGAGGATTTGTTTTATTATTCCGAAACGTTTAAAATCATCTCCGATTGGGAATTTTTCATTTATGCTATTTGCAAAGCAGAAGTGAGTTACGAGCATTTGAAGGAGACCATTTCGGTTTTTGATTTGCAGGGCATGTCCAACAAGCCCGAAAATAAAAGCCGAATCGAAGCCGAAAAGCGGGAAGTATACCAAAAATACTTTCAACCCTACTATGAAGAGGCACTAAAATATGCCGAACAGCGAGCTGTTTTGGAAAATAAAAATATCCAACGGCTACAACAACTCAATCAACACCCCACTTCCCGTAAGTGGGCCTCCCGAATGCTACGACTGGTAACGTTTATTTTTGGTAAAAGCTAATGCAAAAAATTCCTAACATACTCCATTATTGCTGGTTTGGCGAACAGCCCAAAAGTGCGGTTTTTCAACAATGCCTGGAAAGTTGGAAGCAATTTGCCCCCCATTTTGAAATCAAGGAGTGGAACGAAGAAACCAGTACTCCTTTTCAGAATAAGTTTTACCATGATGCTTTACGAAAAGGAAAATATGCCTTCGCTGCCGATGTAATAAGGGTTCGTGTGCTCTATGAAATGGGTGGGATTTACCTTGATACCGATATGCTGCTGGTGAAGCCCATCGACGCTTTACGGGATTATTCTTTCTTTACAGGATATGAAGTCGCTGGACGTCCCGCGTATGGCTTTTTTGGGGCGGTTCCGCAGAACCACATGATTGAACACATGAGGGCTTTTTACGATACCCAGTATTTCAATTCCTTTTCTCCCCCCGTAATCACCCACACCTTTAAGGATTGGGTGACCGAAGAAAATCTCAGGGAGGGAGAGAGGATTTTTCCGCCAGACTATTTTTATCCGTTGCCTTATGAAGAGCGCGATAAACCTTTTGCCCCCTTTTGTACACAGCATACCCTAGCGGTGCATTTGTGGGATCATTCCTGGAAAGTAAAAAAGAAAGACAATTTGTGGGAGTTGATTCGGAAAAGCAACCAAGTGGTCATAGACTATTTGTTTTATGAATATCCCTTTGCTTACTTTAAAAGGTATACCAAGGAGTTTGTGAGAAAGATCGTTTACAAATTAGTGGGAAAAAAAACATGAAGATCCTTCACATCACTTCTTCCTCCAAAGGCGGGGCCGGGATTGCCGCCATGCGTTTGCACCAAGCATTACAAAGGCAAGGAATGGCCTCGGCGTATCTATCTACCGATGTGACCCTTGATTTTCATGGAGAAACGGTTGAAGATGATTTTTTTAAGTATCAACGGCCTAGTTTATTTCAAAAGTTGCTGAAAAAACTACAAGGTCTTGTGGCTCCATCACCCTCCCAAAAAATGCTTCGGGAATTCAACAAAATAGAAAAAGAACTTTCTTACGAAGTGGTAAGCTTTCCCTTTGCCCCGCATGCCCTGGAAAATCATCCTTTGGTACAGGAGGCCGATATCCTTCACCTACATTGGATAGGAAAACTCATAGACTATCCTACGTTCTTTAAGGCAATAAAAAAACCCATCGTTTGGACCCTTCACGATATGAATCCTTTTAAGGGAATTTTTCATTATCAAATCGATGAAGATCATAATTCCCTAGCAACATGGATTAACCAACAGGTTTTTCAGCTTAAAAAAAAGGCAATGGCTACCGTTTCCAAAGGGGCCATAGTGACCCCTTCCCAGTGGTTGTTGGAAAAGGAAAAAGCGAGTGGCGTTTTTCAGCATTTTTTGATCCATCAATGTATTTTCAATAGTTTGGGCCTTTCGCCACAAAACCTATCGAAAAGTGAAGCAAGGAAATCTTTGGGAATTTCCCTAGACGAGCAGGTCATCTTATTTTCGGCAGCCACTTTGGATAACCCTAGAAAAGGACTTGACTTGCTTCAAGAAGCCTTGGATAACCTTACCATTCCCGTCACCCTGCTTGCCCTAGGAAAAGGAACCCTAAATACTTCCAATACTTTGGTAAAAGTGATACCTTTGGGCTTTCGTGCTTCGGAAAAGGATATTTTTGAATGCTATGCCGCCGCCGATGTATTTGTGTTGCCCAGCAGGGAGGACAACCTGCCCAACACAATGTTGGAATCCCTTGCACAAGGAACGCCGGTAATTTCCTTCGGGAATGGCGGAATGAAAGAAGTGATTTTGGATGGCACGTATGGGAAACTAGTTCAGCCTATCTCTGCAGAGGCATTGCGTTTGGCCATGGAACAATTCTTTGCCGAAGAGGAAAATATGGATTCTGAAGCCATAAGAAATTATGCAGAAACACAATTCAACCCCAAAAAACAAGCGGACGCCTATGCAAAGGTGTACCAACAACTATGGATATGAAAGTAGCATTTATAACAGGAATTACCGGACAGGATGGTGCTTATTTAAGTGAGTTTTTGCTCAAGAAAGGGTATATTGTTCATGGGCTAAAACGTCGTTCTTCCCTTTTCAATACCGATAGGATTGATCATTTGTATCAAGATCCCCATACTTCCAACCGCAATTTTATCCTACATTATGGGGATATGACCGATAGTACCAATCTTATTCGGTTGATTCATGAAATTCAGCCCGATGAAATCTACAACCTAGCGGCCATGAGCCATGTGCAGGTTTCGTTTCAGGTGCCCGAATATACCGCCAATGCCGATGGGATAGGCGCCTTGCGTATCTTGGAAGCCGTTCGGTTTAGGGCTTGAGAAAAAGACCAAAGTATACCAAGCCTCCACTTCCGAATTGTACGGAAAAGTACAGGAAGTACCCCAAAAGGAAACCACACCGTTTTATCCGCGTAGCCCTTATGGCGTTGCCAAGTTGTATGCTTATTGGGCTACCGTTAATTACAGGGAAGCCTACGATATGTTTGCTTGTAACGGTATTTTGTTTAACCATGAATCCCCAGTTCGGGGGGAAACCTTCGTTACCCGTAAAATTACCCGTGCGGTTTCCAAGATTGCCTTAGGATTACAGGATAAGTTTTTCATTGGAAATCTGGATGCCAAACGTGATTGGGGCCATGCCAAGGACTATGTGCGTATGATGTGGATGATCCTGCAAGCCAATCAACCCGAAGATTGGGTAATTGCTACCGGTGAAACTACTTCGGTACGTGATTTTATTGTGATGGCTTTTGCCGAAATTGGCGTTACATTGCGCTTTGAGGGGAAAGGTGATCAAGAAAAGGCCTTTATAGCAAAAAGTGAGGATAAGCGTTATCTGCTGGAAATAGGAAAAGAAGTGGTGAATGTAGACCCAGCGTATTTTAGGCCTACCGAAGTGGATCTATTGGTGGGGGATGCCTCCAAAGCCAAAGAAAAACTGGGTTGGGTTCCCGAATATCAACTGGCAGACTTAGTAAAGGAAATGATGGAAAGCGATTTAAAGTTGATGCAAAAGGAACAGTACCTCAAAGAGGGTGGCTACTACACCCACAACTACTTTGAATAATATGCAAAGGGATGCCAAAATATACATAGCCGGGCATAACGGTCTTGTGGGAAGTGCCATCCATAGGGCATTGCAAAAGAAGGGATATACCCGTTTGCTGTTGCGGACCAGTGCTCAATTGGACCTTAGGGATGCCCAACAGGTAGCTTCTTTTTTCGAAAAGGAACAGCCCGAATATGTTTTTTTGGCTGCCGCAAAAGTAGGGGGTATTGCTGCAAACAATACCTATCGTGCCGAGTTTATCTATGATAATTTGATGATTCAGAACCATATCATCCATCAAAGTTATTTGCATGGGGTGAAAAAATTATTGTTTCTGGGCAGTACGTGTATCTATCCTAAAAACTGTCCACAGCCTATCAAGGAAGAATATCTGCTAACCGATACGTTGGAATACACCAATGAACCTTACGCCATCGCTAAAATTGCCGGTATAAAAATGTGCGAAAGCTATAACCTACAATACGGGACTCATTTTATTGCCGCCATGCCCACCAATCTATATGGGCCTTACGATAATTTTGATTTGGAAAAAGCCCATGTATTGCCCGCTTTATTACGGAAAATACATTTGGGGAAAGCATTGGAAACCAACGATTGGAAGGCAATTCGCAACGATTTAAATCGATTGCCCATTATGGGTATTGATGGAAATGCTCCGGAAGCAACGATATTGGAGAAGCTTCAACAATTCGGAATAGAAAAGAAAAAAGAGGTTACGGTAGAGATTTGGGGGAGCGGCACCCCAAAAAGGGAATTCCTCTGGGTGGAAGATATGGCCGAAGCGTGCTTGTTCTTAATGGAACATTACGAAGCTGAAACCGATCATTCCCAAAAGGAAGTGCGAAACACCCACATTAACATTGGCACAGGCACCGATGTTACCATTAAAGAACTGGCCGAAATGCTTAAAGGGCTCATTGGATTTACAGGACAATTTGTGTTCAACATCCAAAAGCCCGATGGCACGATGCGAAAACTTACCGATGTAAGTAAAATAAACGGGTTGGGTTGGAAAGCAAAAGTCTCATTGAAAGAAGGATTACATAACATGTACCAATGGTACGTAAATTAGCCCATGGCTACCCCTTTTCTTAGCATTATCACCATTAATTACAACCAGGCCGAGGGCTTACGAAAGACCGTGGCTTCGGTGGTTTCACAAACCTACCCCCATTTTGAATACCTTATCATTGACGGAAATTCTACCGATGGAAGTGTGGAAATCATCAAAGAACAAGAAGGGAAAATTGATTTTTGGATAAGTGAAAAAGACCGTGGTATTTATCATGCCATGAACAAGGGAATTGAAAAAGCACAAGGGGAGTACCTTCTTTTTTTGCATAGTGGCGATCAATTTACATCGCCAACTATTTTGGCAGAAAGTACGAGCCATCCCAAGTTCAAAGGTGATATTATTTATGGGGATTATCAATTTGAAGAAGGAGTGAAGGTCTATCCAGATGAATTGTACCCCACCTATTTCATGAAAACCTCTTTGCCACATCAAAGCACGTTTTTTAAAAAACCGGTGTTTGAATGGTTAGGGAATTATGACGAATCCTACACGATGGGAGCAGATAGGGCCTTCTATATTAAGGCTTTTTTGAGCAATAAGGTAAGTTTTAGCCATATTCCTCTTTTTGTGGCGCTTTTTGATCTTTCGGGGATGAGTAACGACCCTGTTTTTTGGGAACGGAAAAAAGAAGAAGACCAACGCTTGCTAAGGGAATCCTATGGTAACCAGTACGAATATTATAGAAAACAATATGAAACAGAGTTGCAACACCAACTGGAACAAAGAAATACGCTAAAGGGTATTCTTAAACGAATCAAAAAACGATGGAGAAGATGGATGCCTTAGTAAGTGTTATTATTCCTACCTATGCACGCACTCCTCTGTTAAAACAAACCTTGGAGAGTGTAGGTCAACAAACCTATCATCCCATTGAAATTATTGTAGTGGACGATGGTTCCACCGGAAAAGAAAATCAAGAATTATGTGCCAACTACCCGTTGGTACGCTACCATAAAATAGAAAATAGTGGTGGTCCGGCAAAGCCCCGCAACGAGGGTGCAAAGTTGGCAAAGGGGGTATTTATTGCTTTTTTGGATGATGACGATCTTTGGATCCCCACAAAATTGGAGAAACAGGTGCAACTACTGCAAGACCATCCAGAATATGGGCTGGTGCACACTCCCTGTAAAGTAATTGATGAAGAAGGAGCACCCACAGGAGAAATCATTGGAAAGCCAAGAACCCAATCCTTAAAACATGGGGATGTTGCGCTTCGTATGGCAGGAAATTGGACGCTGATGACCTCTTCTGTATTGATTCGGAAAGACCTTTTTAACCAAGTGGGAGGGTTCAATGAAACCATGCCCCCGGCCGGAGAGGATACCGAGTTTTGGACACGTTGTTCGTTTCAAGCAAAATTTTATTATTGGGAAGAGCCTTCCGTTTTGTACAGGCGGCATCAAAGCATTAGTGCAGCCAATAAACCACACTATTTCGATGTCCCACTTTACCTAAAAAAATCCATCGATGTCGCTTTTCGACAACACCTGCTTACCCGCCATCAAGCCCAAGTAATAAGCCGTCAAGTGGTGAAAAAGCAAGTGAAAGATATGCACAACGGTAGGTGGAAAACTTTTAAAAGACTGTTCCTGCTTAATCCCCTTTGGTTTCTTAACTTTGGGAATATTCGGCTTTTCATTAAGAAAATCATTAGTCCCTAAGCACCATGCGAATAGGCCATAATCCCTTAAAGGAAGTAAAGATTGAACAGGATTTCTATCATAGGATTATTGTACCGGTATTTGTTCCCAATTTGGAGGAAGAATATTTTAAAAACGGCTTGGAAGTTACCCGATATTGTCTGGAATCCCTCCATAAAACACGACATCCCAAAAGCTTTGTAACCGTGGTAAATAACGGGAGCTGTGCGGAAGTTACCCAATATCTGCAAGGGCAATTTGAACATGGAGCAATTGATCAACTAATTCATTACAAGGAAAATAAGGGAAAAATTGATGCCATTATTCCCATTGCCAAAACGGCACAAGAACCTTTAATAACCCTCTCGGATGGGGATGTGCTTTTTAAGCAAGGATGGATGCAGGCTGTGGAGGAAGTCTTTTTTCATTTTCCCGAAGCGGGGATGGTTTCTCCTGTTCCCCATGGAACCATGTACAATCATTACACCACCAATACCCTTTTTGATGGGTTTTTGAAGGGGATCCTTAAGTTTCAAAGCCTTTGTGATGCCAACGACATGCTCCGTTTTGCAGAAAGCATTGGCAAAAAAGAAACCATGTACCAAAAAAACGTTCGTTTACAACACCAACTTACGGTTAATCGGGGTGATAGCAGTGCTGTGGTGGGTTGTGGCCATTTTGTGGCAACCCTTCGGAAGGAAGTGTTTCAACATGCCCCTCAAGGGAATAGCCATTGGGCCTATGCAAGCACTGCCGATCGCGATTATATTGACCTGCCCAATGAAAAAGCCAAGCTATGGCGATTGGCAACCGTTGAAAATTTGGCCTTCCATATGGGCAATAACCCTACTTTATGGATGGAGGAGGAGTTTAGGTCCCTCGGTTCTAATGAAGGAGCAATAGTTCAAATTCCCAAAAGCCGTCATTCTTGGGTGCCGCTTGGATTTAAAAAAATAATCGTTCGGGTTTTATTGAGTGGTTTTCTTCGTCCAAGGTTTTGGAAATGGGTAGGATTAAAAGAAGGAAGGGATGTCTATTAAAAAACGCATTTTGGTCACTGGCTCCAACCGGTCGGGTTCTACTTGGGTAGGGCAGGTATTGGCCTCTCACGGAAAAGTGGATACCATTATTGAACCCTTGAACCTTAACCGAATTAAACGCTACGGGATCATCGATTACCCATTTTGGTACCCAAAAATTACCTCTCAAAGTGTAGAAAAGGAAACCATAAGAAAACTCATTAATTACTATCTTCATACCCATTACGGTACTTTTTTGAGGGATTTTTTCAGATCCTATGAAGGACATCATTGGTTTCCATCTGCCAAAAAACGCTTGAGGCGTGCAAGTAAACCCATTAAAATGCTCAAAGACCCTACGGCCCTTTTTTCCATTCCCTGGTTGGTAGAGGAATTTCAAGTGCGTCCGGTGGTGTTGATTCGTCACCCCGCTGCCTATGTGTTGAGCATCAAAGAGAAAAATTGGTGGTTCGATTTTGATCATTTTTTGCAACAACCCCATTTTTTTTCTGGGGTGCTGGCTCCTTTGGAAGAAGAGGTAAGGGCATTTAAAAATCAAGAAGCCCAAAGGGATATTGTGGACAATGCTTCATTGCTATGGAAGGTTTTTTATACCCAGGTAAGGGGTTACCAAGAAGCATTTCCGAATTGGTTTTATATCACCCATGAGGATTTGTCGCTAGATCCCATAACACATTTTAAAGCCATGTGTGCTTATTTGGATATCGAGTTCCATCAAGGAATGAAAAATTTCATCTTGGAAAGTACCCAAGCCTCTGAAAAAAAAGAATTCAAGCGGGATGCTTCCAAAAATGCCCAAAAATGGAAGGAAAAGTTATCCTCACAAGACAAAGAACGGATTTATAAAATAGTAGCCCCCGTTTCAGACGCTTTTTATAATCGATGGAATTAAGTATTTTTACTAGGAGGAATCCCATAGTATAGAAACCTTTTAAACAAATCGCCATTAAGACTTTCATCAAAAAAATACTGTACCGTTTCTTAAATGCTTCCGAAGACAGAGGAAACGTAAAAGTTTCGGGATTTTCCAGAGGGCTTCAAAATGTGACCTTTGAAGGAAAAAATTTGGTTCCAGACCGCTGTAATTTTTCAGGAACCATCCGTATTGGCCATGCCTCCACCCTAGGTTATAATAATTTCCTCCATGGGGATATTGAAATTGGGAAGTACTGCCAATTGGGGGCCGATGTAGCCCTTCATAGCACCAATCACCCCATGCATTACATGACAACCTATATTAACAAGAATCTCTTTGAGGGTGCTCTTAGCCAATTAAAGGAAATTAAGAAAATTAGGGTAGGCCACGATGTTTGGATAGGCCACAATGCCCTTGTGGTGGGAAATGTTTCCATTGGAAATGGAGCTATTATTGCGAGTGGTTCGGTAGTGACAAAAGATGTGCCTCCTTATGCGGTGGTAGCGGGTGTACCTGCTAAAGTAATTAACATGCGATTTCATGATACGGTAATCCAAGAGATTGAATCCTTGCAATGGTGGAACATGACCGAAGCACAGTTGAACGAACACAAGGAGCTTTTTTTCAAAAACCTGAAAGAGGCAGAAAGCCTTTATGAACCTACAAACTAAGCGTAGCAAAAGTGTCGTCTCCTTCTCGTAAACCTATTTTAATTACAGGATCCCATCGATCGGGCTCAACTTGGATTGGGAGGATTATGGCCAGTGCCTCGGGCGTTCGCTATGTCCATGAACCTTTTAACTTGGGAAGGCGAAACGTGAGGCCCCCTTTGCGTTACTGGTATGAATACATGGGCAGGGAGAGTAATAATTTGCATCAAAAAGAGGTGCTGGATTATGTGGCTTCTTTTTGTACAGCAAACCCCAGAGCAATCCAAAAAACAGTGTCTTTTTTTAAAAGCCCAATTGCTTTTCTGAAGGAATGGAGGTCGCGTTCCCTTCGAAGGACCCTTTTAAAAGATCCCCTGGCACTCTTTTCGGCTGCTTGGCTCTACCATCACCTTCCTTGTGAGGTACTTGTTTCTATTAGGCATCCTGCCGCTTTCATTGCCAGTTTGAAAGTTAAAAACTGGAATTTTCCCTTTCAGCATTTCGCAAAGCAAGAATCGTTGATAAATGGATGGTTAAAAGAGTATGCCCAAGAGATTGAGGAAGCTGCCAATGCCCATTGGCCTATTGTGGATCAAGGGATTTTACTGTGGAACTGTATTTACTCGGTGGTGAAGCAATACCAAGACCAATACCAAAACGACTGGTATTTTGTAAAACATGAGGATTTATCACGAAATCCCGAGGAAGAATTTCAAAAAATTATGGCTTTTTTTCATTTGAAATGGGAAAAGAGCATTGTTCGAAAAATACAAAAAACCACCCATGCTTCTTCCCAAACAGAGCATACCAGGGATGCTAAGGAAAATATCCATTCCTGGAAAAATAGGCTTTCAACAGAAGAAATTACAAAGATTAAAGAGAAAACAGTAGGCGTCTGGACTCATTTTTATACTGAGGCCGATTGGTGATTTTCAACAATACAATTTAAATACCTACTTTTGGGAAAACGAACCAATACTTCAAATTTGATCACGACCATTGCAGAAATAGGGCAAGCCCATGAGGGAAGTTTAGGAATGGTTCATGCCTATATTGATGCCGTGGCCAAAACAGGTGCCACTGCCATAAAATTCCAAACACACATTGCCCAAGCAGAGAGTAGTATTCATGAACCCTTCAGGGTGGTATTTTCTACCCAAGACGCTACTCGGTTCGATTATTGGAAACGCATGGAGTTTTCACAGGACCAATGGATTGAAATTGGACAGCATTGTAAGGAAGTGGGTCTTGTGTTCATGAGTAGCCCTTTTAGTAATACCGCTGTAGAAGTGCTGGAAAAAGCAGGGGTTGAACAATATAAAGTGGGTAGCGGCGAGGTAACAAATTTTTTGTTGCTCAAAAAAATCATTGAAACAGGAAAGCCTATCATCCTTTCCAGTGGTATGAGTTCGTTTGATGAGTTGGATAAAACGGTTGCCTTTTTACAACAGCACAAAGCCTCTTTTTCCATCCTTCAATGCACTACTAGCTATCCCACCCAACCTGAAAATTATGGTTTGAACGTGATTGGGGAATTGAAGGCACGGTATGGGGTAAAAGTGGGATTTTCAGATCATTCAGCGCAAATTTCCACAGGAATTGCCGCAGTGGCATTGGGTGCAGAATTGCTGGAATTTCATGTGGTTTTCAACAAAAATATGTTTGGTCCCGATGTTAGCTCTTCCTTAACCCTTGAAGAAGCAACAGCGTTGGTAAAAGGGGTTAACCAGATTGAGAAAGCGCTTCAACATCCTATAGACAAGTCACGTAATGACCAATACAAGGAACTTAAAAGCATCTTCGAAAAGTCTCTTGCGGTCAACAAATCCCTTCCAAAAGGCCACTCCCTTCGGTTTGAGGATTTAGAGGCCAAAAAACCCAAGGGATATGGGATTGACGCTTCGAGGTATGAAGCGGTGGTGGGGAAAAAACTCACCCACGATATGGATGCCTGGGATTTTTTAACCGAAAATGATATTACTTAATGTCTCAGAAAAGAAAAATATGTGCCGTAATTACTGCCCGCCCTTCTTATAGTAGGGTTAAAACGGCTTTGCAAGCCATCAAGGACCATCCAGAATTGGAGTTGCAATTGGTGGTTGCGGGTTCTGCTTTATTGGACCGGTATGGGAATGCGGTGGATTTTATTCAGCGGGATGGTTTTACCATTCATGAAAAGGTATTTATGGTTTTGGAAGGGGAAAATAAAACCGCCATGGCCAAAACTACCGGATTGGGAGTCATGGAACTGGCCAATGTGTTTTATAACCTACAACCTGATGCTGTTCTTACCATTGCCGATCGCTTTGAGACGCTAGCCACTTCCATTGCGGCATCCTATCAAAATATTCCGTTGGTGCATTTGCAAGGTGGTGAGGTAACTGGAAATATCGACGAAAAAGTACGCCATGCCAATACAAAATTGGCCGATATTCATTTTGTGACTTCCCAAGATGCCTACGATCGAGTCATTAAACTTGGGGAAGATCCCAGCTATGTTTTTAACACGGGATGTCCTTCCATTGATTTGGCAAAAGAGGTATTGCTGCATCCCGAAATGGATTTTGACCCCATTGAAAAATATGGCGGAGTAGGTGGAAATTTAAGTGTAGAGTCACCTTATTTGGTTGTAATGCAACATCCCGTGACTACAGAGTATGACCAAGCAAAAAGGGATGTTCAAAAAACCCTCGAAGTCATTAACAACCTTGCTATCCCCACTTTTTGGTTTTGGCCCAATGTAGATGCCGGAGCCGATGGTACCTCCAATGGCATTCGGTCTTTTAGGGAGAAACACCAACCTAAGCATATTCGTTTTTTCAAAAATATGGAGCCAGATGATTTTCTAAAGTTGTTAATCCATAGTCAGTGTTTAGTGGGAAATAGCAGCGTGGGTATAAGGGAATGCGCCTTTTTGGGTGTTCCCGTGGTGAATATTGGGACTCGTCAAAATCGTCGCCTTCGCGGAAAAAATGTATTGGATGTCCCTTACGAAGTTTCCGAAATTCGGGCAGCCATCGAATCACAAATCCGCCAACCCATGAACCACCGAAGCCATTTGTATGGTGATGGGGGAAGTGGTCAAAAGATAGCCGAAATTTTAGCTGAAATTCCGTTGCGTTTTCATAAAACCATTTCGTATTAATGAACATCCTTGGACTCATACCTGCCCGTGGGGGAAGCAAGGGAATCCCAAATAAAAACCGAAAGGAACTCAACGGGAAACCTTTGTTACAGTATACCATTGAAGCTGCTTTGGGTTCAAAACGATTGAGTAAGGTGGTATTTTCTTCGGAAGATGAGCAGCTCATGACACTTGCCAGTCATTTTGGGGCCGAAGTTCCTTTTGTTCGGCCGCCACAGTTGGCAACAGACTCGGCCGGTTCTTTGGAAGTCGTACAACATGCATTGCAGTTTTATGCGGGGAAAGGGACACACTTTGATGCTGTGTGCTTGCTTCAGGTTACCTATCCTTTTCGAACGTCAAAAGACATTGACGAAGCATTGAAAAAGTTTATTGAAACAGGAACCGATTCCCTTATTTCGGTTCAAGAAATACCCCATCAATACAATCCGCATTGGGCATTTGTGGAAAAGGAAAAAAACATGCTTTCCCTTGCCACTGGAGAGAAAACCATTATTTCACGCCGGCAGGACCTTCCCAAGGCATACATAAGGGACGGCGCCTTTTATGTTACAAAAGCTGAAGTACTCTTGCAGCATCATTCTTTTTACGGAAATTCCATTTCCTATATTACGTTAGACCCCAGCAAACATGTAAATATTGACACGCCAACCGATTGGCAAAAAGCGGAAGAAATCCTTAAAAACGCTACCTTTGGCACCTATGGAAAGTAAGAAGATTTCGGTGGTGGTTCCTGTTTATTACAGTGAAAAAACCCTTCGGGAGTTGCAAGAAAGGGTGGCCCAAACCATTCAAAAAATGGGGCTGGAATGGGAGCTTATTTTGGTAAACGATGCGAGCCCCGATGATTCTTGGGAAGTGATTAAAGACCTTGCTTCCTCCCAAAAAAATACCATTGGGCTCAATTTGAGCCGCAATTTTGGGCAGCATTATGCCATCAGTGCGGGCTTGAGTGAAGCCACGGGTGATTGGGTGGTGGTCATGGATGGCGATTTGCAAGATGTTCCAGAGGAAATTGAAAAGCTCTATCAAAAAGCCCAGGAAGGCTTTGATGTGGTTCTGGCCCAGCGAAAAGAACGAAATGATGGATGGTTTAAGAAGTTTTTCTCCAAAACATTTTATGCCTTACTAAGTTATCTTTCCGGGGTTACCTATGATGCCCAAGTAGGGAATTTTGGCGTGTACCACAAAAAAGTCATCAACACCATTTCGTCCCTCCCCGAAAAAAACCGGTTTTTCCCCTCGATGGTGAAATGGGTTGGGTTTCGGCAAACCAGTATAGAAGTGTCCCATGCAGAACGCAAGGAAGGTAAATCGAGTTACAATTTTAAAAAATTACTCAATCTTTCCTTGGATATAGTGCTTTCTTATTCAGACAAACCCCTTCGCATTGTCATCAAACTAGGATTGTTAATCACTTTCACGGCATTGGTCATTTCTTTCATTACCCTGTACCGATGGTATCAGGGCGACATAGAAGTCATGGGGTACACCTCGTTAATCTTGTCTATTTGGTTGCTTTCGGGCATCATCATTTTTGTATTGGGAATGGTGGGATTGTACATTGGTAAAATCTTCGAAAATGTCAAGGACCGCCCCACGTTTATCATTAAAGAAAAAATAAGATGATAAAGCCGCTTGCTTGGGATTCTCATTTTTTTAAAAAGAAGGTAGGAGAGGTGTGGTTGGAACCAAATGATCCTTCATCGTTGGATACTATGGGCTACGATCTTTTGTATGTAAAGTCTGAGCATCCCATGACGTTCCAGATGGAAGGATTTCAGGAATCCTTTCGGGAAACCAAATGGGTTTTTTCGAAAGAAATTCCAGAACGTCGCTTGACAAAAAACCCTCATATCAAGTCCATTTTCAGTACTGTGTTTTCAAAGAAAGACCTGTATCCCTTGGCCTTTGAAAGTGGTCATTACAGCAGGTTTCGGTTGGATCCCAAATTTTCGGAAAAGGATTTCAAAAAATTGTACATGCAATGGATTGACAATTCTTTTGAAAAGCTCATTGCCGAGGATATTTTTGTTTATGAAGCATCACAAAAACTGTTGGGATTTGTCTCTTTTCAGCTAAAAAAAAGCAAAGGAGTCATTGGCCTTATTGCCGTGGCCGAAGAGGCTCGTGGAATGGGAGTTGGTGCTGCCCTTATGGAAGCCGTGGAGGATTATTTAGTGAAGCATCACATCAATCAATTGGACATTCCTACCCAGGCCCATAACCAAACTGCTTGTAATTTTTACAGGAAAATGGGCTATCATGTAAAAGAAAGTACCGAAATTTATCATTTCTGGAAAGTATGATCCCTTTTAACAAACCCTACATTGCCGGTAAAGAACTTGCCTATATAGAAGATGCCGTTCATCGCGGGAAGATTTCAGGTAATGGGTATTATTCGCAAAAATGCCAATCCTATTTTCAGGAGCGATGGGGGTTCAAAAAACCTTATTAACCACCAGCTGTACCGATCTGCCGGAAATGGCAGCCATCCTTTTGGATATCCAACCGGTGATGAAGTGATCCTTCCCTCTTACTTGCTGTCTACTGCCAATGCTTTCGTATTGCCAGGAGCAACGCTCAAATTTTTAAAGATTCCAAAGATGAACACCAGGACTGGATGAAGATAAAATCATTCCCTTGATTACTCCTAGAATCAAAGCTATTGTCGTGGTTCATTATGCGGGAATTGCCTGCGACATGGAAAAGGTGATGGCTATTGCCAATACCTACAACTATTTGTGGTAGAAGATGCAGCGCAGGCCATTGATGCATTTTATAAAAGAATTCCGTTGGGAAGCATAGGCCATTTGGGTGCTTTTTTCATTTCATGAAACCAAGAATATCCAGTGCGGTGAAGGAGGCTTGTTGGCCATAAATGATGAGCGATTTTTAAAGCGTTCTGAAATTATTTGGGAAAAAGGGACTAATAGAAGCGCTTTTTTTAGGGGGGAAATTGATAAGTATGGATGGGTAGACATGGGTTCTTCCTTTTTACCTAGTGAACTGAATGCCGCCTATCTTTGGGCACAATTGGAAGCCCTAGATGAAATACAGAAGGAAAGGATTCGCATTTGGGAAGGATATCACCATCAATTGAAGGATTGGGCCCAACAAAGGGGTATTCGGATGCCTTTTATTCCTTCCTATGCCAGCAATAACGCCCACATGTATTATTTGGTTTGCAAGGATATACAACAACGTTCGGCTTTGATTGCCCATCTAAAGGCTCAAAATATTCTTTCGGTATTTCATTATTTAAGCCTTCATAAAAGCGAATTTTATAAACAGAAATACATTGGGCCTAACCTCCCTTTTTCCGATGAGTATTCAGAACGGTTGGTGCGGTTACCACTTTATTTCGGGTTGGAGGTTCAACAAGTTGTCGATGCAATGCTTACGTTTCATGGATAAAGCTTTACCTTACTTCAAGTATCTTTTTAGGATATTAATTGTTGGTTATACAGTAGTAACCATGTATTATTTTTTGGGAAAGCCTGCCGGTTCGGGTGATGAAGCTTTATTTTTGGCCGATTTGCAATTGATCTCCCAGCGGGGGTGGAGCCATGCCATAGCTAAGGGAATTTCCCTTCCGTATATGGTATTGACCTATCCAGTTTCAAAGATGGTTTCGGGGATTGTTGCTTTACGAGGGGTCAATATACTTTTGTTCCTTGGTTTGGTTGCCTATTTTAAGATGTACCGAAAGGTAAAAGGAAGTGATTTTTATTTTTTGTTGCTTTTCTTCTACAGTAGTTTGGGCTATTTTATGGTAGGAACCAATGATACTCTTTTTATTGTATCGATGACCGTATTTTTAGCCGAAACACACTTTCTGTTGTCTTCGGAACCTCCCAAAAAATTATTTTTCTGGGGTTTGGGTTTGGTAATCGCTTTTTTTACCAGGGAAATGGTTTTACTCTACTTGCCTGTAGTAGCATGGGCTGTGTTTTTGGTGCTGAAAAGAAAGGGGATCCAATGGAAAAGCTTGACCCTGCCTTTTGTTTTGGGTCTGGTGTTGTTCGCTTTGAACTATCCTTCTTTATCTGCAAAGGGGAAACTTAGCTACGATCTTAAACTCCCTCCCAGTGAAATAACCGCCACTTGGCCCCAGCGGCAGTATTTGGCGCAATTATGGGTCAACGAAGGGAAACTAAAAAATTACAACCACCCAACATGGATACAGACCCAGAAGTACCTCGATAAAAATGGGGCCAATGCGCTTCCAAAGACCATTTTTTCTAGTCTCTTGTTTCATTTACCCTTAACCTTCAAAGAGTTTGTAAAGGACTTTATCTATATTTTGCAATACTCCGTACGGTCCATGGGATTAATGCTGGTGCTTTCCTTGTTTTTTGGCGTTAGGTTTTTGTTGAAGCAACGCAAGGTAAATGAACAAACCTTCCTCCCTGTTGCTGTACTGCTTATAATGGGGACCTTTGCGTTTGTCATAATTTCGTTTATCGAACTGCGATGGCTGGCAGCTCCATTTTTAGCAATCATTTTGTATTTTCATCAAAAGAGTACTACTAGGGAAATCCCAAGGGTATGGCAATGGGTTAATAGTATTTTTATTGCGCTCCTTTGTCTTTATGGAAGCTATGGGATTTTATTAAAAACAGTATGGAGTTAAGCAAAAAGAAACACATTTTTGTTCTAGTTCCCGATGGAGTTGGCATCAAGAACTATCTCTACACTCGCTTGTTTCAGGGAGGTGAATTTTCAATCACGATCTTTCATAATTTTGATACCGAAACCCTGGCGTATCTTAAAAAACAAATTCCATTTGAAAAAGAAGTAACCATACCAGCCTATAAGGAGCGTTTTTTGGAAAAGTTTTTACGGGAATTGATTCATTTGGCAAGACTTCGCCATAATGCCAAAACCGAAAGAAACCCTACCATTCTTAAATTTTGGAACAAAGCCCCCAAATCCTTAAAACTACAATTTTTCTATTTTTTAGTCACTACGGCAGCGCGAGTAATCCCTTCCTATGCATCCATTGAAAAACTGGAAAAACAATACCAAAAAGCCTTACCTCGCAACCCATTTTATCGTAAAGTGAAAGAGCTGCTAGCCCTTCATCAACCCGACGCCCTTTTTTGTACCCATCAGCGCGCGTTGAAAGCACCTACCATATTTGCGGCCGCGGCTTCATTGCATATTCCTTCCAGCACCGTTATTTATTCATGGGATAATTTGCCTAAGGCGCGATTGGCCCTGCGAGCCAACCGTTACTTGGTTTGGTCTGCCTTTATGAAAAACGAAATGGAACGTTTCTATCCAGAAATTCCCAAGGAAGATATTATGATAACAGGGACCCCTCAATTTGAATTTTATTTCGACCCAAAATACCTTATCCCAAAAGAAGTTTTTTATACTACCTATCAATTGGACCCCTCCAAAAAAATTCTTTGCTTCTCTGGGGACGATATAAGAACCTCTCCCAACGATCCAATGTATCTGGATGATATTGCTTCTGCCATTGAAGGTTCTTCACTCAAAGAAGAGGTTCAGATTTTATTGCGTAGATGCCCTGTGGATCTATCGGGTCGTTTTGACTGGGTCGTAAAAAAATATCCTAACCTAATCAAGGAAGCACCTCCCTTATGGAATTTTAATACACAAAAGTGGACCGCTGTTTACCCTACAAAAGAGGATGTGGCTTTACTGGTAAGCACTGCCTACTATGCGTTTGCTGTGATGAACGTTGGCTCCACAATGGCCTTTGATTTTGGGATGTTTGATAAGCCCTGTATCTTTATCAATTACGACGTCAAGGAAAATAAACAGTGGTCGGCACAAACCATTTATAAGTACCAACATTTTAGAAGCATGCCTTCGTCAAAAGCGGTATATTGGTTTAATGATAAAGGATCAATTGCCTATACCCTTCAGGAGGCATTGGCCATGCCGAAAACCGGGATAAGGGAATGGTTCCATATTGTGGTAAATCATCCCGAAAATGCTTCGGAACATATCGCTAAAGTAATAACCTAATGCACATTGTATTTCTTTCACATGAGTATCCTTTGTGGTCGCCGGGAGGGGTAGGTACCTTTATTCAAACCTTGGGCAGGGCCTTGGTGAAAGCAGGGCATGCTGTTACAGTTTTGGGTCCTGGAAAAGATGCTATTGAAATCCAGTTGGAAGATGAAGGGGTATCCCTTATCCGATTGCCACGAAAGAAGGGCTTTTTGCCCCAATTTGTCTATAATGCTTTCCAGATAAACCAAAAACTTCGTGAAATCCAATCAAAACACCCCATCGATATTATTGAGTCGGCCGAATTGGGACTTGCTTTTGTGGGTAGGAATCACCAAGCAAAAAAGGTAATTAGGCTGCATGGGGGGCATCATTTTTTTGCGGAGGCCGAAAAAAGAGGGATCCATTGGAAAAAAGGGATTTTGGAAAAACGATCCTTTGCAAAAGCAGATGGCTTTATCGCGGTTTCATCCTATGTAAAGCAACATACCGAAAAATACCTGAGCTATCATCACAAGCCTGTCACGATTATTTATCTGCCATTGGATACCGAAATGCCTGTCCCTTCCCTGGCGGTTGATTCCAACCAAATCCTTTTTGCGGGGACGGCTTGTGAAAAAAAGAGGGCACGCCAACTTCTTAGAAGCTTTTCCATTGGTTCGGGATGAATTTCCAGATGCGCAATTGCACTATTTTGGGAGGGATTGGTTCTTTCCCAATGGCGATTCTTACATCGAAGGATTAGAAAAGCAGTACGATGCCTCCTATTTCAAAAACGTTACATTTCACGGCAATATTCCAAGGGAAAAATTGATGGAAGCCTACGCTCAATGTGTAGTTTGCGTGTTTCCCTCCCATATGGACACTCAAGGCCTAGTCTGTTTGGAAGCGATGTTGATGGCTCGCCCCGTGGTTTTTACCCAATATGGACCTGGCCCAGAAACCATAGAGGACGGTGTTTCAGGTGTATTATGTGATGTTTATCAACACAAAGCGATCGCTCATGCCATACTACGCTACCTTAAAGAACCTACGTTTGCCAAACAATTAGGGGAAAAGGCAAGATCGATGGTAAAGGAAAAATATGCAACAAACCGTATCTTAGAGCAGAATTTGAATTTTTATAGAAAATTGAAGCAACAAGAATAGGTGCTGTAGAAGAAAAGAGCTATTCATTTGCGGTATTTCAATGCAATATGACTTTTTTGATTGTGACCCATACGCCTCATTTTCAGGTTAAAGACAAGCTCTTTGCCTATGGTCCCTATGTGAAGGAAATGAACTTGTGGACAAAGCATGTTTCAAAAGTGGTTATTGTAGCGCCTTATGACACCCATAAATTACCGGATGCGATTTTTACTCCCTATGCGCATGAGCACCTAGAAATCCTTCCCATTCCATCTATTTCCATTACCTCGCCACTTCAATTATTGAAAACAGTGGTTTTTCTTCCTTTTATTTTTTTTCAGCTTCTAAAAGCCATGCGGAAAAGTGACCACATTCATCTTCGCTGTCCGGGGAATATAGGGTTATTGGGTGCCCTTGCCCAGACTTTTTTTCCGAAGAAGCCCAAAACAGCCAAATATGCCGGAAATTGGGATCCAAAAGCGAAACAACCCATTAGCTACCAGATCCAGAAATGGTGGTTGTCAAATCGGTTTTTCTCCAAAAAAATGCATGTGCTAGTGTATGGATCATGGCCCAATCAATCCCAAAATGTGGTTTCCTTTTTTACAGCAACCTATTCCCAACAACAGGTTCCGCCTTTGCTAAAGAAATCGTTTAAAGGCCCGTTTCGGTTTTTATTTGTGGGAAGCTTATCTCCCGGAAAGCGTCCTTTGTATGCTGTTTCTGTGGTTGAGGAACTTCGAAATCTAGGAATGGATTGTACCTTGGATTTGTACGGTGAAGGGAAGGAACGCACTCATTTGGAGAATTATATTGCTAAAAACACATTAGGGAGTTGGATTCAGCTAAAAGGGAATCGGTCTTCCAACGAAATAGAAGAAGCCTATAAAAACAGTCATTTTTTAGTATTGCCTTCAAAATCGGAGGGATGGCCCAAGGTGGTTGCCGAAGCCATGTTTTGGGGGATTGTTCCCATGGTGACCAAAATTTCCTGTGTGCCTTGGATGCTAAAAGAAGGGAAAAGGGGAGTATTATTGGAGGCACAACTTGAGAGCGATATTCCACGGATCATGGAAGTGATGAAAGATGAGCATATATGTACTGAAATGTCTATTGAAGGGCAACAGTGGTCCCATAGGTATACCCTCGACACGTTTGAAAGGGAAATTAAGAAACTGCTTAAATGAATAAAATCCATTCCATTTTTAATTTCTTCGAGAGATGAAAGTACTTCAGCTAATTGATTCATTGGAAGCAGGGGGTGCAGAACGCATGGCAGTTAATCTTGCCAATCATTTAACACCCCATGTAACTGGTTCTTACGTGTGTGACCCGAAAGGAAGGAAATTTGAAGGTGACGCTTCAGTCTGAGGTTCTTACCTTTTCTTGGGTAAAAGAGCACAGGATGTGAACGCATTGTTCCGATTGAGAAAATGGATCCTTTCCGAAGGCATTACGGTCATCCATGCCCATACCACCTCATATTTTTTTGGAACACTTATCAAATGGCTTTGCCCTAAGGTACAATTGGTTTGGCATGAACACCATGGCAACCGAATTCATAAACATATTTGTAAAAATAAGGCGTTGTGGTTTTGTTCCTTTTTCTTCAATGCAATCATTACGGTGAATGAGGATTTGAAACAATGGTGCCAACAAAACCTTAGAACCAAAAAAGTTTACAACTTGCCCAATTTTGTGGAGGTGAATGATTTTTCGGAAAGTAGTAAGCTAGAAAAAGTGATTGTTTGTGTATCCAATTTGCGGGTTCCCAAAAATCATTTAAACCTTTTGAGCGCCTTTAAAGAGGTACATCAACACCATCCCGAATGGACATTACGGCTTATTGGTAAAGATGCCGGAGATGCCTATTCCAGTGAGGTAAAAAGCTTTATTTCCAATAACAATTTGCAACAGGCCGTTGCGGTTTTGGGAGCGCAAGGCGTTATTCCGTTTCAACTAAAGCATGCTTCTATTGGAGTGCTTTCTTCCGATATTGAGGGTTTGCCCATGGCATTATTGGAATACGGGGCTGCGGGGCTTGCCGTAGTGGTAACCAACGTAGGGGATTGTGAACATGTGGTAGGGGAATGTGGAACAGTAGTACCTCCCCACAACAGCCAAGCACTCTCACAAGCGATTATGAAATATATTAAAAATGAATCCCTAAGGAAAGAACATGGGGCTAATTTTAGGAAAAGAATTGCGAATCGTTTTTCTTTGGAAAATCTTTTAAAACAGGTATTGGAAATTTATAATTAGTAATGAACCAAAAGGGAAAAGGCACACCATATCTACAGTTAATTGCTTTGCATTTGGTCATTGCCATGGTTATTTATTATGCCGAATTTACCTCGAAATTCTTTCTGTTTGCCACCATTCTTTATTTTTTATTTCGCATCATCCAATCGGGAAATAAAAAAGATGAAGTGTTATTGGCTGCAGCCTATGTGACTGGTTTTGAGGTTTTTTCCCGAATGACCGGAGGTGCCTTTTCTTATGAATTTGCCAAATATTCGGTAGTGATGTTCTTGACCATTGGGATGTTTTACCGGGGTTTTAAGCGAAAATCATGGCCGTATGTCCTCTATTTGGTGATGTTGATTCCCGGTATTTTGTTTTCGGCCATTAACCTGGATTATGACACCAATATGTTTAGTGCCATTAGTTTTAATTTAAGTGGTCCTGTTTGTATTGGTATTTCGGCCCTGTATTGCTACGATCGGAAAATGCCGCAAAATCGTATCAATGATATTTTGGTTGCCGCGCTATTGCCCATTATTTCCATGACGGCTTATTTGTACGTATACACCCCAAATATCCGTGACGTGTTAACGGGAACCCAATCCAATTTTGCTGCTTCGGGAGGGTTTGGACCCAATCAAGTGGCAACAATTTTGGGATTGGGGATGTTCATTCTTTTTACACGCCTCTTTGTGATTAAGAATAGGTTGATTAATATCATCGACCTAATGTTACTTATTTTGGTGAGTTACCGGGGTATCGTCACCTTTTCGCGTGGGGGTATCATTACGGCTGGGGTGTGTGCTGGCTTTTTCTTTCTTATTTATTTTTTGAAGTCCAATGCCCCACAAAAGGCAAGCCTCATTCCTAAGATTGTATTGGTTTTGGTAACCATTTCCCTCACCTGGGTATTTACTTCGGTCAATACATCGGGTCTTATTGATAAACGGTATGCCAATCAAGATGCTGCAGGAAGGGAAAAAGAAGATTTGACGACAGGTAGGGCAGAATTAATTACCTCTGAATTGCAGGCCTTTTACGACAATCCCTTTACAGGCGTAGGGGTTGGGAAAATAAAGGAATTTAGGGAAGAGGAGTATGGGCGTGTTTCTGCCTCCCATAATGAAGTAAGTAGGATGCTTTCGGAACACGGAATATTCGGTCTTTTATCTTTGGCAATCTTGTTATTAACTCCTTTGATTTTTAGAATAAACAATAAATCCAATATTTACATTTATGCCTTTTTCCTTTTCTGGTTTTTAACCATCAACCATAGCTCCATGCGTATTGTAGCTCCAGCATTTGTGTACGGTTTGTCCCTTATATCCATTACCCATGCCCCAAAAAAAACTACTCTACATAGGAAATAAGCTTTCCCAAAAAGGCATCACGGTGACCTCCATAGAGACCCTTGGGGCTTTTTTGGAACAGGAAGGCTACGAGGTCATAAAAGCTTCGGGGGTTAAAAGCAAATGGGTTCGCCTTTTACACATGCTGTGGGTGACGCTTATTCGGTCCCGAAGTGTTTCAGTGGTTTTGATTGATACCTATAGTACTCAAAATTTTACTTTGCCACAACCGTTGCTTCCCTTTGTAGGATGTTGAGAATCCCTATGCCTATTTTACGGGGGTGGGAATTTACCCGAACGCCTCAAAAAAAGCGCGTCCATCGAAAGACTCTTTTTGGGTGCCAAGACCAATATTGCCCCTTCCAAGTATTTGCTGGATATTTTTCAGAAGGCTGGTTATTCAAATACCATTTACATCCCCAATACCATCGAACTTAAAAACTACCCTTTTACACAAAGACAAGCAGTGTTGCCCAAATTACTTTGGGTACGTTCCTTTGCCCAAATTTATCATCCACTTCTTGCGGTAAAGGTATTTGAACGGTTAAGAGGACTGTACCAAGTTGCTACCCTTTGTATGGTGGGTCCCGATAAAGATGGCTCTTTGGAAGAATGTAAAAACTACGCGAAGGCAAAGAACCTTCCGGTCGTGTTTACGGGTAAGCTTGAAAAGAACGAATGGATAGCCCTTTCCCAAGCATACGACATATTTATTAATACAACCAATTTTGACAACACCCCAGTGAGTGTTATTGAAGCCATGGCACTTGGGTTACCCATAATTTCTACCCGTGTTGGGGGAATTCCTTATTTGTTGGATCACAAAAAAGATGCACTGCTGCTGCCTCCCAATGACGTAGAAGCTTTTGTGGATGCCATTGTTTTTTTATGCAACCATACCCCCGAAGTGAAAAACCTATCCAAAAAAGCAAGGGAAAAAGTGGCGCAATTTGATTGGGAAATTGTAAAACATCTTTGGTTTGAAGTGTTGGGTAAGTAAATTTATAGTTACTTTTATAAAACCAAACCAAACCGCATGTCCCAATCTTCCAGCATTCATTTTGAGATATCGGAACGTAAGATATTACTCCGTATTTTCGATATCGTTTCGGTATTGGGGATCTTGTATTTAGTGGGGACTGTTTTTGATTTTGATTATTTCAAGATTAATAAAGAGCATTGGTTTTGGTCCATTGTTTTGGGTATTTACCTCACTATTTTTGCTACTATTTTTGAACTGTATGATCTTCAAAAGGCCAGTAGGTTTGAGATCGTTGTACAAAATAGCATCCTTACCGCATCGGTTACAGTGCTGTTTTACTTGTTAACTCCTTTCTTTTCTCCGGTACTACCCGATAATCGATTGCAAATTGTTTATTTCTACATTTCGGTAAATATTGCCTTGTTTCTATGGCGTTATGCTTATATCGTTTTGATTGCTACCCCTCGATTCAACAAAAGGGTATTGTTAATTGCCAACAAAAAGCAAGTGGGGGGCATTGTGGCTTCGCTGCATAAATCGGATCCTAATTACAAGGTTACCGGATTCATTAATGTGGGAAAGAATAAAAAGAACTACGATCTTCCTGAAATAGAGGAGTTTTCCTTGGAAGATGTTTCACAATTGATTGCCGAAAAGGGAATTAGTGAAATTGTGATTGCCGCATCACAGACAGATGAAATCACCCTCAACCTCTATAACCAGCTTATTGCCTTACTGGAAAAAGGAACTCCTATTCGTGAATATACGCAGGTCTATGAAGAAATTACCCACCGAGTGCCCGTACAGCATGTAGACAAGGATTTTTATCGCTATTTTCCCTTCAGCCGAAGCAATCAGAACAAGTTATACCTGTTTTTTCATCGAATTTTAGATTTGTTGTTTTCCATGATTTGGACCATTGTTGGGCTGCTTATTTCGCTATTATTCTTGTGGGAAACCTACTGGGAAATCGGGGCCCTATTTTCTATACCCAAACCGGAGTAGGAAAAAACAGGAAACATTTCCAGATCTAAATTACGCAGCATGGTAAAGGATGCCGAAAAGTTTGGCGCTCAATTTGCCGATAAAAAAGATGTTCGGGTCACAAAGAATTTGGACGATTTTTTAGGCGCTCGCGCGTTTTGATGAAATTCCGCAGTTTATCAATGTCATAAAGGGAGAAATGAGCGTCGCCAGGCCCAGAACCAGAACGCCCTGTTTTGTAAAAAAAGAACTCTCGAAAAAATCCCCTTTTACGAAGTGCGGCATCTTGTAAAGCTGGAGTGACCGGTTGGAGGCCACAAGTAAACCATAAATATGGAACCGGTGAAGAGGATGCCCTGGAAAACTGCAATACGATTTATACTATATCCAAGAAACGAAGCATTTTCTGGACATAAGCATCGTGATCGAAACTACTGATACCATCATCTTTTTTAGGGGACAATATCCTGTTGTTTTTCAAAAAGGAATACACATAGTACCTTATCCCAAGTGCCAAAAGCAAGGATAAGCCCTATGGCGTAGCGTTGCACCCCAGTGACGGCATGAAGACAGAGTAGGGCCAAAAATAACACTAACAGGAACATGTATTTTTTCATCCACTTTTTGGTTGTTTTTTGCTATGGCCTAAAAAGGAACAAAGAAAGCGGAAACGCCCATAGGATGTTGTAATTATTTGCCGTGGTAGAGTGATCGGTTGCAAACCAAAGCAATAGCATGAAAATGCCCAGAATTCCAGTGGTAAAGAAAAGGATTCCGTCCAAGTACCTGCTTCGGCGGTTATTTTTAAGATCTTTGAAAGTGATAAAAAGAATCAACAGGGAAATACACCCAAAAACAAACAAAGGGCTTAAAAAGAAATTATTCTTTTCCTCTTTTGGGGAATTGGAAAATAGAGTAGCTGTTTTTGATATTAGGGGTTCTGTGCCTTCCTTTGCTGAAAGGGTAGCGGTAGCCGCTGCTTCATAAACGTACTGTGGTAAAAACTGGTATTCCCAGGGGGTTGCCGGTTGATCCACAACGGCACCTATGGCAATATCCATTCCCAAACTGCCCCAGGAATTTACAGGAACATTTTTTTGAATTAGCTGCCGAAAGGTATAGGGCTGGGTGACAAAAGAGTCGTTATAATGCAGTTTTTTCCCCAACACCGAAACCAATACATCCCGAATTTTCGTCGCACAATTGTCATATAGAAAATCATAGAGGTACTCTTTATTTTCGGGCTTGGCGTTGTTTTGAAGGTAATGGAAAAGGTCATTTTTTTCGGAATACGATAGATTGAGCACCTGTTGCTTCACCCAACGGTTTTCTTCCTCGTACATTTCCAAAAAGGGCTGAAAGTAACTTACACTTAGGGTGTAATTTAATTTCCCTTGGGCAAATTTAGTATAGAAATTAGGGGTGTTAAAATCGTAGGTACCATAATTATAGGCCCAATCGATATTGTTTGCCTCATCTTTTACCCGAAAGGCACAATGCCCAAATTTATCGTACAAATTTTTTCCAGGGCCGATGGTAATAATGCTTATTTCAGCATCTTCAGAAAGTGAGTACGATTGCGCTACTGAAATTTCATTCAGCAAAAAAAGGAAAATAAAGAGTGTGTAAACTATTTTCAAAAGAATGGCTATTGCAAAAATCTAAGATACCAACAATCCTCTTATCTAAACAAGCTCCAATCCAGTTTTATGGAAAATACATTGCTGTAAAGGGCAGCACTTTGGTCGCCAATGTCGGTCAAGGCATAATCCACTTGGACCCCTTTGTATTTAAAACCTACCCCAATATTGGGTTGAAACCCCACCGAATCGGTTCCGTCCAGCTGCTGGATGTTTTGGAAATTCCCCACGCCAGCCCGCACAAAAATCATGTCGATGTAGCCAAACTCCAGTCCCGCTGAAGGGCTCATGCTGGTAAAGGAAGAGGAGAAAATATCGTTGGTTTCGGCAAAGCGGAAATTTAAATCCACTTCGGCCAATAGGCCATAATCATAATGAAAGAGCCACTTTTTGGCAATTCCCAATTGAAGCTTGGGCAAAGTAATTTCGGTGGTTTCGGGTAATTCTTGGTTTTGTCCTGCTACGGCACCTTGTATATCGGCAAACTTGTCCTCGTTAATGTTCCATGCATTAAACGTAGTGGTGATATCTCGTACCATGACGCCAAATCGCCATTCGCTCTTGCTTTCAAATTGAATGGCGGCATCCAATCCAAAACCCCACGAAGTGGCAAAATCGCCAATGATCCTTCGTATGATTTTGGCGTTTAGCCCTACGTTAAGCCCATCTAGGGGCATGGCCCGGGCATAGGAAAAGGTGAAGCCATAATCTGCGGTAGAAAAGAGGCTTATGCGATTGTAGTCAATATTTCCTTGATCATCGATCAATTGGGTAGTATTGAGGATGTCATCCACTCCAAACCGGATCACCGAAAAGCCCACAACACTCTGTTTGTCCAAGGGCATCGCAAATGCGGCATAATCATAGCTAGCGATGTTGGCAAAATAGGAGGCGTGCATCAAAGAAAGCTGGTTGTCCTCCAAACGTAGAAGCCCTGCGGGGTTCCAATACCCTGCATTAACATCACCCGTGGAGGCCACAACGGCATTGGCCATCCCAAAAGCGGCCGCATCTACCCCAATATTCATGAACTCATTGGAGTACTTTCGGGTGGTTTGGGACAACAGGCAACCACTAATCAATAGAAAAGTAAAAAGTAGCTTCTTTTTCAAGCAATTTGTTTTCAGCAAATATCTTACTATTTTATAGAATACTAAACTACATTTTTGAATTGATATTGTAGAGGTCAAAATATCTTTAGTATTTTTACCTAGTCATTTATACCAATCATGATAAAGCACCTTCCCAATATTATTACATCGCTCAATCTACTATGCGGTGGTGTAGCCATTCTTTTTACTGTTTCGGGCGATTTGATCATTGCCGGGGTTTTTGTTTTTTTGGGAATTTTCTTCGATTTTTTTGACGGATTGGTAGCACGGGCCTTGAACGCCCAAAGCGCCATAGGCGTACAATTGGATTCTTTGGCCGATATGGTTACCTGTGGGGTTGTGCCCAGCCTGGTGATGGTGCAATTGCTGCAAGTGAGTTTTTATGGCGAAATACGACCGCTCACCGAAATATTTTCTGCAAGGGCATGGAATACGGGGATCGATAGTTATTATCCGCTAGTGGGACTGCTCATCATGGTAGCATCTGCCTATCGTTTGGCTAAGTTTAATGTAGATACCCGCCAGACGCATCATTTTATTGGTTTGCCTACCCCGGCCAATACGTTATTGATCTTGAGCTTTCCGCTCATTTTTGAATACCAATACTCACACACAATTGAAAATGTGTTGTTCAACAAGTGGTTCTTGATTGGGATGACCGTAGTGAGTGCTTTTTTATTGAATGCCGAAATCCCGTTGTTTGCGTTTAAATTTAAAACTTGGGGATTTAAGGAAAACATTCAGAAATATGTTTTTGTGATCTTAGCCGTGATCCTTTTGATTGCGTTGAAGTTTTTGGCAATCCCTATCATCATTTTATTGTATATCTTGCTTTCCCTGCTCTGGAAAGTAGAGGACATCTAAAACTAAAACTCCAATTTCTTCTTCCGAAGCTCAAAATTTTGCCCTAAATACACTTTCCGAACCATTTCGTCATTGGCCAGTTCTTCGGGGATGCCGTGCTTTAAAATACTTCCTTCAAACATAAGGTAGGTTCTGTCGGTAATGGCCAGCGTTTCCTGTACGTTGTGATCGGTAATGAGGATGCCAATGTTTTTGTTTTTCAGCTGTGCTACAATTCGTTGGATATCTTCTACCGCTACCGGGTCAACGCCCGCAAAGGGTTCATCCAATAAAATAAAATTAGGATCGGTGGCTAGGGCACGGGCAATTTCGGTTCTTCGACGCTCCCCACCGCTTAAGAGATCACCGCGGTTTTTTCGTATATGGTTTAAGCCAAATTCCTCAATGAGCGATTCCATTTTAAGGTGCTGCTCCTTTTTGGAAAGCTTGGTAAGTTGCAAGACACTTAGGATATTATCTTCGATGCTTAATTTCCGAAAAACAGATGCTTCCTGCGCCAAGTAGCCAATACCATTCTGGGCGCGCTTGTACATGGGATAGCCCGTAATTTCGGTTTTGTCCAAAAAATCTTCCCTCCATTGGGCTTATCAAGGCCTACAATCATGTAAAAGAAGTGGTTTTTCCTGCGCCGTTGGGACCCAAAAGCCCCACAATTTCCCCACGGTTCACTTCTACCGTGATCCCTTTTACCACCTCACGGCCCTTATAGGATTTAACCAGATATTCGGCTTTTAGCTTCATTGGGTATTTTTGAAATTATATGCGTTTAAAAATACTAATTATTTTCGAGGGCTTCCCAATATTCAAAAGCCCTGCGTAAATGAGGAATCACGATGGTGCCACCAATCAACAACGAAATACTCATGGCTTCAACGGCTTCTTCTTTGGTTACGCCCAATTTATAACATTCTTCCAAATGGTACCGCACACAGTCGTCGCAACGCAGCACTAGGGAATTCCCAAGGCCTAAAAGCTCTTTGGTCTTTTTGGGTAAAACTCCTTCCATATACGCATTGGTATCCAAGTTGAAAACCCGCTTGATGATTTTATTGTTGTCTTCAAGCATTTTTTGGTTCATTTTGGAACGGTACGCATTAAAATCGTCAACTAGGTTGCTCATGAGTTTTTTCCTTTTTATTCTGTTTCTTTAAAATTCTACTGGAAATAATAATACTTACTTCATATAATATCAACACGGGAATGGCTACTATAATCTGGCTAGCGATATCGGGTGGGGTAATGACTGCCGAAACAATCAACACAATGATCAAGGCAAACTTGCGGTATTTTCGAAGGAACTGAGGAGTTACCAGTCCTATTTTTGTCAAGAAAAAGATTACAATGGGCAGCTCAAAAATAAGGCCACTGGAAATGGCGCAAGCCCTTACCAAGCCTATATAACTACTTAAATCAAAATCATTGAACACTTGATCGCTTACTTGATAGGTTCCCAAAAAATTGATAGAGAGCGGGGTTACTACATAATAACCAAACAACACTCCCATAAAAAACAGTAAAGAGGCTACTACAATAAACCCACGGGCATTTTTGCGTTCGTTGGTATGAAGCCCTGGACTTACAAATTTCCAGAACTGATAAATTACATAGGGAAACGCAAGGACAAATCCTGCGGTAATAGAGGTCCAAATGTGGGCCGAAAATTGTCCGGCCATGGTCCTGCTTTGGATTCTAAAGGGGAGTTCGGTAAAGCAAAAGCTATCAAAACCTAGCATTTGAGCCGATTTACAAAGAAGCTTATACGTGGGGAAATCGGCCTTTTTGGGCCCAAAGATGATCTGATCGAAAATAATGTCCTTAAAAATAAAGGCCACAACGGCTAGAATCATCACAGCCATGGTGGATTTAATGAGGTGCCACCGGAGCTCTTCCAGGTGATCCAAAAAGGACATTTCTTTTTCGGGGGATGAATTTTTGTTTTTGGCTGCCATTAAATGATCCCTTCTTTACTTAAGTTATGAATGTGCACCACGCCGGAATACTTCCCGTCTTTTTCGGCCAGTATTTGTGTAATTCCATTGTTATCCATCATTTCCATGGCTTCGATTGCCATGGCATCGTTATCAATTTTTTTAGGGTTTTGCGTCATGATATCCTTTGCCGTTAGCCCGGCAATATTATCCACTTTGGTGAGCATGCGTCGTAAATCCCCATCGGTAATGATTCCCACTATTTTATCATTTTCAACCACAGCGGTTACTCCCAAAAGCTTTTCAGAGATTTCAACAATCACTCGTTTTACACTGGTTTCGGGGCTTACCATGGGTTTTTCGTTTAAGGAAGTTAAATCACTAACCCGCAAGTAGAGTTTTTTGCCTAATGAGCCCCCAGGATGGAAACGGGCAAAATCCTTACTGGAAAATCCACGAAGATCCAACAGCGCCATGGCAAGGGCATCTCCCATAACCAATTGTGCAGTGGTACTGGTAGTAGGAGCCAAGTTGTTGGGACAGGCTTCTTTTTCCACAAAGGCATGCAGCACAAAATCACTTTGCACTCCCAAAAAAGAATCTTTATGAGAGGTAATGGCCATGATTTTGTTTCCGCTGGCCTTGATAAGGGGCACCAAGACTTTAATTTCTGGGGTATTTCCACTTTTGGAGATACAGATAACCGTATCATTTTCCTGAATGATTCCCAAATCCCCATGAATGGCGTCGGCAGCATGCATGAATATGGCAGGGGTTCCCGTAGAATTTAGGGTAGCCACTATTTTGGTGGCAATATTGGCGCTTTTGCCAATGCCCGTAACAATCACCCTGCCTTTGGATTGAAAGATATAATCCACAGCTTTCGCAAACTCCTCGTCAATTAGGGTAGCAAGGTTGAGAATGGCATTTCCTTCGGTTTCGATGGTTTTCTTGGCAACTTTTACAATGGTATCGAAATAATTCAAAATTTACGCTTTTATATGTTTGCAGCTTTTTCAGAAATTACTATATTTAGTATAGGAAAACCCTATTGGGCTCCCGTCCCGTACTAAACATAATTTAGATTCATTAAAATACAATAGGTTGCAAAATTACAATTGTTATCGAGTCCTACAATGTAAATTTGCTTCAGATTTTCAGAATTAATACCCTATAGCGTGAGCGAAAAAGATTTATTTGCATCCCTCAAGAAATATTTTGGCTTTTCGTCTTTTAAAGGCCTTCAGGAAGATGTAGTAAAAAGCGTGCTTAATAATGACAATACCTTTGTCATTATGCCCACCGGTGGAGGGAAATCGCTCTGCTATCAGTTACCGGCCCTTATGAAAGAGGGGACAGCAATCGTGGTTTCTCCGCTCATTGCCCTTATGAAGAACCAGGTGGATGCCCTACGTTCTTTATCCTCGGAAGAGGGAATTGCCCATGTGCTCAATTCCTCTTTGACCAAAACCGAAATAAAGCAAGTAAAAAAAGATATTACCTCTGGTGTGACCAAATTATTGTATGTGGCGCCCGAATCACTTACCAAAGAGGAGAATATCGACTTTCTGAAATCGGTTAAAATTTCGTTTGTTGCTATAGATGAGGCCCATTGCATTAGCGAATGGGGTCATGATTTTAGGCCCGAGTACCGAAACCTCCGCAAGATCATTGAGCGGTTGGGCAAGGATATTCCCATTATTGGATTAACAGCAACGGCAACCCCCAAGGTACAGGAAGACATCCTGAAGAATCTTGGGATACAGGACGCCAATACGTTTAAAGCTTCTTTTAACAGGCCTAACCTCTATTATGAAATTCGTCCCAAGACCAAAAATATTGATAGTGATATCATTCGTTTTGTAAAGCAGAACGATGGAAAAAGTGGCATTATTTACTGTTTGAGCCGAAAAAGAGTAGAGGAGTTAGCACAAACCCTTCAGGTGAATGGTATCAAGGCAATTCCTTACCACGCAGGACTGGATGCCAAAACACGGGTAAAAAACCAGGACATGTTCCTTATGGAAGATGCCGATGTTGTTGTGGCCACCATTGCCTTTGGGATGGGAATCGATAAACCCGATGTACGTTTTGTGATTCATAATGACATACCCAAAAGCATCGAAAGTTATTACCAAGAAACCGGCCGCGCTGGTCGTGATGGCGGCGAAGGTCATTGCTTGGCATTTTATAGCTATAAGGATATTGAAAAGCTGGAAAAATTCATGAGCGGGAAGCCTGTTGCCGAACAGGAAATAGGACAAGCCTTGTTGCAGGAAGTGGTAGCCTTTGCCGAAACGTCTGTTTCCCGGCGGAAATTCATCCTTCATTATTTTGGGGAAGAATTTGACAATGAAACAGGGGAAGGAGGCGATATGGATGATAACATGCGCCATCCCAAAAAGAAGGTGGAAGCCAAAGAAGAAGCGGAAACCCTTTTAAAGGTAATTAAAAATACCAATCAACAATACAAAGCAAAAGAAGTGGTGCATGTGTTGGTGGGAAAAATTAACGCCCTCATTAAATCACACCGCACCGATACACAGCCCTTTTTTGGTATTGGGAAAAAGCATGAGCCCCACTACTGGATGGCCTTGTTGCGCCAAATGCTGGTTTCGGGTTTGTTAAGAAAAGATATCGAAACTTATGGAGTCATCAAATTAACCCAGCACGGATTGGACTTTATGAAATCACCTTCGTCATTTATGATGACCGAAGACCATAGCTACAAAGAAGCCAATGATGATTCAACGGTTACCGTTGAGAAGGCTGGCGGCAATGTGGCCGATGAGCAATTGTTCAAATTATTAAAAGCCGAGCGTAAAAAGGTAGCCGATAAGCTCAAGCTGCCTCCTTTTGTGATTTTTCAGGACCCTTCTTTGGAAGATATGGCACTCAAGTACCCCATTTCCCTGGATGAACTTTCCAATGTACATGGTGTTGGGGAAGGAAAAGCCAAAAAATATGGGGCTTCATTTGTCAAGTTAATATCCGATTATGTGGAAGAAAACGATATTATCCGTCCCGATGATTTTATTGTGAAATCCACTGGAAGTAATAGTGCATTGAAATTGTACATCATTCAAAGTGTAGATCGAAAACTGGATTTAAATGATATTGCCAATGCCAAAGGGCTGGAAATGCCCGAATTTATCAAAGAAATGGAAGCCATTGTGTACAGCGGCACCAAGTTAAACATCAATTACTGGATTGATGAAATATTGGACGAAGACCAACAAGAAGAACTACACGACTATTTTCTGGAGGCCGAAACCGATAAGATTGAAGAGGCTATGGACGAATTTGATGGAGATTACGATGTAGAAGAACTTCGACTATACCGCATCAAATTCATAAGTGAAGTGGCTAATTAATCACTGGTTAACCATTCTATTGCCTTTTCAATGGTTATGCCCGAAGTAAGGTTTTCCAAATCCAACGGCTCCTCTATGACCACATCGGGATATACCCCATGATCGTATACCGTTCCATCCAAACTTTTAAAATAGGCAACCGTAGGGGAGAAAACAATATGCTCTGTAATGGGGAACCACCCCGTTGTAGAAGAATACCCCGAAGTAATTTCACCAAAAAGCTGTATGTTTTCATGATTTTTTAATCCCGAAGCGACTGCCTCCCCAGAACTGGCCGTATACCGGCTCGTTAAAACCGCAATTTTATTAGAGGTATTTTCGTTAACTTCCTTAGGATTGCATTGTAGCTCCCCTTGGGTCATGGGAGCGCCCCACATATAAAAATTCCCATGGTTGTTTTCCCAATTCGAAAAGTAATCAATGCCATTTTGGGTGTCACCACTCAAATCAATATTGGGCAACAATTCTCCCAGCCCCGCAAACATAGGGTACATATTACCTCCCAAATTGGCCCTTAAATCAATAATCCACCCTTTGGGTTTTTGGCCTTTTAAATCACAAATAATCGTCCTTAAGGCATTGGCGTTTTTATTTATTTCTTCTGGGCCGAAAATATTCATGCCAGGAATTTTCACATAGGCAATTTGCCCAGGCAACATTACTCCTTTAAGGTCTATCCCTAAACTTTGAATGGCTTGAACCGTTTCAAACGAAACAGGATAAAGATAATCCTGTTTATAATAAGAGTTGTGTCTTTGGAAATTATATAAAAGCGCCCCATGGAAATCTCCCAGTTCTTTCATCATGAGTTCCACGGGAGGGATTATGGAGGGCAGCGAATCCCCATCTTTTATCAAAGCATGCATTTTTTTTGTTACATCGGGCCAATCTACCTTGTTGGCATAGACCGATTGGCTTTTGGCAATGGAAATAATGGAATCCAATACCTTTGAAGTAGAAAGAGAGACTTCTTGAGCGGTGAGATTTATTACAAAAAAAGTAAGGAAAAAAAGGAGGAGCCTTTTTCTGATTTTGCTTATAGGTATTGGCATATGAAGGGCTTTAGGATTTTCCAATGTCATCGATTGAAACTTCTTCCCCCCTTTGGTTTTTGGTCCAAATTTTTTTCAATAGCGAGTAAAGCCCGAAGGAAATCAAAAAACCAAAAGGCATAAGAATTAGGGTAAGTACAATTTTATTCCCTTCCTGCAAAATGGAAAAGCCCCAAATTTCTTCGGCTACAGCCAAAATAATTCCTCCTGTGAATATCCCAATATAATAACTTAACCCTCCAAGGATAGCGTATCCCCACTTACTTTTCTTGAAATCTTCTGCCAGTCGATAAAAGTACCTTCCAGTGGTATAGACTAAAATTAATTCGATCATTTTGCCATGAAATTATTTGGTTTTCTCAAATATAACCGTTTTTAAGAAACCCTTTAGCTTTTTTTATCCTTCAAAAATTCATCGGTGAAATGATGCTGGTGTTTGGGTTGTGAGAATTTTTCAGCATTAAAGGCCTTGGAGGCTCCCTTCGGAATGGAAAGACTTTGCCAATCGCCTCCCTTGATCATTCGTCCCACATAGACGAGTTGGCCCACGTGATAGGCATAATGGGCCAGCTGCCTATTAATGGCTTCCATAACCGTATGTCCTTGATTGCGAATGTAGATAACTGTGCCGAAGTTGCCTTCGTTGATGGTAGCCAAGGCATCAAAAAGGCATTGCCAGCCCGCTTCCCATTTTTCTTTTAATTCGGATTGGGTTTTAATAACCTTTTCAAATTCCAAATCACGGTTGCGCCATTCTTTTTCTCCGTCACTGGAAAGAAAATTGGTCCAGCGGGAAAGCATATTCCCCCATAGATGATTTACCATGATGGCAATGCTGTTGCTTTCGGCATTGTACTGCCAGAAAAAATCGGGTTCGTTGAGTTGGGCAAAAGTAGTATCACCCAACAATTTGTAGTACTGAAACTGCTTGGTCACACTTTCAAGGTAATTGGGAATATCCATTTTTATAAGGGATTTAGTTCTTTTTTTTCGGTTTCATCCAGTCGGCTCACGTCCACCATCCTTCGACCTTGTTCCAGTGAGACTACATAAACAAATTTCTCGCCCCACTTCACTTCATAGGCCTTGTAGGACGAACGAGAGTATACCGTTTGAGAAAAAGATTCGTCAAAGGCTTTCATCATGATAATAAATTCGGCGTCCTTTTCAATCATTTCCATTTCTTGCATGCCATACAGTGGACTTGTTTCCGAAATAGGATGCACAATGGTCCATATGGCCGGAAGAAAAACTACTTTGGGACGTTCCAGTTCCAACTGGTAAAAATCCCGTAATTCGGAATCTTCCCTTCTCATGGAAACCGCCACAGTAACCTCTACTTCCACCAACTGGTTGCCCTGTGGGTTCACTACCCGAAACATAAAACCATTGATATCGTCATAGGGCGCAATTACCGCATGGGAGCTGTATTTTATTTTTGCGGATGGTTTCGAAAATCGACCATACAACATCCCCGTGGCCAAGGCAAAGGTCAATAGCCCAAGCATCGATTCGGTTGCGGCAACTACATTGGCCAGAAAGCCTACAGGTGCTACACGGCCATAACCCAAAGTGGTAATGGTTTGGGAGCTAAAGAAAAAAGCTTCCATGAATTTTTCGAAAGGAGAGGTGCCTTCTATTCCCGTGAGGTGTTCAATCCCAATAGCGTAATAGATACTGGCAAAAAGGAAGTTCACTACAAGGTACCCCAAGAGGATCACCCCAAAAAAACGGGGCCATGACATGCTTACCAGCGAATGAAAGAAATTGAGACGCTCCCCTAAGGGAATGTTTACTTTTTTTAAGTTGAACGAACCGTCTTTGTTGAGCGTACGGTATTCTCCTTTGGTGGCCTTTTCACTTAAGCCTAGGTCGTCATATTTCTTTTTGGAAAATTTTTCAAGCGGTTTCCTGGATTTCATTTGACTAGTTGAGTGACTACTAAAATACTCAAAAAGGAAAGAATTTTATACGTGAAATTGGGAAACCTTTTGGCAAAAACCGTAAAAGAGATGAAGGATACTTGCTTCTTTGGCAGTTACTCAAACAGGTTCAAAAACTTCAGCCCAAAAACAAAGGCTCCTTGCTGCTCTCCCTGAAAATAAGATTGTACATAATCCAAGCGTAATAAGCGGTATTTGCCCCATCCCAAATTATCCAGCCCAATGGATAGCTCACCATAGGGTTTGTTTGTTTCGGTTGAAAGCAAATGTCCCCCCAAAACCAAATTAAAGCCCAATTGATTCAACCCAGGGATTTTACCCAAGGCCCAGCCTTTAAAGTTGTGTTCGGCATGGGCCTCAAAATAGCTCTTATTGGTGCTTAGTGCATAATAGGGAAGTAGGTTGAACACATTGGTATAGCTTGCCTGTGTCCCAACCCGGGTTTGGTTTCCATTAAAATGTTGGTAATCCACAAACGAAATTCCATCGGCATCAATGAACATCCCTCCTTTGAATCGATAGGAAAGCACCCCAAAATTCCCTGCCTTTACTTCTTGATCCAAACGTGCCTTTAACTGTGTATAATTGTAATTTGAGTCACTCGCGCCCAAGGCATTTTCAACCTCGAGGGTGAGCAGGGGATAGGCTGAATCTCCATAATTGAATTTGCCATCGGGATAGGTCATGTATTTTTGCGCAAAGGCAATACGGGCCGAAAAATGGGTTTTCACCAATTGATGCTCTTCAAAACCCGGTGAGCTAAAATCACTGGGATCTAAAGGATTATTACTGGTATAGTCAATACCCTTTTGCGGAAAAATGACTTGCTCGGTATTATTAAACAAGGGTTTTCGATCTTGATAACTTACCGAGAGCGAACTGCGAACTCCATTAAACAATTCTTGGCTCCAAGCGGCCCCAGCATAGTTGAGTTCAAAGAGCTTCATGTAATTTCGTTCAAAAAAGAGGGTTGCAATGCTATTGATAAATGGTGAAATAGGATTGCTTCCATTAAACTGGCGCACTTCACTGCCCGCAAAGGCGGAAAGCTGCATCCTATTGACTCGGTTAAAGTTTTTGGTCACGCTGCCTTTCCACCGTAAACGATCTTCGGCCACCCCGTAATTGGCACTTACGTTGGCATATAACCATTGGGTCCTGTTTTCGTCATACCATTTAAAAAAGGTAAGCCCAGCATTGCCATTCCATCCTTGAACGGTATTGAAATTGATCTTCGGAAGGGGTGCCTCGTAGCTTAATTCCCATTTTTGAAACGTGTTTTTATAAGAATAACCAAACAAAGGGCTTGTTAGCTGAAACTTATTGTTTTTAGCATCAACAGAGTCTAGGTAGGTTTTGGACTTGCGTAGTTCCTGAATACTGTCCTTTCGAATGTAATCATGGGTTTCCTCTTCGGTGAGTTGCACGGGACGGGTTGTTTCCCAAAAGAGGCTATCTTTTTTGTTTGCTTCGGGTTCAAAATACAGCACTTCGTTGCCAAAGGCTTTTCTATCGAAAGTGGGGTTAAAATCGTAATTGCTGTAAACGGCGATAAAGCGTCCGTCCCCATTAAACCCAAAAAAGCCAAAGCTAAAATCGATGGTCTGCGAAATCTTGATCCAGGCATTTTCAGTAGCATCGAATTTAAAATTCTGTTTAAACACCAATTCCTTTACGAAAGGAACCTGTATGGCGGTTCCAGTGGTTTTTAAATCCACGCCATATAACTGCCAGTCGTCTTCCACGATATATAGGGTTCCTTCCCAAATACGGTCGTTGGGACGCTTGGGCGTCACTTTTATTTTATTGATAAGCTTATTGCCTTCATAAAAAACACCTTCCAACCTATACCGGTAATAGCCAAGGGCGTTGTTGGCAATGGGTGAAACAATGGCAGCATTGAGATCGAGTGTGTTTTCGTAAAAACTGAAATTGGCATCCTGTGCACTGTTAAAACTAAAACCGTTATCGTTTCCACTTACCTTACTGGCCACAATGGTTTCCTTAAAATCGTTGGGCTTTCTATAAGCAATTTGGCTAATGGTTTCAGAAAGGTAAATAATCCCGGTACGGGTAGAGTCTAAGGCGCCATCAAAATCACCTACTTCTTGTCCTAATATTTTCTTCGGAATGCTATCCACCCGCCAAATACCCCTTGAGTAGAAATCGGCGGTAAAGGCCGAAATACGTTCCAGATTTTCTTTTCGTTTTTCGATGGTGGCCCGAATGATACGATAGGCAGGATCTTCCGAAGTAGTAATAACTACCTCATTAAGGCTCACGGCCGACTCGGTCATGGTGACGTTAAGTGAGAAAGGAAACGTCTCCACGGAAATTTCTTTTTTAAGGGTGGTATATCCCAAAAACTGGAACACCACGGTGTAATTTCCCGTTTCGGTGACATCGAGAGAGTAGGCACCTTCCTCATTGGAAGTGGTCCCTTTATAGCTACTTTCCAAATAGATATTTACGTAAGGAAGGGGTGACTTTTGGGTATCGGTTACGCGCCCAGTGATTTGTGCCGAGAGCGATACACTGATTAAAATGAAAAAGAGGGTTAGTGTTTTTTTCATACGATGGTCTTCTATTTCCTAG
Organism: Flavobacteriaceae bacterium; assembly: GCA_041392175.1. Taxonomy (GTDB): domain Bacteria; phylum Bacteroidota; class Bacteroidia; order Flavobacteriales; family Flavobacteriaceae; genus Halomarinibacterium. Next base: position 166,809 of record JAWKMP010000001.1, on the reverse strand, counting down.
ACGTTAAAAGACAAGAAAAGGTTGTCTGACTGTGAAATTAGAAAAAAAGGAATTGGAAAATCTTAAAGAAATGTTAGTTGTTATACGCCTTTTTGATCCTGCTTAAGTCACGTTTGGTGTCACGTTCCTTCATCACTTCGCGCTTATCATATTGTTTTTTCCCGCGGCAGAGGGCAATTTCCATTTTGGCCAACCCCTTTTCGTTGGTGAACAGGAGTAGGGGGATAATAGTCAATCCCGAATTTTTTACTTCTTTTTCTAGTTTTTTTAATTCGTTGCGGTTAAGAAGCAATTTGCGTTCGCTTTTGGGCGCGTGTTGAAAAAAAGTGGCATGCGAATATTCTTGAATGGTCATGTTGATGACAAACAACTCTCCGTTGGAGAACTCGCAAAAGCTTTCGGCGATGGAAGCTTTTCCTTCCCGAATGGCCTTTATTTCGGTACCACGAAGCACAATTCCCGCAGTGTAGGAGTCGAGGATTTCGTATTCAAAACGAGCCTTTCGGTTTTTGATCTGTATATTTTTCTGCAATGCCATAAAGGGCAAAAATAGAAAGAATTTCAGCTTTTTTTACTGGAATTCCACCTTTCTTATGACTGCTTTTGTGTTTTTTCCCTTTACTGTCACCACATAGAGACTGCTATTGTCGCGATCATCCATTTCCGGATAGGTTTCGTTGCCAATGAGTTGATTGACCAGCATGGGGGTTGTGTTGCTGTGTCCCACAATCAATACTTTATGCCCTTTGGTGATTTGTTTAAAATCTTCCGTGATGAGGTTTTGTGGTACATACTCCTCAGCTGGGAGCTGTTGCTTTGTTGCAACATACATGGCGGTTTGATGGGTTCGCTTATATTGTGTTGTATAAATTTCATTTAAAGGAATACTATCAAAATAGTGTGCCCATAATCTGGCCCGATCAAGGCCTTTTTCTGTAAGTGCGGGGTCTACATTGGTAGAATCGCTTCGATCTTTTTCGGCATGGCGAATAAGGTAATACGTTGTGGTTTCCTCAGCAATGGATTTCTTTCCCTCCTGTTTGCAGGAAAAGGCAATGATACAAAAGGAAATCAGGGCAATAATTTTAGTCATTTTTATTTTTTAGTAAAAAAAAAGCCGTTTCTTAAAACCAAAGATAGGGGTATTACGTAAATAGGTTTGAGGTTTTAGAGTTAAAGTTGTTTGATTGTTGTGAAAAGGAGGAAAACCCTTCGAGGCAATAGCCAAGGAGGGTTTTCTGATTTAAAATAGGTCTCTCATTTTTTACTACTTTTTTCCAAATTACTGCAGCGTATAGTTAAAAAAGCCAATGAGCATTTCGTCTGTACTTTGAAGTCCAAAATGAACTGTTTTGTTTGGGTCTGGATTAAAGGGGTTTTGATAGGTATTGTCGAAAATTCCCTCAACGATGATTTTAGAACTTTTTGGAATAGGGAGCGCTTCTTCAAGTTGATATAATTGTTGCCAGTTGAAATTATAATCGGCTACAGATACCACAGTTTTTGTCTCCCCATTGGGAAATTGAACCTTGAACTTAATGCTTTTCCCGCGATAGTGCATGTGGGGCACCACATAATGCAAGAGGATGTCTTTTTCAATGGAATCTTCGGCGACAATCTTTACTTCTTTGCCAAACGGAGGAATTTCAAAAGTAGTATTGGCCGGGGCTAGGGACAAAAATTCCTTTTCTGGAACTTGATCTGAAAAATACAAGCCAATTTGTGTTTCGTCTTCTTCGGGTTTTCCCGTAGGGGCATAATGGATTTGCACAATTAATTCTGCATTTTTAGGGAAAAAGACACCACTACCATCAGGATAGCCTATATACTGGCTTCCCATGGCGCCCAGGGCAATAAAGTTATCAATCCACTTGCGGGGCGGCCTTGATATAATAGGGCTTTGCTTGTTGCTTTCTTTGTTGGTAATCAAGATATGGTGCATTACCTTCGGATTGCTAGGTTTTATTTCAATTCCTTTTATCCAGGTATCTTCTTCTAGGGAAACCCTAATCGTCTGGTAGCGATAGGGGATCGTTCCATTGGCAGGGATTTCTTCTTTTTGAAGGGTAATTATTTTATCTGGGGCACCTCCTTTCCATTCATGGTCTGTAAATTCTAAAAGGGAAAGAGGGTCAACCCCTTCGCCATAAGGCATGCCTTCATCAATCCAGGTAATTATTTTTCTTCGGTCTTCATTGGATAATGCAAACGACTTTTTGAAATGGCCCACCTTTGGGTCGGCCTTCCAGGGAGGCATCCGCTGGGTGAGTAGCACTTGTTTCATCATGGCAGACCATCCCAAAAGGGTATTGTAATCATTCATACTCCATGGGCCAATACCACCCTCGTGGTGACAGATGGCACAGTGTTCTGTTACGATGGTACCTATTTCACCGGTATAGGTAATGGGTTGTTTTTCAATTTCTTGCCATCGGGTTACCTTGCATCCCCTAGTTTGTTGTTTTTTGGAAATAGGGGGTTTATTGTTAAGAATCTGGCTAAGAGCTTCCTTTACATATTCTTCACCAGATTTACTTTTTTGGGTTTCATAATCAAATTTATTGTTGATAGGGCCTCGGTACAGGATTTCGCGGGTGGTAGGATGAAGAATGAATACTTCGGCGGTAATGGTAATGTCCAACATGTTTGCAACCACTTGAGCATTATCTACCAAAACGGGTACGGGAAATGGGTAAGCTTCTGTTTCTTTCTGAATGGATTCCCGGGTATCCTGAATATTCGAATTGATCATAAAAAAAGTAAACCCTTTTTTTGAAAATTCATCCACTATTTCTTGAAAGTCCTCCCTTGCAGCCCTTACAATTGGGCATCCATTACCCTGAACAAAAAGGACAATTCCTTTGCTATCATTATAGTAAGAAAAACGGTGAAAGTTTCCCTTTTCATCATACAGGGCATAATCATTTAACCTTGCATCTGCGATGGGTTGGGGTTTTTGGGAACAGCCCAATAGAAAAATAAGAAAGAAGAAAAAGAGCCCTATTCGCATGTTCGCTGGTATTGTAAGGGCTGCAAAGTTACGTATTTTGATTTTTAAGGGAAGCCACCCGTTCTTCAAATGTTTTTTGGGGAAGGGGATTTTTAACCGATTCGAATAATTCCATAAATCCGTTGGAATGTGTTTCCCTGCGTTGTTCACGTAAGTTGAAATGTACATACTGGCTCCACATAACGGCTTTTAGTTCGGTTTTTGAAGCATTGTACATGCGCAGTTCCACTTGAATGCTTGAGGTAGTATAGGTAAGCAATTGCGATTGGATGGTGACTTCTTCCATAAGCCAAGCAGGCCGTAGATAGGCAATTTGGTTACTTCCAACCACCCAACTTTTTCCTTCTTCACGCCCCATTTTGTAGATGTCAATTCCGTAATGTTCAATCAATTGGTCTTCACGGGCGTTGACCAAATAATTTAAATATTCCGAATTGTTCAAATGGTTAAACGGATCGCAATGTTGAAACCGAATAACAGTTTTGCTTTCCAAAACAATGGGAGGCTTAGACATAAATAATTTTTTACAAAAATAAAACCCTTGAGTGGATATTCAAGGGTTTTATCTTTTCAAATAGGCTTAGAATCAATTAAATTATTGAATACCTATTTATTTTCAATTAAATTTTCTTGATTCCTAAATACTAAGGCATCGTTGAAACTATCCAAAAGGATGATGCTATCGGTTGTAATTTTTCCTGAAAGAATCTCTTTTGAAAGTTCATTCAGTACTTCTTTTTGGATCACACGTTTTACAGGACGCGCTCCATACTGTGGGTCAAATCCTCGTTTTGAAAGGTATGCAATGGCTTCTTCGGTAGCATCTAACGTGATATGCTGTTTGGACAACATCTTGGTGAGCCCTTTCAATTGTAGGCTCACAATTTGCTGGATATCTCTTTCGGTCAAAAGGAGAAACATGATAATGTCGTCTATACGGTTCAAAACTCGGGACGGACTGATTGGTTTCAATAACCCTAGTACCTCTACTTTGGCAGCTTCCATTGCAGTATCCAGGTCTTTCATGTTTTCAAATTTCTCTCGGATGATATGGCTTCCCATGTTACTAGTCATAATAATGATCGTGTTTTTGAACGTATCTACCCGTCCTTTATTGTCCGTTAATCTACCTTCATCCAATACCTGCAATAAAATAATAGCTGTATCTGGATGCGCCTTTTCAATTTCGTCCAGCAACACTACCGAATAGGGCTTTCTGCGCACCGCTTCGGTTAATTGTCCTTCATCATAGCCCACATATCCCGGAGGGGGCCCTACCAATTCATTTACGCTGTATGCCTCTGGTATTCGCTCATATCGATACGGGTCATGGCATTTTCATCATCGAAGAGATAAGCAGCCAAGGCTTTGGCCAATTCGGTTTTTCCAACCCCTGTGGTCCCTAAAAAAAGGAAGGAACCAATGGGTTTTTTGTGTCTTGTAAACCCGCCTACTACGTCGAATGGTACTCGCTCACAGCCACAATGGCTTCTTCCTGCCCCACCACACGTTTGTGTAATTCGTCTTCCAGTTTTAGGAGTTTATCACGTTCACTCTGAATCATTTTAGTTACCGGAATTCCGGTCCATTTGGCAACCACTTCGGCGATATCCTCATAGGTAACTTCTTCTTTGATTAATGAAGTTTCGCCTTGATTGGCCAATTCGGTTTCCAGTTTGTTCAGTTTTTCTTGTGCTTCTTTTATTTTTCCGTAACGGATTTCGGCTACTTTTCCAAAATCCCCATCGCGTTCGGCCCGTTCGGCTTCCAATTTATATTCTTCAATTTCTGTTTTGATATTCTGAATGTTCTCCACCACCTCTTTTTCTGCTTTCCATTTGGCATTCAGCTCATTACGTTCTTCTTTAAGATTGGCCAAATCAGACTGAAGGGTTTTTAGCTTTGCTTCATCCTTCTCACGCTTAATGGCTTCAATTTCAATTTCCAACTGCATGATTTTTCTGTCCAAAACGTCCAGTTCTTCTGGCTTTGAATTGATTTCCATTCGCAATTTAGATGCAGCTTCGTCCATTAAGTCAATGGCTTTATCGGGTAAAAACCGATTGGTAATATAGCGTTGCGAAAGCTCGACGGCTGCAATAATGGCTTCGTCCTTAATACGCACTTTGTGGTGTGTTTCATATTTCTCCTTGATTCCGCGAAGGATGGAAATGGCACTCTCTGTATCGGGCTCATCCACCATGACCTTTTGAAATCGGCGTTCGAGGGCTTTGTCCTTTTCAAAATATTTTTGGTATTCATCCAACGTAGTCGCTCCAATAGCACGTAGTTCGCCACGTGCCAATGCTGGTTTTAGGATATTGGCAGCATCCATGGCGCCTTGTCCACCGCCAGCACCCACCAGGGTGTGGATTTCGTCAATAAACAGTACAATATCCCCATCACTGGAAGTTACTTCCTTAATCACGGCTTTAAGGCGTTCTTCAAATTCTCCTTTGTATTTAGCTCCTGCTATCAAAGCACCCATATCCAAGGAATAGATTTCTTTGGTTTTTAAGTTTTCGGGTACATCGCCATCTACAATACGGTGGGCTAAGCCTTCGGCAATGGCAGTTTTACCGGTACCGGGTTCCCCAACCAGCATAGGGTTGTTTTTGGTCCTTCGGGAAAGGATTTGAAGAATCCTTCTAATTTCCTCGTCACGGCCAATCACGGGGTCCAATTTTCCGTCTCGTGCCAATTGGTTGAGGTTACGCGCGTATTTATTGAGGGCATTGTAGGTTTCCTCGGCACTTTGGGAGGTAACCCGGTCGCCTTTACGCAGTTCCTCAATAGCCGCTTTGAGGGCTTTTTCGGTAACACCTTGATCTTTTAGGCTTTGTGCTATGCTGCTTTTGGAGGCGAAAATAGCCAACAAAAGGTGCTCTACACTCACAAATTCATCGTTCATTTTTTTGGCGATGATACTGGCTTCGTTCACCGTTTTGGAGGCTTCGCGGGACAACATGATATCCCCTCCCGAAACTTTGGGAAACGATTCCAACTGTTTGTCCAATACTTGCTGAAGCAGGGGAACGTTTACGTTCAATTTTTTGAGTAGGAACGGTAATACGTTCTCGTCAATCTCAAAAATAGCTTTAAGCAAATGTTCGTTTTCAATTTGCTGGTGGCCATAGCTTTGGGCCAATTGCTGCGCCTGTTGCAGGGCTTCTTGGCTCTTTATGGTAAAATTATTGAAATTCATAGTCGCTTTATTTTTAGGTGACTATGTCAAAAGATGTGCCTAGGTCTTTTTACGTCAAAATGGCGCATAAACTCCTTGATAAAGAGGACATTTTGGCTGTTACAACCACCGCTTTCTTCGGAAGTAATAGAGCATTAACAAAAAAACAATCAGCATTACCCCCCAAAGCACATAGTAACTGTACTTGTAATGAAGTTCGGGCATAAATTCAAAATTCATCCCGTAAATCCCGGCAATAAAAGTCAAGGGAATAAAAATGGTGGCAATAATGGTAAGCACCTTCATGATGTTGTTCATCTTGTTGCTCACCGTGGTCATGTACATGTCCATAAGGCCCCACACCATATCGCGGTAGATTTCAATGTTTTCATTGATCTGTATGATATGATCGTACACATCCCTAAAATAATCACGGGTGCGTTCTTCCATGATAGGGTTTTCGGTCTTTTCCAGTCGGGAAATCACTTCGCGTAAAGGGAATACGCTCCTTCTAATTTTTAATATTTCCCTCTTTAGCAATTGAATGTCCTGCGGCGTAGATTCCTCTGGGTTTTCCACAAATACTTGGTCTTCCATGGTTTCAATCTTTTCGCCAAAATCCTCTACAATGGCAAAATAGTTATCTACAATGGTATCCATAAGGGCAAAAGCTAGGTAATCTGCACCATAGTTGCGAATCTTCGACTCTGGGTTGGCAATACGAGCCCGCACCGAATCGAAAATATCTTCTTCCGACTCTTGAAAAGTTAACACGTAGTTTTTACCCACAATAAGGGAAATGTGCTCAACAGTAAACTGCTCATCTTTGTTGAAATAAAGCATTTTAAGCACGATAAACAAATACTCTGGGTATTCATCTACTTTGGGACGGTGCTCGGTATTGAGGATGTCTTCCATTACCAAGGGATGCAGCCCGTAAAATGAACCCAATTTGGCAATTTCATCGGTAAGGTTTAAACCATTGATATTGATCCAGGTGATCTGGTCTGTGGTTTTGAATTTGAAAGCATCTTCCACATTGTTGGTTTTGATGCATTCAAATAAATCCTTTGAGAACTCGTGGATTTCAATATCTGTTTTATCCCGTTGTTTTACCCCAATATAGCCTCCCGTTCCAGGGGCCCTGCCAATGGTTTTGGCAATGCGCTTTTTTTTCTTCGATTTGTTGTTTTTTGCCATACGGACTTAAATATACCAATAATGCAGAAATTCTTTTTGTAAAGTCTGTTATTTTTGTGCGACCATTGCTTAAAAAAAACACGACATGGGATTATTTGATTTCTTCGGAAAAAAAACAGAAACTACCTCAAATGAAGAAAAAAGGGTGCCTTGGTTACGCCTTACCCGAATGGGGCAACTTGATGAAATTATGGAGGTTTCCAAAACAGTTCCGGTTGCTATCTTTAAGCATTCCACCACCTGCGGCATTAGTAGAATGGTCTTCCGAAACTTTGAAAGCGACTATCAAGTGGAAGAGGGAAAGATGAAATTATATTATTTGGATTTATTGACTTTTCGGGACGTTTCCAATGAAGTGGGGTATCGGTTTAAGGTGATTCACCAAAGCCCACAGTTGTTGATCATTAAAAATGGCGTGGCTGTTTACCACGCATCGCATCATAGTATTCATGCTTCCGATTTGGAACCCTATGCATCATAAAAAAGCGCCTTTGAGGCGTTTTTTTTTATCTGAAATGATTGTTCCGAAGGATTTCCTTTAACCGTTCTTTTATTTCGGTGCCAGCATCCAATACCATTTGTTGGTTGGATGGAAAAGGGAAGAAATCGTTTCGTATAAAATCCAAGTCTTCTTGTGTAAGTGCTCTTTCGTCACCCCGGAAACGAGCAAAAGTATTCTCAAAAATGAACTCGGTACCCAACGGATATTTATTGATTATCCGGTTTCGATCCAGATCCAAATAAACGGCATCTCCACCTACTTGTACTGCTTTGGTTTGCTCGGTATAGGTTACCGCGGCGGTCACGGTAATGATTTTATCCACTTTTACATCATTTCCCAAACTGTCTTTCACCACATTGCCGTTTCGGTCCAGAAGGTATTCCCAACCGTCTTTGATGGTTTTTTTCCTCAGATATTCCTTTTCTGAAATCCGTTCTGGCGAAATGAGAATTTGGTTAAAATTCAAATCAATGCCATAATTATAAGGAATCCCGTTTTCCCTTCGTGTGTGGTATTCGGTCCAGAAATCATCCAATCCATACGTATTGAAGTCGAGTAATTCCTGTTCCAATCTGTACGGAATTATTTGCCCACTGTGGTTGTTCAATGTTACAAAAACAAAGTCGGTTCCCTGAAAATGGGCTTCATCCAGTTTTTGGTCAATTCCCAAGTAATTGGATTGCAAGTTTTTCAAATCATTAAAATACCCAAAAGCTTCTCGGGCATCGAGCACCGTATTGCGTTGCAGGTAGTTGTTTCCTTCGGCAAAAAGGTAATCGGCAAAATTCTTTTTGGACGCAATAATGGCACTGCTGTAATCTTCCATTTGTAAATTCAAATCGATCAATGCCATTAAAGGGCGAACAAATTCCTGTCGTTTACCCAAATCGCAATAGGTATAATAAATTTCACGGGTATTGGAAGGGACATTCTCTTTTTTAAGAAAATCGATACGGCGTTTGTCCTCTGCCACAACATTACGGAAAGCTTCTTCCAAAAAGGCTTTATGGGCGGCACTGTTTTTTCCGTGCGGGTCTTTTTGCAGTTTTTTGACGGCCAACTCGATTACCTGATTGTAATCACCTTGGGCCAAAAATTTCTGGTTTCGTTTTACACTGTTGCATCCTGTGAGCAAAAGTGCCATCAATAGTAGGGTAATGATTGCTCGCATAACTGAAAAAGTTTGGTTATGAATGGGTAAATTACAAGGGTTGTGCCAAACTAGATTTGACGAGCGGGAAGCACCTTTCCTTTGCATTCCCCAAAACCAATACGTACTTCATTGTTTTTACAATAACCTCGCATGATTACGGTATCCCCATCATTGATGAACTTGCGTTGTGTGCCATCATTTAACGTAATGGGATGTTGCCCTTTCCAAGTAAGTTCCAGCATGGACCCGTAACTATCTGGAGTTGGGCCAGAGATAGTACCACTGCCCATCATGTCACCACTTCGCACATTGCAACCATTCACCGTGTGGTGGGTTAATTGTTGCACCATCGACCAATACATGTATTTAAAATTGGAACGACATACCACATTTTCGGTACCGCCTGAGGGTTTAATAGAAGCTTCCAAGGAAATGTCGTAATTTTTATTTCCTGTTTGTTGTAAATAGGGAAGGGGCTTGGGATTTTGTTCTGGGCCTTTTACACGAAAGGGTTCCAAAGCATCCAGCGTAACAATCCATGGGGATATAGTAGAAGCAAAATTCTTTCCTAGAAAGGGACCCAAGGGCACATATTCCCAAGCTTGGATATCACGGGCACTCCAATCGTTAAAAAGGACCAATCCAAAAATGTTTTCTTCAGCTTCGTCTATGGGGATGGGTTTTCCTAAATGATTGGAAGCTGTAGTAATAAAGGCCATTTCGAGTTCAAAATCCAATAATTTGGTAGGACCAAATTGCGGTACGCCATCCTCCCCCGGCGCTGTTTGCCCCACGGGTCTTTTAATAGGCGTTCCTGAAGGAACTATGGATGAGCTTCTACCATGATAGCCAATGGGCACATGAAGCCAATTGGGCATCAAAGCATTTTTAGGATCCCGAAAAATGGATCCCACGTTGGTAGCATGTTCCTTGCTAGCATAGAAATCGGTGTAATCTCCAACATCTACCGGTAATTGCATTTCAATTTCATCTAGGTCAAACAGTACCTTTTGCCGATGGTCTGGATTATCACGCAACTTTGGGTTGTCATGGGTAAATATTTTGGCAATTCTGTTCCGAACCAAGCGCCAGGTTTTCCTTCCGTCGGCAATAAAATCGTTCAAGCTATCCTGTAGAAAAATATCATCGGTTAATTCAATCCCTTCAAAATAACCCAATTGGTGGAGCGCCCCTAGGTCAATGGCCGTGTCGCCAATGCGGGTTCCAATGGTAATGATATCGTCTCGGGTCAAAAATACCCCAAACGGAATATTTTGGATGGGAAAATCACTTTGGGCAGATACGTCCAACCACGTTTTTCGGGAAGGGTCGTTGGCGGTAAGTGGCATAATTCGGGTTTTTAATTGTTGGTAAAATGTTAATCAAATATATAATTTCTTCGCTAGTAACCCTAAGCTTTTAGTATTTTTGGTTTTAATTAACTTATCTCCCAAAATGATTGCTAGAGACGAACAAATCTTCGAATTAATAGAAGCTGAAAAAGAACGCCAATTACATGGACTGGAGCTCATTGCCTCCGAAAATTTTGTAAGCCCACAAGTTATGGAAGCGGCTGGCAGTGTGTTAACCAATAAATATGCAGAAGGCTACCCTGGAAAACGCTATTATGGCGGCTGTGAAATTGTAGATGAAGTAGAACAAATAGCCATTAATCGTGCGAAAACGCTCTTTGGCGCTGAGTATGCAAACGTGCAACCTCACAGCGGTTCACAGGCCAATACTGCGGTTTTTGCAGCTTGTTTGCAACCAGGCGACACCTTTTTAGGATTCGATTTGTCCCATGGTGGGCATTTAACCCATGGGAGCCCTGTAAATTTTTCGGGACGATTATACAAGCCTGTTTTTTATGGAGTAGAGGAGAGCACTGGCAGAATTGATTATGATGCAGTAGAAGCTATGGCACGTAAAGAAAAGCCTAAAATGATCATTGCGGGTGCATCTGCCTATTCACGTGAAATTGATTATAAGCGGTTTCGTGAAATTGCCGATGCCGTAGGTGCGATTTTAATGGCGGATATAGCCCATCCTGCGATTGATTGCTAAAGGGATCATTGGAGATCCTCTTCCGCATTGCCATGTGGTAACCACCACCACCCATAAAACCTTGCGCGGTCCCCGAGGGGAATGATCTTAATGGGAAAAGATTTTGATAACCCTTTTGGCATTACGCTTAAAAATGGTAGTGTAAGAAAAATGTCCTCATTACTCGATGGAGCTATTTTTCATGGTAATCAAGGCGGACCTTTGGAACACATCATTGCAGCAAAAGCCATTGCTTTTGGGGAAGCCTTGACCGATGATTTTCTGCACTACATGATCCAGGTGAAGAAAAATGCCGAAGTAATGGCAAAAGCCTTTGTAGAAAAAGGATATAAGATTATTTCGGGAGGAACCGATAACCATATGATGTTGATTGATCTTCGAAATAAGAACATTTCAGGAAAAGAAGCGGAAGAGGCCTTGGGTAAGGCTGATATTACCGTAAATAAAAACATGGTTCCATTTGATGATAAATCCCCTTTCATAACCAGTGGTATTCGCATAGGAACGGCTGCTGTAACCACTCGTGGGCTTGTAGAACAAGAAATGCTCCAAATTGTGGAATTAATAGATGAGGTTATTTTGAATCACGATAATGATGAAAAACTGAAAGCCATTGGTGATAAAGTCTATGACATGATGGCGGGGCGGCCATTGTTCAAAAGCTAACCTAAATCATCAAGGTGAATTCTTTCAACGTTTTTTGATCATTTCCAAAAACTCATTCCTTCGGTTCCTGGAAACGGGAATTTTGTGATGCTCAATAAGAATATATCCTTCATTGAGGTATTTGTCTATATGGTGTAGGTTTACCAAATGCGACTTATGGACAAGATAAAAATCCTGTCCATCAAACATCTTGGCAAAATGACCAATACTTTGAGAACTTAAAATGGGCTTCCTGTTTTTGAAATGTATTTTCGTATAGCCTTCGGCCCCCTCGCAATGAAGAATCTGGTTTATTTCAATAAACTCCAGCCCATCCTGGGTTGGGATGACTACTTTTTTATCTTGAAATTTTTTAATCGATAGGTTTTCGATTAAAATTTTATTCTTTTCAAGCGCCATTTTTTCTTCAATACTTTTCACTGCATTTTTTACTGCCTTTACCAGATCTTCATTGTCAATAGGCTTTACCAAATACCCAATGGCACAATGGTTTATGGCTTCAATTGCAAAATCATCAAAAGCAGTGGCAAAAATGATTTCAAATCTTAGGTGCCTTATTTTCTGGAGCATTTCAAAACCCGTCATTTCAGGCATAGAAACATCCAAAAAAATAAGGTCGGGTTTTAAATGATGAATAAATTCAATTCCTTCTTTTGGGTCTTGTGTGGTTGCTATTACTTCAATTTCGGGGCAAAACCTCTCAATTTTATTTTGAAGGATGGCTAGTGCCTTGGGCTCATCGTCGATAAGAATCGTTCGTATCATGCATCTAGGTTTTTAATGAATAGCGTTACAAGGGTTCCAGTAGAGGAGGTGATTTCTGCTTTGTCTATAATGTTGTATTCTATGTCCCACTGCTTGCTTTCCTTTAACATGAGCAACCGTTCTTTTAATACCTGGGAAGAGCTCACCCTATTATCCTTTCGGTTGTTTTTTTGTAGTTGTAGCGCTTGGTCAATGCCTATGCCATCATCCTCTACAGTAATGGCAAGTGTATTATTTTTTTGTTCCGAAAAACGAATGGTGACTGTTCCGTTTCCCTTTTTATGAAAAATACCATGGTTTACTGCATTTTCAACAATGGGTTGTAGGATCATGGAGGGCAAAAAAATATCTTCTTCATCCAGTGATTTATCTATATGGATTGTATAGTTTAATTTGTCCTCAAAACGCATTTTTTCAATTTCAAGGTAATTGTTCAATAAGTTGATCTCATCGGCTAGACTAATGGTCTGTTTCCTAGAATATTCAAAAAAAAGTCGAAGTAATTTAGAGAGTTTCGATAGATAGTTTTCTGAGAGGTTTACCTCATTCCGCTGAATATAATACTGGATAGCATTGATAGAATTATGAATAAAATGCGGGTTCAATTGACCTCTCAACGCACTCAATTCACTTTGGTACAATTTTTTTTGAAATTCCAATTGGGTCTTTAGTTTTTCGTTGACCAATTTATTTTTCTGGATTAGGAAAACCGCAAATAACAAAATAACCGCCACTACAATTGCAATGGCTATGAAGACCAGGTATATATATAAATCTATTTTCGTTTGGGGCATACTAAACCAAGGGCTATCAAGCCATATAATAATATATTTAGGACCATCATTGCGAAGCCTAAATGCATTTGATTGTACTCCGGTAATTTAATTAAAATAAGGATGGGTAAAACCCCAATGTGGTAAATCAATATTCCCGTACTGATCCAAAAGGCCTGAATTTTATAAAAGTAAATAGCTTCCTCTGCCTTTAACAAGGATACAAAGTACCATACCACAAGTGTTAAAAGAATTATGGCTCCTGAAAAGAAAGAAATCAACAAGATGCTCGAAATAAAATCATTTAGGAACAAATCTGGTAGACTGATTCCCACAAATAATAGTGCAAGCCAAAGCACCAGTTTGTTTTTCAAATAGGAATAGTACCAAAAAAAATAAAAAAGGAAACTTAGGGTATTAAAAATATTGTACACATAATAATAAGCTTGTCCTGTGTGAATCAGTATTTGCGCGAAGGCTTCCATAATGATCACAAAACTTAAAAAGTAAAAAAAATATTTTTGATGCCCCTCGCTGTTGGCTTTCCTTTTAAATAAGGAAACCATAAAAGCAAGGGACTGCCAAAAATACAATATGGTTGTTAGTATGGTCATTAATTACAAATGATATCAGAAAGGCCTTGATTTCCAATTCCCCCCATATCCATATAATAATTAAAATTTTGGGTAACCCCATTCTCAATATAGGAGCCGGCAAAAAATACCGTGTTTACGTTGTTGCCAATACTGTCTTGAACGGCTGCAAAATACACTTCAAATTTAGGATTGTTGACCCCAGCGTCTTTTGCCTTTTCTTTTATTTCGCAAACAAATTTTTCAATTTCGTCCAGGTCGAACGTCACATTTGTGGTACTTCCGGGGTTACTTGATTGAAAGGTCTCTGCCATACCACTGGCAACGGCACAATCAATAATTCCGGCAGGCTCTCCATCGTTGCAACAACAAGATTGAAAAAAGGTTGCCAAAACAACAATACTGATGATTAAAAGGATTGATTTTTTCATACGATTTTACTTTTGGTTGATAGTAATTGTTTCTATTATAAGTTCAATATATTAAAATCCCCCCGATTTATAAGAAATCTAGGGGGATTCAATACATACTGCTATTCTTTAATAAATTTTTTGGTTATGGTGTTTCCTTCTTGGTATAATTTCAAGAAATAAATACCACTGCTAAGCGATTGAATATCAATTGTTTTTACATTGGTTTCTACTGCATTAATAACAGTTCCGGAAACAGTAACTATTTCTACTTTGTCTATGGCTGCCGAAGAGGTATTTGCAATATTCAGTACGGTCTTGGCAGGGTTTGGATAGATAGTAATAAGATCTTCGATTATGGGCGATTCCCCTATACCTAGGCGTTGACTTCCATAGGTTCCCAACCAGGATTTAATCCACTGTTTCTGTTCTTCTGTAAGTCCTTCCTCCATAGGAACGGGTGCATTGTTATTATAAATGATTTGATAGGTAAAACCATCGTCTACACAATCCTCGCAACAACTAGGTGTTGTCATTCCTATTAAATACAGGGTATTTTGTTGAAAAGGATAGGGTATAAAGTTGGTAGTCAAATCCCAAGGGGTCGATCCAGAGGTACTTGGATTAAACAAACTATATCCTGAATTATTTCCCCAACCATAGGGTGCAGAAAAATCAATCACAAAACTACCATTTGTGGCACTGCTTAAGGTGATGACATACCAGTACCATGGCTCTGGACAAATTTCGGGGTCATAGGGTAGAAAATCATCTGTAGTGCTAATGGTATTGATAGAACCTGTTACCATCTGTGGGTTTCCTTGATGTTGAACGGTAATACTAAGGTTGGCATCGGAAAGTGCCTGTATGGAAATATCATCAATGGCAAGGTCATTTCCATCGCCCAATCCGTCTTCATTCAACAAAATGCGGATACTGGTTTGTTGGTCGCCTCTAAAGCAGAAACTTTCCAATTGCCAATCGCATGGGTCGCTAGGATCAGTATTGATGGTAGCGGTTTGTGAATATCCCGAGGAGGTAATAATGGTGATTTCGGGTAAAATATCGAAGGTACACTGTGGTATATTCTTGAAATTGGCGCAGAAACGGTATTCTTTCTCAGGATCCAGCACTATGCTTTGTCCCCAAATGGTACTTTGGGTACCAGGGGGTTGCGTAGTTCGCCCATTAACCAATAAGTACAAATCATTATTAGGGTACATGGCTGGATCTACACAGAAGGAATGGTCTGTAACAGTTGTGCCAAAAGCCGCTGCAGTGTTGGTAACATCATACTGTCCAGGAAGTGTGGCTACGTTTTGTGTGTAGTTACTTGAAAACCCGGTATTTCCGTATTCAAAATTTCCATTGATGGCTAGGTTTTCATTCTCATCACAACAAAACGCTCCATCGGGGGTTGGCTGTGGATCACCTCCCACAGTAGCATCACAAATATCACTGATGCATATATTGTCGATACCCCATTTTTCATCGCCAGAAGCAACGTCAACAAAGAAAGCCATGGAACCTACATTTTGAATAAGCGTGTCCCAATCGGAAGCATTTCCAGTGTTGATGACCCATTGGCCATCTGCATTTCCGGGTAGGCTAGTGCCAGTGCTTAATGCCACTGGCGCACAAATCCTTACCCATCCCTGTGCAACATCGATGGGGGTTGTTAAGCTGAAAACCGCACTTAGGCTGGAAGTACTTGGGTCTGGCCCATCAAAAATGCGCAAACTACTATAGCCCGTTATGGTGCCCACTTGTACATGAAATACACGAAGATCATAACAAAAGCAACCATCCTCTTGGGGTACCATCTGTAGCCAGTTTCCGGAAAAATCTACTGGGTTGTAGGCAACCGTACTTCCATTTCCACAACTTCCGTCATCAAGAAATAAAAAATAATCCCCTGCGCCTCCTTGACTGTTTGTGTCTTGATAACGCATTCCGCCGTTATTTAGAAAATTTGCACCGCCCCAATTGTCAAGTATATTGGGATAGTAATTGCCATCGCAGAGCGTAGAGACCAAAGCCGTATTGCTCTTGTCGTTAAAATCTACACAAAAGCCTTGTGCCAATGTGGTATTGGCCATGATCAAAAGGAATGCCCAGAGCCAAAAGGGTTTTTCAATACATAATCTAGTTTTCATAATTGTATGTTTTATGGTTAATATTGAAAGCAAAAGTTTGGGATTTTGCTTTACTTTGAAACCCTAAATGCATCATTGGGGACTTTCAACCGATTAAAGGAGGGTCTCGTTTTTTTAATTTTAATAAACCTTACTATGAATTTCAGTACTCCTCGCTTGGCTCTTAGAAAAATAACCTGTGAGGATGCTTCCTTTTTCTTTGCATTGTTGAACAGTCCAGACTGGCTGAAATATATAGGCGATAGGGGTATTGATTCTGTTGAAACCGCCGAAGCCTATATCGAGAAGAACTATCTACCCAGTTACCAAAACGGCTTGGGAAATTTCTTGGTCACCTTAGCCAGTAGTTCTACCCCTATAGGTACTTGCGGACTCTACAAAAGGGAGCAATTGGAATACCCTGATATAGGCTTTGCCTTTTTGCCCGAGTTCCTAGGAAAGGGATACGGGTTTGAAGCGGCTTCGGTTGTTTTACACTATGCCTTAAAAGAGTTAATGCTACCCAAGGTTTTGGGATTTACTGTTGCTTATAATATGGCATCCATTGCATTATTGGAAAAATTGGGTCTTAAAAATACTGGAACGTTTCGCTTTGAAAATGACTCGGAAGAATTGTTGCTTTTTGAAATAAATCAATAAAAAACCTCATTTACTGAAAATTAGCTCTACCTTCGCCCCTTAATTAACTTAATATTTTAAAATGAGTAAAGGAACAGTAAAGTTCTTTAATGATTCCAAAGGTTTTGGATTTATTACTGAAGAAGGCGTAAACAAAGATCACTTTGTACACATTAGTGGATTAATCGATGAAGTTCGGGAAGGTGATGAAGTAGAATTCGAATTACGCGAAGGAAACAAAGGATTAAACGCAGTAAACGTAAAAGTCATCTAAGTAGATATTCTTTAAGACAGTAAAAAGCCCGACCATTTGGTCGGGCTTTTTTGTTATTATCCCTCGGGTGGGAATTCGGTACTTTCATAAGCCCCGGCATCGGGTGCCGAAGTGCTCCTAACGGTTCCATTCAAATCGAAAGGCACCATGGAACTTACAGCTGGATCGGCAATGCCGTCTGCCCCGGAATTGCCAGTTTCTATGTTCAAGTTGTTTACCGTTACGTCCTGAAAAACAGGATCCGCATTAAATACACAATTGGTATATAGGCTTTGGTTATCGAAATTGTAATTAGGTAAGCCGTCAAAATCGCCTTGAGGGTCTTCAAACCGAATCAAGCTGTTAGTAAAGTTGAAATTGAAGGCCGCATTCTCGTCTTCTACCAGTGCGATTTCTCGAAGCTCACTTCCATAAATAATACAGTTATTGAAATTGGCTTCCTCAAGATCAGCCACCAATATTTCGGTGTCACTCAATTGAAGCACATTGTCAATGGTTACTGCGGGAAAACTCCTAAAGCCATTGCTCCAGTAATTCCCAAAGGTACAATGATTAAAGGTGTATCGCCCTCCCAACGAGCAGGCCAAAGAAGATTGTCCAGCATCACCAATGACCACATTTTCACCATATACATCACCCGTCCTAGCCAAGAGTCCTACGTTTGAACTGTTATACATTTGTACATTTTTAAGTGTAAGGGTTCGGTCGCCATCATTGCTATCCATTAAGATACCTACCACATTGTTTTTGATGGTTGCATAACTAAATTCATTATTGGTACTTCCTGCCGTGAGCCATAAGGTAAGCCACTGCCCAGGGACTTCCGCAAAATCGGGTTCCAGTCGATCCCCTTCAAAGATGATTTCATTTTCGAGTAATTCGGGGTCGCTACTGGGTGCCCCATTGGCTTTAATGGAACCGTTTTCGGCAACAATAATACCACTCCCCGAATGGAAATGTACCCTAGCACCTGGTTGTACCGTAAGTGTTTTCCCCGAAGGAACCGCTGCAAAGCCATAAATGACATAGGGTTTTTCATTGGTAAAGGTAAGTTCTGGGTCATCCAGAAAAAAGCCTTCCACCAAGATGTCTTCCCCATCACCATCTTGCCCTAGGTTGAGGGTTTCAATAGTGCCATCGGCAAATTTTTCGGGATATAGAAAAACCGCATCCTGAATAAGAGTAACAAGTTCTACCTTTTGTTCGTTGCTTCCGCTATCAAACACAATTTGGTCTGTATACAGAAATTGGGTGTCGTTGCTTTGATCGGTAATGTCTACGGTTGTTTCGATAAAGATAAAGATACTGTCGTTGGCCAATACCTGTACATCTTCGAACGTCTTTCCGGGAATCCCATCTACATTCAACCGGTATTTGGAAGCCTCCCCTTGTGATAAGCGCACGGTGGGAATGCTAATATCCTTATCGCTGCGGTTATATACTTTTAGGTTGTAGGTGCTAGACCCTATATTGGTAAAAACGGTATCAAGGTATACCGTATCTTTTGAAAATTGTAGGTTTCCCGTACTAGGGGAGGTGTCAAAATCATTTCGGCAAGAGCTCCATAGCATCACAGAAGCCACCAACGCCAATCCATAAAAGTACTTCATCAAGATAATTTTTGGTAAAAATATAACTTTTTATGAAGCATCTTATTGTTACCGACCCTTAAAAAAAGGCAAGGCAGTGAAATCTTCCCTCAAAACCAATTCACTGCCCATATTGCCTAGTTCTTTTTCTTTTGGGATCTTTTCAATTGCCGTTCGGCTTTTTTGCGTTCGGCTTTTATTTTTTGAAAGGCATTTACTTTTTTGGCATACGCACGGCGTTCTTCGCTTTTGGCTTGCTGCTCTTCGTCATAGTAACTATCGGATTGATATGGGTCAACCACTACTTTTTCATCATAGGATATACCGCCAACAAAAACAATTTCCCCCATAATATCATTCGATGGTTCCATAGTGATGTCAATGGTATTTGCAATATTGGAGATTACTACTTCTTTTGAAGAGTAACCAATATAGGTAAAGATAAGTGTTTGATGAGCATTGGCTTCTATTGAATATTTCCCATCAAAGTCTGTTTGGGTGCCTATTGAAGTTCCTTTTATGATAATGGTTGTGCCTGGAAGGGGAAGGTTATTTTCATCGATTATGGTCCCTTTAATTTTTAACTTTGTGGAATCTTCTTTTTTTTCACTTAAATTTATTTCTGACTTTTTAGAAGGATTGCTCCCAATTCCTAATGAGACATAGTTTTTTTCCAGTGGGGAAGGATGACTCTTTACTTCAGAAGTGGCCAGCACCGAAAGGGGCATTAATAGGGAAGCTGCATAGGGAAGCAGGCTTGTTTTGGATTTACGTTCAAGTGTCATTTCCCTATTCAATTGGGAGGCTTTGAACCTTCCGCAGAGGCTTTTTCCTTGCATGACCCGTTTTACCAATTCTTCATCGGTTGTTTGGGTAAAATCAAATACTTCTTTGGTACAGACACTACAGAATTTCCCTTTTTCTGTAGGGGTCATTTTGGCCCAATCTTCATGACAGGGCTCTGGGATGGAGATTTTGATGGTTTTTTTCATAGTGCTGAGGTTTTTACGTTGATACCTCAAAGCACTAAAAAAAGAAACATAAAAAAAACGTCCGTTGAGGGAACGAACGTTTTGAGTGAGGGAAGCGGTTGATTTCCTATTTTTCAACAATTTCAATTTTGAAGAGCTTATCCCAGTTTTTTCCCGTTACGTAAAGAATATTGGGTTCTCCTTTGTAAGCAATGCCATTGAGAACATCCAAGGTGGTATGTTGGGTAACCTGATTTTGCAAGCCTTTTAGATTTATCACACCTTCCACCGCACCGGTCATTGGGTTTACTATGGCAATGGCATCTTTTTGATAAATATTGGCATAGATTTTACCGTCTACCCATTCAAGTTCGTTTACGTTATCAATGACACTATGATTAGTATAAATTTCAATGTAGTTTTCTTCGGCAAGCGTTTCGGGGTTTAGCGTCCAGATTTTTTGGGTGCCATCACTTTTATAGATGCGGGTGCTATCATTGCACAATCCCCAGCCTTGTTTGCTTTGGCCGTAAACAAAAGAACCTGTTTTCTCGAGATTGGAAAGGTTGTATATAAAACCCGTGCTCTCTCTCCAAGTGAGCTGGAAAATCTGTTGGTTCAAAATTGTAATCCCTTCACCAAAATATTGATTGTCTAACGCAACTTTTTGGAGTACCTCGCCCGTGGTAAATTGGGTCTTCCGCAGGGAAGATTGCTTATATTGCCCAGTACTTTCGTAAAGGGTATCGTTTTTAAATTCCAATCCTTGGGTATAAGCATGGATATCATGTGGGTAGGATTCGAGAATCGTATATCCGTACGATTTTGGGGCTTGGGAGGCCACCACCGTAATTTCTTTGGATACTTCAAATACTTCCCCATTGGAGCTTATGGAGGCAGTTATGGTTCTTTTGCCCATTTTGCTATTAGTGAGCGCTAGCTGACTTTCAGGCGTTTTGGACCCATCCTGCAAGGCATACGTTACGGCATCAATGGTTGTTCCTTTTTTGTTGGTTAGCGAAAGGGAAATAACATCTTCCGAAGTATAGACCTTTTTGGGGTTTTTGATTTCCAACGAAAACAGTTCATTGGCATTTTTTGGAGTACCACCACAATGTGTGAGCAGGATGCTTAATGTAATTAAGGACAAGAACTTAACCGAACGAATCATGCGCATAAAATTTTCTGGCAATATACCAATAATAATTGATGGGTAAAATGTTTGCGGAAGCATAAAAAGCAACGTATATTTGCACCGGCAAGTCCTACACAACCAGCTCCTGTTGAATCCCCCAGGGCGGGAACGCAGCAAGGGTAGATGGTCGTAGCGGTGTGATGTAGGTAGCTTGCCATTTTTTATTTGGAATACTTCCTCCATCTTCCCATCTTTGTTGTCTAACTTCCTTTTATGTCGAAAGTAGTATTCATTACGGGCGCCTCTTCCGGAATTGGAAAAGCCATTGGCGAATACCTCCACAGCAAGAATTATAAAGTCTATGGCACTAGCCGTAACCCTTCCACGGTAAGAGAAACCCTGCCCTTTGAATTATTGCCCATGGATGTTACCCAGCAGGAAACTATTTTAAGTACCGTTTCTTCCATTTTGTCCAAAGAAGGCCGTATTGATGTGTTGGTGAATAATGCAGGGGTAGGAATTACCGGTCCTATAGAGGAAACCCCAACACCAGAAATTAAAAAAGCGTTTGAGACCAATTTTTATGGGCCCTTGGAAGTCATTAAAGCAGTTTTACCTACCATGCGAACGCAAAATGAAGGACTCATTATCAACATCACATCTATTGCTGGCTATATGGGACTTCCCTACAGGGGAATTTATTCGGCTACCAAAGCAGCGCTGGAGATTACCGCTGAAGCGTATCGTATGGAAGTGAAACCTTTTGGGATTAGGATGACCAATGTGGCTCCGGGTGATTTTGCTACCAATATTGCTTCAGGACGTTATCATGCGCCCATTCGGGAAGATTCTCCTTATAAAAAAACCTATTCGGAAACCCTTCACATGATGAATGAGCATGTAAGTGGAGGGGGAGATCCTTTGGAAATGGCCAAAGCGATTCATGACATTATTGAAACCCAAAACCCCAAAGTGCATTATCGGGTGGGTTCTGGGCTACAAAAACTTTCTGTCCTATTGAAGAAATTCCTTTCCGATAAGCGGTACGAAAAAATGCTCATGAAACACTACAAACTAAAGGGGTGATGGTCCCTTAACTATTTGTTGGGAACAAATTGCCTTTTAACATTTAGCATACTGTTAAAAACCTTTGGAAACTTTTCGGTAAAATAGGGGAAAGCTTATGTATTTTTGTACCCTAAATACTAAACCTCTTTTTCATGAAATTTTTTATCGATACTGCAAATCTTGATCAAATCCGTGAAGCCCAAAATCTTGGGGTACTGGACGGGGTCACTACCAATCCATCTCTAATGGCCAAAGAGGGCATTACAGGGCGTAACAATATCTTAAAACACTATGTGGATATATGTAACATTGTGGACGGTGATGTCTCTGCCGAAGTAATCGCTACCGATTTTGAAGGAATGGTGCGTGAAGGGGAGGAACTGGCCTCTTTGCATTCTCAAATTGTGGTAAAAATTCCCATGATCAAGGACGGGATAAAGGCGATCAAATACTTTTCAGATCAGGGCATCCGCACCAACTGTACGTTGGTTTTTTCAGCGGGGCAGGCTCTATTGGCTGCTAAAGCAGGAGCGACCTATGTTTCTCCTTTTATAGGACGTTTGGATGATGTGGCAACCGATGGGCTAAATCTCATTGCCGATATCCGGCTTATTTATGACAATTATGGTTTTGAAACCCAAATACTAGCAGCCTCTGTGCGCCACGTGATGCACGTACTGGAATGTGCCAAGATTGGTGCCGATGTCATGACGGGACCGTTATCTTCCATTGAAGGGTTATTGAATCACCCGCTTACCGATATTGGTTTGGCAAAGTTCCTGGCCGATTACCAGAAAGGAAATTAACAGAAAGCCTCGTAAGGGGCTTTTTTTTATTGGTTAAGGTAGCCCAATAATTGCTCTTCAATGGCCATACTGAAGATATTGGTGTTGCCGTCCAATATTACGCCCTCCTTATCCACAATCATCGATTTGTTGGGAGAGTTCACCAAAAGTTTCATTTCGGCGTCATCAAAATTGTCAAACTGGAACTCATAGGAGGTTTTATAGCCCGATGTAGAGACAATTCGAAGCCATTTCTTAAAATGGTTGTCTACATTAATCCCAATGAAATCATATTCGGGATATTTTTCGCGCAACTCCGCAGCACGGGCATGAATCTTTTTGTATTGCTTTACCGATTGATCAGACCAGAAAAACAATACCGTAGGTTTTTTTAAGATAGAATGGAGGTCTTTCAATGTGTTGTCTGTGGTCAATAGCATCACATTGGGCACACTATTGCCTGGGGCTAATTTCATGGTGGCCAAAGCCAATTCCTCAACCTCTCTAATATCGGCAGGATTATTATCCAACCCCTTAAAGGTGTCCAATATTTTTTGTTCTTCTTCGGCGTTTTCCCCATTCAACAAATACCGGATGACAGAACTGCGCATCAAATTATTCTTGAGGGAATCATTTGTAATGAGGCTATCGATGAGCTGTATTTTGTGAAGGTTGTGCCTGTAGGAAAATCGATCGAAGGCTTGCTCAGACTTATACTTGTCAAAAGCAAGATTGTCCAAGTAATACCCTAAATATCGAAAATAAGGGTAATAATTGCGTAGGGCTTCGTTTCCGTAATCAATGTGTTTCCTAAAGTCATAGAAATCCGCTGGGATTTCAATGCTTTCATCGTAGAGCATTTTTTTGGAGTTGGCCGTAATGTATAATTCCTTTTTGGAATAGATACCATAATCGATGGCCACCTTGGCAACCTCTTTGTATTTTTTGGAAGTGGTTGTTTTTTTATTGAATTCTTCAAACAATTCGTTTCGCGTGGCCACTACCGAGTCCATTTTCAGCTCAAAATCCTTTGGGGATAAATTGTAAAATCCTGGCATTTTATCGTCCAGTTGCTCGTTGAGCAAATATAAGTCCATCAAAAAGTTATTCTTTTCGGCTCCTTTTCCTGTGTAGGTAAGTGATTCGTCAAACTCGATGGTATTCACATAAGCCAAAATACTATCTCCGGGCTCAACAAAGAGGGCTTGGTATTCAAAATGAGTAAGAAAATAAATGCCTGCATCGGCATTCTCTACTTTGTATAAAAAGGTATCGTCCTGTTGTAAAGGGATGGTGTCAATGACATTTCGGTTGTGCGAAATCACCACATAATCCAATTTGGGGTTCACAATTTTACCCCCAATCCAAGCAGTGCCACAATCGTTCTTTTTGGGACCGTTATTGCAGGAAATAAAAGGAATTGCCGATATGAAAAGAATGAGTATTTTTTTTATCAATCGCACGCCGTTTTAAATTGCTCTACAAATGTAACGGTCTGCGCCCCCCCATTTTGTTAATTACTCGTTAAAAGATGATAAAACCTATTCATGCTTTAATAATCGCAGTTATTTGGCTATTTTTGCACCCAATTTCAACCTATTATTTGTTCGGTTATGTTATCAGTTTCCAATTTATCGGTGCAATTTGGTAAGCGCATTTTGTTTGATGAGGTAAACACCCAGTTTGTACAGGGCAATTGCTACGGCATTATTGGTGCCAATGGTGCTGGAAAATCTACTTTTCTGAAAATCCTCTCCGGAAAACAGGATCCCACTTCGGGACATGTTCATATGGAACCCGGAAAAAGGATGTCGGTTTTGGAACAAAACCACAATGCCTATGATGATTTTATGGTGCTGGAAACCGTAGTACGCGGAAACAAAGAATTGTTTGCCATTAAGTCGCAAATAGACAAACTTTATGAAGACTACAGTGACGAAAATGCCGAAAAAATTGGCGAACTGCAAGTAGCTTTTGAAGAAATGAACGGTTGGAATGCCGATAGTGACGCTGCAGCCATGTTGTCAAATCTGGGTATTAAAGAAGATTTACATTACAGTTTGATGAAGGACCTGGACGGAAAGCAAAAAGTACGGGTGCTCTTGGCCCAGGCGCTTTTTGGAAACCCCGATGTGTTGATTATGGATGAGCCTACCAACGATCTGGATTATGAAACCATTTCATGGCTTGAAAACTTTTTGGCCAATTATGACAATTGCGTGATCGTGGTTTCTCACGATCGTCACTTTTTGGATGCCGTTTGTACACACATTAGTGATATCGACTTTGGGAAGATCAATCATTTTAGTGGTAACTATACCTTTTGGTATGAAAGTAGCCAGTTGGCCGCAAGACAACGAGCCCAGCAAAACAAAAAGGCCGAAGAGAAGAAAAAGGAACTTCAGGAATTTATTATGCGCTTTAGTGCCAACGTGGCCAAAAGCAAGCAAGCTACTTCTAGAAAGAAGATGTTGGAAAAGCTTAATGTAGACGAGATAAAGCCTTCTAGCCGAAGATACCCAGCCATTATTTTTGAACGCGAACGCGAAGCGGGTGACCAGATTTTAAATATTGAGAACCTAACTGCCAGTATCGATGGAGAGGTATTGTTTCAAAACATTGACCTTAATTTGGCAAAAGGCGATAAAGTAGTAGTGTATTCTCGTGATTCTAGGGCGACCACCGCTTTTTATGAAATCATTAATGGAAACCAAAAGCCGGATGCAGGAACATTTCAATGGGGGGTTACCACCATTCAAAGTTATTTGCCTTTGGATAACAGTGATTTCTTTAAAAGTGAAATGAATCTTGTGGATTGGTTGCGTCAATGGGCCAAGACCGAAGAGGAAAAAGAAGAAGTCTACCTACGCGGATTTTTGGGCAAGATGCTTTTTAGCGGGGAAGAGGCTTTAAAAAAGTGCAGTGTGCTTTCGGGAGGCGAAAAGGTGCGTTGTATGTTAAGCCGCATGATGATGATGCGCGCCAATGTAGTGATGCTGGATGAGCCTACCAATCACCTGGACTTGGAATCGATTACAGCTTTCAACAATTCGTTAAAAAACTTTAAAGGAACCGTATTGCTTACTACCCATGACCATGAGTTTGCCCAAACGGTAGGAACCCGTGTGATAGAGTTAACACCCAGTGGAATTATTGATCGTTACATGAGCTTCGACGATTATATGGGGGATAAAAAGCTAAGGGAGCTTCGTGATAAAATGTATGCGGTGGGGGTGTAGTTTTTAGCTCAGAAACCGAAATCTAGAAAAGTTTTGATAGTAGTAATACGGCTATAAGTGCGAAAAAAATAAAAATCATTCCCAAGCGAATGGTTTCCTTCTTTTTTTCAGATTTTAGTTTCTTCCGAATTTTGTCTTTTACCAAATTCAACTCAGTTTCCGAAAGTTTCGGGAAATTATACTCTGGTTTATTTTGAGTCGAACTAGTAATACTACTTTCAAATTTGTTGCGTTTTTTTCGTCCCTAGCTTTTTTTCGAGCCAAGGTAGCCTTGAATTGAGATAAACTGCCGTCTGCCATCGTTACTTACCCATTATAGTACCTGCTATCCCATATAGCAGTATTAAAGTTTTTTCCTTTGGCAAATCCATAAAACAGCACGATCCCTGCCACGGCCTTGAACATGAAGAGGAACATGAGCAGGTAATGGGTTTGGGTCACTTCGGCTTTGGTAAAGGCCTGCATGGGCGTGAGGGCGGTTAAGGCTATGCTTAAAAAGAAAATGGTAATAATGAGGTTTTCAAAGGTTTTGTAAGGCCACATAAGCCATTTACGCAATGGGTGCAAGTCGTTGCCCCATTTGTGGATCAAATAATAATATTCATTTCCCATAGGAGCGAAGAGCAAGGGGTCGTCTGCGTTTTCCAGTTTTAATAATTTGGCAGGGGCCATGATTTTTAAAGGCTGCAGGGTAATGCCGTGCTGTTTTTCCAATGCCCGGATTTTTGAAATGGCTTCTTCAGGTATATGGCCTTTAAAAAAGGAAGAATCAAGAAACCGTAGGCGATATTCCACGCATATTTTTTCAATGTCGGTAAGGTGGAATATACGATCCTTTTCCAATAAATCTACCTTAAACGCAGGAATAGCAGCTATTCCACTGGTTGTTAACCTTTGTTTTATGATTGTCCTCTCAATCGTATTTTGCTTTAGTATTTGGTCGACTTGGATCAAAAGGGTTTCTGCTGTTACCCTTTTATCACGACCTTTTTTTAACTGGGTTTCAATATTGGTTTTGGATATCATAGCAGTTTTTTTCTAAAAGTAATCACAAAATTCTACAATTCAAAAACCGCCCCGACCAATTATTCGTTAATAATGATATTAAAACACTAAAAAAAATAATTATGAAAAATGTAAAATTCTTATTTGCCCTTTCTTTTTGCTTTGTTTTATTTTCAACACCACAACTTACCGCTCAAGGTAGTATGGCAAAGGAAAAAACTGTTATGGTAGGTGGTGCTGCCATGTATCCTTCTAAAAACATTGTAGAGAATGCCGTAAATTCCAAAGACCATACAACACTTGTTGCGGCCGTGAAGGCCGCGGACTTAGTAGACGTATTGCAGGGAAATGGCCCTTTTACGGTTTTTGCCCCTACCAATGATGCTTTTGGAAAATTGCCTAAAGGTACCGTGGAAACTTTATTAAAGCCACAAAACAAAGAAACCCTGCAAAACATTTTAACCTACCATGTGGTTGCTGGAAAATACAATTCAGCAGCTATTGTGGCAATGATTAAAAAAGGAGATGGAAAGGCCACCTTTACCACTGTGAGCGGTGGTAAACTTTATGCTACTTGGGAAGGAAACAATATAGTGCTTTGGGATGAAAATGGTGGAAAATCCACGGTTACCATTGCCGACGTAAACCAATCCAACGGGGTGATTCATGTGGTAGATACCGTTGTTTTGCCTAAGTAATAAGTAATTTAAATAAATTAGCCCGTTTCAAGAGAGCAGCCGGTAGGCTGCTCTTTTTATCTTAAAATTGCCCCAAACTCACTTTCAAACGTGTGTTGCAACTTGCTCATGATCTTATCAATCTGCTTGTCGGTAAGGGTTTTTTTATCGTCTTGCAGGGTAAAGCTCAACGCATAACTCTTCTTTCCTGCAGGTAGGTTTTTTCCGGTGTACACATCAAACAGGGAAACTTCTTTGAGCAAGTCTTTTTCGGTTTTCAAGGCAGCCAATTTAAGCTGTTCAAAACGAACCCCTTCGTCCAATAGCAGGGCAAAATCCCGCTTTACTTTTGGAAATTTGGGAATGGGCTTTACCAAAATGTTTCCTGTAGATACTTCAGCCAATAACTGGTCCCAGTCAAAATCGGCATAGAGCACCTCATCTTCCAAATCGAAGTGTTTTGTGATTTTCTTGGACACAATGCCTAGGGCTACCAATTGTTTTTTAGATGAATGTAACGTGATACCTTCAGAAAAAAGGTCGCTCTTCACTTCTTTTTCCATAACGCCTTCAATCCCTAGCCCTTGCAGTAGTGACATAACTACCCCTTTTAGGTAGAAAAATCCAGCCTTTTCGGGAGGGGCGGTCCAACTATCACTGGTTTTTTTTCCAGACAGGAGTAGCGACAGGTGCTTTTGTTCTTCACGCGCTTGGCTATATTGATGGTAGGTTTTTCCAAATTCAAACAGTTTGGGATGGCCCACTTTTCTGTTAGTGTTAAACGAAAGAGCTTCCAATCCTCCAAAGAGCATCGTTTGCCGAAGTATTTCCAAATCTTTGCTCAATGGGTTTAGCATGGTCACCGATTGGTTTTCGTCCAGTGATTGGGTGAGGGCTAAATAGGATTTGCTGGTCAATGAGTTATTGAGCATCTCGTGAAAGCCCAGTGCTGCCAATTGTCTTCCTATTTTATGTTGCAATTGGTAATCTTCCCCTTTCTTCACAGAAGCCATAGAAGCATTTATTTTTTGGGGTATGGCAATATTGTTGTAGCCATACACCCTAAGGATTTCTTCAATGACGTCGGCTTCGCGGGTTACGTCGTTTCGGTAGGCAGGAATAGTGATGCCAATACCTGTTTCGGTAACATTGTTGATTTTAATTTCAAGTGAGCTTAGAATTTCCTTGATGGTTTCGGCAGGGATTTCTTCTCCAATAAGCTTTGTGGCATTTTCAAAATGCAGGAATACCTGGTGGTCTTTTATTTTTTTGGGATAGATATCCACAATGTCACTACTTATTTGTCCTCCACAGATTTCCTCCATCATAATGGCGGCACGCATAAGTGCATATTCGGTAATGTTGGGGTCAATCCCTCTTTCAAAGCGAAACGATGCATCGGTGCTTAATCCGTGTCGTTTTGCCGTTTTTCTAATGCTCACCGGATTGAAATAGGCACTTTCCAAAAAGATGCTAGTCGTTTCTTGGGTAACCCCGCTTTCCATACCCCCAAAAACCCCGGCAATACACATGGGTTTTTCGGCATTACAAATCATAAGGTCTTCTTCATGAAGGGTTCGTTCCACCCCGTCCAGAGTGGTAAACTTCGTCCCTGCTGGAAGGGTTTTCACAATCACTTTGCTGCCTGTGATTTTATTGGCGTCAAAGGCATGGAGGGGCTGGCCCAGTTCATGCAGGATGTAATTGGTAATATCTACCACATTGTTGATGGGGGAAAGCCCAATAGCTTTTATGCGGTTTTGTAGCCAAGTAGGCGAGGGACCCACTTTAAGGTGAGTGATGGTAACACCACAATAGCGGGGTGCCAGCTCATTTTTCTCTACGGAAACGTCCACCTTCAAGGATCGGTTTTTTACATTGAAGCTACTGGTAGAAGGGGTAATGAGTTCCAGTGAAATATCCTTTTGAAGCAACCCTGCTTTTAGGTCGCGGGCAACACCCCAGTGGCTCATGGCATCGGCCCGGTTGGGGGTCAAGCCAATTTCAAATACATGATCGTTTTCAATACCCAATACTTGGGCAAAGGGTGTGCCAGGGGTTAATTTTTCATCCAAGATGAGAATTCCATCGTGACTGGTGCCTATGCTCAATTCATCTTCGGCACAGATCATCCCATGGCTTTCTTCTCCTCTAATTTTTCCTTTTTTGATTTCCCAGGGCTTTCCGTCCCCATCAAAAAGGGTGGTGCCAACTGTGGCGACAGGAACTTTTTGGCCTTTGGCAACATTGGGCGCGCCACAAACAATTTGCACAGGAACACCTTGCCCAATATCCACTTGAGTGAGTTTTAACCGGTCGGCATTTGGGTGTTGGATGCATTCCAAGACATGGCCTACCACTACTCCCTGCAGTCCGCCCGGAACAGAAGTAAAGGATTCAATCCCTTCTACCTCAAGGCCCAAGTCGGTCAACAAGTTTCCGGTTTCTTCAGGGGTCCACGGGGTTTTAATGAATTGTTTCAGCCAATTATAGGAAATCTTCATCTTGAAATTGCTTTTAAAAGCGCAAAGATACGCTTTCGGAATTTTTAGGATAGGGAAAAAAACAAAAAAATCTGCTTTTTGAGGTAGGAGAAAAACGGTTTTAGCTGTTATACAAATAATCAGGCAAAAATAGTTTGATTAATTATTTGTTTGGTTGTTTAGTTAGCTGTTATTCATACCCTCGTTGTTGAAAAAGAAAATGACGGGGGTATGTTTTTTTTCGTAAATTTGAGTAGTTTAACCTAACCTTTTACAATATGAAGCTACTTACCCAACTTTTCATACTGGCCCTTTTGGTTACAACCGTAGCTTGTAGGGATACCCAAAAAGAAGAAGCCGAACTTAATGCAACCATAGAGCAGGTAGATGCCATTGATGCTCAGTTGGATACCATTTCCAGCGATATTGAAGCGAAGACCGAAGATTTACAGCAAACGCTGGAAGAATTGGATAGTTTGTAACATTCACCCTTAACCACAAAATACCATGAAAAAACACACGCTAACATTTGCACTTACGTGCTTCTTTGCCTTGGCACTTTTTTCGGCACAGGCACAAGATAAAAAAGGAGGGAAGCTGCTAAAGGATGCGCCTACTTCCAAAGAGGTAAAAGACAAGGCCAATGATGCTAAGGACGATGCCAATACCATGACCTCCTCGGGCAAGGTAATTCCCAAACAGGGAAAACCCATCGAGAAAATGAAGGATCAAAAAGACGTGATAAAGGATCAGCAAAACACCAATGAGGAGATGGAAAAGCTTCGCATGGAATATGCGGAAAAGCTCAGAAACACTAAAGATCCCAAAGAACAAGCAAAACTGAAGGCTGAAATGGAGGCTAGAATGAAAGCCTTGCAAAACAGCGGTGGTAGCGTGAACTCAGACGACAAAAGTGATACGGGCCCCGTAACCATGGACAACGGCAATAGCGACGAGGGTAAAGTGGATACCAAGCCCATGGAAAAACCCAAGGGAAAACCCAAGAAAGAAAACCCTTCTAGTGACGTGAGCCTTAAGGATCAAAAAAATGAGAAGGTGGCTGATGCAAAGGCGAAGTTGAATAGCAAACGGGCCAACTTGGATAATACCCGAATGATGATTGAAAAGGCAAACGCAAAACTGGCCGATGCCAAAGCACGATTGGAAGCTGATAAAGCGGCAGGTACCCTTTCCGAAGAACAAATCAAAGGGCGGGAAAGTAAAATCTCTGCTACCGAGGCAAAAGTGAAAAGGCTAGAAGCTACCTTGCAAAATGCTGAAAAGCAATATGATGAGAAAGAATCCACGCTTTCTACATTCACCAAAGAAAATTAAAGGGATTCTTATTGTCCAAAAAAAGCACCCTCTAGGGTGCTTTTTTTTATCGTTCATTATGCCCCTTTCCTTTATAAATTTGAAGTTTGCAACGTTCTATACGTGCGAGTCGGGTGGCCGATTGCTTGGGGGCGGCAAAATGCAGGTAATATCCTCTTTGCCTTCCAGGGGTTAATGCCTCGAACGCTTTTTTAAATTCCTTGTCTTCCTTTAAAACTTGGGTGAGTTCTTCGGGGATGTTAAATTCTTCGGTTTTTTTATACGTAACTTCCAGCCCCTTTTTTTTCGATCTCCACTGCATCAAGGATATAGGTTTTGAGTACAGGTTTCATGATGTTGATTTCCTCGCTACTTGTAAATCGAATTTGGCGCCCTGCCTGTACATTTTCGGTGGGTTGCACCAAAATCCCTTCCGTATCGTTGATTAAGGCTCCTTTTAAAAAGTTCAAGGCGCAATAGTCCTTAAAACCGCTTATGATCACAACATTCTTACCTTTAACGGTATAGCAGGGTTGGTACCATTTCAATTCTTCCGTAAGGCCACATTCAAGAACGATGGTTCTTAGGAGCGATAATTCTTCCTGCCATTTTTGGCCTTATTCAAAAATGCATCTACTTCAGGGTTCATGGGCATAATTTTATGAATTGATGACTTAGCTAATATAATTCCAAATATTTTTAAACTTCACCAATTGTGAAAAAGTATGCTGAATGGGTCTGTTCTCGGGCTTTTGAAGCATGGGATCGTCCTTCAGTACCTTGGCCGCATAGCTTCTGGCAATCTTTAAAATTTCGGTGTCCTTTACAATGTCGGCAATACGAAGGTTCAGCACTCCGCTTTGTTGGGTGCCCATCATATCGCCTGGCCCTCGAAGCCTTAAATCTACTTCGCTTATCTCAAATCCATCATGGGTACGCACCATGGTTTCCAAACGGGTTTTGGCATCGTTGGACAGTTTGTGTCCGGTCATAAGGATGCAGTAGCTCTGTTCGGCCCCGCGTCCCACGCGTCCCCGTAATTGGTGCAATTGGGACAATCCAAAACGTTCTGCGCTTTCAATAACCATGACCGAAGCATTGGGAACATTCACACCCACTTCAATTACCGTTGTGGCAACCATGATTTGGGTTTCACCCTTCACAAAACGTCCCATTTCATAGTCTTTGTCGCTAGGTTTCATTTTCCCGTGCACGATGGAGATTTGGTAGTTGGGCATGGGAAATTCCCTTGAGATACTTTCGTAGCCATCCATTAAATCCTTGTAGTCCAACGCCTCGCTTTCCTGGATCAATGGGTACACAATATAGACCTGCCTCCCTTTTTTAATTTCGTCTTTTAAAAACCGAAATACCTTCAGTCGGTTGGAGTCATACCGATGCACTGTTTTGATGTCTTTTCTCCCAGGCGGAAGCTCATCAATCACACTCACATCCAGGTCGCCATACACGCTCATGGCGAGGGTGCGGGGGATGGGGGTGGCGGTCATGATCATGATGTTGGGGGGGCGTTCATTTTTGTGCCATAATTTACTGCGTTGGGCCACCCCAAAACGGTGCTGCTCATCCACAATGGCAAGCCCCAAATTTTGAAATTGAACCGTATCTTCCAGTAGCGCATGGGTGCCTATAAGCAGCTGAAGGGATCCATTTTGAAGGTTTGAATGGATTTCTTTTCTTTTTGAAGTAGGAGTTGAGCCTGTGAGTAATGAAATACTGATATTCAATTTGTTACACCATTCTTGTAGATTGTTATAGTGTTGTACTGACAAAATTTCAGTTGGGGCCATGATACAGCCTTGAAAACCGTTGTCAAGTGCTATTAACAGGGACATGAAGGCTACAATGGTCTTTCCAGAACCCACATCGCCTTGCAATAAGCGATTCATTTGGGAAGGTTGCCCCAAATCATGACGTATTTCCTTGATGACCCGCTTCTGTGCTTCCGTTAATTCGAAAGGTAAATGGTCATTAAAAAAGGCGGTAAAATAGTCACCCACTTGTGGAAAGGTATACCCCTTTATTTTAGTTTTATGAAGAAGGTTTTTCCGAATTAACTGTAACTGAATATAAAATAATTCCTCAAACTTTAAGCGGTATTGTGCCCTAGCCAGTAAGGAAGTATTTTTGGGAAAATGGATATTGAAAAGGGCCTCCTTTTTGGGCAATAATTTTAAGGCGTCCAATACGGATTTCGATACACTTTCGGAAATGGAATGATGGGCTTCCAAAAAGAGGGTTTCCAGCAGGGAGCCAATCACTTTATTGGTAATGCCGCTGCTCGATAGTTTTTCGGTGGAAGGGTAAATGGGCTGCATGGCAGAACGTAGGCTCTTCTCGTGGACCTCAAGTAGTTCCATTTCGGGATGTGGCATGGAATAGAGGTTGTTGAACCAGTTGGTTTTCCCAAACACCACATAAGGCACATTCAGCTTTAAGTGCTCCCTAATCCACTTATGCCCCCTAAACCACACAAGTTCCATGGAACCGGTCTCATCGTTAAAAGTAGCTACTAGGCGTTTACCCCGCTGCTGCTCAACCGTTTTGATGTGGGTTATTTTTCCAATGATCTGGACTTCGGCATTGGTTTTCTGTAAGGAAGCGATTTTATAGTACTGGGTGCGGTCCAAATACCGGTGCGGAAATAAATGAATCAAATCCTGAAACGTGTAAATACCCAGCTCCTTTTTCAGTAAATCGGCCCTATTGGGGCCAACCCCTTTTAGGTATTCAATAGGTGTTTGAAGGAAATGGGCATTCATGAAAACGAAGGTACTTAATTCCCCTTTAAGCAGGAATGGCATCAACGGATTTTGTACCTTTGTATACGATATTTTCGATATGTCTTTCAAAAACCTGCTTACTGTTTTATTGCTTTTTTGGGTACATATTGGTGTAGCCCAACAAGATACGGTAGTTGACTTTTTAACCCTAAAGGCCACGGTCAAGCCCATAGCAGCAGAGGAAAAAGTGACGGGCACAGTGCAGGTTACCTTCCGCATGCTTAAGGATGCCGATTCAGTGTATTTAGATGCCCACCACATGCGCCTTCTGGACCAAGCCCTGGAAGGGGTTCCCGTCAAGGCTTCCGAAGATAAAATCTGGTTCCTTCAATCCTTTTCCCAAGGCCAAACTTATACCGCTTTTTTTACCTATGAGGCAACGCCCTCACAGGCCCTCTATTTCACCAACGGCCAAATTTGGACCCAAGGGCAAGGGAAATACACCTCGCATTGGTTGCCCAGCCTCGATGATATGAACGATAAAATAGAATTTGACCTTACCATTGAAGCGCCCAATACGCAAACGGTGGTTGCCAACGGCGCATTGGAAAAATTCATTATTTACGATGAGGACATTCTCTGGCAGTACGATATGAAAAACCCCATGTCCAGTTACCTGGTGGCTTTTGCCATGGGGGATTTTAAGATGAAGCAAACCACTTCGGCCACGGGCATCCCCATTGAAATGTACCTCGCTTCTAAAGATACCCTATACCGGGAACCTACCTACCGCTATACCAAAGCGATCTTTGATTTTTTGGAAACCGAAATAGGCGTTGCCTATCCGTGGCAAAATTATAAGCAAGTGCCTGTTCGCGACTTCCTGTACGCGGGGATGGAGAATACGGGCTGCACGCTATTTTCGGAAGCCTTTGTGGTAGATTCCATCGGCTTCAAGGACCGTAATTATGTCAATGTAAACGCTCACGAACTGGCTCACCAGTGGTTTGGTGATTTTGTTACCGAAAGCAGTGGTACCCATCACTGGCTTCAGGAGGGCTTTGCTACCTATTATGCCCTGTTGGCCGAAAGGGAGCTCTTTGGCGAGGATTATTTTTACTGGAAACTCTATAATTCTGCAGAGAAATTAAAGGCGCTGAGCGATGAAGGAAAAGGGGAAAAACTGTTAAATCCCAATGCTTCGTCCCTTACCTTTTATGAGAAAGGGGCTTGGGCCCTACATCTATTGCGGGAAACCATGGGCGACGAAGCTTTTAGAAAAGGGATTCAGCAGTATTTGAATGCACATGCCTATGGCAATGTTACCACCCAGGATTTTGTGCAAGCCATGCAAGCAGTTTCTTCTGTGGATCTCGCTTCTTGGGAAGCCAACTGGTTGGAGCAGTCTGCTTTTCAGGCAGAGGAGGCCTACCAATCCCTAAAGCGGTCGGTTTTCATGCAGCAGTATTTCCAGTTGGCCGCCTTGCGGCCTGCTCCCTATACCGAAAAGCGAAGCACGCTCATAGAGGCCATCCGCCTTGGGGACGATTACCTCGCACAGGAGGCCGTGTACCAATTGGCCCAAGAACCGCTCTTTAGTGTATCGGATTTGTACCTGTTGGCTTTGCAAAGCCCCAATTGGGTTGTTCGGCAAGCCGTAGCCTTATCACTGGAAACGGTCCCGCCAACCCTTCAAACGGCCTATGAAGCCCTTTTGGAAGATGATTCCTACCTTACCCAAGAGGCAGCCCTCTATACCCTGTGGCTCAACTTCCCCGAGAAACAGCTGGACTATTTGAACGCGACAAAAGCAGTGGTAGGGTTTCAGGATAAAAACGTACGGCAGTTATGGTTGGCGTTGGCCCTGCACACCCAAGGTTATGAGGAAACCGAAAAACTCCAATTCCTTGACGAATTGACCCGCTATTCCAGTGAAGAGTATTCCTTTGAAGTACGTGAAATTGCCTTGGACTACCTGTATTCCATGCAGGTGAAAAGTGATGCTTTTGTGCTTAATCTGGTCAATGCCTGTACCCACCACTATTGGCGTTTTCGGGATGATGCGCGTAGCCTGTTGGACGATTTCATGGCCACTCCAGCCAATAAGGAACGGGTATTGGCACTTTTTTCTTCCTATTCCGAAAAAGAAAAAGCGTATCTTAAGCGTAAATTGGAACTACCATGAGAGCATTGGTCATATCGGGAGGAGGCAGTAAGGGCGCCTTTGGTGGAGGCGTGGCCCAGTACCTTATCGAGGAATTGGGACACCAATACGGCATCTTTGTGGGGACTTCCACGGGGAGTTTGCTGGTCCCCAATCTGGCCTTGAACCATATCGAGAAGATCAAGAATGTCTACACCTCGGTAAACCAGGAGTCCATTTTTTCGCACCAACCCTTTACCGTGAAAAGAGATAAATGGGGCGGTAAGGAAATTGCCATCAATCACTGGAATGTCCTTCGGAATTTTCTTCGGAAAAGCAAAACCTTTGGCGAAAGCCGAAACCTCCGTAAACTCATAGAAAAGACCTTTACCGAAGCCGACTTCAACGCCTTGCGGGAGAGTGATAGGGAAGTGGTGGTCACCGTTTCCAACCTGTCCTTGAACCAAGTGGAATACAAATCGAACCGGGATTTTAGTTATCAGGATTTCTGCGATTGGATTTGGATTTCATGCAACTATACCCCCTTTATGAGCTTGGTAAAAAAAGAGGGCTGCGAATATGCCGACGGCGGTTTTGGGAGTATGGTTCCTATTGAAGAAGCCATTAACCGCGGGGCCACCGAAGTGGATATCATCATCCTGGAAACCGAAGTGACCTATTACAACCGCTTGCCTTCACGCAATGTGTTTTCGCTTATTACCAGCATGCACCAATACATGTTTGATCGCATCGAAAAGCAGAACATTCGCATTGGGAAGTTTGTGGCCGGAAACCACAATACCATCCTTAATTTTTACTACACCCCTACGGTACTTACCACCAATTCCCTGATTTTCGATAAGGCCGAAATGGAACGATGGTGGGAAAGCGGCTTTCAATTTGCCAAGATGAAAAACATCGAGCTTAATGAAATCAGAGGACCGGAAGATGCTTAGAACAATTCGCCCACTTCTTTTTTAATGTAGGCCAAGGCCTTTTGGGAAGGGGTAATCTCTTCCATGAAATTACGCAATAGGTATTCGCGCATGGCATCGGCATCGGCATCCTTTTCGTGCATGGCGGCTTGCCGTATCAAGTGGATGGTGGCATTCTTGGCCGCGTTGATCAAGTTCCAACATTCGGGGCTCACATAGATTTGCTGGGTCACGTTATGTTCAAACTCCTGTTCAATGTTTTTGATGAGCAGCTCTTCATACTTCCCAATCTCATCCGAAAAAGGTTTTACCCGAATGAGCAACTTGTTGGGGTCAATACGTTCCAGCAGCAGGGTAAGCCGTTCATAGGCCTGCAACCGCATGGGCAGTACTTTGTTCTGGGCCTCTTTTTGCACGAGGTACCTTCTTCGGCCTTCTTCATTGGCAATATGCCCTTTAAAGAAATAGTAGGCAATAATACCCACCACAATGGCGGGCAGTAGGTAGGCAGCGTAATTGATGATTTGTGAGAAATCTTCCATGGGTAATGCTTTAATGCTATAAAACGTTTTTATTGGGGTTTATTGTAATGCCCTCCCAAATAGGGACAATCCCTTAGGTTCTGCATCCCCTCAAAAGGGATGGGGTCTTTTTCGTACATATAGGTGCTGTCCAGTTCCTTGGAAAGGTAATGATCATCCACGTTTACATCGATGTCCCGCATGCGGAACTGGCACGGATGCTCATAGCCCACGGCATGGGTAATCTCGATGAATTCCTTTCGGAAGCTTTTAAAATACTGTGCCAAGCGGTCGCTTTTCAACGGAATATCAATCCCGTTCTGTAACCATTTGCTTTGGGTAGCCACCCCACTGGGGCAGCGGTTGGTATGGCATATCTGCGCCTGGATACAACCAATGCTCATCATGGCTTCCCGGGCCACATTGATACAATCGGCCCCCATGGCGAAGGCCATGGCCGCTTTCGCGGGGAAGCCTAATTTCCCACTGCCTATAAACACAATGCGATCGGTAATCCTTCGTTTCTTGAAGACTTTGTACAGGTCGCTAAAACCATACACCCAGGGCAGCGAGACGTGGTCTGCAAAGCTGGGTGGTGCGGCACCTGTTCCGCCTTCGCCACCATCCACCGAGATGAAATCGGGACCCTTGCCCGTTTCCACCATGAGGTCTGCTAGGTATTCCCATTCCTCCAATTTCCCTATGGCGGCTTTAACACCTACGGGAAGTCCGGTTTGTTGGGCAATGTCCTCGATAAAACCTAACAGTCCCTGTACCCCATCAAAGGCTGTGTGGTAGGGGGGAGAGATGACATCTTTCCCAAGGGATACGTGGCGTATGTTCGCAATTTCGGGGGTAATCTTCGAAGCTGGGAGTACCCCGCCTTTTCCTGGCTTGGCCCCCTGCGAGAGTTTTACCTCTATGGCGCGTATTTGTGGGTTGTCGGAAACCAGCTTCACCAATTTCTCCATGGAGAAGTTCCCGTTTTCATCACGCACCCCAAAATAACCGGTGCCTATTTGGAAGATCACATCGCTGCCCGTGTTGTGGTAGGGTGAAAAGCCCCCTTCCCCCGTATTATGGTAGGCATGGGCCTTGTGGCAGCCGCGGTTGAGCGACTCAATGGCGCGGGCCGATAGCGACCCAAAACTCATGGCCGATACGTTGATGACCGAGGCTGGGCGATACGGCTTTTTGCGTTTGTTGTACAGCCCCATCACCTTGGCACAGGGCAGGAAATAGGGGTCGTGGGTATTGGGATGGCCTTCCTTGAGGTGGTAGGGCATCATGGCATTGTTGATAAAGATGTGCTGGTGGGCATATATATCCTTATCGGTGCCAAAGCCCTCATAGTTGTTTTCGTTTTTGGCCGAGGCATAGATCCAGCCCCGTTCTATGCGGTTAAAGGGAAGCTCCTCCCGGTTGTTGGCCACGAGGTACTGCCGCAGCTCTGGGCCGATGCGTTCCAGCATGTACCGAAAATGCCCAATGAAGGGAAAGTTGTGGCTAATGGTGTGTTTGCGTTGAAAAACATCCCTAATGACGATGAGCCCAATCACAATGAGCACCCATCCCCACCACGGAATGCTTTTTAGGAATTCCAGCATGCGGTCTAGTTTTGGTTAAGGTAATCCAGTGCCAGTTGGCTCATCACTTTTACGCCCAGCAGCATCCCGGCATCGTCTACCTGAAAGTCTGGGGTATGGTGCGGGTAGGCTTCCGTGTTTCCGGGGGTCATGCCGCCCAAAAAGAAATAGAAGCCCGGAACCACCTCCTGAAAATAGGAGAAATCCTCCCCACCCGTGGTGGCCTTGGTCACCGATACGTTTCCTTCCCCCGCAATGCGCTTGAGGGTAGGCGCCATTTTTTCGGTAAGGTCTGGATCGTTATAGGTCACGGCGGTGTTGTTCTGCCAGTCGATGGTGGCTTCGCCCCCGTAGGCCTTGGCAATATCGCGGGCCATTTCCGTCATGCGGCGGATGATCATGGCGCGCATGTTGGGGTCTAGGGTACGCACCGTCCCAATGAGTTCGGCACTCTCGGGGATGATGTTAAACCGCACCCCACTGGTGATTTTCCCTACGGTAATCACCGCAGGCTCGTTGGTAAGGTTGGACTCACGGCTGATGATGCTTTGGAAACCATCAATGATCTTGGCCGAAATGTAAATGGGATCCACACCGCCCCAGGGCATGGAGCCGTGGGTTTGTTTTCCTTTTACATTTACCACAAAGCGCTCCACGGCGGCCATGGTGCCCCCGCTCTTGTAGGTGATGGTATTGATGGGCAATGGAGAGCTAATGTGCAGCCCGAAGATGGCATCCACATTGGGGTTTTTAAGCACCCCTTCCTTGATCATGAGCTTGGCACCGCCTTCTTCCCCGGGCGGTGGGCCCTCTTCGGCGGGTTGGAAGATAAACTTCACGGTTCCTTTGATCTTGTCTTTGTGCTGGGAGAGCACTTCGGCTACCCCCATGAGGATGGCGGTATGCGTATCGTGGCCACAGGCGTGCATCACCCCCGTTTCGGTGTTGAGGAAGGTGGTGCGCACGGTGCTTTTATAGGGTAAATCGTTACGTTCGGTCACGGGCAGGGCGTCGATATCGGCCCGAAGGGCCACGACCTTCCCGGGCAAATCCCCTTTTAGGATGCCTACCACGCCCGTAATGGCAATGCCCGTTTGTACTTCCAGGCCTAGCGACTTGAGGTGCTCCTCAATCTTTTTGGCCGTGTTGAACTCCTGGTTGGAGAGTTCGGGGTGTTCATGGAAGTAATGGCGCCAGTCGATGACCTTGGGTTCTACTTTTTCGATGTCGTTAAGGAGGTCTTGGTCCATTTGGGCCCAGCTAAGCGTAGTGCAGCCAAGGGCAAGGAGGAATAGGAAGGTTTTTTGCATGATGGGATAATTTAGGTTAAAGATATTTATTTTTTAAGAAAGAGGCGGTGGTTTTTGGGTTTTTTGGGTGTGGGGTCTTGTCACTTCGAGTGCCGAGCTTGCGAGGTGTATCAGGAAGCGGCAATGGGGAGGGTTCTCGATACAATTCCTCATTGCATTCGGAATCACTCGAACTGACACATTACTCTTCACCCTTCACCCATTACCTTCTCATTGGAGTATACATGAAGTATACACGGGGTATATACGGAGTATACACGAAGTATATATGAAGTATATATGGAGTATATACGAAGCATATACGAACTAGTAGGTTTTTTATTTGTGTTCATTTTTGTCTTGACACAAAAACGAACCAAAAAAGTCAAGAAGGAATTAAGGTGATTTTTGGCAAGGCCAAAACCGCGGCTGTCGCTATCGCTGCATGCTTTCTTTTTTCTTCGAAAAACGCACTTCCGCTTGCGCCACCGTCTATCACTGAAATTCCTTCGGTTTAGTTCTTAGAAGAATTTTATTAAATATACAGGCGGGTCCCGAAGTCGAATCGTATGGACGTTTCTTTTGTTTTGGAGTTTAATTTGAATAAAGTGTCACTTCGAGTGGCTTTTGTGAGGAACGAACAAAAGATGAACCTGTCCTGAGCATTTTGACGAAGCTCAATATAAACTCCGTCGAAGGGTCGAGAAGCTGTCTTGTGTCTTGCATCTTATGTCTAGAGAAAACCCTTCACACAGGACCCTTGACCCATAAGTGGGACATAGTGGGGATATAGTGGGGATATACTGGGGATAAAGTGGGGACATAGTGGGGATA
The DNA here is from genome assembly GCA_041392175.1 of Flavobacteriaceae bacterium. GTDB lineage: Bacteria > Bacteroidota > Bacteroidia > Flavobacteriales > Flavobacteriaceae > Halomarinibacterium. The sequence goes on along the minus strand of JAWKMP010000001.1, from coordinate 125,126 downwards.
GTAGGGGAGTATTTAGGGAGACTTATGGGAAGAGGGGTACTAATGGTTTTTTTGGGTGCTGGGTGCTGGGTCCTGGGTCTAGGGTCCTAGGTCTTTAGATATTTCAACCATTTGCCCTTAAACATTATGCATTAAACATTAAACATTCAACACTCACCCTTTACCCATGACCCATCCAACTGCTCCCCAAGTACGTGGATACTGCTTAGATAGTGTGTGGATAGTACGTAGATACTGTATAGATAGTGTATGGGAAGTGTATGGAACGAGTCTTTTTTACTGCTTGCTGTTTATGATTAGGGTGTTTACCGGGTTTGTGGGGGTAATAGGGAATATAAGTTGAATAAGGAATGAGGGGGTTGAGAGGGTAGAATTAGTGAATTAATCATATACGTCTAAGGGCAGTGTTTTTTTAGATATATTCTTAAATCACTTCTTTCAGAATAGTTGGTAGGTACTTCACAAATTCCTGCTCCCAGTATTTTGTTGTTATAATGTCTCAATGTTTTTCTAACAGTTTTATTAAAAATATCAATGCTTCTGTCATACCCTTTGAGAACTCCATTCATTACTCCAGCTAAAAAATCAGCTATTTGAATTCCAGAGCTATGGTGCGAATATTCCAAATTCAAACTATCCTTTATATGTGTATAGTCCTTTACAAAATCACCATTTGATTGAATTTCAAAATATGTTTCTCTCAATAACTTACTTTTCTTATCTCCAATAGGGTCAAAAAATAATACAGTCAAATCATTTGGTTCAATTTGAGTTTCATATTGAACTCTCTGTAAAAGAGAAGTAATATGCATTTTAAATAAATCCTTTTCTGAAAATGAGGCATCTGTTCTATTATTTGTTATGGTGTAAATAGTTTTACATTCAGGTATTTTACTCAACAGTTCAAGTGATTTTTCTGCAAAATCTATTATATGATGATAATCAAAATCTTTTAAGAAATAGAAGTCTTTATTTGATTTCGGTTCTTTACCATGTTTTTGACAACTCCTTAAAGACCATATGTGAGCCCATTTTATTTCCTTTTGTGGTAATCCAAATTCCGTTTTGAGAGCTTTAAATTCAGATACAAGACTTTTGTATGAATCACCATTAATTATGAATAAAGACCTTAAATAATATGGATGAATTTCATTATGTTCTTTTGTCCTCAGTGGGAGGTATACTCCACATTCATCACTAAATCCAAACTTTATTGCCATATTTTTTTCAAATCGTCACAATGGCCGGGTAAACGTCAATTATGTGACATAATTTTATATTTTTTGTTTAAGTATTGGCTTTAGCGACTCCTAGTAGATTCGAACGAAGTTGAATCCGACGTAATTGCGATTATACATTGTTCTACGTAGTATTTAATATTCTAATTAATTCTTTTCTCAATTTTTCCTTTAATTCATTTTCGCTTTTATAAATGATAAATTTCTTGCTACGAAGGTCTATTGGGATTTCATTCGGTGTTCTTGACAAGAGTATTACAGGTTTATCCATAGCTTGAGCAATTCCCAACTCGTATAGTACATTAGGATTTCTGCCATTTAGGTTAGCTATAATAATTCGAGCTTTAACTAATTGTTTTAAGATATGAGCAAAAATATCAGAATTAAAATACTGTTCATCACCTCTCGAGCAGTTAAATCCAACGTCTGTACAAGTTTCTTTTATCAACTCATAGTCTTCTGAAAACATTGAATTGAAAGGTGTTAACACAAAAACTAATCGAGAGTCAATTCCTAAATCTTCATTGTCAATTCCATTGGATTTTAAAAAAATAGAATGATGTATTTTATTATTTTTAAAATCTTTATCTAAATTTCTTGAAGTTTCTAATAATAAGTGGTTAACATCTCTCCATCTATATTCATTACTTATTAGTCTTTCATTAATCTCATAAATTTTCATTTCGAGAGTTTTTCTCATCATTTCAAGTTCAACTCTTTGTTTTTCTTCATTATATCTTGATTGTTTAATGTTTTTTAACATCGAATAAGCTATAAATGTTACCAAACTTGTCAGAACACTGGCAAGAACCAAAGTCATTATATTAATTGGAATTTCCATTGATTTCAGTTTTATTAGGTTCTACATTTTCTTTTTCACTTGGAATTTTTGGTTTCATTAACAAGTTAATAGATATTATTAAACAAGTTATGGTGACAAACAGGTTAACAAACATAAGTGCTAGCCAAGATTTGTTCTTCCCTGTTTCATAAACCTTTATACTTCTTCGCCAAACAAATACTACTCCAATAGAGATAATTAGGTAAACTATCCAGTAAAGAAGTCCATCGTTTCGGTTTTCATCATTTGAAATTATAAAGGCTATTAAAAATGATATTGACAAAAAAATCATATCGACTGGTAATTCACAAATTGCTTTTATAGCAACAGGCGCTTCAACACTTCTATCAATCATTAACTTCAAAAGAAATGATAGGAATAGAAGAGCAATTGGTAAAATTAATTCTAAATGCTCCAATTTTTAATTGTTTTGTTCATATTATGCCCAACGGTCTCGTATAACCGTCAGTTACGGGTTTATATGTGTTATTTTTCGGTTTAGCACAGACGTTAGCAATTCCGAGTTGATTCAGATACAGTCGAATCCGCCCTAATTGCGTTTATACATTGTTAGCAAACGTTTTTTTAGTCGATTAGAACTCATTATCGTAAATAGTCAAAGGAATATTAATAGGTTTTTCTTTTGAAATAAATTCTAATTCCGCTTTATATTTTCTAAAAAAATCTTGACACTCATCCATTACTTCCATTGCGAACTTGCCTAAATAATCAGCAGATACAATTCTTAATATATTTGAGTGCTGTTCGTCAAATGATTTGGTTGTTAACAACGAGGAATAGTCAACCTCAATTAAATCTATTTTACCTTCCCAATCTAGTTGTGCCTCAATTAAATCTCCTTCAATGACTATAACAGGAATATAAATATTGCAGAACCTGCTAGTTGATTCATTGGATTTTCTCACAAGATATTCTGTTGCTTTTAGTACACTTTGAGTTGCGCTATAAGCTAAATCTTTGTTTTCACTAAAGGATGTCGCCACATTATAGCCATAGTTTTTAAGGTCTGGAAATATTAGAGGTGAGCGATAGTAATTATTTTTTGAAATTTCTGATACCAAAAGTTGACCATTATTACTTGCGAAAATAGGTAATTTATCTTTTTTAAATTTAAAACCTGAATCACTCTTAAAAACTATCCAAGGTTTATTGATTGTCTTCTTACATTCAAAAACAAAAGTGATATTAAACCAAACCTTGTTAATCTCTTTCGTAACGTGAGCAATTATATCAGTTTCTCTATATTTTCCAGTTTCAGAGTCGATGTATAAAATAGATTGAGCAATTTCGAATCCTTGTCCACGAAGTGACCTAGCAACATTCATTTCTAATGGATAACCATTTTTATTCAGCCAATCTTTTATTTTTTTTATTTTGTCGCTCATAATGTTCGCCAACGTTTTGTGTATGGTGCGTATCCCGTAGGGTATGCATTATACACTTTGTTACCAGCTTTATTTTTTTACATATTTATTTTTCAATGCTTCGCTTAACAAATCGTCATATTTGTCATCAAAACTAATTTCTTCAGTTATCAGTAGTCCACTTCTCAAAGTTGTACGTTGTGGAGAGTCTAATTCAAATAATTCAATGGTCCTTTTTCCTTTTCTTGAATAAGGTTTTTTCTTTATCAATGCTTGCCCCTTATTAACCTTTACTTCAATGTGTTCATCTAATTTATCAAAATACGGATGCACAATTGAGAATTTATTTTTCTTATAATTCACCTTGTTTCCTGATGCAACATCAATTTCCCCCTTTAAAACAACATTGCATTTATGACATGCTAGGCATAAGTTTTCAGGTTCAAACACAAATTTTGGATAGTGCTTTTTCCCTTTTGGTGCTATATGCTCTCGTTGTAGTTTGCTTCCACAGTGATCTTCATGAATACCACAGTATATACAATATGCTCCTTGAATCTTAATTAATTTATTTTTAATGTCTCTTCTTAGCGCATCTCGGTCTTTTCTTTTTACGGAACTAGATTTCTTTATTTTCCCTTCCCATTCACCTCCAATCAACGGCTTCAACCCCTCGATTATATTTTTTTCCGATTTTGTATATCGGATTTTTTTCCCTTTTAAACTTTGGAATCTAATTGGCATGTGAGATTACTTTTTTAAATAATTTTCTGCTTCTGAAATTATTTTTTCCAAAGGGTCTCCTTTCAGGTAGTCAAACTTTTTAAAACTTGCAATCAGGTTTTCAATATTATTATGATCTTTTGATCTATTTGAAATTAAAGATAGAAGCAATCTCAAGTCTTTTTCAAAGTAGTGGTTTCGAACAGTTGAAACTTCAAATACATCATATAAAATAGCTTCTGGACTCCAACCAAAGGGAGTTTTTTTCTTTAGATTTGCCTCTATAGTACCATTGTTGTTTTTTAATATAAGTACAGAACTCCAGGCATCCTTCAAATCTGAAAGTAGGAAGTGCGAATGTGTTGCGATTAATATATGACAGCCGGAATAACCAGCTAGAAATTTTTTAAGTAACTCTACATAGCGCATTTGCCAGCTTGGATGTAAGCTGATCTCGGGTTCATCAATAAAGATTACAGAATTAGATTCCATTTCCGGAATAGCCCTAACGAATGTTGTTAAAAGCCCAATTTCTCCAGTACTTGATTCAAGAATGTCATATTCATAGCCATTTTTGTTCAATTTAATGTAGTCGTATGTTATAAAATTTAATCGTCTTAATAAAGAGAAGTATTTATACTCCTTAATGAAAGATTCATTTTTGATTTTATTGGTGAGATCAATTTCATACTCCAATCTTTCATGAGCACTGCTATTTCTGATTTGCCTAAAGTCATTATTCAAAAAATTGTATAAGCCTTCAATGAAATAGTCATTTTCAACTAAAGAGGCAAGTTTTTTAGCCTGCTGGCGGTAAAAGCCTCTTTGTGATATTTCAAATAAAAAATCCTTCAGTTCTTGCGGATTCTGTGCTCGATGAAGAAGTTCATCAAGTTTGCCTCTACCAGATATATTGGAGATTCTAAGTGATATTCTGATTATTGGAGGAATCTGAAGAAATTCGAAAAGTTGAATAGCTTTATCGATGAAGTTGTTGTCATCAAGATTTTCACTAAAAACATCCATTAAATCATTGACAATTGATCTTTTATGGGTGCTAAGACCTACCATTCTAGAACCTATATATGAGTAATTGGTGTCAGTTTTTGCTTGATGTGGAAATTTGTCAAAAAGACTATTTGAAATCGAAATCAAATTCAAATGTTTGAGATCTTCGGAAATTGACATAGGGTGGTCTTCGTCATCAAGAAATATTACTTGATCGCCTAGTTCAATGGTAAGCTTTGTGATATTAGATTTACTCTTTAATCTAGGATTACTCACCCTTCTAAGAGTATTTAGTATATTCACTAATAGGCGACTTTTTCCTGAAGCATTTGTCCCTATGATAACAGTAAAATAGTTGTCGTCAATTGTGTTTTCTCCAGCCCTAGATATTGGGATTTTTAATCCATCTATTTCCGATTCTATTATTTTTACTCCTTGCATCTTTTATATTGCTGGTAACACTTTATAAATCAATTTTTATAACACTTATCCCTCAAACATGAGGAGCGCGCCTTTGTACTAAGTCGTTAGGATTGATTAACTGTGGGGAGAGGTTAAAGATAGGGAAAAAAGGGATTGGTTTTACGTAGGGGTGCTGGGTAATAGGTGCTAGGTGCTGGGTTTTTTTCTCTCAACTCAATAAAACCCTTTACCCTTCACCCTTCACCTTTGACCCCAAGAGGTACTGGGTCTTGTCACTTTGAGTGCCGAGCCTGCGAGGTGTATCGAGAAGCGGCAATGGCAAAAAGAACGTTAAGAACAAACAAATAGGGTAGGCGCCTTACCTTTAAAAATCAAGGATTAACGCTAGGGACGAGCCTATTCCGCAGCCCCTATCCTCACCGAAGTCATGGTCAAGGAACCCGCTAGGGGTTTGTCATTGAACAGGGAGAGCTCCTCCTGGGGGTCTTTTAAGGCCAAGGCGTAGAGCAGGGGTAGATAGTGCTCTGGGGTAGGGATGGCCCACTCAAAGGCCTTTCCTTGCGATTTGAAATCAATTAACGAGGCGTGGTCCCCGTTCAAGAGGTAGTGCTTCATTTTCTCACTGGCTTCCAGGGCCCAATCATAGGCAAAAGTCTCATGAAGCTTGTCCCACGCTACCCTGCGTAGGTTATGGACCATATTGCCGCTGCCTATGATCAATACCCCTTTGTGCCGCAGGCTGTGCAACTCTTGGGCCAGTTCATAATGGTAGCGGGCCGGCTGGGTATCGTCTATGCTCATTTGGATCACGGGAATATCGGCCTTTGGGTACAGGTGCTTGATCACACTCCAGGCCCCGTGGTCCAGCCCCCAGCCTTCATCCAATCCTACGTGGGTCTTGGTGATGAGCTGTTGGGTTTCTTTGGCCAGTTCGGGAGCTCCGGGTGCGGGGTATTGCACCTCAAACAAGGCGGGTGGGAATCCCCCAAAATCATGAATGGTCCTTGGATGTTGCATGGCAGTCACCCAAGTGCCCCGGGTTTCCCAATGGGCGGAAATACACAGAATGGCTTGCGGCTTGGGCAGGTCTTGGGCTATGGCGCGAAAGCCCTGTACAAATTCATTCTCCTCAATGGCATTCATGGGGCTCCCATGCCCTAGGAACAATACCGGCATCTTACGGGTATTGCCTAGGTGGGAAGTCATTTTATGTAGGTCTTTTAGCGTCATGAATGGGTACTTGAAGGCGGGAAGGCCTATGGATGATGTAAGCAGGGAAACACCCTATCCTAGGTTTTGTGTAAAGAAATCAATGGTACGCGACCATGCCAAGGTTGCGGCCGCTTCATCGTATCGGGGCGTGGTGTTGTTATGAAAGCCATGGTTTACCCCGGGGTAGAAATGAGCTGTATAGGCTTTGTTGTTGGCTTTCAGCGCCGCTTCATAGGCTTCCCACCCAGCATTCACACGGGTATCCAATTCGGCATAATGCAACAGCAGTGGGGCTTTGATCTGGGCCGTTTCTTCCGCCGAAGGCTGCCCCCCATAAAAGGGTACGGCCGCTGCCAAATCGGGAAGGTGTACCGCCATCATATTGGAGATCCATCCCCCAAAGCAAAAGCCTACCACGCCTACTTTTCCGTTGCTGTTAGGATGGTTTTTCAAGTAGGTAAAGGCAGCCATAAAGTCTTCCAGCATTTCGTTGCGGTCCCGTTTGCGCTGTAATTCCCTGCCATCGTCATCGTTACCCGGATAGCCCCCTAGGGGCGTCAAGGCATCGGGCGCGAGGCTGATGAAGCCTTCTAGGGCTGTTCGCCGTCCTACATCTTCGATATAGGGATTTAATCCGCGGTTTTCATGTACCACCACTACCGCAGGGAGTTTGCCGTTCATTTCCTTGGGGGTAGAAAGCAAGCCACGAATGGTACCACCGCCCTTGGGGGATTGGTAGGTAATGTATTCTGAAGCCAACGAAGGATGGTCTTGCGGCACGGTGACCGTGTCTTTGTAATTGGGACTTACAAAGCTTAGCAAGGCTCCCACCGTGATACTGCCCACGGCATAGGCCGAGAGTTTTTCCACAAATTGGCGACGGTCCATCTTGTTGTGGGCATAGTCGTCATAAAGGTCAAATACTTCCTGGCTAATATCTTCTTTTCGTAGCGGGTTCATCGCAAAAGGGTTTTGGTTTGCTACTAAAGATAAGAAAAAAAACCCTTCCGATAGGGAAGGGTTTTTGTTGATAAGGGAAGGAGTCCTATTCCTTGACCAGTTGCTTTGTAATAGTCCCTTTTTCGCTCTGGATGACCACCAGGTAGGTGGCCGAAGCGAGGGTAGCGACATCCAGGGCGGTTTCGGTGCCCATGTTCGTTAGGTCGAAGGCCTTTACCAGCCTTCCCGTGGCATCGTATACCCGGGCCGTTTGCAGGGCAATGCCCCTTGGGTTGCTGATGTTCACTGTGGCCCTTGCGGGGTTGGGGTAGAGGACGATGGTGGACAGGTCCACGGACACCCCGTTGGTGCCCAGGAACTCCTCCACGGTGAGCTGGAAGACATACTCGGTGGGGTTGCCCAGGTCGTCCATGGCCAACAGGGTAATGTCGTAGATACCGGGGACAAGGACGGTGCCCACGATGGGGTCCTGAGCAATGACGATGGGCAGCAGGGGCTCACTGCAGTTGTCGGTCACGGTGATGCCCACGGTAAAGTCCTCGAGAAGGTATTCCCCGTTCACATCGGCCTGGCGCACCACGTCCACGGGCAGGGTGCCGGTATCGAACTGGGGCCCCAGCACGTCCTCCACCGTCACGGTGGCGGTACAGGTGGCGATGTTGCCATTGGCATCCTCGGAGAAGACGGTCACCAGTACGGGGGCACCTATGTCGTCACAGGTAAAGAAATCGATATCCAGGGAAGTCGTGGTACTGCCACAGGCATCGGTATTGGAGGCAATGACGTCTTCGGGGACGATGGTGGCCTCGCCGTTGGCATCCAGGGCCACGGTAATGTCCTGGCAGACCAGCTCGGGAGCGGTGAGGTCCTCCACGGTGACGATGGCGCTACAGGTAGCGGTATTGCCGTTCACGTCGGTGACGGTCAGGGTCACGTTGTTGTCCCCTATACTGGAACAATCAAAGGTGTCGGTGTCCACGGAATAGCCCGAGGGGTCAATGCCACAGGCATCGGTACTGCCGCCGTCCAAGAGGGCGGGATCGATGGTCACGGTACCGGAGGCGTCCAACTGCACGGTGATGTTCTGGCAGAGGGCCACGGGGGCGGTGAGGTCCTCCACGGTGACGATGGCGGTGCAGGAACTGCTGTTGCCATGGATATCGGTGGCGGTAAGGGTCACGTTGTTGGCCCCCACGTTGCTGCAATCGAAGGTGTCGATATCGATGGAAAGGGTATCCAGGCCACAGGGGTCAAAGGTACCGCCGTCCACATCGGCCGCGGTAATGGCGGCATTGCCAAATTCATCCAACTGGATGGTGATGTCCTGGCAGGCCACCACGGGCGGGGTGGTATCGGTGACGGTGATGGTAAAGCTGCAAAGGGTGGTGTTTCCCCCGGCATCGGTGGCGGTGAACTCGATGGTGCTCACCCCCACGGGGAAGGCACTGCCACTGGAGGGCCCTGCCGTTTGCGCCACCGAGGCACTGCAATTGTCCAGGGCGATGGCATCGGCGAAGGAGACCACGGCACTGCACAGGCCGGCATCCGTATTCACTGAAACATCCGCAGGGCATACGATCACGGGAGGGGTATTGTCCACTACGGTGACGATGGCGTTGCAGGAACTGCTGTTGCCGTTCACGTCGGTAACGGTGAGGGTCACGTTGTTGGGCCCTAGGTCGCTACAATCGAAAGAAGATATATCGATGGAGTTAGAGGCAATGCCACAGGCATCGGAAGAACCCCCGTCCACATCGCTGGCCACGATACTGGCTAGTCCATTGGCATCCAGGGACACGGTGATGTTCTGGCACAGGGCATTGGGCGCTACGGTATCCTCCACGGTGACGATGGCGGTGCAGGAACTGCTGTTGCCGTTCACGTCGGTAATGGTGAGCACGACATTGTTGTTCCCCACGTTGGAACAATCAAAGGTATCGATGTCCACGGAATAGCCCGAAAGGTCAATGCCACAGGCATCGATGCTGCCTCCGTCCAAAAGGGCGGGATCGATAGTCACGGTGCCAGAAGCGTCCAGTTGGACGGTGATGTTCTGGCACAGGGCAACAGGTGCCACGGTATCCTCTACGGTCACAATGGCGGTACAGCTACTGCTGTTCCCGTTCACGTCGGTCACGGTAAGGGTCACGTTGTTGGTTCCTACATTGGAACAATCAAAAGAGCTCACATCGATGGAAGTGGAGGCAATGCCACAGGCATCGGAAGAGCCCCCGTCCACATCGCTGGCCACGATGCTGGCGTTGCCATTGGCATCCAGGGACACGGTAATGTTCTGGCACAGGGCATTGGGCGCCACAGTATCCTCTACTGTTACCACAGCAGTACATTGTGAACTGTTTCCGTTGACATCGGTTACTGTTAAGGTTACGTTGTTAGTACCTATGTTATTACAATCGAAAGTATCTACATCTATTGCGAGAGAAGCAATTCCGCAAGCATCGGTACTTCCTCCATCCACATCGGCAGCCGTGACGGTTGCATTTCCGTTAGTATCCAACTGTACCGTGATGTTTTGGCAAACTGTTTGGGGAGCTTCGTTATCTTCCACAGTTACAATAGCGGTACAGGAACTGCTGTTGCCGTTCACATCGGTGACGGTAAGGGTCACATTGTTATTCCCCACGTTGCTACAATCGAACGAGGACACATCGATGGAAGTGGAGGCAATGCCGCAGTTATCGGTAGAACCATTTTCTATATCATTGACTGTAATGCTTGCCATTCCGTTGGTGTCCAACTGAATGGAAAAAGGGGCACTACAATTGGCCACGGGTGGTTCTGTATCCTCTACGGTAACCGTAAAGGAGCAACTGGCCGTATTTCCATGTACATCGGTTACCTCAAACGTATTTAGGGTGGTTCCTACAGGAAATACACTGCCACTGGGAAGTCCGCTGGTTTGAGTTAAATCTTGAGTTGTCCAAGAAATAATAATTTCCCCATTTCCCGAACGAACTCCAGGGGTGGTCGTACCGTTAAGAACCCCACCTGTGTATGAAGAGCCTCCTGCTCCACCTCCACCCGCAACACCGGAGCCATTGCTGGCACCTGCACCTGAGCCTCCACCGTAGTAACCTCCACCGCCACCGCCACTAGCTATGGTAAAGTTCCCATCAATTCCTATCCCCCCTATACCTAAGGTTCCTGGGTTTCCATTGGGGCCTTGTGGCCCATCTCCTCCAGCACCTCCTGTAGCTTGGGTACCTCCTTTTCCTCCAGCACCAGGGTTGAAATAAAATCCAAAATTGGGATCGGTTGGGTCTTGTCCATCAACTCCCGTAGCACCTCCTCCTGCGCCTCCATTTCCTCCTTCGCCACAAGGTTGGCAGGTTCCATTTACATAGTCACGGCCACCGCCGCCGCCGCCACCAGCCACGATGATGCGGCTTAACAAATCAGTTCCTCCCATGCGAACATCGGAAGCTCCGCCACCACTGCCGGCATAGCCATCGGTAGCGCCTGAACCTGCTATTCCGAAACCTCCAGTGGCACCGCCATTATATCCTCCAGCACCCTCCATACCTGTACCTCCTACAAATAAATTTAGGACCTGTCCTGGGGTAACCGTCAATTCACCTTGGGCATATCCTCCTAAGCCACCCGTGCTTGGGTTGTAGACTTCCACGGTTACACCTTGTCCCGAAGCTCCCCAAGCTTCGATGTTTATGGAAGTCACTCCAATAGGAACGGTAAACGTTTGCATGTTGCCGGTATAGGTAAATGTTTGCGAGAATGCTGGGCTACTTATACCACAATTATCGGATACCGAAGGATCTGGAAAGGTCACTATAGCCCCACAGGCTCCTGGGTCGGTACTCACCGTAATATCACTTGAACAGCTTATTTGTGGATCCTCTGCATCGGTAACAAAAAAGGTGGTAGCGCAGGTGCTGGTATTTCCGTTGATATCTTCTGCGGTCCAAGTCACAATGGTTTGCCCTACCGGAAGGGCAGCCCCAACGAGGGTATTGGTATTGGTGAAATCGTTGGTCACAATAACCGAGGAACAATTATCACTAACAATAGGGTTAAATGCTGTGGAAACGACGGTACGGGTACACTGCCCAGGATCGTTCTGTGCGTTCACTGTACTAAAGTTACAGGTAATGGAAGGAGGTGTTGTATCGATCACCGTGACCGTAAAGCTACAGTCAACTTGATTACCCCCAAAATCAGCGGCTACCCAAGTATTGGTAGTTGTTCCTACTGGAAATGAAGAACCTGAAGCAAGTCCTTGTACCTGCGCAAAAAAGGCCAAACAATTATCATTCACTGTAGGTGCTGTATAGTTGACCACAGCTCCACAAGCTCCTGGGCCAGCATTCACTGTAATATTGGCAGGGCAATTGGAAATAACGGGAGGATTAGTATCTATAATGGTCACTGTATAGGAACAGGTGGCAGTTAGTCCTGAAGGGGTAGTTCCTTGATAGGTAAAGACGGTATCGCCAATGGGAAGGAAGGAGTTGTTGGGAGGGCCTCCAATTTGCGTGATCGTTACTGGATTACAGGATTGGTTCCCGGTAATGATGTCTGAAAAGCTGAATTGATAGGTGCAATTGGCGTTATTGGCTTCAAATACCTTATCTGCGGGACAACCCATTACAATGGGGGATTCTTGTATCGTGACGATGGCTGTACAGGTACTGGTAAATCCGGCCCTATCGGTGACGGTAAGCGTCACGGTGTTGGGGCCTACATTGCTACAATTGAAACTGGTCTTGCTGGATGATAAAGTAACGCTTCCCTCGCCATCAAAACTTCCATTGTTAATGGCGCTAGCAGGAACATTCACCGTACCAAGGATAGGATGTAATGTTGCTGTTACATTTTTACATTGTGCGGTGGGAGGATTCGTATCTTCATTGGCAACTACATTTAGTAAAATATTATTATGGATTTGTCCAGGAATAGTATAATCGCATCCTGAAAAGTTAAGGTTTGCACCACACCCCGAATAACGGCTTTCTGAGGGCTCTCCTATGGGATTACTTCCTATTAAAATGGGTGTATTGTTTAAGATATATACATTACTTGCTGAAATAGCCTTGAACATTACGGTGATCTCATCGCCATAACCATAGACATTTACGGGTGTTGGAAAATTAAAATCCCTTAAGTAGGTTCCATCAACCGGTAAAAAATCAGGAAGGGTCATCGTACTCCCAGGTATTAAAGTACCCGGCCCCGTTCCACAGGCATTACCTTGTGTATTGGAATTGGGCGCAGGACAATCGGAGTACATGGAAATTTCCAGCGTGATTGGAAGTTTAGGATCCGTACTTAAGTGAAATAAGCCTACTTGAACCTGTGTAATCAATCTATTAGGGCTGGTATTGGTAAAGCGAATCTTGTCACCAAACTTAGGAGCAGTACTTAGCGGTGTGGAAAATATGCTAGCCATAAGAGTGGTGGCGCTAGGGTCGGTTTGATAAATATTTTCATTGGGGGCTCTATTGCTGCCACCATTACTTTGGATTGATGAGGCAGCATTAAGCTGATTTATTTGTTGCGGATTTAAAGAACCCACTGAAATCGTTTGTGCTGTGATCATAAACGAATTCATGAGCATCATGCCTACAACGAAAAAACGGAGGATAACTATGTTCATTTTTTTGTGGTTTTGGTTATGTGGTAAAACTACTTTGATGGCACCTAAAAATCAATACGTAGACCTACGCATTAGAATTCAACCATTAGAAAATCAATCTATTATGAAATGATTTTTATCCAAAGGGTCAAAATCCTTAAAAAAGAAAACCCTTCCTGTGTTGGAAGGGCGATAGGTACATTGAAAAAAACCGAGGCTAAAAAAACTTTCGGAATTCGTCCCTCACATCTTTGGGCATATCGGCTTCGGTTTTATAGGCTGCGGGAGTGATCAAAGAGCCCGAAGCCGAATCGATCATGGTGTAGCGTGTTTTTTCACTTAAATAACCAATGGTTCCTTTTCGCATCTTCAGTTTCCAGGAAACCTTAATGCAATAAATGAAGCCCGGCTTTAGGGTGTACGATTCGCTTATGGAAGATTCCCAAGCACTGTTTACCTTGGTTTCGTAAGTGGTTTGCAGTTTTTCTACCGCTTTATGCGCATATTTAAAATTTAATTCTCCTGTAGCTTTCTCACCAATTCCCCCTGAAATCTTGGAACCCACTTCTACTGAATTGGTATGTTCCATGGATTTTTGAATACTTTGCGACACCGAAGTGGAATTTTTGAGTGCAAAGGAAATTTGGCGCTTCACATCTTCATTGTTATTTCGAGTGTCGATGAAGGAGTACTCATTGGAGATGATATCCGTAAATGAGTCATCAGCAAGGGTTACTTCTGCTTTCTTAAGGGAAGAGCCATCAAATATAAGGTCGTCTACCATATTGTAAATGGTTCCTGCTTTCACGTAGATGTCGGGATAATGAACCCCAAAAACGCCCATCTCGGGCATCCCGTAAATCCCCACCTTTACCTGAGGGAAGGAATCTTCTGCAAATTCGGCTACCTTTCCAGGAAGGATGGTACCCAAGCCGCCAGAGATTTCCAAGGCATACATCTTATCGGTTGTTTCGTAAAAGTGATAGGTGACTTTATGTTTGGAGTTGTTGTAAATTTTCATATCTATTTATTTAAAGTGGATTGCGCTATAAAAGTATTTGTTGTAAAACGAAGCTATCTTAAACGCTTGTCTCTTACAATACGTATCATTACGTATTTAACAGGTGTCCGTATTCCATAAGCCAGAGCAGCAGGGCATTTTGGGAGGGGCTAATTCAAGTTTTTTCACCATATTGCTTCGGTGGCGTTCTACCGTTCTTGGGGAACAGTTGCGCAATTGCCCAATTTGCGATGACGACTTTCCCTCCTGAACCAACTGGAGGATTTCCATTTCGGTTTCGGTAAGGATGGTTTTCACTTTTCGGGCATCCCAGGATGTAGCTTCTTGTTTTTCCATATTCCAAAACTAGAAATTGGAATTCTACTGTGAAATTAGTAGACCTACGTATTATTAAAGGGTAAAGGGTAAAGGGTAAAGGGTGTTAGATAGAAGGCGTTTTATGTGTTGAAGAGATGCGGGTGTTTTTGTACCCAGAGGAGCAGGCCGTTTTGGGTGGGGGGGATTTCCAGCTTTTTGATAATGTTGCTGCGGTGTTTTTCTACGGTGCGTTTGGAAATGAAGAGTTCGTCTGCGATTTGGGAGGAGGAGAAATTCTTGGCCAGGTATTTCAATATTTTGGCTTCGGTGGCCGTAAGCAAGTTCAATTCGTCGGTTTCTTGGGCAAAATGAATGCCCGCTTCAATTTGCTTGCTTACAAAGGTAGTTCCCGAAAGTACTTGGTGGATGCAAAGTTCAATTTCCTGAAGCGCATCTTCCTTCAAGAGGTATCCTTGAATGCTCTTGCCCACTTCCTTCAGGATGGCTTCTTCCTTGAATAGCGTAAGGATGATGATTTTGGTGGTGAATTGGTTTTTCTGGCATTCGGCCGCAACTTCGAGTCCGTTGAGCTTGGGCATATCAAAGTCCAGCACTGCAATATCTGGGTGATGGGTAAGGATGGCGTTATAGGCCTCATTGCCGTCCAGGGCCGTGGCCAGCACCTTGAACCGTTTACTTTCTAGAAAGGTTTTTGTACCCGTCAAGAGGATGGGGTGATCATCTGCTATGACAATGGTAGGGTTCATTTTTTGGGGATTTTAAGTGTGAGGACCGTTCCTTTTCCACTTTCCGAAGCAATGTCCAGTGCAGCCCCAATGAGCTGGGCGCGTTCCCGCAGGGTTTTCATGCCAAGGCCTTCGTTGGATGGCTCGTTCTTGAAGCCGGTACCGTTATCCTTTACGGTGAAGAGGAGGTGGGTCTTACCGTCCTGGGCCGCTAGGTTGCATGCAGTGGCCTGCGCGTGTTTTTCTACATTGGTCAAGGCTTCCTGGAGCATCCTGAATACATGGATTTCCTTTTCTTTGGGAAGGAGCCCATCGGGGATATCGATGTCTTCGGAATAGAATACCTTGGAGTTTTTCTGAAGGGCCTCCACCATGTTTTTGAGGGAGGTAATAAGCCCTAATTTCTCAAACTGAAAGGGGTGCAGGGTATGGGACATTTCACGGACCTCCTTGATGGTTTCGCCCACCAGGTCGATTTCTGTCTTTGCCTCCTTTTCTTTCAGGCTCAGGGCATTTTTGATGATCAATAGTTTTTGTCCCACGCTATCATGCAACTCGGAAGCGATGCGGGAGCGCTCATGTTCTTGGGTTTTCAGGAGGTCTTGGGTAAAATCTTCCTGCAGTTTCTGTCGCCTTCGGGCAAAGTTTCGGGAGCGAACCACCCACACAAAGCCAAAAAGCCCCAAGCTTCCCAAACCACCAAACAACAGCCATTGGTTCTTCACTTTGTTTTTTTCGTCCAATAGGGCAATACTACTTTCCTGGGCTTGGATTTTAGAATCCCGTTTTTCGGTTTCATACAAGGTTTGGTAGTAGGTGAGGGCCTGCACGTTTTTTACACTTGAGATGGAATCTTTTATTCTGTAATAGGTTACCAAGTGCTCATTTTCTTTTTCCTTGTTACCCAATGCCTTGTATACTTGGGCCAGAAAATTCTCGGCATTGTATATTTCCACAAAAGAACCTTGGTTTTTTTTGTATTCCCAATGTTCCAAACCGTACTGTAAGGCATCCTGATAATCGCCCCTTGCAAGGGAAATTTGCTTGCGGGCCTCAATATAATATTCGCGGTTAATCCCTTTGGCAAGCATTTCTTCATCGTTGGCGAATTCAGAAAATAGGGTTTCCGCCTTGGCTAGGCTATCGCTTTCGGCATAGGCAATAACAAGGTCGCTTAAGATTAAGGGATAATACAAGTTTTTTTGTAACGATACTTCCACTTCTTCTTTTGCCAGCTTAAGGTATTTGATTCGCTTCTCCTGATTTCCCTGCAATCTAGCATCTGCGGCTGCATTGAAGTATAGGGTGAATAATTGGGGTTTTTCTTTAATTTTCTTTGAAATTTCAATCGATTCGTTCCGAACCGCTTCTGCTTCTTTATAAAAGGCATTTTGACTGTAGAGGACCGATAGCGCATTATTGGCACTAAGCATCATGCTGGTATCTTTTTCCTGCAGGAAAATTTTCCGGGCGGTTTGCAAACTTTGGGAAGCATTGGCAAATTGTCCCTGTTCCGACTCACAAAACCCAATCCTGGTATACACATTCCCCAGTTTTTTTTGTTCGTTGGTTTGCTGGGCATAGCTTTTTGCCTCTTCCAAAATAACCAGCGCACTATCAACGTCCCTCAATAAAAAATAACTATCGGAACCATAAATGTAAAAATTGATTCTCCCCTTGGGATTTTTGGACGCAAATTCCTTTCCCTTGAATGCTTTATAGACCTTAAGTCCTTCCTTGGGATCTCCCAAGACTACATTTTGATAATAGATGAAGTCTGCCGTATTCTTGGTGGCACTTGAAACCGAGTCGATGGCAAGGGCAAGCTTGATAGCCTCTTGTATGTATTGGGTGTACTGATAGTCTTCATTGAACTCAATAATAGGAATAAGGCTATCAATCCACTTCAGTTTTTCTCCTTTTTCGGAAGCAGCGATGTTGGTTTTTAGTTGGTTGATTAATTTATCGGTATCGCTTTCCTGAGCACTCAAACACAGGGTTACCATCAAAAAAAAGGATAAAATAGAGCCTTTCATGGGGATCAAGTTTTTGTAAATATAGGTTTTGTTTATGAAAAAACTTTATACAAAACAGGGTCATTTGTTTTTAGGAATTTTAAGCGTGAGGACCGTTCCTTTTCCACTTTCCGAAGCAATGTCCAGTGCAGCCCCAATGAGCTGGGCGCGTTCCCGTAGGGTTTTCATGCCAAGGCCCTCGCTGGATGCCTCATTTTTGAAACCGGTGCCGTTGTCCTTTACGGTGAAGAGGAGGTGGGTCTTACCGTCCTCGGCCGCAAGGTTGCATGCAGTGGCCTGCGCGTGTTTTTCTACATTGGTCAAGGCTTCCTGGAGCATCCTAAATACATGGATTTCCTTTTCTTTGGGAAGGAGCCCATCGGGGATATCGATGTCTTCGGAATAGAATACCTTGGAGTTTTTCTGAAGGGCCTCTACCATGTTTTTGAGGGAGGTAATAAGCCCTAGTTTCTCAAACTGAAAGGGGTGCAGGGTATGGGACATTTCGCGTACCTCCTTGATGGTTTCGCCCACCAGGTCTATTTCTGTCTTTGCCTCCTTTTCTTTCAGACTCAGGGCATTTTTGATGATCAATAGTTTTTGTCCCACGCTATCATGCAGTTCGGAGGCGATGCGGGAACGCTCGTGTTCTTGGGTCTTCAGGAGGTCTTTGGTAAAATCTTCCTGCAGTTTCTGTCGCCTTCGGGCAAAGTTTCGGGAGCGAACCACCCACACAAAGCCAAAAAGCCCCAAGCTTCCCAGACCACCAAACAACAGCCATTGGTTTTTCACTTTGTTTTTTTCGTCCAATAGGGCAATGCTACTTTCCTGGGCCTGGATTTTAAGGTCCCTTTTTTCTGTTTCGTATAGCGTTTGATAATAAGAAAGGACCCTTATTTTTTGTTCGTTTCCAATCGAGTCTCGAATGTTGTTGTAGTTTTTAAAATGTTCAAAGGCTTTATCCTTATTTCCCGCTGCTTCATAGGCTTGATACAAGAAGTTTTCTCCAAATTCAATTTCCTCATACTGTTTCCCTTCTTTCATGAGCGCCAGGTATTCTTCACCGTATTCGATGGCCTTTGCATAATTTTTTTTGAGCAATTCCATTTCCTTAATGGCTTCTAGGTAGTAGGTGCGGTACGGCCCCGTGGTATTGTTTTCCTTGTTGGCATTGATGAGGGCCAGGTATTTTTGGGCTTGTTCTAGGCTATCCGCTTCGGCATAGGCCAGCATCATTCCGGAAAGCATGATGGGTTCAAAGTAATCCTTGTATTTTGATTTGGCAGTAGCGTCCAATGCTTTTTTTAGGTAGGCGATACGTAGTTTGATGTCTTTGGTCTTGCGCTGGTCTGCTGCAGCGTTGTAATAAAGGACAGGAAGGTTGGCAAAATCTTTTAATTGAAGGGATAACTCAATCAATTCGTCCCGCTCTTTTTTTGCTTCTTCAAAAAAGTTGTTTTTACTGTAAAGGATTACCAATGAATTTCGAGCACCAATCATTCCCACGGTATCTTGAACAGACAAATAGTGCTTTATTGCTTCCTGTAATACGAGTGATGCTTTTCCAAAATCCCCCATATCGGTATAGACCTGCCCTGTTCCCATTTTGGCAAGCCCAAGGTATTTTGTGTTTTTCGCTTTTTCCGAAAAGAATGCTACACTATCATACAAGCGCAACGCTTCCTCAAATTCACGCAAGAAGAAAAAGCTGTTCCCTGCATCATAATAAAACTTACTTTTTATGTTTAAGTCGGTTACCCTAGGCAGGTAATCTTGCGAAGAAAAATACATTTCTTTCCCCTTTTCGGGAGCTCCTTTTATGTTGTTTACGTAGTAAATAAGATTGGCAGTTTGATGGATGGCAATGTTGAAAGAATCCAATGTTATGGCATAGTTTCTAGTGGCTTTTACAATGGAATCGTCCTCAAAAGAGGTTTCAAAGGCAACATAGTTGGAGAGGCTATCCATCCACTTTAGTTTTTCTCTTTTTTCGGAAGAAGCGATCTTGCTTTTTAATTGGTTAATTAATTTATCGGTATCACTTTCCTGGGCACTTAAACACAGGGTTGCCATCAAAAAAAAGGGTAAAATAGAGCCTTTCATGGGGATTAAGTTTTTGTAAATATAGGTTTTGTCTTTAAATATTTTGACGCATGCCAAACGTTTCCATGTTGTTTATAATTTGTTGCGAGATGATTGACCTATTCCTTCTATTTTCCTTATTTTTCGGGTTTTAAAAATCTTCTGAAAAAATCCCCTTGCAGGAATATTTAGAACAACTCAATGATGCCCAACGGGCGCCTGTTTTACAAAAAGACGGGGCTATGATCGTGATTGCCGGTGCAGGCTCTGGCAAGACCCGTGTGCTTACCTATCGCATTGCCTACTTGATGTCGCAAGGGGTGGATTCCTTTTCCATTTTAGCGCTCACCTTTACCAACAAGGCAGCTCGGGAAATGAAAAAGCGCATTGCGCAAATTGTGGGGGCCAGTGAAGCCAAAAACCTTTGGATGGGGACCTTCCATAGTGTATTTGCCAAAATCCTTCGGTTTGAGGCAGAGAAATTGGGATATCCTTCCAATTTTACCATTTACGATACTCAAGATAGCCAGAGCGTGATTCGGGCCATTATCAAGGATATGCACCTCGATAAGGATATTTATAAGTATAAGCAGGTCTATTCGCGCATTTCCTCCTACAAGAACAGCTTGATTACCGTGAAGGCGTATTTTAATAACCCCGAATTGATGGAAGCCGATGCCATGGCCAAGATGCCGCGGCTAGGGGATATCTATAAGCAGTATGTGGACCGCTGTTTTAAGGCAGGCGCCATGGATTTTGATGATTTGCTGCTGAAGACCAATGAACTGCTTACCCGTTTCCCCGATGTGCTGGCGAAGTACCAAAACCGTTTCCGGTATATTTTGGTGGATGAGTACCAAGATACCAACCATAGCCAGTACCTTATTGTACGGGCGTTGAGTGATCGCTTTCAGAATATTTGCGTGGTAGGGGACGATGCCCAAAGTATCTATGCCTTTCGCGGGGCAAACATCAATAACATCCTCAACTTCCAGAAAGACTATGACGATGTGCGTGTGTACCGTTTGGAACAGAATTACCGCTCTACCAAAAATATTGTCAACGCGGCCAATAGTATTATTGAAAAGAATAAAAACCGTTTGGAAAAAGTGGTTTGGACGGCCAATGAAGAAGGAAATCCCATCAAGGTAAACCGCACCATGACCGATGGGGACGAAGGCCGTTTTGTGGCCAGTTCCATCTTTGAGACCATGATGAACCACCAACTCAAGTACGATCATTTTGCGGTATTGTATCGCACCAATGCCCAGTCGCGGGCCATTGAGGATGCCTTGCGGAAAAAGGATATTCCATACCGCATCTACGGTGGGCTGAGTTTCTACCAGCGGAAGGAAATTAAGGACGTAATTGCTTATTTGCGTCTCATTTTAAACCCAAAGGACGAAGAAGCGTTGAAACGGGTAATTAATTATCCCGCCCGTGGGATAGGGGATACTACCATTGACAAATTGGTGGTGGCCGCCAATCATTACAATCGCTCGGTGTTTGAAGTGATGCAGCATATCGACAAGATTGACCTAAAAATCAATAGCGGCACTAAGACCAAGTTGGAGGATTTTGTCACTATGATTGAGAGCTTTCAGGTGTTGAACCAAAACTACAATGCGTTTGAAATTGCCGAACACGTGACCAAAAAGACTGGCTTGCTCACCGAACTGAAAAAAGACGGCACCCCCGAAGGCATTGCACGTATCGAGAATATGGAAGAATTGCTCAATGGGATGAAGGATTTCGTGGAAGAACAAAAGCAGCTGGCCGATGCCAAGGGAGATCTTTCCGAATTTTTGGAAGATGTGGCCTTGGCAACCGATATGGACAATGATAAAGGGGAAGATAACAAAGTGGCCTTGATGACGGTACATTTGGCCAAAGGCTTGGAATTTCCGTATGTGTATATCGTGGGGATGGAAGAAGATTTGTTCCCTAGTGCCATGAGCATGAATACCCGTGCCGAACTGGAAGAGGAACGCCGCTTGTTCTATGTGGCCTTGACCCGTGCCGAAAAACAAGCTTTTCTCACCTATGCCCAAACGCGCTACCGTTGGGGAAAATTGATGGATGCTGAGCCTAGCCGATTTATCGAGGAAATAGACGATCATTATTTGGAGTACCTCACGCCCATGACCGAGAATCGCTATAAGCCTTTACTGGATGTGGATATTTTTGATGACATCGACAAAAGCAAGTTACGGCTTAAAAAGCCTACTTCGGGCACACCTCCCAAAGGCCCTAGCGAAGCACAACTGCAAAAATTACGTAGGCTAAAACCCGTATCGAGTTCGGCCGATAAAAATGTGAGTGCCGAAGCTGCCAACCTTACTGTGGGATCAATAGTGGCCCACGAACGTTTTTCTGAAGGGAAAAATCCGAAGCATCAGTATGAGGGCCGATCAAAGCCGAGAGATAGATTTTGAGAAAACGGAGGGCTGAAGGAAATTACTGCTTCGGTTTGCCAAATTACAACGCATTGACGAGCCATGAAACAAACCCTATCAAAGATTGCCCTGGTGGTTCAGGGATTACATTAGGCCCTTCGGTTTATCTAGAAAAGCTCAATTGAAGTGGTGGAAGATACTATGGAGGTAGCAAGCGTTAGGTGGTCATCAAGCCCAAGGGAAGCGATAACAGTACTTGTTTATTGTTGGCTAAAGCTAAAAATGAAGAACAAGGCTTCCTTTGTGGGAAACCAAACAGGAGGAGGGTATTCCTGTTTTTATATACCGATGACCTGGAAAGGGATTACCTTAATTTACAGGCACAAAACATCACGATCGTTCGTGAGCCCAGTGAGGAACCCTATGGGGAAGGTACTCGTATTTGCCGATTTATACGGAAACCTTTGGGACCTGATTGAACCTACCAAAGATAAATTTTTTTCTGTGCCATTTCCGTTGTATCTTTATAACAATGGCGCAATTCATCAAAATATACGAAGCAAACCCCAGTCTAAGAAATTCAAAAAGTAGTGAAGGTCCTCAGGAAGACGGACTTGGACGATTTGCAAGCGATACCGTTTATGCTTTGGGCTGTGATATCACCAATAAAGCAGCCCTAGAGCGCATTGCCATTATTAAGGGCGTGAAATTGGAAAAAGCCAATTTTCCTTTGTCTGCGAGGATTTGAGCAATTTAAGTGACTATGTAAAGCAGATAGACACCCGTACGTTTTAAAAATCCTAAAAAGAGCCTTGCCAGGGCCATATACCTTTATTCTTCCCTGGAAACAATAACCTTCCTTCGGTTTTCAAAAGAAAAAAGGAAGTGGGTATTCGAATTCCGATAATGCCATTTGCAAAGCCCTTGTCATTACGGCAGGAAACCCCATTGTATCTACTTCCATTCATGATGAAGACAGAAATTATTGAGTACACCACCGATCCGAACTTATTTACGAAAAGTGGGGAAAATTTGGTTGAGGTGGTCATTGACGCTTATGGCGGAAATATCCCTTCTACCGTGATTGACCTAACCAGGCGAAGAACCCGTGCTAGTGCGTGAGGGGAAAGGGGATGTACAAATCTAATTTTAAATCTACGTATAAACACTTATTTATCAATGTCTTATAAATAAGTAATTTCATCATCCGCTTTTTCCAACAGTTTACTAAACGCAGCTATTTTTGCTGTGAGACAACCACCAATGGCCAAAAACAATCGCATAGTAATAGGATGTGATGACCCTACTTTTCTTACGTTACTCCTAAGTAAGCTACATTCGATTATAGGCTACAGTTATATTTCCACCACACGACTACCCGACCTAAAAAACCTGGTTACCTCATTGCAACCCACCTTGGTTATCACTGCTTTTAGGAACAATCAACTTGCCATTAGTGAACTTAGTCCCGAAAAGCTCAAATTTACCGTACCCATGCTTTGCTTGGCCCGAAAAGAAGAGCTCCCTTTTTTACAATGGGAACGCAAATGCATTGTCTTTACGGCGCCGCTGGAGGTTGCTTCGCAAACACAATTTTTACCACAACGGGTTAATTCTATTTTGTTATTATGCAAACGGAAGGATGACAAAGAAGGGCACACTTTCACAAATAGCTTGGCCTCACAGGCCATTCATAAGAATAAACAATTAAGTAGGTATGTCATAGAATTGGACCAAAAAATTGGGGCGCTTAAGAGCATCAAAAGCAAGATAGAACTCCTTTCCGCTAAAGCAGAACTCCCCTTGAGAAAAGAGTTGTTTTCCATTGTCCATACCATAAAGCAAAACCTATCCGACAAGAACCGGTGGGAAGATTTTAAAATTTATTTTGAACAATCCAATCCCACTTTTTTGAAGTGTCTTTCCAAAAAACACCCCGAACTTACCCTAAAGGACATAAAATATTGTTGTTATGTAACCATGAACATGTCCAATGATGATATTACCCATATCCTTGGCATCAATCAGGAAAGTGTTCGTACCCACAAATACCGATTGAAAAAAAAACTCTACCTTTCTAAAGATCAGAGCCTCCGGAATTACCTTGCCTCCTTGGTATCCAGTGTCTCCTCCCAAACCGCATAACACAAGTAGCACAAATTGCACTTGTCTACGGTTTGTCTATGCTTAGGACAAAAAGATCTCCTTTGTCTATAAATGGTATATGCTAATACGATGATAGATAGAATGTTGTGGTTTATCTTTACGAAAGTTAATTTGGTTACATCACCATATGATCCTAAAGACCATCCAATTTACAAGTACCATTCTCAATCAATTTGTAAAGAATAGATTTCATCTAGACGATACCAGGGTAGTCTTAAATGATGTCATAGACGAAAACGGTACCGTTCCTCAACTCAATCAAAATAAGTTGGTACTTACCCTTATCAATGTTGAGAAGGAAACCTTAAAACCTTTTCATGTGAGAAATAAAAAATTGGAGGATGGAAATTTCTCCAAGATTGCCCCAGTGCAACGATATAACCTGGCCTTGATGATTTCGTCCCATTTTGATGACTATGCTGAATCGGTTAAGTTTTTGAACAGCGCCCTGTTGTTTTTCCAAACCTATCCAAGCATCGATGCTTCGGTCTATTCAAGCCTTCCAGAGGGAATCAAAAAACTGGATTATGAAATGGAGACCATATCCTATCCCGAAATGTTCAACCTTTGGAGTGCCATGGGGGCAAAATACAGGCCTTCCCTTATTTATAAAATTCGATTACTAACCCTTGATCCCTCCGAAATTACAGGATTTGAAACTGCTATTTCCAAGGTATCCGAACAAGTTGCCGTATGAGTGTTATTGCTTACAAACCGTTATTTCGGCTAGAACTTTTACATGACTATTTTGAAAATGGACAGGCAAAAGGGCTCATACTGGAACCTGGGGCAAATACCCAAGCCTTGATGCAACGCTATGGTATTGTCATAAATACAGTAAGTTCTCGAAAAGAGGTTTACTTCAAGGCAAATGAAACCGTGGCAGATTTTCTAGCATATATCAAAAACACCACTTCATTGGATTTTTTTGATTTTTCCCTCAGGGTAGAAGATCCCAACTTTTATATGTTCACAGCACTTCCCTTTGCCGAAAAACAATCCTATGCTTATGCATCATCCCATCCTCAAAACGAAACTTTCGGGAACAACATTGTATTAGCTGGTGTGGCCGAAACACAAGATGGCTCTTTTGCCAAAGTGCAGATCTATTTTCAGGATATTATTGATGCGGTTTCCGAAATACCAAACTACCAATTACAGTTTCGGGCAAGGGCCACTCGATGGGATTACTACATCATCAATAGGAGTAATTTACCTCTGGAGGGATTAACCCTAGAAACCCAAGAAGACTTTACATTTGAAGGCCCCAAGGCGGTTACCCTCGAAAACGGGCAGGATGCCCTTTGGTTCACATCAGGAAATCAGCTACTTCCCTTAAGCGAAGTTCCTCACTATAAATTTAACCTGCTTACCCAATTGCAAGGAGCTGGGGAGAGGACCCATTCCCAAAAAGTGATTACGGGGCTGCCGGTACCCAATTTGTCAAACTTCCGAATCTTTAAGGAAAATGGAGTTGAGGGGCTTTCCTCACCCATGTATATATATGTATAACCTATTAATTAAAATAAATTTTAAACGTTTATGAATGAACTAACTATCAAATCTCCAGGTGTCTACATTAATGAGATAAATGCCTTTCCAAATTCGGTGGTGCCAGCGCCTACTGCCGTTCCTGCATTTTATTGGGTACACGCCGCAAGCATTATACGAAGGAAATCGTATACAAATGTAGCAATGAAGATTTCTACGTTTGCAGAATTTAAGGCGATTTATTGTTATCCAGATCCGCCAGCTCCTGCTAGCCCCACCAAACAGTACAACCCGGAGTATTACCTCGTAAAGCAGAAAGGGCAACCCTAATGCGGGGACTATGTGTTGATTGCAGATTATTATTCCATTGTACCCGATCCCAATACCATATACTATATGTATAACAGCATTCGCCTTTTTTATGAAAATGGCGGAGGGGATGCCTACATCATTTCGGTTGGGACCTATGGAGCCTCTCAAAAACACCCATGAATCCAGTGGGATAAAATCGTGAATCCCAATGTAGAGCTAGATGACCTTCTAGGCGGACTCGCATTGCTTAAAAACGAAGAAGAACCCACTATGTATCTCTGTCCCGAGGCTACCTTGATGTCCCTTGACAACAATGCGACCCTTATGCAGGCTATGTTGCTCCAAAATTCGGAGATGGGAACTGCCATTAGCATTTTCGATATCATAGGGGGCCGTGATCCCGATCCCATCCTGTACACCACTGATATCGAAAACTTCCGAAATGGGACAGGAGCCAAAGGACTTAATTACGGCACGGCCTATTACCCTTTTATTGGGACCACCATTATGCAGAATACGGAAATTGATTACACCAATTTATTTGGAGGGGACGTAAAGCAATTGGCTCCTATTTTGAATCCGCCTTCGGCACCCAATCAAAATGCGGCAACCATTTTGAATACCATTCAAAACCCCGGTAATAGCGATTTAACGGTAACCCAATTCAACAATGCGCTTACCAATGCTAGCCAAACGTATTCTTTAATTATTAAACATGTTCTTGCCGATGCCAATATATTACCGCCCAGTGGGGCCATGGCGGGGGTCATGACGGTAACCGATAATCAATCGGGAGTTTGGCAAGCTCCTGCCAACACCTCTATTGTGGGTGCGGCCAGCTTACCCATTCGGCTTTCCGAAGCACAGCAAGGCAATCTCAATATGGATCCCGTTTCGGGAAAATCCATCAACGCCATACGGTTTTTCAATGGCCTGGGCATTTTAATATGGGGCGCACGTACTCTGGATGGTAATAGTCTGGACTGGAAGTATTTGCCTGTAAGACGAACCCTTATTTTCTTAGAACAATCGTGCAAACTCGCTTGCCATGCTTATGTCTTTGAGCCTAACACCAAAAATACATGGGAGTCGGTAAAAGCCATGATAGGTAGCTTCCTTACAACTGTCTGGAAACAAGGAGGATTGCAGGGAGCCACTTCAGCCGATGCATTTTCAGTGCAATGCGGCTTAGGCGTTACCATGACGGCAGATGATATTTTACAGGGCTTTATGAAAGTAACCGTAAAGGTTGCTGTGGTACACCCAGCTGAGTTTATCGTGCTTTCCTTTGTTCAGGAAATGGCAAAATCAAGTTAATAACTAATCAAAAAAAAAATAAACAATTATGGCAACAGATGACGGAAGTGTAGAGGGCGCAACGTGGCCCATGCCCAAGTTTCGATTTGAAGTTGATCTTGGAACCGAATTAAAAGGAGTGGCTTTTCAGGAAGTCTCCGGAATGGACGTTGAAAATCAGATTATTGAATACCGAAAGAGTAACAGTAAGCTTTTTTCTACCGAAAAAATGCCCGGGATCGTAAAATATGGGAATATCACCATGAAACGGGGTGTTTTTGTGAACGACAATACCTTTTGGGATTGGCATAAGCAAATTTCCATGAACACCATTAAGCGGCGTACGGTATTAATCAAGCTATTGGATGAAAACGGCGATGTAACCATGCAATGGCAGTTGAACAATGCTTGGCCTACCAAAATTACCAGCACTGATTTAAAATCGGACGGAAACGAGGTGGCTGTAGATACCCTTGAAATTGCTCATGAAGAATTAGTAATCACCAATGGCTCTGCAAAGTAGTTATCCGGTAAGCTTTTACTTCAAGCTATCTTTTAAAGGGGTGGATGCTGCTTTTCAAGAGGTGTCTGGAATTTCGAAAGAGCTTGGCGTGGAAGAAGTAGTATGTGGTGGGGAAAACCGATTTAAATACAGGCTCCCCACTACCACCAGTGGTCAAAATCTGGTCCTTAAAAGGGCGGTAGTGTCCTGAAGGGTCTGAACTCATTGATTGGTGTGCAAGTACTATTGATGAAGGACTGGCAAACCCCATAAAGGCCCATGATGTTTCGGTAAGCCTTTTGGATGAAGAAGGGATGGTTTTGGTCACCTGGACTTTTTACAATGCCTATCCCATCAAGTATTCGGTATCCGATTTGAAATCGAATGAAAATGCACTTGCTATTGAAACAATGGAACTTGCCTATACCTATTTTGATGTGACCGAAGATGTTTCCACGGGATCCATCGCAAACTTATTCGATTAAAATTATGCCGGTTGAAATAAGGGAAATAGTCATAAAAACGGAAATACGAAGCCAAGAAAAAGTAGCCTCCCATGTGGAGTTGCAGGCTACGGTACAACGTTTAAAAAGAGAGCTTTTATACGAATGCAAGAAAATGATGCAGCAAACCAATAAGAAAAAACACCAAAAAAGATAAGAACCATGGGATCGGGTTTACAATTAATGCGTATTACGGGTTATACCGATGAGGAGTTTCAAACCGCCTTCAAAGGAAAGCCCTATGTTGTGATGATCAATCCCGATTCCATCAAATGGCAACGCAGTATTGAATATGACCAAAAACAAGCCCCCGATACCAGTGCCCCTTCACAAAAATACAAAAGCACTCCTAGCGATAAGCTCAATTTTGATATTGTAGTGGATTGTACGGGTCTGGTAGACCAAAAGCGAACCGATATGAAAACGGAGATTGAGGCACTGGAAAACATTGTTTATACCTATCAAGGAAAGATACATCGGCCCAATTTTGTGAAGATACAGTGGGGAAAAAATATGGTTTTCAAAGGGGTCTTGGTCTCGATGGATATTTCATACACCTACTTTCGTCCCGATGGGAGCCCTTTGCGCGCCAAAATTTCCTTAAGCTTTAGCCAATATATCTCCCCAAGTACTGTCGAGAAATTGGATAAGAAAGAATCGCCCGATGTAAGCCATTTTGTTCAAGTAGTAGAAGGGGAAACCCTACCGCAGCTTTGCAAGCGCATTTGGAACGATGAAATGTATTATGTGCAAGTAGCAAACTATAATGGGCTGAACAAATTTAGAAACTTAAAAGGCGGCCAAAAACTGATTTTCCCCCCCATAATACCTTTATCATAATGGCAGGAACCACAAAAATCCCAACCGGAGATATTGTCACTTTTGAAGTGAAAGTTAACGGAAACTCGATTCCCGATACCTTTCAGGTCTATTCATTGGAAGTCACTTTTTCGGTCAATCACATTTCCACGGCCCGTGTTGTGGTTTTGGATGGGGATCCCACCACCGGAACTTTTGCTGCGAGCTCCTCCAGCACCTTTGTTCCTGGGGCAGAAATTGAACTATTTGCAGGATATGACTCCAAAAACTCTCTCGTTTTCAAGGGAGTGGTTCTTAATCAAGCCATTCGTATCAATAATGTGGAGGGTTCTGTTCTCGAAATACAATGCAGGGATAAGGCCATTTCTACGGTCGTGGGAAGGAAAAGCGCTTCCTATTCCCAAAAATCCGATAGCGATATTATTACCTCCATTCTGGGAAATTATTCTGGAATCAGCACCAAAATAACAGCCACCACCACACAATGGCCCCAACAGGTGCAATATTATGCAACCGATTGGGATTTTATCCTTTCCCGGGCCGAAGCTAATGGAATGTTGGTCACTACGGTAAATGGTACTTTTTCGGTTTTTAATCCCCTAGCGGAAACTACTTCGGTGCTAACATTGGCCTATGGGGATTCCATTTTTGAACTTCAAGGGGATTTAGACACTGTGTCTCAACTTGGCAATGTGAAGGCGAGTGCTTGGGATTATAGTACCCAAGCCCTTATCTCTGCCACCGAAGTAAACAATTTTTCTGGTGCCGGAAATATTTCTTCCAAAAAACTTTCGGAAGTGGTTGGGCTATCCCATTATGCATTACAAACTTCTGGAGCACTTACCCAAGACGAACTTTCTACCTGGAGTAAAGCCCAGTTAATAAAAAGCGAACTCTCAAAATTTAAGGGAGAAGTGGTTTGTCAAGGAAATACCTTGGTCCTCCCGGGGAATTTTATTACCCTCCAAGGGTTGGGAGATCGATTTAATGGAGATCATTTTGTATCGAGTGTGATACACACCCTTTCTGAAGGAAATTGGACCACTGAAATTGGCTTTGGCCTTTCCCCTCAATGGTTCACCGAATTACCCGATGTAATGGCACCTCCCGCAGCAGGACTACTGCCCGGAGTAAACGGCTTGTTTACGGCAACCGTTAAAAAAATGTATGAAGACCCCGATAACCAATACCGAATTTTGATTGACCTCCCTTTATTCGATACGGCTGGGGAAGGGCTTTGGGCCAGGCAAGCTACGTTTTATGCCACCGGAAATGCTGGGGCATTCTTTTTACCCGAAGTAGGGGATGAGGTAATTGTGGGGTTTCTAAACGAAGACCCAAGGTTCCCTATCATTTTGGGAAGCCTTTACAGCAGTGAAAAATTGAAACCCTTTACAGGATTGGACCCCAATGAAAAAAACTCAATGAAAGCCATTGTTTCCAAATCGGGTATTCAAGTGAATTTTGATGATGAGAATAAGGTGTTCACTATTGTGACCCCTCAAAAGAACACATTGATCCTTAGTGATCAAGACAAGCAAATTACGCTCAAGGATCAAAACAGTAATTCATTAATCATGTCCAGCGATGGAATAACCCTAAAAAGTCCCAAAAATATTACCGTAGAGGCTGATGAATCCCTTACGTTAAAAGGGAATCAAGGAGTGACCATTTCATCCAGTGCTGGGGATGTTACCATTAAAGGGTTAAATATTAAAGAATCTGCAGAAATGGAATATTCAGCAGAGGGAAGTGCCACGGCAAGCGTTCAAGGAGGAGCAGAGCTCACTTTGAAAGGAGCCATGGTTATGATCAATTAAAAAAAAATAGTATGCCACCAGCAGCAAGATTAACCGATTTTCATGAATGCCCCATGCAAACCCCTGGGGTTCCACCTATACCCCATGTGGGAGGACCTATCATAGGACCTGGTGAACCTACGGTCCTTATTGCCAAATTACCTGCCGCTAGGGTAGGTGATAGCCTGGTATGTGTAGGGCCTCCAGATACAATTATTGAGGGCTCGGCAACAGTGCTTATTGGTGGTATGCCAGCGGCAAGAATGGGAGACGCAACGGCCCATGGCGGTGAAATTGTTTTGGGCGCATTTAATGTAATGATAGGTGGATAAAAAAAGTAAACATAGAGAGGCACATTTTTATGGATCGGGATGGTCTTTTCCCATTACGTTTACCTTGGGGAATTTTCAGTTAAATGTGAGTGAGTACCTCGAAAATGTAAACCAATCCATAAGGATTATCCTACAAACCAAACAAGGGGAACGTTATTTGGAACCTGCTTTGGGCTCTGGACTTCAGGAGTTTTTTTTTCGAAAAATGGACGAAACCTTGAAAGGGGAAATAAAGGAAAAAGTAAGTTACGCCCTATTGATCAACGAACCTAGAATAACCGTGGAAGAGGTGGAAGTGGAATTTGTGAATAGGCTACTTGGGGAGGTAGCCATTCAAATCACTTATGTATTTAACGATACCAATACCCGCCACAATTATGTTTTTCCCTTTCACCTGAAAGAAGGAACAAATTTAAATTAGTTAAAATGCTATTAAATCAAGACACCCTATTTCAATCTCAGGTAACCTCTTTGGTACCTAAGCATGATTTGGTGGATGGACGGGATGATCGGGATCGATTGCATTTTATGGCTCAGTTTGCTTTTTTATTGAATTTTTATAACATCAACAATAAACGGGTGGATACTTGGGCGCCCTTTTTATTGAAAGACCCTATTTTTCTTACTGCTTACATTTCAAAAACCCAGTTGGCCG
This sequence comes from Flavobacteriaceae bacterium, assembly GCA_041392175.1. Classification (GTDB taxonomy): domain Bacteria; phylum Bacteroidota; class Bacteroidia; order Flavobacteriales; family Flavobacteriaceae; genus Halomarinibacterium. The sequence continues at coordinate 93,293 of JAWKMP010000001.1, read as the reverse complement.
AACTCAAGGAAAATTTCACGGTAAATAGCCACTTTCTCCTCCAGGCATATGAGTCATCCAAGAGCACCAATACGGAAACCCAAAAACATCCCAATAGTTTGGATGTGGCAGTTTCTATCCTATTGGAATCCATTACCGATTTGTTCCTAAAGATTGAATATTGGTCGCGGTTCATGTATTTGTACAATAAGAACTATGCACTCAAAAAGTTTGTGATCCATTCCATAGATGCATGGTGCGGTTCCTATCTGTGGGCTTTTTTTAGCATGCGGAATTACCTCGAAAATGAAACCATTTGGAAAACCATACAACCCCTACACTTCCAAGACAAAGAAGTGTTTGAGCATTCTTTCTGGAAAAAAACCAAAAACAAAGGGACTTTTTGGGAGGTTTTTTCCATCCCATCACCACAAGGAACCCATGAAAGCTCGGATCTACCTTTTATAAAATGGACGACGCGTGATCAAGCACATGGCATTGTTCTGGCACTTTCCCATCTGGGAAAATCCATTTTTGAATTGAGTGAGCAAATCATTTTTCAGGCTAAGGATGAATTTGAGTATCTACAAAAAAGCAAGGATTCATTTCCCGATACGGTACTTCTAAGGAGTTTTTTGGCACTGTTAAAGCACCAACAAACTTCCTTGAACGGTTTGGCCCAAAAGCATTTGCATTTTTATTATACCGATATTTTAAGGCAACATCCCAAAGAAGCAAAGCCTGATACTGCCTATATAAGCATTGATGTTTCCTCCAGTACACCCCCTTTTATACTTCCTAAAGGGACCCTTTGTAACGCAGGATTGAATAGCAATAAGGAACCTGTCCAATTTGAAACCATTGCGTCACTTTCCATTAACCCTACTACGATTGCCAATGCCTATACGTTGTTAAAAACAAATCAAGGGGTAGTGACTAATGAAAATACGGGACTCCAATGCTTATTGCTCAAAAAAAACCCAACCCCATCATCCATTGTAAATGGACCCAACGGTAGCTTACAATCATGGCCCCTATTTGGATCGGCATCTGATACAGAGGCTCAAGCCGTGTCTTTGTCTTTATGCTTTGGGTCACCTTATTTTTTCCTTCAAGAAGGAAATCGAACCATAGATGTGGTCCTTTATTTTACTGTGGCTGTTGATTTGCGCTGTTTCAATACGGCAAAGGTTTACTTAAGTACCTCCAAGGAATGGTTGGAGTGACTTTCGCAAATACAAAAGCCTTTTAACTATACTATACAAAAGGGCAAGTTAGTTTTTCACTAATATTGGATAGTGCCCAACCCGCTATTTCTTCTTTTTTGGGCAAAAAGCCCGGAGGGGCTAGAAAGTGATTGGCCTTGTGCAAACTTGTTTTTTCTAAATTCCCCCATGTTAGTACTCCTCCCGTTATTGAAAAATTGATATTCAAACGACGGGTGACCGATGTGACCATTTCCAGCTCTATAATGATTATGGTCTTTTAAACACCAAAGCCCCTTTTGAGCTATTTGGACCCCTCCAGGTTTTCAGAATAGCTTTATCATTGGTAGCCAAGAACTATTCAGCAAGAACCTATGCTCCTATGCTTATCCCTTACTTGGGACCAAGTCCCCGGGGATTTCCAATACTATTATCAAGCGTACAATAATTTTATTAAAGACCCGAATGATCACGACAATAAACCTTGTGCGGAGGAAAAGGCATTCTTTCTATTTTTAAAAACCCGCTGTTAATAGCAAATACCGCCAAGAAAATAGCATCGAAAATTTTCCGAGTAGGTTCCCCCGCAACTACTCCTTATAACAATACGTGTTTTAGGGTAGAGTTTTCCTGTCTTGAACGAGGTACTTGGACCGCCTTTTCGGGAATTAAAAAAAGTACGGGGGTACAATTAAAAGAAGATCAAAGCTATGAACCTTATCCTTCCGATACCACCTGCAATCCCAAGGCTCAGGATAGTAGCGACCTGTTGTTCAGTACGGCAGAGGAAACCGTACAAAGTACAATGAAAGGAAAAATAACCCCCCTAACCAAAAAATGCCAAAACACGACCCAAAGCTTTTTCGCCCTTCCCGTTGGAGAGACAACGGAAACGCTACCCTATGATTTTTCCCTTCAAAAGCAACCTCTCCTTTATAGCCAAAATACTAAAAATGGTTTTTTGAAGATGACCTTAGCGGCTCATTCCGAAGGATTTGGGAATGCTATCTATGGGAATGTCGTGGCCGATTTGGCCATCCATAATGCTAAGATAATTTCATCGCCCAATCCTAATTATAATGCTATTTCTGCCCCTGCCAATAAGCCATTTGTCCCAAAAGTAAAGACGTTTAGTGCTTCTTATACCGCACAGGTAACCTATGATTTTAATTCTCCAGACACTTTGGATTCCTTGGATTGTTTTTATGAAACGCCCTTTGGAAGTTTTTCCTTGGTGGCTCCCTTTTTTGAGGGAAAATACCCCCTTTCTCCAGCAGTTGCTGAAAAGAAAAGCTCTTCAAAAACAAACAGCAAGTCTTCAACAGGGGTGTCACTTTGGCCTCCCTTTTATCAAGAGGGAGCTTTTTACCTAGAATTGAACCATGTACTTGAAAACAGTACGTTGCATTTTTATACCGAAATGTCATCGGGTATCCCAACAATGGATCATTCAGCTAAAGCATTGGGGATTACCTATTCCATAGCTTCCGAAGAAGGCTGGGATTCAGTGGAGGTCTCCCGCGATACTACCTATGGGTTTACCTGCTCTGGCCTGTGGGAGGTGAAGATACCCAATGCTCTTTCGGGAAACGTTCCCTATATGCCTCAAAATGCTCATTGGCTGTGTATAGGAACACAGTGTAAACCAGCAAATTATCCAGCCATTGTATTTATGGATACCAATGGTTGTAAAGTAAAAAGGGCGGGCACCCTAAATGAACCCATTGGAATATCTCCAAAAATTGCTCCAAATAGTATAACAGGTTTTAGTAAAGCGATAAAAGGCGTTACCAAGGTAATGCAGCCATTTCCTTCTTTTGGCGGGGAGCCCGCGCAAAGTGTGGTTTCTATGAATGAAAGTGTAAGCCATAGGGTTTTGACAAAGGGTAGGGTAGGTACCTCCTATGATTTTTATGTTTTGATCAAAGAACATTTCAAAGGAGTTTATTATTCAAAAACGTTTTTTAATTACACGACAAACCGAACGGAAGTATGCGTAGTGCCAGTAGTGGAAAATGAACTTTTGCCCTCAGCATTTCGCCCTTATGTAACAAGCTGTGAATCCCAAAGAATAGCTTTGTTTCTTGAAAATAAGTGCCTACTGGGAAATAGGGTAAAAGTGAAAAACTTTACCATGACACCCGTGCAGGTTGAGGCTGAAATTAAGCTGGAAGAGGGCTATGGAGCCAGTGCAATGGAACGCTCCATATCAGAACAATTAAAAGTCTATTTATCTCCTTGGATTGTTTCTACAACCATTCAAAGGCAAATGGATACCCCCATAAGCATTTCTCCCATTTTGGCCTTTATCAAAACAATACCAGGCATTACAGGAATAAATAAGATTGCTTTAGCAACGGTAGACGCATCGGGAAATGCTATTCCCATAAATGGAAAACTGGCACCTTCCTCCCCTGATGAGCTATTGGTTTCTGCTATGGTTCATGATATTAAAGTGATAGAAAAGACATGAACGACGCGTATCACATATTGGATGAACAACTTCCTATCGCAGTCGATTTCAAGCAATTGAAAAACGAAGGGCTCTCCTTTATTCAAGCTTTTGATGGTGTGCAATGGACCAATTTAAATGCCAGTGACCCAGGGGTTACCATTTTGGACCAATTGGTTTTCGCCCTCACCGAATTGGGCTATTGCGCTTCGTTCCCCATGAAGGATATCCTTACCCGTCAAAATGGCTCCATAAAAGCCAAGAATCAGTTTTTTAAACCTCAAGATATTCTAACCACGGCTCCAATGACCCAATGGGATTATGTGACGTTTTTGGTCGATCGGGTTCAAGGGGTACAAAATGCCATATTCCTATCCTCAAAAACTGCCTTTCCCTCCCTTTCAATAGTAGAAGTATTCCTAAAGGCAATTTCTGCTAATAAAAGTACTGTTCAACAAGGGGATCTTTGTAATGAAGCTTTTTATGCCCTTAATCGCAGTAGAAACCTAGGCCAGGTATTTTCGATGCCCGCTCCGTTGGAACAAGTCCCCATATGGTTGAAAGGGGAGTTGGTTTTTGATGGAAAGCAAAACCCTTCAGCCATCCTAAAAGCGGCCCAAGAAGCCATTGACGATTACCTATTTTTGAAAATAAAAGGAAAAACATTTGATACCCTTGAGCAAAAAGGACATTCCATCAACACCATTTTTAATGGGCCGAAGCTTACCCATGGATGGATTCTTCATGAGGGTGGGCCTTCTAAAAGAGATGAGGTTTATATTCATGACCTCCAAGAACTCCTATTGGGGGTAGCTGGGGTTGTTTCGGTAGAGAATATATCTTTTGCAGCTCCCTCAGATCCTAATTGTGCCACTGCACTCCCTTATCAACTACTAGATATTTCCCTTTCTGCTTCATTACTCCACGAGAAAGGATTAACTCTTTTTTCTGGAAATGAGCAGATCAGGGATCGTTCATTGGAACAGGTATTAAAAAAACTAGAACTTTCAACTTCAAAGGCAATCCCTCCCACGGTAGATAAGGCTACGATGGCGCCAAAGTTTCCAAAGGGGAGTTTCCGTGAAATAGAAGATTACTATTCAATCCAGCATACGTTCCCCGAGATTTTTGGGTTGGGATCCCATGGAGTTGCTCCAGGAACTTCCCCTTCAAAAAAAGCACAGACAAAACAGTTAAAAGGATATTTAACCCTTTTTGACCAACTCATTGCCAATCAATTTTCTCAATTGGCCCATTTGGATCAATTGTTTTCCTTCTCAAATCCTGTTTCTGGCGTGACCAAAAGACCATCTTCCAAAAATTATTTCCTTCAAAAATTTGAGAAAAGCCCTTCCATGTACCCCGTTCCGTTTAAAAGCTTTTCACCTACCTACTTCTATCAGTTTTTGTATGACGTGCCAGAAATTAAGGATATCCTTATGGACGCCACCGTTTTTGATTTTAGCGAAGAACTTATTTCCATAAAAGAGTTGGAAGAAAAAAGCTGGGAATCCTACCAAAAGGATCCTTACAATAGTTACTCCTATGGTTTAATGCAGCTCATGGAAGAGGAAAAAACCAATGTGGAACGTAGAAACACTATTTTGGACCATTTGCTGGCTCGTCACGGCGAATCTCCTGCGTTGCTGGATTATTTCATTCAAGGAGCAGAAATCACCGGAGAGACCAAAAAAGATGCAGTACTTTTTAAAAGTCTTTATCTACAGAATTTTGAGAAGCTCTCCTATTACCGATTTAAAGGGTACAATTATCTACAGGCAGCTCCCTTGGAGCCAGAGATTAAAAACGTTTCCGAAAAACGATATGAAAAATTAACGAAGCTTTTTTCGAAGGATTTTTTAGTTAGGGCTAAAAAAATCAATAAACAAGGAAAGATCAAGAAAAAGGATTTAGTCAACTTTTCAACACTGGAACTTAAGCTTCATTTACTATTTGGTTTGGATTTTCAGTACCAAAGGTACATTGTAGAACACTTTGAAAATGATGCTTTTAAAGAAGAATGTGCCATTGCTCAATGGTTGTCTAAACAACGAAAAGGATGTATCCTTGTGGAGACCAAACTTCTCTTTCAGGAAGCTACTTTTAAAATGATATTTAGTGGTCATGGGGAGGTAGGTGTTTCATGGGAAACAAAACAAGAACTGACGTTATATGATATTTCCCAACTAGAAACTTGGTTTCGAGCACAAACGGTTTCCCCGTTTACCGGTTTGCAGGGTACGGTAGATAAAACAATACAAGAGAAAACATATACTTTTGAAAAAAAGGCCTATGAACCTACCCAGTCCAGTGGCTATGCAACGCTTGGGTTTTTGGGGAATTTGTACCTGGAAATAAGTTTCGATTCCAGTACTTTTTATGCGTTATCGCCCGATTATCTCACTACCGATGTGTTTATCGTTTTCCCCGAATTTATTTGTCAACCAAAAACGACAGCCTTTCCTGATCGGGTTGCTCATTTTTTGGATGCGAACCTACCCGTAGGGGTGGCAGGTAAAGTGCTCTGTTTCAACAAAACAAAAATGATGCATTTCATCCATGCTTTTGCAAATTGGCATAACAGCAAACGGTTCCGGTTTTCTGAAAACGAAAGGGTTGGGAGCCCATCGCAAAAACCTTCATCGCCCTCTGCCCAGAACCACGGTTTTGCTATTTGGAAATCACTAGTGCTATTAAAAACAGGCATGTCATGAGCCAGGGACGATCACATATCGCAGCAAAGATTACGTGGGATACAACCTTTGATGATAAAACACTTTCACAGGAACTTTTATCTGCGTTGAGCCATTGGTCCAATTTTGCCCTACAGCGACACTTGTCCACAACTTTTGAAGCTCTTTGCCCAGAGGATGAAACGTGGTATGTTCCAAAACTTGAAATAGACTTGGGCCCTCTGGGATATGCTTCCCTTGCCAGCGACCTCAATAAAACATTCCCTCAAAAATTACAGGAGGCCTTATTGTTATTGATTCGAGCCCAAATTCAAAAAGGAGTGGAAGAAGCCCAAGTGATTTCACAAGAACAAAATGATTTACAGTGGATTGAGAACTACCTTGTAAAAGGATATTTCCCTTGGAATTATAGCAGTAAAAACGAATTGTTCTCCCGCATCATTGATCGCTCATTACGATTAGTTCCGCAGGAATTGTTATCCCTGTTGTATACGATTGGCCGTCAATCTCAAGTGCGCAAGCGATTGGTTTGGCAATTGGATACGCCTACAATAAAAAAGGTCATCAAGCTTATTGAACCCAGTAATCACATTTTCATTTCAAACTTTACTCATACACTGCTTCTTACACAAAAGGAAACTTCTAAAATAAAGGCTCCCAAGGCAAAATTTGAAAAGGAAATCTGGTTATGGATCATGGATTATTTATTAGCACAAAGGGGAACCTTATTTAACAAGCTTGCCTTTGCAAAAAGCAATTTAGTTTCCATTTCAAAGCGGTTTAACATGGCTTATGAAGACCTGCTTTCTTGGGTAGCTAAAAGCGTATCACAAGCAAAAATAGGCCATCAGGGGACTAAGGAGTTACTTACGGTTTTGGACTTTCTTATCAACGAAAGGCCTCATTCCGTCACAAAAAAACGCAAAACCCTTTCCGAAGGGGAAGAACGCTGGAGTTTATTCCAACAATGGGTTACAGGAAAGAGCAAGGATCATGCAGCGGTTTCAGATAAGAATATGAATGCAATACTCATACGCTGTTCCGAAGAACAACCCCAACAATTCTCAAAGTTGTTCGCTTCCCTTAAATGGGACAAACTGCAATGGAAGGTCTTTTTAAAGCAGTTAACTCCTCAATCATTTGTTAGGCTCATGGAGGTTTTAACACCAAGGTTTAAGGAAGATTTTGAACCCATACTGGTGCAGTTTGAGGTAATGGCAAGACAAAAATCCATGCCCAAACAAGAACTATGGTGGATTGTAGTTCAGTATGTTGTACCAGTAACCGCAAGTCAAAAAACCATCCCGGGTTTTATCGGTTTTGTTTCTGAAAAGATGGCAAAAACCTTCTCTTGGGAGACGGATTTCCTTCTCACCGAGATGGTATTAAAAACTATTCCTCGTGGTAAAAAAAGATGGGTTTCTTTAGAAGCTTACCCTCTATTTATAGATGCCCTTGTTACAAGGGAGGGCAATACTCCATCCTTTTCTTTTCAAGCAACATTGGAGTCATTGCTGGATCAGCTTTTTCAGCTTTGGCAAGCTTCAGTAATAGAAAATGAAGGCCTTGAAGCGGTAGAAGTTGCACTCATAAAGGGACTACCATTATACCCAAAAACCTCCATGCAGGTACTTCGAGATTATCCCCAAAGGGAATTCATACAACAGGTGATTTCCCAATTGCTAAATCCAAAAACAACAAAATGCTTATTGAAAGAAGGGGCACCTGGTTTTTTTAATGCATTGCAACGAAAGTTTCGGTATTTTGAAATAAAAGAAAGCGGTTTTACAAATAAGGAACAATTCGCTTCCCTTCGCAAAAGGTTCTTTATGTTGGGCCTTTCCGTGTTTTTGAAAAGCCCTAAAAAAGGGGAAGCGGATCTATTGAAAGATTGGCTTTTTCTACTTAAGAAACAAATGCTCAAGGAAAGGATACCCCTCTCTTTTTTCTATGCTATTGATAAAGGGGAATCCCTAGCAACAAATTTTGAGGAAAATACTCCTTTGGAAACAAAATGGCATTTGTCCGCATCGCTCTTGCTGGAAAAAGCGACTACCGTTGAAGACTTTACATCTGAATTTTTGGATCAAGTAACTCATTGGGACCCGAAAAAATTTGCGGTGGAAATGGCCAGAATGTCCCGTCAACAGCATTCCGTGATACTAGAGAAATTAATTCCATCAAGTGCTCCTGTATTTGAGTGGTATTATGCTAAGGTGATGGGTGTTTTCAAAAGACAAAAAGGCAAAGGTGCCCAGCCTTTGGAATTTATCTTTCAAACCTTTTGGGAAAGTGTTAAAGAGGCCCTGCGCTATCACCCTAATGCACTATTCTTAAAAGCGCAACTGGAACGGGTTTTAAAAATTAAAGTGGCCTCCCCCTTGGAACTCAAATCGCCTACAGAAGAAAAACGCAAAAGGGCTAAGGTTTCAACTATTAAAAAAATCACCAAAGCAAGTTTTATAAAAATTATACAACAAGAGGCGGAAGAGGAAAGGCAAGAACTTCTCATTCAATGGATTTATTTTACCACCAACCCCTCTTGGTTACCCTCTAGTCTTGGAAAAGATCATCAAGAGTTAATGCTGGAATTACTCATGGATGATCCTATTTTGCTAAAGAATGTTTTGAAGAATAAAATAAAGACTCATAGGGAACGGGAGAAAATGATGAAGGTCATTTCTATTTCAACCTTGGTGTCGCTTATTTTAAAGGTAAATCCAGAAATGTTCCAACGGTTGGAACGCTTTAAAGGCTTTTTGCTTTGTTTTCCTACCGAAAAAGTATCGGGTTCTTTAAGGGAACGGTTACAAGCTATTGGGTACATAAAATTATTGAATGCATGGCTCACGGGAAATTGGAAAAGCTTATCTCCCCAACGGTTATTGCATGAAATAGGTTGGGAGCTACAATTGCGATATGGAGTCTCCAAAAATACTTTTTTGGAATACTTGGCCATCAATCAATCTTTTTTGCCTAAAGAATTTAAGCAAGCCAACCGGGAAGTAGTTCCCAAGAAGTCAATTCAACCTCCCCTTCCCAAAGAGAACATTAATATTCCTAAAATGAATAAAGTCACCCCAAAATTGCAGCATCATGGTGAGCCTGATAAAATAGCCATCAACAATGCAGGTCTTGTGTTGTTAAACTCCTATTTTTCAATTCTTTTCAATCGTTTGGAGTTGGTGGCAAACGGAAATTTCACCTCTCATGAAAATAAACTTCATGCCGTACAGTACCTGCAATTTTTAGTAGCAGGAAAAACAGGATTTGAAGAGCATTTTTTAGTGCTTAACAAACTTCTGTGTGGCATTCGCCTGGAAGAACCAGTGCCCCTTGATTATACCATATCTGAAGGGAACAAAGAATTGATAGGAAGTTTAATCGATGCTGCCATTGGCCATTGGCCTGCCATAGGGAATAGTTCTAGGGATGGATTTAGGGGGAATTGGCTCATGAGGGATGGTTTGCTACAGGAGGAGGAGGCCCATTGGACTTTGACGGTTGAAAAGAGGCCTTACGATTTGTTGATCAATAAATCGCCATTTTCTTTTTCGATCATAAAATTTCCATGGATGCCAAAGCCCATAAAAGTGCAATGGCCATATTAAAAAAATAAAAGTAATTATCAACATAGAACCAATAAAAGGGTGGGAAAGCTAAGTCCCATGAACACCCAACAAACAAGAACAATAACTTAAAACAGGAATCTTATGAACTCTTACAACGAAAATTTACACTCCGAGGTCCTGTCTTCTTTGCAAGGCCAGGAACTCGATCAGAAAAAAAAGAAAGCACAGCAAAATGCTGCCATGTTTAGTCTCTATTATGCGCAAGGAGCTAGGATTACCGCAAATGAAAAACTGGAACTTTCTACCGATGATATGGTAGAAAAAGGAAAAGTAAAGGAACAAGCGGTCAATAACAGTAACATTTCAAACAACCTTTTAATGGCTGCCAACCAAGAAAAAACCTATGTGAGCCAAGCCATTACAAATGCATCGGTAAGCGCTGCCAATGTGCAGATTGCTTCTAATGCCATTATGAAATTGGCTTCAGACATTGCTAGTGTGTTTAGTATTGTAAATGCTGCCGATTTTGGAGGGGATATTTATGAAGATGCCAGAAAATCCTATGAATTGATCAATCGAACTGCGGTAGAAGCTGAAAAAGTGTCCCAGTTGGCCATGGATGCTTCCTCCTTGACCGCGCAAGTTTCGGCATCTACAGTAGCCGATAAGGCAAAAGCTACAAATACCGCTGTCGCCAATTTATTAAGTGTTGCTAACTCTGAATTTGATACCGTTTCTGCCACGGTAACTGCAGACAATACCGAAGTTGCAACAACCAGTACCCTAGAGAAGGCAGCAGAAGGTACATTGAAAGATCTGGATACCGATTATATTGCGAGTCAGCAAGCCTATGTTGCTACCAATAAAGCCTTGAATCTTAATCTAAATGTGCCTGGAAAATCAATTAGCAGTAATGGGTATGCGGTACATTTCGATTTGATAAAAAGCCCTTTTGAATTTCATAGTTCCCTTCCTAATTATCCAGTGGAGAGCTATAATATAATGCTTGTAAAAGAACGGAAGAAGTCGGTTTTTAATATTAATTCGGCTGAACGAATCCTCTTGATGGATCGTAATAAGCGAATGTTTGTAAAAATTACTCCTTCGATACCGCTAGTGCCTGCCAAAGAAAGTGCGCAACCCTCCAAAAGTGCATCAAAGGCTCCACAAAAACTGCAAAAGTCCATAGGGACAATGGAATTGCCCATTACCATCACCGAACTGGTCGATACCGATGGAGAGCAGATCAAAAGAGGAGATAATTATGTAGTTTTTGTAATGGCGGTTTTTTATACAGAATATAAAAAGGCCATCAATAATTTTGAAGATTATCTTTCTGCCCCTTCTGCTCCCTTCAGTCTTACCTATACGTTAAAGGCTCCAAATCCAAAAACGTTTGCCTTGGAGGAAAAATCGGTCATCCTGGAAATCGATGCTGATGAAGTACAAGAGTTGACGCAAGATAACTCGGGTATTTCTCAAGAAGACGTTCTTCAATTTTCAGGAAAAAAACCTTCCAAAACGTCCATGGAAAGTACTTTTACTTTTCAACTGAACGAGGATGACAATGTGGGATGGAAGGTGGAATACCGCTGTATGTTCTTACCCAATAACCCAGACATTACCAAGGGGTTGCTAACGGATCGTGGATTGCGCAAAATTGAGGACGAGATTAATAAAATTGAAAAAATCTCTTTGGAGTATGATCCCAAAATTGAAGCCCTTCAAACCGAATTATTGGCCATTTCGGCAGATCAAGATTCATTGTTGGAATCAAAGAATGCATTGACAAGTGAGGTGGTAAATACTCAAGCGGAAGTCTCTTTAAGTAAAACCGACGCCCAAAGAAAAAAAGTGGAGGATTCCTTAAAAAATACCCTCGCTCAAATTGAATCCATTGACCAAAGGCTTGGATTGCTGGATACCCTTCCTGGGAAAATAAATGATTTGGAGAAGAAAAAGCAAAATGCACTAAAGATAATGCGCATGCAGCATATCTATAAACCGGGGCTCTTTTTCAATTTAACAATTGCCGAGCAGGTTTCAGCCGGAAACTATACCGTGGCATCCCAATTTACAAAACCGCAACCCGCCATACCGCAGAAAACCAAAAATGAAAAGCTACCAAAGCCCAGTGCACTCACAATGACGAATTGGCAAGCTGTATTAGGTCCGGAAACTACCGATAATTTTGGGAATCCTTTAATTCCAGGAAATTCATACATCCCTGTGGTGCTTGCCATGTCGGTAGAAGAGGAAGCTATCCTGGCTCAATACACAAATGCCATTTCAGATCATTTGGAGACTAAACCCTTTATATTCCAAGGGGAAATGAACTCCTCAAAAACTAAAAATCAATAACCATAAAAAATTTAGAAATCATGGGAAAAACAGCCATACTTCCATTAGAAAAACGTCGATACGACATTACCGAACGTAAAAAAGCAGAGCTTGACTTCTTGACCATGCAGGTGTTGGATGCACAGCATGAGGTTGAACAATACCAAGCAATTGTAACGTCACTCACCGAAAAGTCGAGCAAATTCCACAATTTTTTGGCCATTGCCGAGGCCAAACGCGATCAAGCAAAGAACAACCTGGACTTGATGAATGAAGTGGTCAATGCGGCAAAAGACCTTGAAAGCAATTCAGATATTGCATTGGATGAAATCACAGATGCAGAAAAGCAATCACATAGCGTTGCTGCCCAAATGAAAAGCGTGGTAGAAAAACTCATTTACGCTGCCGAAGTCATCAATAAATTTTCAACCACCTTACTTAGAAAGAAAGAACAAAACCCGTTGATTTCGGATGAAGTCATGTCCATCATGGCCAATGCAGGTAAGGATGCCAATAATGCCGTGGCGCTTTCCATTGTGGCATTAAAATCTTCTTTTGCATCGCATGCCATTAATATGGAATCACAGGCTACGGCGGCTTTGGAGTATATGGAAGCGGTTAAGCTACGATCTGTGTTAACAGGGGATTTTGATGAACCCGTTGCCGAAGCATCTCCCATTACCTCCATTAAAGCGCTTATCAAAGAAGCCTATAAAAGAGCAAAACAGGATTTTTCAAAAGCGCAAAAGGCAGACCGAATTACCACCAAGCAATTGGATAGTGCTACAAGCCAATTGGGCAAAGCGCAGGTGAAACTTAACTCTTTGCAGCAAGGACTTGCGGCAGCCAATGCTGCGGCATTTGCCTCATAGGTATTTATAATTGTTCATTGTTGTATCTTATGGCAATGAACAATTTATTGAAATGTTATGAATCACTTATTTCAAAAGTTTTATAAAGGTTTTTATTTACGCACGGGAGGATACCTTCCTTCAAAACCCATTAACCAGCCCCTGTATCCTGGCGATTTTTTTCAGATTAAAAATGGGGAAATAATTGTTTTGGGAAATATTTACCGAAAATCGCTCATTGCGTTGGAACACACAAAATTGGATTCTGGGCTAAAGCTCAATGCGGTTAATTGGGAATTTAATGAAGGGGTAACCAAGCCCTACTCGGGAAGAGAAGTTGCGGGCTATGAACCGGATGGGGAAATGAGCTATAGCAAACAGGTACTGGCGTTTAAAAATGCTGGGAGTTACCTCTTTAAAGGAGCACACCCCGAAGTAGTGAAAATTGCCAATTGGCAGGAAATTCAGCAAGAACTCATACTAAAACTTACCCAGAGTTATTATTCTTTTCGGGAATTGTATTTGGTGACAGAGTGTGTTACGACCAAAAGTTGGACCTTGGCCATCGCCAGCGATGAACATGCCGAATTGGAAATTGCTACAAGCGAAGAAAATTTTGGTCTTGCCGATATCTTTGGATCAAGCCGTGGGAAAACCATTCAATCCAAGAATATTGAATACTATCATCGGCAGGAGGAAAGGGTACCCAATTTTTTTAAGGCAAAAAAACTTCAAGTGTATCAAGAAAAGTTTCAGGTATTTATAAGTGATCTAATCAATGAAAGAATGAATTATCAGGATTGGGCAAAGGATTTTTTTGATTATGGATTTTTTCATACCGAATCCCTTGAAATGCCACACCAGCGTGATCATTTGCAGACTTCGGTGCTGGATATGCTTCAAGCCAATCAATTGAATCCCAATACCGCATTGCAGTATTTTCACTGGGGAGATCTCAATTTGGATGATGTTCAAAAACTTTTCATTACCTATGGAAACGAATAACGGATATTCATTGCTCCTCAATGAAATGGACTGGTTGGCTAGGGTAATTGACCAATCCATTCGAAGCTATTTGTTACAAGAAGGACATCAAAACCATTGGCATGATATTCCTTTGCCCGATCTTTCGGAGGCAGAGGGTTCTTTTGCCGAAGCGCTTACAAATTGGAACGTAAACACCGTTGAACGCTTGGCCCTGGCCCTGGCAATGGCTCCTCACCTAAAACCAGAGGTACTGGATATTTTTTTTGGCAAAAACAAACTGTATGATCGCGGATTTACAGAATTTGGTGGAGTAGTAGATGAAAACCACAGTGGTTTTTTACCTACGGTCCAAACCTTATTGTTTTTGGCTACCGCTACGTCCCCAGAATACTATGATGGCATTTCGGGTATTTTTGAAAACAATCATGTTTTCATGCGGGAACAAGTATTGGTTTTGGGAGATACCGAGCCCCATATTCCTAGGTTTAATGGCGTTTTGGGTATTAATAAACGTTGGATGCATTATTTTTTAACGGGGACCATGCCTGCTTTAGAACAAAGTGCCTCATTTCCTGCGCAAAAAATTACCACTCCGTTGGATTGGGAGGATGTGGTGCTTGATCCTGTTGTGATGAATCAGGTTGAAGAAATAAAAATCTGGTTACAGCATGGGGATACTTTAATGAATGATTGGGGTTTGCAAAAGCATTTAAAACCTGGCTACCGGGCTTTATTTTATGGACCGCCTGGAACCGGAAAAACCCTTACCACCACCTTGCTAGGTAAGATTTCCTCAAGGGAAGTCTATAAAGTGGACTTATCGATGATTGTTTCCAAATACATTGGGGAAACCGAAAAAAACCTTGCCCGTATTTTTGATATTGCCCAGCACAAAGATTGGATCCTGTTTTTTGACGAAGCAGATGCCCTCTTTGGAAAGCGAACGGTAACAAGCTCCTCAAATGATCGATACGCCAATCAGCAAACGGCCTATTTACTGCAGCGAATAGAGGATTACCCGGGAGTGGTGATCTTGGCGTCAAATTTAAAGGCAAACATGGACGATGCCTTTACTAGACGATTTCAAACCATGATCCATTTTCCTATGCCGGGTCCCCAAGACCGTTTTCATCTCTGGAAAAATGTTTTTTCTGGGACTTGTACTCTTTCTGCGGAAATCGATCTACAACAAATTGCCGAGTCCTATGAACTAAGTGGTGGATCAATCATAAATGTATTACGTTATTGTGCGCTCTCTGCCATTAAAAGAGAAGATACTATTGTAACCTCACAAGAGTTACGAGAGGGCATACGACGGGAATTTAAAAAAGAAAACAAAACCCTATAATCAATGACGGCGAGTAAAGTAAACCGAAAGAAAAACTTTCACCCAAGTACAATAGTTGGGGTTGATAGCGATTTCCAAGCATTGTTACTCATCAAGAAAAAATGGAACAAGACCTTGTTCCCAGCTATTCGTAAAGCCCTTATTGCAAAAGCCCTAAACCATTGCTCAATGAGTAAAGGGCATAAGATTTACGCCTATTTGATTACCGACAATCAAATTGTATTGGTCCTTCACAAACGCGACAAGGAAATACAGGAATTTTTGGAATGGTTCCAGCATTATTTTCATGAAGAGCAAAAGCATTATTTAGAACGGGAAGACAACAGGAGTTTTTTATTTGGAAAAAATAAAACGCATCATGATGAAAAAGCAATAAAACACTTGCATAGTCATTTTGAATGTAAGATGATTTACGACACTGCTGTATTGGCTAATATTTTGAGTGCTGAACCATGGCGTGGGGAAAACGAAAATCCTTTTATTGATGGGTTGGCTAAAGAGATTGCAAAAACCCCGTACTGCTCAGTCTGGGATTACCAAGGAGCAATAAGTCCCGTGCATGTAACGGTTACAAAAAAATGGATTGACTACGAAAACATAAATAATTAACACATGGGTTTTGCACACAAAAATACCAAACCAGAAACCAAAAGCATACCCGCACAGCGAGCGATTGCAAAACCAGAAATCAAGGGTGGTTTTTCTCTGGAGGATAACCGTTCCCATGTGCCCCTTCAAAAAAAAGCCAATACCACTGGATTGCCAGACCAATTAAAGTCGGGGATTGAAAATCTGTCCGGTTTTTCCTTGGATGATGTTAAGGTACATTACCATTCATCTAAACCTGCTCAATTACAAGCACATGCCTTTGCACAAGGAAACCAAATCCATCTCGCCTCGGGCCAAGAAAAACATTTACCCCATGAGGCTTGGCATGTGGTACAGCAAAAGCAAGGAAGGGTTCAACCTACACTACAAGCCAAGAATGTAGCCATTAATGATGATATAGGTTTGGAGAGAGAAGCCGATAGGATGGGAAAGGAGGCAATTCAGTTAAAAAAAGCAAATCTGTCAGGTCCTTCAAATAGTCCTTCCAAAAGCTCCGGAGCATTAATCCAGCGAGCTTCCAAAAACCAAAATGTGTTTCAGTTGTTATCAAAAGAACAGTTTAATCATCTCGAAAAAGGGTTTAGTTCCCATGGTAATTGGGAAACTTTTTATGCAAATCAAAAAGATATACAAAAGGATCTTGTTGAAAATGATATGAAAGGAGAAGATTATGGATTCACAACCTTCGGGAAAGAATATGAAATGATTCCCTACAAAAATGAAAATCCCGTAGCCAATACCGCTCATATAAAACTTGCGGAAGGGGAAGGCCTCTCTTTCAAAAGTGCGGTGAAAGATGAATTGGTTACCGATTCAGATAACGTCATTGAATATGTAAGCCCAGTTTTTGTGTTACCACTTGATTATACGGCTATTGAAAAATCATCTATTGTGGAACAAAGTATTAATCATATAAAACAGGTACGTTCCTTTTTAACCAAGTTTCGCAAGGAACTTAGTCCTGAAAAGTTTTCGACTTTAAAAGAATTGGTAGATTCAGAAAAAATGAAATTTACCACTTGGATCGTTAAGGAGAATTCAGAAGAAAAAGAAAAAAAAGAACATAACTGGAGGGTTATGGATCAAATGAACCTATCATATAAAAATATTGATGAAAAAACCGATATAGATAAATTGAGAAAAGCCCCAAATAATAAAAATGCAATAGAGGGAATAACCTTAGGACTGGAAGTAGGAAGTGGGACCAAAAAAAATGCAAAGCATGCCGAATTGAAAAATGAAAGTGTAGAAGGCAGCGCAATGCAAAGCACCGTTTTATTGCCACTGAATGTGGTTACCAAAATTTTAGGAGGACTTATGCAAAGCAGGGAAGAAAAAGCTTCCACAACGGGAAAAATTCAAAACAAGGCTAATACCACAAAAAGTAAGGAAAAAAAGACTTCTCTAGGGTCAGGATTACAAGCAGAATTGTCACAAGCGATCATAAACTCTATAAAGGTGAAACCAGATAACGAACTTCTTGATGCCATACATCTTTTTAGCCAAAGATTATCGTTGGTTTTGGAAGCTCCCCATGCTGTTACATTTATGGCTCATTATCAATCTTTAAAATATGATGATACCCCCCGCATTGAAAATCAAGATTTATTAAAAAAATACACTGATGAAGAACAACAATACCAACAAAACAGCAAGTCAAAAACGTTAGATAACATCCCCAACAATTTTCACATTGCACATAGCGCTATTAAAGATAGGTTTACTGTTTGGACCCGTATCCACTTGGACGATCTCACTCGTTATATGCTTTTATTAATTGATAAACAGACTAAAAAGGAATACAAATCCAAAGTTTTAGCTGAGGCCTTAGCTCCCATCTTAAAGAAAAAACAGACGGAAACAGGAAAGCCCAGTAAAAAAGAGAAGGGTGCCAAGGAAGAAAAAAAGGAGCCCCCATCTATTTATAGCACAGGAGAAGAAATTCTTGGGAAAATAAAAGCTATTGCCATTAATTTTTCTTCCGATTTAGAAAAAAAGATTAGTCATCCCCATAATACAGTCCACTTTTTGGAAGAAAATGAAACGTATTTGGATTTACGGCAGGATACCCTTAGAAATTTGCAAATAATAGATGGGACTCCTTGGGTATTGGTTGAATTGAGGATTTAAAAGAGACTACATTAGAGGAGATAAAAAAGCCTATCATTCAAAATAAAAACACCTTTGAATACTATGGAGTATAAAAAATCAACATCTAAACATTCGGTTAGATCTGCTGCCATCAATAAATCTATTCCTAAAGATTCTGAAGCATCGAATCTGGAAGACAACCGGTTGCAATCCCAAAGTTCTGTTTTACAACGTGTCATAAAGGAATACAAAACCGGAACATTGCGTTCCAATTACAAGATAATGAAAGGGTTAACCCAGGGTCAAGCAGTTAAAATTCAGCAATTGCATAATGATCCTATTAATAATTACACGGTAAACGAAGCAAGGCATTTGGTGGGTGCTGCGCCCTTACCCGAAACATCCAAAGGGGAAAGCATTCCTTTTCCATGGCGGTATTCTGGAGCCACAGATTACATGGGGCCTGTACACAGTAGTCCTGGGGGATATGTTGCCTATCCATCGGTTGGTTTTGGAAAGGAGCAGTATGGTACAGACCATCAAGGTTCATTTGTAGTGGGAAGTGATTTTTCTGAATTACAAAAAGGCTCAAAAAGAAATATAACCCAAAGCTCGGTGATGAAAATTAGCCCGAATGTAGCAGCCAAAGCCCTTAAACTTGGAGGGGATGCTTGGGAATGGTTACACTTGGTTGCCTTTAGTATTAAAGAAACCCATATCTCTAGTTTTTCCGCTCAATCCATGAAGTTGTTTGAACGAACAGGGCAACCCCAGCAAATAAGTGAAAACCTAGTGTTAGGAAGTGCTGGTGCCAATACAGCCATGCTCACATATGAAACGCTTATCAAAAACATTATGCGCCAAAACCCTACATGGACCTTAAACCTTGCCGTACAGGCCGACATAAAAAAACCAATAGTGGATGGGGTAGTAGTACCCGTGGCCCAGCACATTGCCTTTGACTTTCAATTTGTAACCGATTCTGGAAAAATGACTGCGCCTGTAGTATTAAGATTTAACCCTTTAAGCTCCAGTGCACCCTCTAAAAGTGAATACACTCGAGTGGTTGAGGAATTGAAAAAATTTGTCATGGAGCAACAATTTGTAAAACCCACAGGGATGAAGGGTATAAGTACTCGTGGTTTTCATTCATTTGGGGATGAAGATTCCGGAGGTCCAGAACCAATGGACACGGGAGATTAAAATTTAAAAGCCCCAGCTAGGCTGGGGCTTTTGTATGAATGTATGATAAAAAATTAGTTACCTTCTTTGGACATGGTTTCCAATTCTTCTTCGATCATGGTATAGAATTGATCAATTTTTGGCAACACATAAATTTTAGTTCTACGGTTAGTAGACCTGTTTTCGGCAGTGTTGTTGGGAACTAATGGAACATATTCGCTACGTCCAGCGGCAATCAATTGTGAAGGGTTGGCTCCAAGCTCCATTAATTTTCTCACAACAGCAGTGGCACGTTTTGCACTTAAATCCCAGTTGTCTAGCAATACTCCGCTCTTGTAAGGGACATTGTCCGTATGGCCTTCAACCAGGGCTTCAAAGTCGGGTTTGCTATTGATAACGGTTGCTACCTTGCCAAGGATTTCATTGGCTCTTGAGGATAATTCATAGCTTCCGCTTTTGAATAGAACCTTGTCACTCAAGGAGATAAAAACCACTCCTTTTTCAACATTGATCTCAATGTCTTGGTCGTTAAGACCAACTTCTTTTTTCAGGCTTGTTACGAGCGCCAGGGTCACACTGTCTTTTTTGTTAAGGGCATCTTGAAGACGATTAATCTTAAGGTCTTTTTCCTTTAAGCTTTCCAAGGATTTCTCAAGGTTGGTTGCACCTTGCTGGGTTAGGATAGTAAGTTCTTTAGAACTTTTAATCAAATCTTCTTTGTCTTTTTTCAAATCGGCAATACGCTTTTCAAGGGCAGCAATGGTGGCCATAGCGGCTGCTTTATCTGCCTCGCAGGCGTTCAGTTTTACCGTAGCTGTATTCAGTAAATCCTGGGTCTTTTGTTGTTTGGCCTCCAACTCGGCATACTTCTTCTTGGAAACACAAGAAGTAAAAACTAGGCTGGTGGTTACTAGTAAGATTAAAACTTTTTTCATCATTGTTAGTAAATTTTAGTTGACCAAAATTAAGAATAAGGGAGGCGCTCTAAAAGCCCTTAACATTAATTTAAGTTAAAATTATCAAAGTCTGTTAAAGGTACGTTTTTTTTGGATGAAATACCGCCATACAACACTAGGGATTTTCCAATAATGAAAGCTGCTTCCTTGGTTTTTACGCTTTCGTAAGTATTTTGGCGATAATTTATAAAAAGAAAAATGAGCTCTTGCAATAGCCCAACAATGACTCGGTTTTCCTTGAAAAAGAAACTGAATGCCCGCTGCGCCATCCAATAATAATCGCAAAAACAACAACCCCCAAACAGCACTCCTACGATTGTTCTTTAATAAAATCAATAATGAATTTCTGAAATTATAATACGTCTTTTGCGGATGGGCTGCAGCGAGGGTGGCCCCTCCAAGATGGTACACACAGGACGCTCCAAAGTACTTTACCAGACCGCCCTTGCTTTGCAATCGCCAACAAAGGTCTATTTCTTCTTGGTGGGCAAATAAATCCTCGTCAAATCCTCCCACATTCCAAAAAGCTTCTTTCCTAACAAAAAGACAGGCTCCCGAAGCCCAAAAAATGGGAGTGGTGTCATTGTACTGTCCTTCATCTTTTTCCAGTGTATGAAAGATTCGCCCCCGGCAATAGGGGTACCCTAACCTATCGATAAATCCGCCTGCAGCGCCGGCATATTCAAAATAGGTTTTGTTTTTATAATCTAGGAGCTTGGGTTGCGCGGCTACTAGCGTTGAGTCTTTTTCAAAGGCTGAAAGTATGGGAGTAAGCCATTGAGGCGTTACTTCTACGTCATTGTTGAGCAATACAAAAAGGTCTTCTTTTAATTCTCTTAATGCATCATTGTAGCCTTTGGCGTAACCTCCGTTTTGGCTATTGCGAATGATTTTTACCGAAGGGAATTCTTCCTGAAGAAATAGGATGCTATCGTCCTTTGAAGCATTATCGGCCACATAGAGTGTAGCCTCTTTGGAATGCGCCACTACCGAAGGCAAAAATTGCTCCAATAGGGTTTTTCCGTTCCAGTTGAGAATGACGACGGCCACTTGCATAGCACAAAGTAACGGAAAATTTTGGGGTGGAAATCAAATACTAATGGGAAACCTCTAAAGTATTCTTGGGTGAATAAAGCCCATTGATAATAAACGCTATAATGATCACCGATACGCATCCTACAAAATTCAGCCATAAATAGGGCAGATTGATCACTTCGTACTTGTCCATAAAATATAAGGCGAGTATCAAGGCCTGGTTGATGAGAGCCGCGATAAAAACAGGAGTTCCCTTTACCCATTTAAAGAAGAAGGCCAATAAAAAGACCCCCAAAATATTACCATAAAACAACGACCCAATGATGTTGACCAACTGAATTAAATTATCAAACAGGTGTGCACTACAGGCAACCCCAATGGCAATGGCTCCCCAAAGTAGGGTAAACCAGCGGGAGGCACTCACATAATGACGTTCGGTCTGGCCTGGACTATTCCGTTTGTACAAATCGATGGCTGTAGTGGAGCCCAATGCATTTAATTCGCTAGCGGTGGATGACATGGCTGCACTTAAAATAACGGCCAAAAGAAGCCCTGTAATTTAAGTAGCGAGTGGGTAAGGATAAAATGAATAAAACATAATCCTTGTCATTAGGTTCATTAATGGGGTTGGCTTTTTTGATAATCGCTTTGGCCTCTTCCGGAGTTGTTTTTCGTTTGTGTTCAATGCCACGATGTTATCGAGGTGCAGCTTTTGTTCGAAGGTTCTTCGGTACGGCATAAAGCAATTGCTCGCGGTTGATGTTTTTTTGTAGCTGGGAACTTCTCTACTTCCAATTGTTGGTATTCTTGGGCATATTCGGAAGCCATCACCGATTTTACCGCTGAAGGGATTAAAATTCAATGGGGACGAATTGAATTGGTAAAAGACAATACCATGACCCCAATAAACAAAAATGAAGAACTGCATGGGAACTTTTAAAAATCCATTCATGATGAGTCCCACATTTGACTTTGCTTTACTGAACGGCGGAAAGATACCGTTGTACCTGACTTTGATCGGTACCAAAATAAGAGAGGAACAAGGAAAGGTTCCGCCAATGATACCGCTCCAGAAGGTGTACCGATTTTTCAGAGTCGAAAGAAAAAATCAAAATGTTCATTTTTTCCATTGCTTTACTCAATTTCAAGCGCTTTTCAAGGAAATATCAAGGGGTAAAAAATTTAGAATGATAAGAAAAGCCAAAAACATCCCACCAAAAATAACTGCCATTTGCTGTTTTTGTGTACTACTCACACAGCACAGGTACCTCCACTTACGGTATACAACATCACGACTAAATCCAATGATGATGTTGAGGTACAATAAATTCCATCCCAATACCGCCAGAAAGGATAATGGAAGGTGCAAAATGGTGATCCCAGCCGAGAGCACGCGCTGTACCAAAAAATAAGGGCGGTAAGGGTCGCGGGTCTTCAAGTCGAAACGGCTT
This sequence comes from Flavobacteriaceae bacterium, assembly GCA_041392175.1. Classification (GTDB taxonomy): domain Bacteria; phylum Bacteroidota; class Bacteroidia; order Flavobacteriales; family Flavobacteriaceae; genus Halomarinibacterium. Next base: position 70,542 of record JAWKMP010000001.1, on the reverse strand, counting down.
TCTAGGTATTCATAGGCGGTAAAAACCTTCATTTTATGAGTAAAGGGGGATGAACCAAACTAATAATGACCATTGCAATGGGGAGTCCAAAATAAAACTGGACAAAGCCCATGCCGTCATGAAAAGCTTGTCCGGGTGTCGATAAAAAAGTAATCGCACTGGCTTGTGTTGCCATCACGCTTAAGCCAATGGTCCACCAATGGGCTTGATTTCCTCCCTTAAGGTAATCGGTAACATCTTTGTTGCCACGCGCGACTTATGCATCCCATACAACACAATAAATGTGAGGGTTCCCAATAACACATACCAATCGATAGGCCGCATACTAGGTAAAGGTTTTCATGAGTAAATAGAAGAGGAAAATGTAAACCGCATTAAGCAGTAATACCCAGGTGTACTTGAATTTCCAACTGAATTTTACCGGCAAGTCTTCTTGTATGATTTTTATGTTCCATTTAGTTGCCTAAAGATAATAAATTGGCGAACAATCGGTAGGCACCAGCCACTCTCTACACGGAGCAATTCCTAAAAGCTTAATCCTGTGTAGACAAAGCCATCGCGCCGCTTAGGGAGCCACCAACAAGGAGCCTTCGCTTTCCTTTTCACCTTTGTCGTTCATTCCCAAAATGGGGGTGAAGGCAGCATCCCATGAATTGGGAAAATAAAGCGCGCTCACTGCACCCATCCTTCAAAATCCTGTGGTAATCTTGTTAGGACTGTTCAATACAGGATGATTGGGCGCCAAAAACTGGACAACAGCTTCTTCATCGGTTGCCCTCACTCGGCGCGACAAGCAATGGAAGAGAGGGGACAGGGCATTGGTGACCAACTTGCGAAGGTATTGTATTGCACCAAAGTACGCCTCCGTTTTGAACGTATTCATTTAGGACGGGTTGTTTAAATTCCAGCTCAAGGAACCGTGTTGTATGCTCCTAATGCCAATCGATGGCGTCAAGGTTGGAGGTTTCAAAAGTAATTTCTGAGGGCGCTATTGGGGTTACGGCACCCTGGCATTTGCTTTAAACTTTCTGGGATGGCATCACCAGCTCCGTTGATATAGCCAATACTTTCTCCTCTTTTTTCAATAAAGGAATGCGTACAATCTTGGCTTCGGAAGGCAATAAAACATTTTTGGAAGGGAATATGTTCATAATCAATAGTAATTAATTCCTTATCACAAAAGGAGTATCTCACTTATTCCAAAAGGTTTCAAATACCCCTCACTTTGGTCTTTTGGAGGTGTTACCGTAGAAGCAGTATTTGGCTATCGCCTTTCGCGCCTAAGGAAAAACCTTGTTTCTTGTGGAAAAACCATCCATCCTTTGGGATGTTGTAAGATGAAACTCCTGTTACATTTCCCTTTCGCCTTTTACGATAACGAAATTTCCTTGGAGTTCATTGCTAGAAAAGATAATCACTTTTTCAGCAATTTCAGTGGTCACAACGGGTAGGACATCCGAAAGGTTGATGAACTTCTCCTTTTACGTCATCGTTGTATTTATTAAGCTTAATGTTTCTCTCAAAATCAATGGGTTTTCCATTAATGGTCATGTGAAACACCACGGGGAATGTATGGGTTCTTTCCGGCGAAGCCAATAAGGTTTTCATCGCTCACCTTGTACATGCCCGGGTTCCCTGTTCGTTAAGCCAATAGAGACAGCCGTAAATTGTCAATGTTCCGTTGAAGGTGAAATCCACACTTTTCAAAAAATAGGGATCATTGTTTTTTAGGGTGTTGCCATGAGGTGGTGGAGAAAACTGATGTATTCTGAAGAAATGGATTGTAGTACAATCTGGGTGTTTGATCGGTTAACGGCTTCGGCAGTCACAACAATGTTTCCTTTGGGTGCTGTGGTTTGTTGGTTGGAAATAGCTACAGGTACAACCCACGGCACAGTTGGCAATAAGTTCCTTTAATGCAGCCACGTTTTGATGGTTTTTCCAATGGCTCTCCGGTAGTTTTTGAGCAATTCAAAGGCCTCCATGAGTTACGGCACATGTACCGAAGGATCTTCAAAAATGAAAGTTTTTTTTGTTAGGGTAAAAGAATAGCGCCTATTTTTCGCCTCATGAAACGGGACCAAGTGGTATTGATTCCTTCAAAAAGGTTGGCAGTGTTACTTGGCCTGCTGCTTTCAGCAATTCAAGGTATTCCGTCTCATCGCCTCGTGTTCCCGCTCCCAAAACCTTGTAGTTGTCATGGCTTCTACTTAAAGCCGCTATTTCGCCATTAGAAAGGCCCAACTGGGTGGTATTCGGTAGCCACTGAGGCCATATTGGATTTATCGGCTTTTTTTTTTTAAAATTCTCACGGCTTCCACTGTAAAACCACCAAGAGGTATTAAAAAACAAGCGTTTGGAGTTGCCAGTGCCATATTTTTTTCCGCCAAATGAGATACTTTGCTTGGCATCACCACCAAATCCCAGGCTTCTACATAGCATGGCGGACGAGTATGGTGGCCATGCGTACTTCGAGGGCTACTACTATGGTCAAAACGGTTAATGATGATGTCTGGTTGAAATTTTTCCGTATGGTTGAACACATCGGCAATACTTCATTCTTGTCCCAAATGGTAAGGGTTTCATCAGGGTGTTTTGAATAGCCAAAATCATTGGCTCTGGTAAAGGTGTTGCCCTCCATCAATCCTTCTTGCAGCAAGGAGTTCTTAGGTACGAATTACGCCCAGCAATTCCCGTAATTCTGGACCTACCAAATTTGACAGCCTCCACTCCCCACGGTGAGGAAAGACAATGGCATTTGTGCATGCACACTCATTAGAAAGATGAGAGATGAAGTAGGTATTTTCATCATCGGGATGTGCTGCTATGTATAGGGCGGATCTAAAAAATTCAACTTTTGCAATTGGTGGTATAATTCAGAGGCTGTTGGTTTTTGGAGATTGCCCTATTAAAAGCAGTGGTTAAAAACAGTAAAAAGGGTATATTTAAAGGCTTTGCTAACATCTCTTTGGTTTTTATAGGTTAGGTCAATCAATATTATGTTCGGCTATTTCTTTTTCTTCCTCGTCATGAAGGAATTCATCTATTTCTTCGGGTTTATAGCAACTTACTCCTTTTGGAGCATTAGGCTATTGGGATAGGTAATATACTTATTGTCTTTAGTTTTCCAATAATACATGAAATCCATATCTCAATGGTCCCTGATAATCATAATCCCGGTCATGGATAATAATACTTTTAATCTCCTATTTTGTAGGGAAAGGTAAAAAACATAATCACCCCGCTGGTAATATTGCTTAAAATGGACCATTGCGCAAAAAGAGCGACACCAATTACCGCAAATACCGAGGAAAGCACCACCCCAACACTGCTAAAATCCACTCCCCAAATAAGAACAAGACTTAGGATAATGGCAAAGACAATGGCAAAATCAACGTACTTGATAATGAGCCCCGTGCGGTGCTCTACCTTTTCCGATTTTTTGGCAAAACGGTTGACCACCGCGACCAAAATCCACCGAATAATCAATAAAACAGCAATGATGCTTGCGGATAGAATAACTTCAAAAGCGTATTTTTCAAACATAATTAATTCAGTAAAAGCGAATCCCTTAAAAAATCGAATTGGGGTTTGTTTTGGGTCCAATAAGCCGAATTGATTCTTCGAAGCTTTTCGGCGGTTGTCTTGAGCCCGTTGGGATGTGTTTCCTCCCAGCGCTCTATTCCATAGGGAAAATTACTATTGAAATAAATAACCAACTGTCTTTTCAGCTCCGGGTAGTCCAAGGTATAACTTGAAAGGGAATCCCCTTGCATTAATTTGCCATAGGCATTTGCTTCTGCTACTTTTTGATGGCTCATTCGGAAAAACTCAAAGCTAGGAAGCACCTTCAAATCACCCGTTGGGAGGTGGTTGGGATCTAGGCGGATGAGGTTCCAGAGTTCGCTTTCCAACCAGGTTTTGGGAAGGGAAAGTTCTTGATCGGCTTCGCCTTCAAAATACGAGTGACTGGTAATTTCAAAATCTTTTTTGTTGTTGAGTTGCACATATACATGCCCGCACCATTCCTGCATGCTGTGTGAAATTTTTACCGCGTGATCATTATTGTTTACGGGGCTAAAAGTACTCGTCATGACCGAATAGGGGTAAATGCCGGTAGTGTAATTTTTTACCTGATTTAATTTTAAAACGGGAATGGTTTCTTCCGAAGGACGGTCGGCTTTCACCTGTATCTCTGGCAAAAAGTCTTCGGTGACAAAAATATTTACTGCTTTTCCCTTGCGTAATTCACCGTAGCGTTCCTGGGTAAGGCCGTAACTGGTAATCTCGGCAGTTCCATGGTACCAGTAGTCCTTAAATGATTGCGAGAGTTCCTTTGTTTCGGATTCTTTAGCGCCAGAAACAGAAGTGGGGATGAGGTTTTTTTCAGAATTTTTACATCCCGAGAACACACAGGCACACAGCAATATTGCAATAAGGGTTGGTTTGGAAAGTGGCATTAAAAATTGTTTTCCGTAAAAATAGCATAAAATCAACGGTTCGCAATTTCCATTAACGTTTTATAAACAAGTCTTGTGGGTAGCCCCATCACATTAAAAAAGCAACCGTCAATCTTTCCTACATTGGTATATCCCAACCAATCCTGTATACCGTAACTTCCTGCTTTGTCAAATGGCTTAAAGGTATTGAGATAGTAATGGATTTCTTCCAAAGTGAGGTCATTAAACCACACTTGGGTGCAATCATTTACAGTAATTTGAAAGTTTTTTGTTGTAAAACACACCGAGGTGTAAACTTCGTGCATTGAGCCGCTTAGGTTTTGCAAAATGCGTACTGCATCTTCAAAATGGATGGGTTTTCCAATGGCCTTACCATCTTTCCATACAATAGTATCGCTGGTGATGAGTATTTCATTTTCTAAAATATCCTCAAAAGCAGAAGCTTTTAACTGTGCTAAATAGTCGGTAATGGCAGATGCTTCCAAATGTGGTGGGTAGACTTCTTCCACTTCGCGAACCTTTACCGTAAAATCAATATCCAACTCCTTAAAAAAGTGTTGTCTTCTGGGCGATCCCGAAGCGAGGATGATGTGGTATTTTTTGAGTTTTTCCTTCAGCATTGGGGTGTGGCTAATTTAATTTCTCTTTCAATAGATCTTTCACTTTGGTAAACCATTCATCCTTTAAAATACTTAATACAATGCTATCCCTTCTACCGTCCAGTCCCTGGCAATTACTCCTTAGTACTCCTTCAATGGTGCACCCTATGCTTTGCATGGCCGCAATGCTTTTTTTGTTGTTGAAATCGGCACGAAACTCTACCCGTTCCACTTTTACGGTTTCAAAGGCAAACTGAAGTAGTAGAAATTTGCAATGCTTATTAAGCCCAGTTCCCTGGAACTCCTTACCGTACCAAGTATAGCCCAATTGTAGGGTATTATGCTGCTTTTGGATGTCATAAAACCGGGTACTGCCCGCAATTTTTTGTGTTTTTTTATCGAAGACGATAAAGGCAAAGGAATCTTCTTGTTTTCTTTTTGAAATGGCAAATTCAATATAGCTTTTTAAGTTTTCGGCCCCAGCTCCCGAAATTAAAGAAAACGTCCACAATTCGGGTTCCTTTTGGGCAAAGGGGAGTAGCGCTTGAAAATCGTCCAAGGTTAGGGGCCGTAAGAGCACTCTTTCGTTTTCAAGAAGGTAGTTCGTTTCAAAATTGAAATTCATGAATTACAGTATTTTGGCATAAAAAGGAATCGATAACACTCCTATGAACATGATTATTTTCAACAAAAGGGATAATCTTTGAAAGTCCTTGGGCTTGGATGCACTCCAGGCTTTCATAGCAAACACCAGTAGGGGCCCACATATCAAAAAGATAAAGTAAAAAAGGACTACTGGGTGGGTGTATAGGTTGTGATAGCAAAACAACAACAACAGGAACAATCCAAAAAGAGCCATTGCAAAGAGGAGGAGGGTAGTCCTGGAAATTCCCAACACCATGGGGAGTGTGGTTCTACCTCCATTTTTATCGCCATTGATGTCTTGAATGTCTTTCACAATCTCCCTCATTAAATTGAAATAAAAGGCAGCAATTGCATATCCCAAAACGGTTTTGGACAGCAGCAATTGAATAGGTTTGTCCATTTCGTTCAAGGAAGGGAAAATGTTAAACAACACGAGCAATAGCAAACTAAAACCTACCAAAAGGGAGATGAGGATGTTTCCCAAGAGCAATACCGATTTGAGAAAAGAAGCATACCAATACAGAAGTGCGGCGACCAATATAAAAACAACGGCAAGGTTTGATTTTCCAATAACATTTGAAAGAACAAAGCCCAAAACTACTCCAGTACTGGTGAGTAGCATGTAGTAGGTATAGGCTGTTTTTTCTGAAATGGATTTCCCTACAATGACCCTTTTTGGCTTATTGATGGTGTCAATACCTACATCGTAGATGTCATTGATGATATTGCCTCCTGCGGCAATACAAACGGTGGCCATGACAAGGATTAAAAATGAAAAAGGGGTGAGGGTTAGTTCAATCTCGAAAGGTTCAAACAAAAAATAGTTGATGAGGAATTGTGCTACTATAATAAGCAGCAAATTAATGGGGCGTATGATCTTTACATAAGGAAGCACGTGTTATCCTTCTTTTGCACTGGCATCACCACCGCTAAACCATTTTCCCTGGACCTTCAACACTTGCTCAATGACATCGCGCACACACCCTTTACCTCCTTTTTTGTGGGAAATGTACTTGGAAATTTGTTTTATTTCTGGGACGGCATCTTGCGGGCAACAGGGTAATCCCACCATTTTCATCACGGTATAATCGGGTAAATCGTCCCCCATGTAGAGTACATTTTCGGGCTTTATATTGTGTTTGGAAAAATAGGTCTCCAGTGTTCCTATTTTATGATGGGTGCCCAAATGGACCTCCATTACACCTAGTCCCTCCAATCGTTTTCTAACCCCTTCGTTACTACCGCCACTTATAACACAAAGGTTGTAGCCCTTATCGATAGCGGTTTTTAAGGCAAATCCGTCTTTAATGTTCATGTTTCGAAGTAAGGCACCATCAGTATTGACCAGTACGGTTCCATCGGTTAAAACACCGTCTACATCAAAAACAAAGGTGGTAATGTGCTGCAGGTATTCTTTATAACTTTTTTCCAACATCGGTTCTTTTAGAATTTATTCTGAATGGATTCAGAAAGCAAGGTATAAATTTCTTTGTGTTTTGGGTCTTTCAATAGAGCCAAATGCGCTTCCATGGTTTTTTGGTCATGCCGTTTGGCAGGCCCCGTCTGCGCTTCGGCGGGGGAAATTTTTTTTAATTTCCGAACGGTTTCAAATAGCAAGGGCTTCAATAAATCAAAATCTACTTGGGCTTCCTTCAGAAAATCTTCGGCCAAATGGAACAAATGATTGCTAAAATTGTTCACCCATACGGCTCCTAGATGCAGTTCTTGGCGTTTTTCGGTAGAAAGGGGAACAACCGTTTTGGATAACATACCGCCCAGTTTCTTTAGTAATTCCAGATCCCTGGGGTGTTCGGCCTCTATACAAATAGGAATGTGTTTCCAGTTGAGCTTTGCCTCTTTGGAAAAAGTTTGCGGGGGATAAAAAACTCCTCTGCGTTGTTGGTCCGAAATACTTTCCATAGGAGAAGTGCCCGAGGTATGCACCACCAATTGGTTTTCAAAAGGCAGTGAAGCCGAGAAAGAGGGAATGGCATCGTCTTTAATTGCAATGATATAGACGTCTGCTTGGGCCATATCATCAACAGCATTGATGAACTGGGTCCCTTTTTTTTCGGAGGGCGTGAGCGAAGGGCTATACACTTGCAACACCTTGACCTTCTCTTTTTTGAAGGCTTTATAAAGATGTTGCCCCACGTTTCCGAAGCCAATAATCACCATTGAAATCATAGTACGAAGTTAAAATAATTATCTTCAAATGCAGTATTTCACCGTGATGTTTAATTTTGTAAACATAAATTATATCCATTCCAACATTGAATCAACAAAATGAAGCACGATATTGAAAATAGGGAAGATGTCTTCACCCTAGTCACTGCTTTTTATGCCAAAGTCCGCAAAGATGACTTGTTGGGTCCTATTTTTAATCCCATGATTGAAAATTGGCCAGCCCATTTTGAGCGACTTACCGATTTTTGGGAAGGAAATTTGTTTTTTAAAAAGCGCTATTCGGGAGATCCTTTGGGGGTTCACGTAAAGGTAGATGCCTTCCATCATGGAACCATAAACGAAATGCATTTTGGGGTTTGGCTCAACTTGTGGTTTGCCACGGTGGATGAACTTTTTGAGGGTGAGGTAGCCGAAAGGGCCAAAGGGAGAGCTCGAAACATGAGTACCTTCATTCACCTTAGGATTTTTGAAGAACGTGAAAAAAGAGAGGGAAAAGAAGAATAAGTTAACAATCTTTCAGCTATAGTTTTCCGCTTTATTGGCTACCTTTGCGCAAAATTTTTCCGATGCAAAAGAAACTTGCCGCCCTTCTTTTTTCTACCCGTCTTACTGCTGTTTTATTTCTTGTTTTTGCCATTGCCATGGCGGTAGGAACTTTTATGGACCAAGGACAGGATGTAAAACCACCCTCACCTTACGCACGCGAAATGATTTTCAATGCATGGTGGTTTGAAGCCATCATGGTGTTTTTTGTCATCAATTTTATTGGGAACATGTTTCGGTTTCGGCTTTTGCGAAAAGAAAAGTGGGCCACTTTGTTATTACATATTTCCTTTATCCTTATCATCCTTGGGGCATTTGTTACTCGTTATATTGGCTATGAAGGGGTCATGCACATACGGGAAGGAGCAACCGAAAATACCTTTCTTTCTGATGATACTTACCTAATGGCCTTTATTGATGGTGATTCTATTGCCAATGGAGTACAAATGCGACGGAATATCCCTGCGAAAAAGCTCCGTCTTTCTGAACGATTGGACAATGATTTCAAGATTCAAACCGATTACAATAAACAACCGGTTACCCTTCAATTCAAGGGATTTATTTCCAATGCCAAGGAAGATTTAATTCCCTCGGAAGAGGGAGCTTCGTATTTGAAAATGGTCGAATCTGGCGATGGTTCCCGTCATGACCATTGGCTAAAGGAAGGGGAGGTAGCCAACATCCATAATTTACTTTTTGCCTTGAACAAGAACACTCCCGGGGCAATCAATATTTCCGTTACCGATAGTACCTACACCATTCAAAGCCCTTTTGAGGGGTCCTTCATGCGCATGGCAGACCAATTTCAAGGCACCGTAGTGGCCGATAGTGTTCAATCCCTTCAGTTGCGATCCTTATATCAATTGGGAGGTTCTGCGTTTGTTTTTCCACAGGCCATCACAAAAGGGAATTACGGAATTGTAAAGGCTCCCAAGCCAGAAAAAACGGGTAGTGATGCCTTGACCTTGGAAATTAGCTCTCAAAACGAAACCAAAACCGTGACCCTTATGGGGGGCAAAGGTCTTTCGCCAGAACCTGTTGTGACGGAAATTGCTGGACTCAAAGTGAGTTTGGCGTATGGTTCAAAATCATATGTATTGCCGTTCCAAATTACACTGAATGATTTTATTGCCGATAAGCAACCCGGCACCGAAAAAGTTTTCAAGGCGTTTAAAAGCAAAGTAACCGTCACCGATGCCGACGCCCAATTTTTCGATTATGATATTTTTATGAACCATGTGCTGGATCATGAAGGGTATCGTTTTTTTCAAGCCTCTTTCGATCCCGATGAAAAAGGAACGGTGCTGTCTGTCAATCATGATTTTTGGGGCACTTGGATCACTTATATTGGGTATTTTTTGCTTTACATTGGCCTGATGGCAATTTTGTTTGACAAGAACACCCGTTTTGCCGATTTGGAAAAAATGCTCAACAAAATCAAAGAGAAAAAGAAAGAATTGGCCACGCTATTACTTCTGTTTTTCTCCCTTACCGGATTTTCACAAGAAGCCATTCAGCATGAAGCACAAAAAAGGCAGGCCGATTCCATCATCCATTCCAATGTAGTTAGTAAGGCCCACGCAGAGCAATTTGGTCATTTAATTTTACAGGATAATGGCCGCATGAAGCCCATCAATACCTTTGCCAGTGAATTGTTGCGGAAAGTAAGTGGAAAGGACCAGTTTGAAGGGATGGATGCCGATCAAGTATTCCTTTCAATGACCGAATTCCCCAATTATTGGTATGGGATTCCATTGATTAAATTGGATTGGCGAAACGACAGCATCAAAAGGATTTTGGGCGTTCCAAAAGATACCCGTAGCATTTCCCTTATCGATTTGTTTGATGAGCGGGGAAACAATAAAATAGATCCTTATATCCAAGAGGCATCTTCCAAGGTAAACCCCAATCAGTTCGAAAAGGATTTTATCAAGTTATATGAAAAGTCCTATCTGCTCAATGAGGCACTTGGCGGTGGTGTTTTGAAGATTTTCCCAATCCCCGGGGATGTTAACAATAAATGGGTTTCCTACCCAGAACTGGCAGAAGCCCGATTTACCGGAATGGATTCACTGTACGTTAAAAATATTCTTCCCTTGTATTTTGAAAGCCTTCAGAAGGCCCGCAAAACAGGAGATTACACTAGGGCAGGGGAGTTTTTGGAAAGTATGTACGGGTTTCAGAAAAAATACGGGAGCGAGGTCTTGATTTCTGAAAAGAAAGTAAAAGCAGAAATTCTGTACAATAAAGTCAATCTTTTCAATAGGCTTTATCACTATTACCTCATGTTTGGGTTTTTTATGTTGGTCTTTATCATTATGCAAATTTTTGAGGATGCCAGATGGCTTAGGTTTATGATTAAGGCCATGAAAATTGCCATTTGGATTCTTTTTGTATTGATGACGGCCGGTCTTGTAATGCGATGGTACATTAGTGGTCATGCTCCCTGGAGTGATGCTTACGAAAGTATTATTTATGTGAGTTGGTCGGTAATGTTTTTTGGATTGGCTTTTGGCCGAAAAAGTGATCTTACGGTAGCTGCTACGGCATTTGTTGCCTCCATTTTATTGTGGGTAGCACACATGAGTTGGGTAGATCCCGCCATTGGAAATTTACAACCCGTACTGGATAGTTACTGGTTGATGATCCATGTAGCGGTGATTGTAGCCAGTTATGGACCCTTTACGTTAGGACTCATATTAGGGGCTATTGCCTTGCTATTGATGTTACTTACTACTCAAAAGAACTTCCCTAGAATGGAATTGAACATCAAGGAGATTACGACTATTTCCGAAATGGCCTTAACCGTTGGGTTGGTAATGCTTACCATTGGAAATTTTCTGGGTGGGCAATGGGCCAATGAAAGCTGGGGAAGGTATTGGGGTTGGGATCCTAAGGAAACTTGGGCATTGATAAGCATTATGGTGTATGCCTTTGTGATCCATGCGCGATTGGTTCCCGGGTTACGTGGAAAATGGACCTTTCATGTGTTGGCCATTTTTGCCTACGCAAGTATTATGATGACTTATTTTGGGGTGAATTTTTACCTCTCGGGGTTACATTCCTATGCCAGTGGTGATGTGCCTGTAACGCCTGGCTTTGTCTATTATTTGGTTGCATTTTTTATTTTATTAAGCCTGGTTTCCTATCCCAAATACAGAGAATTCTACATTAAAAAAAGGTGAACCACTGTGTGACTCACCTCTTTTCAATGAAAAAAATTAACTAATAACCTCTTAATTGTAAATGTAATCGGGTTGTTGTTCCACGATTCGGTAATCTTGCTGGATGTGTTCTCCAATTTCCAGCTTTTTGTATAGTTCCTTGGTCATTTCCTCTATTTCAGCTTCTGTTGTATTGAGCTTTCGGGCAATTTTGATATTCTCCTTGCCTTCCGAAATATATTGAAGCAATTTGATTTCCAAGCCGTCTAAATCGTAGTGCATAATGAGATTTTCCAGGTATACGTCTTCCACCAGTTTTTCGGTTTTTTGCCTTGAGGTAAGTGCTTCCTGTCTTTTTAAGAAAATACGCATCTCTACTTGCCGTAGGGAATTTTCTTCTTTAATGGCTTGCATTCGGAACATAATAGCGTAGGTTAGGATAAGCATTTCCGTAATCACAGCCGCCTTAATATGAATGGTTTGGGTGGATAGGAATTCGATACCCATGGGATTTAGCACAAAAAAATCGAAGGTAAAAAGCAAAGGAATGAAGGAAGCTATCACGTAAAACTTTGCGTAGTTCTTACGGCTGAAAAGGCCCACGCCTGCAATGAAATAAACAAAAAGTACGCTAAACAAACTTAGGTTTGCTACCGAAGCGAAAGCACTGTTCTGAGTGGCCATTTGAAACAAGATGGCAATGCCGGCCACACCCAAAATGGGAAGGGTGGCCCACTTCAATTTTGGGGCAAATTCCTTTAGTGATAAAAACTTTGTAGAAAAAAGCGCTGTCAATCCCACGGTTACAAAGAGTAAACTTGTTTGTAGGACAGGAATCGTTTGGGTTAGCTCCCAACCAAATAAGCCAAAAAGGCCATCAGCAAAAAAGAGCAGCAATGCTGTGGCGGTGAGCGCTAGTGCATACCATAAAAAGGGTTTTTCTTCAAAAAGAAAGAAACATACCAAATTAAGTAATACAAGCATGGCTGCAAAGCCGTAAAACATGCCTTGCAAGAAAAGTGTATTTACATCTTGGGAAACGGCTTCTTGAATTTTTGTTTGATCTTCAAAAATAATGGGCGATCCGCCTCCATTTTCAAATGCATTTTTGTAGGAAAATTCTGTATTATCAAAAAATCCTTCTGAAAAGAGGAAATTTTCCTGATAGTAAAAAGCGGCGTCTACCGGAGTGATGTACAGCGTAGGATCCAACACGGCACTTGAGCTGTTGAACTCTACACCCGATTGTTTGTAACGTATTGATTTTTCGAGGCTTTTAAGCGAAATACCTTTGGCATTTACCGTAACAGAATAGGTCTTTTTGGAGGCAAAGGTAACCGTAGAAAAGGCCAATAAAAGGAGTAAAAAACGTGTCCTCATACAAGTAGGTTTAATCAATTTGGGGATACCAATATACTTAAAAATTACATTTAATCTAATTTTTTTGCATTTAATCGATGTTTTCCTACAAAAAAAGCTGCCCATAGGACAGCTCATTAAATTTATATGTAAAACGTATTACAGTTCGCCTACCATCTCTTCTGGTTTTACCCACGCATCAAACTCTTCTGCGGTGAGGTATCCAAGGCGCACAGCCTCTTCTTTTAGGGTAGTGCCATTGGCATGGGCGGTATTCGCAATTTCTGCAGCTTTGTAATATCCAATTTTGGTATTGAGTGCAGTGACCAGCATCAACGAATTATTCAATTGTTTTTTGATCACTTCATAGTCAGGTTCAATCCCTTGGGCACAATGCTCATCGAAAGAAACGCAAGCATCTCCCAACAATTGGGCTGATTGCAATATATTGGCTGCCATCACAGGTTTAAACACGTTCAATTCATAATGCCCTTGCATTCCTCCCACGGCAATAGCCATGTCGTTGCCTATTACTTGTGCACACACCATGGTCATGGCTTCGCATTGTGTGGGGTTCACTTTGCCGGGCATAATGGATGATCCTGGTTCATTGGCAGGAATGATGATTTCCCCAATACCACTTCGGGGGCCACTGGCTAGCATCCTAACATCGTTTGCAATTTTATTCAGGGAAACAGCCAGTTGCTTTAAAGCACCATGCGATTCAACAATCGCATCATGGGAAGCTAGCGCTTCAAATTTGTTTTGGGCCGTGACAAAGGGAAGCCCAGTAAATGTTGCAATGTAGCCAGCTACTTTTTCGGCATAGCCTTTTGGGGTATTGATTCCTGTACCTACTGCAGTTCCGCCCAGTGCCATTTCAGACAAATGGGGGAGGGTATTTTTTAGCGCTTTTATACCGTGTTCCAGTTGGGAAGCATACCCGCTAAACTCCTGCCCTAACGTAAGTGGGGTGGCATCCATAAGGTGTGTTCGGCCAATTTTCACCACTGTTTTGAATTCTTCTGCTTTTTTGGCCAATGTGTTGTGTAGCTGAATGACCCCGGGAAGAGTTACTTCAACTATTTTCTTGTATGCTGCAATGTGCATGCCCGTAGGAAAAGTATCATTGGAAGACTGCGATTTATTTACATCATCATTGGGTTGAAGTGTTTTTTCTCCCTCACCAATTGTTTTTCCAGCCAATTGGTGTGCCCTGTTGGCGATGACTTCATTTACGTTCATATTACTTTGGGTACCACTACCGGTTTGCCAAATGACCAATGGAAACTGTTCATTATGCTTTCCTTCAAGGATTTCATCACAAACCCTAGCAATCAAGTCACGTTTTTCTTCCGAAAGGACGCCCAATTCACAATTGGTATAGGCGGCCGCTTTTTTTAGGTAAGCAAATCCGTAAATGATTTCAATGGGCATGGAAGCAGGATTTCCAATTTTAAAATTGTTTCGGGACCGCTCGGTTTGCGCTCCCCAAAGTTTGTCGGCAGGTACTTGCACCTCGCCCATGGTATCTTTTTCAATTCGGTAGTTCATAAACATTGTTTTAAAGCCCTACAAAAGTACAAATAATGGGACTTTTGTTCAAGGTAAGTGGTGTTTATTTCCAGTGAATAAATTCACTTTTAGGAGTTCAATTTTTGAAAAAAACGTGTTATATTTGCGCAACAAAAGCACAGAACTATGTTTACTTTCGAACAATATTTAGGTTTTCTCGCATTTTTAACCATTTTAACCATTGGTTTTTGGCTCATGATATTTTTGGTGTCATTTATTCCCTATTGGATTACTGGTGCGGCCATAGAGCATTTTAAGTTAAAGCGAGAAGCCCGCGAGAAAGAATTGGAAGGATAATCATTATCACGATACTAAAAAACCCAGCTCATAAAGCTGGGTTTTTTATTTGAGCTACTTTCTTATTTGGGTAAACTATTGGGGCAATTCCTTTAAAAAAACATACCGCTCATGTTCATAATCCATTCTGCAATAAAAATGCTCCAGGCCATTGGTAATCATTAGATATTGGGCTTGGGTTACTAGGTTGTACCGTGCAATCTGGTCAAAAGTGTCTTGCATAATGGGGATATGGGGCGCTTTGCATTCCACAATCAAAAAAATAGGGCCGTCGGGATTAAAAACAACAATGTCATAGCGCTTTTTTGTGCCGTGGAGCAGGAGTTGTTTTTCTACATTGATCAAGGAGGCCGAGTAGTTTTTTTCTTCCATTAAAAACCGAAGCACATGCTGCCGCACCCATTCTTCGGGGGTAAGAACGACAAATTTTTTTCGGATGGGATCAAAAATCAACCGTTTGTTTTCGCTATTTTTGAACCGAAAGGAATATTCGTGGAAATTCAATTTCAGCATACAGCAAAATAACGCTTTCCGTAGCACATTTCATAATTCCCAATGGCTTTAGAGCAAGTAACCAACATCGTGGGCAACATTCAAAAAGGAACCATTGCTCCCATTTATTTTTTGATGGGGGAAGAACCTTATTACATTGATCGCCTTTGTGATTATATGGAGGAGCATTTGCTTTCCGAAGAAGAGAAAGGATTTAACCAAATGGTTCTTTACGGAAGGGATACCACCATAGAAGAGATTGTGAGCAATGCCAAGCGATATCCCATGATGGCCGAACGCCAGGTGGTGATTGTAAAGGAAGCCCAGGAACTCTCCAGAACCATCGAAAATTTGGTTTCCTATGTTGAACATCCGCAGCCCACGACAGTTTTGATCGTGTGTTACAAGTACAAAAAGTTGGACGCCCGAAAAAAACTTTCCAAAGAAGTTAAGAAAAGTGGAGTGCTTTTTGAAAGCAACAAGTTATACGAAAATCAGGTACCCGATTGGATTCGGAGGGTATTGGCCGGAAAGGGGTATACCATCACTCCAAAGGCGGCTCAAATGCTTACCGAGTTTTTAGGCAACGATTTGAGCAAGGTTCATAACGAGCTTGAAAAACTCCAATTAATCCTTCAGCCCGGTGAGCAGATTACCCCACAGCTAGTGGAGGAAAATATTGGAATAAGCAAGGACTTTAATAATTTTGAACTGCAAAACGCCATTGGGAGCAAGGACATCAAAAAAGCCTTTGGCATTGTGCAGTATTTTGGCCAGAACCCCAAAAACCATCCTATGGTCATGACCATTGCCTTACTTTATACCTTTTTTTCAAAGCTTTTAAAATACCATTCCCTTACCGACAAATCCTTAGCGCCAAAACTTTTAGGGGTGAGTCCTTATTTTATAAAGGATTACCAAGAGGCGGCTAGGCATTATCCCATGAAAAAGGTGAGTGCCATTGTAGGCTCCATTCGTGAAATAGATATGAAAAGCAAAGGAGTAGGAGCGGCAAACCTATCGCAGGAAGACCTTCTAAAAGAACTTTTGGTACAGATTTTCAATTAGACCAAAGCGGAACCCTTTTAGCCAAATTATTTTTTGTCCACCGAAAACCTTCCGGCACCCATAAGGGCAAATGCAATGAAGGCAGTAAGATAGAGCAGGGCCAATTCTTTTTTTCCGATAGGGTCATTGGCATGGATCATAAAAGCAGCTACTGCCATGGTAATGATGGTAGGGATGGCCGCCAAGCGGGTTTTTAAGCCTATAAGCACCAGCACGGGGCATATTACTTCACCAATAATAACCAAAATACTGGATATTAACGATCCTACACCAATGGGGTCGCCTACTACTGCAGTATTCCCTTGAATAAGGCTCATCAATTTAGGAAAACCATGGGTAAGCATTAAAACGCAAACCCCAATGCGAAGGATAAGCAAGCCAATGTCGATGTTTTTTTTCATGTGTTAGGTTTTAGTGGTTTGTAAAATGAAAGTACTATTTTTTTTTGAATTCCTACAGGCAACTTCTTTCCTTGATGATAAAATGATTTAGAAAATTTAGAAGTATTTTTGTGCTACAATTTGGAAACATGAATAAAGTTAAAGCCTGGATTGCAGCAGCCAGATTACGTACCCTTCCCTTGTCGGTTTCTGGAATCATCGTAGGTGCCTCTCTTGCCGAACCTGCCTTTTATAACACCACACTTTTTTGGCTGGCCATTGTGGCTACTGTTGGTTTTCAAGTACTCTCCAATTTTGCAAACGATTATGGAGATGGTATCAAAGGGACCGATACACAACGTGAAGGGGAAAAGCGCATGGTAGCTTCGGGGGTGATCACTCCCAAGCAAATGAAAATAGGGATGGTGGTCACGGGAATCATCACTTTTTTTGTGGCCTCCCTTATCATATTTATGGCATTTGGGTATGACTATTTATTTACAGCCTTTGTCTTTTTCAATTTAACGTTGTTGGCCTTGCTAGCTGCCGTTCGATACACTGTGGGCTCCAAGGCCTATGGATACTCGGGTTGGGGAGATGTATTTGTGTTTCTTTTTTTTGGGGGATTAAGTGTACTGGGGAGTTATTTTCTGTTTGCCAAAACCCTTCAATGGAGTGTGTTGCTGCCAGCGGCTGCCATAGGTTGTTTTAGTACCGCGGTGTTAAATTTGAACAACTTACGGGATCAAGTTACCGATACCGCCGTGGGGAAAAGAACGTTGGTCGTGAAAATGGGTGCCGAAAAAGCCAAAAAATACCACGCTTTTTTATTGGTATTTGGAATGCTATGTGCGGTGATTTTTACCCTACTTACGTATCACGACCCTAGGCAATGGATCTACGGAATTGCATTTGTTCCTTTCTTTTTAAATATTAAAACCGTTTTTAAAAACAAGGAACCTCGCCTGCTGGATTCAGAATTGAAAAAAGTGGCTTTGGGAACGTTTTTGTTTGCGTTGCTGTTTGCTATCTTTAACTAAAAATAGAAAACATGAAAATTACTTTCTACGGTCAAAATTCCCTTCATATTGAGGTAGCGGGCACCTTTATCCTGGTAGATCCCTTTATTTCGGGAAACCCACTTTCAAAAGATAAAGTGGATATCCATTCCTTAAAAGCAGATTATATTCTATTAACACATGCACACTTAGACCATGTGCTGGATGCCGAGGCCATTGCCAAACGCACAGGGGCAACGCTAGTAAGCAATTTTGAAATAGCCAATTATTATGAAGCCAAGGGCATAAATGTTCATTCCATGAACCATGGAGGCAGTTGGCAATTTGAGTTTGGCAACGTTAAATATGTCAATGCCATCCATACTTCTACTTTTGAAGACGGAACTCCCGGAGGGCAACCCGGCGGATTTGTCATCGAAGGGGAGCATAAAAATATCTATATCGCGGGTGATACGGCCCTCACCATGGACATGAAATTAATCCCCATGAGAACCAAGCTCGATTTGGCGATTTTGCCCATTGGCGATAATTACACCATGGGAATTGAGGACGCTATCCTAGCCAGTAATTTTGTGGAATGCGATAAAGTATTGGGTGTGCATTATGATACCTTTGGTTATATTGAAATAAATCACGAAGAAGCCAAACGGAAATTTTATGATGCCGGAAAAGATTTAATGTTGCTGGAAATAGGCGAATCCATTGAATTATAATTTAAATGTCACCCCGAGCGCAGTCGAGGGGTCTCACAAGATGCTCACAGCCTCCTACCAAAAATACACCCTAGAATTCAAACAACCCAGTGGTACTTCCCGAGGGATTTTAAAAACAAAAGACACTTGGTTTTTAATCTTAACCGATGGGGATCGATGGGGGATAGGAGAATGCGGGATGTTGAAAGGATTAAGCATCGATGATCGGCCCGACTTCGAGTCGACATTACAATGGGTTTGTGATTCTATTCACTTGGGAGCCGAAACATTGTATACAAGTTTAACCCAATTTCCCTCCATACAGTTGGGTGTAGAGACGGCCTTTAGGTCTTTTGCCGCCCAAGATCCCTTTCAGCTTTTTCCTTCAAAATTTACCCAAGGGAAAGCATCCATTCCTATTAATGGCTTGATCTGGATGGGGGATAAAGCCTTTATGAAAAAGCAGATTGGAGAAAAACTGAAAGAAGGTTTTACCTGCATCAAAATGAAAATTGGTGCCATCGATTTTGACACAGAGCTTGAATTGCTGGCGGCTATTCGGAAAGAATTTTCCCCTTCGGATGGTGAACTGCGGGTTGATGCCAACGGGGCATTTTCCTCCGCTGAAGCTTTAGAAAAACTAAAAAGACTTTCAGCATTACAAATACATTCCATAGAGCAACCCATTCCACCCAAACAATGGGAGGAAATGGCTTCTTTGTGCGAAAAATCCCCATTACCTATAGCCCTCGATGAAGAGCTTATTGGGGTGTTTTCTTTACCTGAAAAAGAGGAGCTTTTGCGCACGATACGACCCCAATACATCATTTTAAAACCCAGTTTCATTGGTGGTTTTCAAGGAACCGATTCTTGGATTTCCCTAACAGAAAAGTACCAAGTAGGCTGGTGGGTTACTTCGGCCCTAGAAAGTAATGTAGGATTAAACGCTATTTCGCAATACACCTTCACAAAAAATAGTAAATTGCCGCAAGGTTTGGGAACGGGGAGTTTATACACCAATAATATCAAGGCTCCGTTAAAGGTTTCGAAGGGCTATTTGGCCTACGACCACAATAAAAATTGGGACATAACAAAAATTTGTAGTTAATCAATGTTTATAGAGAGAGCCTACGCATCACTGCATGACGCCTGGAGATACGTCGTTGGATTTTTGGTCATTTTTTTTGTTTGGCAAATGGGATCTCTTCCTTTGCTTGCCGCCATCATGATCAAGTTGATTTCAGATGGAAGTGATCTTTCCAGCTTGGAAGATCCTAACCAAATGATGACGATCCTTGAATCCAACACCACTTTATTTTTGATGTTACTATCCTTTGTCATAGGATTGGTAGGACTCTATTTCTGGGTAAAATGGGTACATAAACAGCCCATGGTTGCCTTAACCACCTCTCGAAAGAAAATAGACTGGAGCCGTTTTGCTTTTGGTTTTTTGCTTATTGCTGTTTCCACAGGGGTAATGACCCTTTGGGATTATTATGAAAACCCACAGGATTATGAGTTGCAGTTCCAAGTAGTCCCTTTTGCTATTTTAGCCATCATTGCGGTTCTCATGGTCCCTTTACAAACTAGTTTTGAAGAGTACCTTTTTAGGGGATACCTCATGCAAGGAATTGGAATCATGGCACGTAACCGATGGGCACCTTTGTTGATTACATCTTTTATCTTTGGCGGATTGCATTTTTTTAACCCCGAAGTGGATAAAATGGGGAACATCATTATGGTCTATTACATTGGTACCGGTCTCTTTTTAGGTATTATCACGTTAATGGACGAAGGCATGGAACTGGCCCTTGGCTTTCATGCAGGCAATAACCTAGTGGGTGCATTGTTGGTCACTGCCGATTGGACGGCTTTCCAAACCCATTCCATCTTTAAGGATATTTCAGATCCCTCTGCTGGAGTTGATGTTATCATCCCTGTGCTTATTGTGTATCCTATTTTTCTGGGAATCATGGCCTGGCGTTACCGTTGGACGGGATGGAAGGAAAAACTTTTTGGAGCTGTTGATCCACCGCCCAATGATAGTATTTCTGAAATAGGAACCACATAACGAAACTTTGAAACCAACCTCACCGCATATCCACCCAAAGTTTCAGTTAAATGGCCTCTCTTTTGAGTCGCCAGAAGAACTCCTTAATTTTGCCGAAGGCCTTATAGAACAAGGGGATGATTTTGAAGTAAGCATGGCCCGCTTTCTCGAAGAGTGGCTTAATTTTGATGATTTTGTCCTCGCACAAACTTCAGGGTCAACAGGTAGACCCAAAAAAATGAAGTTGCTGAAAGCACACATGATCCAAAGTGCAGAAGCCACAGGCGCCTATTTTAAGGTGGGCGAGGGTACTAAAGCACTTCTTTGCTTATCCTCTGAATTTATTGCAGGTAAAATGATGCTGGTGCGTGCCATGGTATTGGGATGGGACCTACATGTTGTGGCGCCCGATAAGGATGCTTTGGTTCAATATGATAACCCCTACGATTTTGTAGCCTTGGTGCCTTACCAGTTGTACCATTCCATTCATGCATTGGATAAAGTGAAGAAATTGATCGTGGGTGGGGGTATGGTAACCAAAGAGATGGAAGCCATGTTGCAAGACCTTCCCGTGGAAGCCTTTGCCACCTATGGTATGACCGAAACCATTACCCATGTAGCGGCAAGGCGCATTAACGGTTTTGCAAAATCTAATGTGTACCATGCGTTTCCTGGGGTTAAGTTTTGGGTAGATGAAAGAGGCTGTTTGGTGATTTCTGCACCCAAAATTAGTGATGTGGATATTGTTACCAATGATTTGGTAGAGCTCATTTCCCCCCTCTCCTTTGTGTGGCTGGGTAGGTTTGATTTTGTGATCAACAGCGGTGGGATAAAAATTAATCCTGAAGCGGTGGAAAGAAAATTGGAGCCTTTTTTGAAAATGCCTTTTATTATTGCTTCCGAAAAGGATGAGGCCTTGGGAGAGAAAGTTATTTTGGTTGTAGAAGAAACCGAAATAGTTGAAAAACCCAATTATGCCGAAGTTTTTGGACATTTACCCACCTATGAACGACCCAAAAAAGTGTATACCCTCTCTCAGTTTCCCTATACCGAAACGGGAAAAATAAAGCGTTCCCAGATTCAGGAAGTGTTGCGTAAGTTTCGAAAATAGATATTGCTTATCTTACCAAAAAAATATTTTTATGCGTTTTCTATTATTCTTTTGCATGACTGTTGCAATTAATGTGCATGCCCAAATCCTTTCAGAACGTGACCGTGCACATTTGAAAGATGAAATATTGGCGGATAGATTCCATAATTTACTTCCGAAATTAATGGACGCTACCCAGATTGATATGTGGTTGGTAATTTCGAGGGAATATAACGAAGATCCCGTGATGAAAACCATGCTGCCAGCTACTTGGCTCAACGCACGCAGAAGAACAATACTTGTTTTTTATCGGAATAAGGAAGCCAATACCATTGAAAAATTGGCTGTAGCACGATACGACGTTGGAGAAAATATTACCTCCGCTTGGGATAAAGAAAAGCAACCCGACCAATGGGCTCGATTGGTAGAAATAATACAAGAAAAAAATCCTAATACAATAGGTATAAACTATTCTGAATACTTTGGAATTGCGGACGGATTGGTGAAAACCGATTATGAAGAATTACTGGAAGTGCTTCCTGAAAATTTGGAAAGCAAAGTAGTTTCAGCAGAAAAACTGTCCATTGCATGGATTGAAACACGTACCGAAAAAGAAATGGAATTATATAATCAATTGGTTGAAATAACGCATCATATCATTGATGAAGCTTTTTCTACTAAAGTTATCACCCCTGGAAAAACAACAACCGAAGATGTTGTATGGTGGATGCGCCAAAAAGTAACCGATTTAGGATTGGAAACCTGGTTTCATCCCACCATCGATATCCAACGGAGTAATGAAGCTTTAAAGAGCCATATTGAGTCCTTCAGCAAAGGAAAGCCAAACGATATTATTCTATCAGGTGATTTGTTGCATTGCGATTTTGGAATTACATATATTGGCTTACATACCGATTGCCAACAACATGCTTACGTTCTAAGGGAGGGTGAAACTGAAATTCCGGCTTATCTTCAGAATGCTTTTAAATTAGGGAATCGAGTACAGGATATTTTTACTGGAAATTTTGAACTTGGGAAAACAGGAAATGGAATTCTTTTAAAATCATTGTTGGACGGAAAAAAAGAAGGGTTGCGCCCTTCTATTTATACGCATCCGTTAGGAACTTATGGGCATAGCTCAGGGACAACCTTCGGCATGTGGGATGCACAGGATGGGGTGCCTGTTAATGGCGACTATCCGTTACATTACAATACCGTGTATGCCATTGAATTAAATACCACCGTTTTTATTGAAGAATGGAATAAAGATATTCGAATTATGCTAGAGGAAGCTGGGTTTTATGGAGAGAACGGGTTTCGGTATGTCAATGGAAGGCAGGAAACCATTAAGCCCATTAAATAATTACTTTTTTCTTAGGTCAAAAATATCCTTTCTTCGGTCCCGTAAATTTCGCACACTTCCAAACTGGTTGAGCTGCCTAAGCAAATCTATATCCACATCGCAAATCAAAACCATTTCAGTATTGGGGGTGGCTTCTGCTTTAATGCCATTGGCAGGAAATGAAAAATCGCAAGGAGTAAACACCATGGATTGTGCATATTGCATATCCATGTTGTGCACTTTGGGGAGATTTCCTACACTGCCAGCAATAGCGACATAACATTCGTTTTCAATGGCGCGGGCTTGTGCACAGTTGCGTACCCGTGAATAGCCATTTTGGGTATCGGTAAGAAAGGGAATAAAGAGGATGTCCATTCCTTCATCGGCTAATAGGCGGCTTAATTCAGGAAATTCAGAGTCATAACAAATGAGTACTCCAATTTTCCCACAGTCGGTATCAAATACCTTAAAATTATATCCTCCCTGTAAACCCCATACTTTAGCTTCGTCTGGAGTGACGTGTAATTTTTCATAACCTTCTATGGTGCCATCGCGTTTGCAGAGGTATCCCACATTGTACAGATTCCCATTTCGTATTTCCGGCATGGAACCCGTGATAATGTTGATATTGTAGGAAATTGCAAATTCTGAAAATTTCTGCACCAGTGTTTCAGAATATTTTGCCAATTCGCGTATGGCTTCGTGCGGGTCCAAATGATTGTTCTCTGCCATTAAAGGTGTCATGAAAAATTCTGGGAATAGTGCAAAATCAGACCGATAGCCAGAAACGGCATCGACAAAAAACTCCACTTGCTGCATTAATTCCTCTAGGTTTTTGTAGGAGCGCATTTGCCACTGGACCAAACCCAGGCGCACTACTTTCTTTACTGCCATGGGTTTTTTGGACTCTTTTTCATACAAGACGTTGTCCCACTCTAGCAACACAGCATAATCATTGGAGGCTTCATCCCCAACTAAGTAATTTTTCAAAATTTTGGCGGGATGAAAATCATTCGAAATTTGAAAATTCAAAACAGGGTCTTGAATTTCCTTTTTCCGAACTTTATCAATGTACTCCTTTGGGGTAAGTGTATCTTTGTATTTGTGATAATTGGGGATTCTTCCTCCAAAGGCAACCCCACGAAGATTGAGCCGCTCACAAAGCTCCTTTCGGTAATCGTACAGCCTCCTGCCCAATCGTAAGCCTCGAAATTCGGGTTTGATGAAAACATCAATACCATATAACACATCACCCTCATCGGTGTGGGTGCTGAAGGTATAATTTCCTGTAATGGCTTCGTAGGAGTGGTTATCCTCAAATTTTTCGTAATCGATCATGATAGAAAGGGCACAACCCGCTATTTGGTTATTGACTTTCACCACGACTTGTCCTTCTGGAAAACGTTCAATTAGGGTTTTGATTTGGTGTTCACGCCAGTACATTTCAGGCATGGTGGTATAGGCTTGTATCATGGCTTCCTTTAACTCTTGGTAGTCTTCCATATTCAAGAAGGATAGTTCTATGTTTTCAATGTTTTTGATCATTCTTAATACTATTTGTGAGCCTAAAATATAAGCCTTAGAAAGCGATTACCTTGTTAAAATTAAGTCAAACTTAAATGAAGGCCATTTTGCTACACCTGAATAACCCCCAAATTAAACGGTTTTTCAATGGGGGCATGGTTGGCGGCTTCAATCCCCATAGAGATCCATTTGCGGGTATCCAGCGGATCAATGATGGCATCGGTCCAAATACGGGAGGCAGCGTAAAAAGGGGAGATTTGTTTATCGTACCGGGCCTTGATTTTATTGTAAAGGGCAGTTTCATCTTCTTCGGAAAGCTCTTTTCCTTGTTTTTTGAGCGAAGCGGTTTCAATTTGCAACAATACCTTGGCGGCACTGTTTCCGCTCATCACGGCCAGTTCAGCCGAAGGCCATGCTACAATCAAACGAGGGTCGTAGGCTTTTCCACACATGGCGTAGTTTCCTGCGCCATAGGAATTTCCAATAATGACCGTGAATTTTGGTACTACACTGTTGCTCACGGCATTCACCATTTTGGCCCCATCTTTTATAATACCTCCATGTTCACTTTTACTCCCCACCATAAAGCCGGAAACATCCTGTAAAAACACCAATGGGATCTTCTTTTGGTTGCAATTGGCAATAAAACGGGTGGCCTTGTCGGCACTGTCACTATAGATGACACCCCCAAATTGCATTTCACCGTTTTGGGTTTTTACTACTTTGCGCTGATTGGCCACAATTCCCACAGCCCAGCCATCAATACGCGCATAACCCGTTAAAATGGTTTTTCCGTAGCCTTCTTTGTATTCTTCGAATTCCGATTGGTCCACCAGGCGCTTGATGATTTCCAACATATCGTATTGGTCTGCACGGGATTTTGGGAGAATGCCAAAAATATCTTCAGGATTTTCTTTGGGTTTTTCGGCTTTAATTCGGTTATAACCTGCTTTTTCAAAATCGCCTATTTTGGAAACTATCTTTTTTATTTTGTCCAGTGCGTCTTTGTCGTCTTTTGCTTTGTAATCGGTTACGCCACTTATTTCGCAGTGGGTAGTAGCGCCTCCCAAGGTTTCGTTATCGATGGTTTCGCCAATGGCGGCTTTCACCAAATAACTTCCCGCTAGAAAAATACTTCCGGTCTTATCCACGATCAAGGCCTCGTCGCTCATGATGGGCAGGTAAGCACCCCCGGCGACACAGCTTCCCATCACTGCTGCAATTTGGGTGATGCCCATACTGCTCATGATGGCATTGTTTCTAAAAATACGCCCGAAGTTTTCTTTGTCTGGGAAAATTTCATCTTGCATGGGAAGGTACACCCCAGCACTGTCCACCAGGTAAATAATGGGCAACCTATTTTCTATTGCGATTTCCTGTGCCCGAAGGTTTTTCTTTCCAGTGATGGGAAACCAAGCACCTGCTTTAACCGTTGCATCGTTGGCCACTACGAGGCACTGCTTCCCTTGCACGTAGCCCATTTTAACCACCACACCGCCACTAGGACAGCCACCGTGTTCTTCGTACATGCCTTCTCCCGCAAAGGCAGCAATTTCAATGGAAGGTTTGTTTTGGTCGAGTAAATAATCAATGCGTTCACGGGCGGTCATTTTGCCTTTGGCATGGTGTTTTTCGATGGCCTTTTGCCCTCCGCCAAGTTTAATTTTGGCCAATTTTGAACGTACGTCTGCGAGTAAAAGTTTATTATGATCTTCGTTTTTATTGAAGTTGATGTCCATGTTCACAGGGTTTGCTCAAAAATACGAAATGAGGCAGAATGATGCCGCATTTGTGTGAATATTTCCCGATATTTGCTGAAATCTGCGTAAGGGATAGAGGCAATTACCGTGTAATGCCGAAAGCCCGACCCCGAGTACTCGGGGTAACGCCCTAAAAAATAGTTTAAACATGATGAATAAGAATACGGTGTTGGCTTGGGCCACATTTATTATGATTATTGTAGGCTGTGCCCTTATTGCAATGGGTGCATTTAAATATGACGATGTTGCTGGGTGGGGCTTTGCCTCTGTAGGGATAGGTTTTTTTGCCATTGCTTGGGTGTTTAATGCACTTAAAGGGAGGGTGTAACCGGACCTGCTATTTTCTTTTCCAATCCTTTTTAACTTTAACGATTCACTGAATTATGTCCGACGATAAAAAAGTCATCTTTTCGATGTCTGGGGTTTCAAAAACCTACCAAAATGCACAAACCCCAGTATTAAAGAATATTTACCTTAGTTTTTTCTATGGGGCCAAGATTGGTATTTTGGGTCTCAACGGAAGCGGTAAATCCACACTCCTCAAGATCATCGCTGGGTTGGATAAAAACCACCAAGGCGATGTGGTGTTTGCACCAGGTTATACGGTAGGCTATTTGGAGCAGGAGCCCAAGTTGGACGAAACCAAAACCGTAATTGACATTGTAAAGGAAGGCGCTCAGGAAGTGGTGGATATTTTGGAGGAATACAACAAAATAAACGATATGTTTGGGCTGCCGGAGGTTTATGAAAATCCCGATAAGATGCAGGAACTCATGGATAAGCAGGCAAAACTACAAGATAAGATTGATGCCACCAACGCTTGGGAGCTTGATACCAAGTTGGAAATTGCCATGGACGCCCTACGCACCCCGGAAGGGGATACCCCCATAAAGGTACTTTCGGGTGGAGAGCGCAGGCGAGTGGCCCTATGTAGATTGTTATTGCAGGAGCCCGATGTGTTGTTACTCGATGAGCCTACCAACCACTTGGATGCCGAAAGCGTGCACTGGTTGGAGCACCATTTGGCACAATACAAAGGAACTGTGATAGCCGTGACGCACGATCGTTATTTTTTGGATAACGTGGCGGGTTGGATTTTGGAATTGGATAGAGGAGAAGGCATCCCATGGAAAGGAAATTATTCTTCTTGGTTGGAACAAAAGTCAAAACGTTTGGCGCAAGAACAAAAGCAGGCCAGCAAGCGACAAAAAACCCTGGAACGAGAGTTGGAATGGGTACGCATGGCTCCCAAGGGCCGTCAAACAAAACAAAAGGCCCGTTTGCAGAACTATGATAAATTGATGAGCCAAGACCAAAAGCAACTCGATGAAAAACTAGAAATATACATTCCCAATGGCCCTCGTTTGGGAACCAATGTGATTGAGGCCAAAGGGGTGGCAAAAGCTTTTGGGGATAAATTGTTATATGATAATTTAAACTTTAAACTCCCTCAGGCCGGCATTGTGGGCATCATTGGTCCCAATGGTGCTGGAAAGACGACCATTTTTAAAATGATCATGGGTGAGACAGCCCCAGACAAAGGCACCTTTGAGGTTGGGGACACGGCCAAAATAGCCTATGTAGACCAAAGTCATTCCAACATTGATCCCGAGAAGACCATTTGGGAGAATTTTAGCGACAAGCAGGAATTGATCATGATGGGGGGAAGGCAGGTAAATTCCCGAGCGTATTTGAGCCGATTCAATTTTTCGGGCAGTGAGCAGAACAAAAAGGTGTCGATGCTTTCGGGAGGAGAGCGTAACCGGTTGCATTTGGCCATGACATTAAAAGAAGAAGGAAACGTGTTGCTACTGGATGAGCCTACCAATGATCTGGATGTAAACACCCTTCGGGCGCTGGAGGAAGGATTGGAGAATTTTGCTGGCTGTGCGGTGATCATTAGCCACGACCGTTGGTTTCTGGATCGAATTTGCACGCATATTTTGGCATTTGAAGGCAATAGTGAGGTGTATTTCTTTGAAGGGGGCTTCAGCGATTATGAAGAAAACAAAAAGAAACGTTTGGGAGGTGATTTGATGCCGAAGCGTATTAAATACAAAAAGTTGATACGATAATGGCTTTGTCAAAAATAAAAGCCATCGCTTTTGACGCAGACGATACCCTTTGGGAAAACGAAACCCTGTTTAGGGAAACCGAACAACAGTTTTGTGTATTGCTGAAAGACTACATTGAAGAAGAAACCTGTAATAGGTTGCTCTTTGAAGTAGAAATGAAAAACCTGCCACTGTATGGTTATGGCATTAAGCCTTTTACCTTATCCCTTATTGAAGCAGCCATTCAATTTTCGGATGGTAAACTTCCTGTTTCCATTATTGAAAAAATCATACACATTGGCAAGGAAATGCTCCATGCGCCCGTGGTGTTGATTGATGGTATTGAAGAAACGCTTCACTATTTAACCGCTCAATACCGTTTGGTCATGGCAACCAAAGGGGATTTACTCGATCAAGAGCGCAAGCTCATCAAATCGGGTTTGGAGCCTTATTTTCACCACATCGAAATTGTATCAGACAAAACGCCGAAACAGTACCAAAAACTGGTAACGCATTTGGATATTCAACCTTCCGAATTTTTAATGGTGGGCAATAGTGTGAAAAGTGATATTCTTCCGGTATTGGAAATAGGGGGTCATGGATTTCACATTCCCTTTCATACAACCTGGGCACACGAGGTGGTGAAAGAGCCCGTGGAGCACCCTCAATTCAGATTGCTTTCCAAGGCCACCGAAATGATGGAGTTGTTGTAGGGGCTAACACTAGTTACAAAGCATCATCTCATCCCATGATAGCACAAAACGCTTTCGTTTCGCATCATAGACATAGGGTATTGAGTTATTTTCTTCTTTGCAGCGAAATTGCAATTGTTCCAGTTCGAAATGGCTTTTGTATCCCACGATTTTTTCACCATCATACATGGGAAGGCATTGCTTGCGCTGCTTCCGTTTTAATTGATGGTATTGATCTACCGAAAGTTGTTTCAATTTGGGCAATACGATGGTGCCTAAATCCAATGCAGCATTTCCTTTTAGTGGGCATTGGGAAATTTCAAGGGTTATACCATCATACTCCATGACCAAGGTATTGTGTATTGAATCTTGGGGAATCTTTAGTTGAAAGGAACCATCAAATTGGGAGGTTACTTTGGGTTTTACACCTTCAAAATACACTTTCACAAGGGGATAAGGAAAACCATCCTGTGAAAAGGTCCCACTTATTTGAGCAAAAAAAGGAGTGAAAATGAATAGGAATGCCAGAAGGGGCAAGTATTTTTTGGGATACTTCATGTTATTTCAATCGATATATTTCCATGACGTTTTCAAGAACTTTGGGAAAGTCAATTTTTAAATCGATGAGCTTTCCCGTGTGGATATCAAACACCCAACCATGCACGGTAAGCCTTCTTTGTTGGTAGGCTCTCTGCACCTCTGCCGTTTTGATTACGTTGATACATTGTTCCTGTACGTTCAGCTCCACCAAACGCTTGTAGCGATCATCATTGTTGGTTATGGCGTTCAACTCTGCACGGTGCATACGGTATACGTCCCGAATGTTCCGTAACCATGGATTGAGTATTCCCAAATCCTTACTTTGCATGGCCGCTTTTACTCCTCCACAGTAGTAATGCCCACAGACCACAACGTGATTCACTTTTAAATGAAGTACGGCATAATCGATAACAGACATCGAACTTAAATCGGTGTTGGGCACCATATTGGCAATGTTCCGATGAATGAAAGCTTCGCCAGGGGCAATACCCATTAATTCTTCGGCCGAAACACGACTATCTGAACACCCTATGTAGAGGATATCCGGGTTTTGTCCTTTGGACAAATTCTTGAAATAATTTTTATTGGTTTGAAGTCGTTCCTTGACCCATTGCTCGTTGTTCTTGAAAATCTGTTCTATGTTCATGGGCAATTAATTACTAGCCTCCTGGTTTCGGTACCAATTGAGTTGAGTTACGATAATGGAAGGGTTTTTTTCGTTCACCAATTGTTTGAATTTTGCCACATCGCTTAATCCGTCACCTCCTCGATAATGGTAAGGGTATACTATCACGGGAGCGAAAGCCAATACGGCATCGGCGGCACTTTCAACGGTCATGGTATAAGGAAGATTCATGCAGACAAAAGCTACATCGATGTTTTGTAAAGCACGCATTTCTGGGATATCTTCAGTATCGCCCGATAGATAAACACGGCGATCATCCTTTTCAATAACATAGCCATTTCCACGTCCTTTTTCATGAAACTTTAGGGCTTCTTCCCGAAGGTTGTACATGGGGATGGCCTCTATAGAAAAGCCTTCTATGGTTTGTGTTTCTCCATTATGAATAACGATGCTCTTTTTCAATAAACCTTCCGAAAGCTCATTAGCTACTGCTTGTGGCACCAGTAGTTTTGTTGTTTCAGTGGTTACAGCTTCAAGGGTCTCCACATTTAGATGGTCGCCGTGAATGTCTGTCACCAAAATTAGATCGGGTGCTTTATAGCCGGTAAATGCATCACCTCCACCCACGGGGTCTACGTATAAGGTTTTGCCGTCCCAGGTAAGAACCATAGTGGCGTGGGAAATGGGGGAGATGGTAAATTCCTGTTTTGGCTCTTCAGAAGCAACAGGCACCGTCTCTATTTCTACTTCACTGTTGGTCGTTTTTTGATCGTTCTTACAAGCCAGCAGTGTTACAATGGCAACGAGGGTAAGGGATTTTATTTTCATTTAATAATATTTAAAGATCGAAAAGGTATAATTCTTCAGTATCCTTGGTACATTTTAAAAAGGGTTGTGTATTCTTATGCATAATAAAGATACTGTCTTTTCATAAAACAACAAGCTATAACCGAAGCATCATTTTAATATCACTGCGCTTGTAAGGGCTATTGGGCTCCACAGGAATTTCTACAAAGCCAAATTTTTTATAGATATAAATGGCGTTTTCCAGTTTTCTACTTGAGTATAAAAGCAGATTGAAACGGTTTTCTTTAGCAAAATCAACACAATGCCTCATTAATTGCTGGCCAATTTTCTTTCCTCTGGATTTTGGATCGACCGCCATTTTGGTCAGTTCCAAAAAATCGCCATTGTGAGGCATTAATGCAACGGTTCCCAATACCGTATCGCCTTCCAAGGCAAAGAACAGATGACCGCCTCGATCCAAAATATACCGCTGGGGTTTACTCAACACCTCCTCATCAAAAGGTTCTACATAAAAATACGTTTTCAGCCACTCAATATTGAGATCATAAAATGCCGTGGCATATTCAGGCTTAAAAGGAACAATGGTAATGCCCATACACTACATCTTGCTATCTATCAATGCAATGGTTTCTTTTTCTATGGCAAGGGTATTCTCATAAATGGTTTTTGCCTTGGTAAGGATTTCCTCGGCAAATGCACGGTCTTTAATGTCCTTTGCATTGATACGGACATTAAAATAAGCACCTACCACGGCAGCCCGGGCGCATAAAATTCCAACTCCAGCGTCTGAAAGTGAACTTTGCAAACCGTCCTTTAGCATGGCTTGTGCCACTTCCATCGATTGGTAGGAGGTTTCCATCACTTGAAAAGGTATTTCTGTAGCATACTTAGTCGCTGCTTCAATGGCTGCTTTTCGGGCCTCGATTTCTTCCTCCGAACCTTTCGGCATCCTGAAACCATCAATGATTTTATTGAAAGCGTTGGTGTCTTCATCGACCAAGAAAAGCAGTTTTTGTTCTCAAACTTGTCCTTTTTCGGCCCATTTTTGAAAAGAACTCCCAGCGTTCATCCCAGCCTGCCTTGTGTGCAGAAAGGTTGGCCACCATGGTCCCAAGCGCTACTCCCAATGCCCCCACATAGGCACTAATGGATCCTCCTCCGGGCGCCATGGATTCTCCAGCGGTTTCATCGGCGAAGTCATCCAATTTAAAATCGATGAGCTTTTTGGTGTCATCCTTCAATAAATATTCAATAATTCGTTCTTCCGGGTGAAAAGGCTTCAGGTCGTCCAATCCCAATGATTTGATGGCGATTTTCACTTTTTCTTTTTCTGAAATTCCCAAAGAGCGTTCCTGCTTTGCCAAAAAGTAATCGGCAGCATCCAGCATGGCTTTTAAAGGAACCAAGCCCACCAATTCCGATCCTGTTACGCGTAATCCTCTTTCCAAAGCCGATTTGCAACTTTCGTCAAAAACTTCGTGCATGGAGGTAATGGAGATATTGGTAAGGTTATAGGAAATTTGAGCGATACCATACTCCTCAATATACCATCCAATTCCTTTTACTGCTTTTAACTTTCCAGGGATACGAACGGGTTCTCCGTGTTCGTCCAGTACTGGTTTTCCCGTGATAGGATTTCCTTCCCTTTGGGTACGGCCTGCTTCCCTAATATCAAACGCAATGGCATTGGCCCTGCGGGTGGAGGTACTGTTGAGGTTAACATTGTAGGCAATGAGAAAATCCCTGGCCGAAATGGCTATTGCTCCCGTTTTGGAAACTTTTTTACTGAATTCGGCTGGGCCGAAATCGGGTTTCCATTGTGGGTCTACCAATTTTTTGGCGAGGCCTTCATACTCTCCAGAACGGCAATTGGCAAGGTTTTTCCGTTTTTCCTCTGTAGCGGCTTTTTCATAATAATAGCCGGGAATCCCTAATTCCTTACCTACACGTTCTCCTAGTTTGTGTGCGTAGGTAGCGGTTTCTTCCAAGGTAATGTTTGCAATGGGAACCAAGGGACATACATCGGTGGCACCAAAGCGCGGGTGTGCACCACTGTGTTTACTCATGTCGATCAATTCAGATGCCTTTTTGATAAGCCTAAAGGCAGCTTCAATGACAGGTTCTGGCTCGCCCACAAAGGTTATCACGGTTCTGTTGGTGGCCTTTCCGGGGTCTACATCCAGTAATTTAACGCCTTCAACCGTTTCCACAATTTCGGAAATGGCTTTGATTTTTGAAGCATCGCGGCCTTCACTTATATTAGGGACGCATTCGATGAGTTGTTTTAGCATACAAGGGTATTTGAATTTTTGGCAATAGAGTCTGAAACTTTTCTGTTTTTTATTTAAAGAATTTTTCCATTTAAAATCACAAAATCAATAAGGTTACTCCCAAAGGAATAGGGCAAGTACCCATAGGAAGGAATTTCTTGGGTAACCAACAGATTTGCTTTTTTCCCACGGGTAACACTTCCATGGGTTTTGTCCAATCCCATGGCATAGGCCCCGTTGAGGGTTGCGGCATTGATGGCTTCCTCGGGCGTTAATTTCATTTTAATGCAAGCGGTAGCCACCACAAAAATTCATGTTCCCCGATGGGGAAGATCCCGGGTTGTAATCGGTGGCCAAGGCAAGGGCAAGCCTGCATCGATGAGTTCTTCCTGGAGTGTAAGGAATGCTTAAAAGAAGAAGAACATCGAGGTAGTGCCACAGGCATGGTCTGTGAATTTTGAAGCGCTTCAACATCGGCATCGGTAAGCACCTCCAAATGATCCACGCTCAACGCATGGTGTTTTACCCCAACAGCAACACCTCCAATGGCATTGAACTGATTTACATGAATTTTTGGGATGAGTCCCTGTTTTTTTCCTTCGGAAAGGATGCGTTCGGTATCTTCTACCGAAAAGTAGCCTTCTTCACAAAATACATCGATAAAGTCTGCCAATTTTTCTTGGGCAATCGTTGGAAGCATTTCGTTATAGACCAAGTCAAGGTATCCTTTTTTATTCCCTTTAAATTCCGCAGGTACCGCATGGGCTCCTAAAAAGGTAGTTTTGATATCGATGGAATATTTTTTGGCCAACTTTTTTGCAACTCGGAGCATTTTCAGCTCTGCTTCAACGGTAAGGCCATAGCCACTTTTAATTTCAATGGCGCCGGTTCCTTGAAAAATAACCTCCTCTAGGCGTTTTTCTGATTGCCGTAAAAGTTCTCGTTCGGAAAGTTTTTGGAGTTTTTGGGCGCTATTCAAAATACCGCCTCCTTTTTCCGCTATTTCTTGATAGGTAAGTCCGTTGATACGGTCTACAAACTCTTGTTCGCGATTTCCAGCAAAGACCAAATGCGTATGGCTATCACACCAAGAGGGCATAACAATGCGTCCCGTACAATCCAAAATTTGTGTAAACTTTCCCTTGGGTGGGTGGTCCATGGTCCCATAATCCTCAATGAGATGATCCTTAATGAGCAGCCAGGCATTTTTAAGTAAGGGAAGTTCTTTCATGGATTTTCCACTTACATAGGCGGGTGGCGTATCACGTACCTGCAGTAGTTCCTTTATGTTTATTAACAAAAGTTTCATGCTCCAAAGATAGCAAACCTGAATAGGATTTTATACTTTTAAACCTACTAAAACCAGCAACCATGAAATCAAACAAATTGGGGGTAAATACGGTATGTACCCATGTGGGTGAAATTAAGGATGAACAATTTAAAGGAGCTATTTCTCCTTTGTATATGTCAAGTTCCTATGCCTATGAGAATGTAGAGGTAAAGCGCTATCCTAGATACTTCAATACGCCCAATCAAGAAGCTCTTGGGAAAAAGATTGCGGCATTGGAACATTGCGAAGCTGGGATGATATTTGGCAGTGGCATGGCAGCGGTAAGTACGGCAATGTTGGCTTTTTTGCAAAGTGGAGACCATGTGGTGGTGCAAAAAACCATCTATGGTGGTGCTTACAATTTTATGGTAGAGGAATTTCCTAAATACGGTATCGAATTCGATTTTACCGAAGGTTTTTCTGAAGACGATTTTGCTTCAAAAATGAAAGAGAATACCAAGGTAATATATATAGAAACGCCCTCGAATCCATTGATGCTTATCACCGATTTGGAGATGATCTCCCGCTTGGCGAGAAAACATGGTTTGATTTCTATGATTGACAATACCTTTGCATCCCCCATTAATCAAAACCCTGCCGATTTTGGTATTGATGTGATTATTCACAGCGCTACCAAGTACATGGGAGGACATAGCGATATTTGTGCTGGTGCAGTAGCTACTTCTAACGAGTATATGAACAAAATATGGCATTTGGGTAAAAATCTGGGTGGAAGCTTGAGCGACTATACGGTTTGGCTATTGGAACGCAGTATCAAAACCATGGGGATTCGAGTGAAGGCTCAAAA
This sequence comes from Flavobacteriaceae bacterium, assembly GCA_041392175.1. Classification (GTDB taxonomy): domain Bacteria; phylum Bacteroidota; class Bacteroidia; order Flavobacteriales; family Flavobacteriaceae; genus Halomarinibacterium. Next base: position 35,170 of record JAWKMP010000001.1, on the reverse strand, counting down.
TAAAAACGCCCGGAAATTAGCCAAGTGGTTGGAACTTCATCCTTTGGTCGAAAAAGTATATTATCCTGGATTACGAACACATCCCGATCATGAAACGGCAAAAAAGCAAATGAAAGGGTATACAGGGATGCTTTCTTTTGAGTTGGTGCCATCCATAGATCCTCAACAGTTCATGGAAAATTTATTATTAATCAAACAATCCATGAGTTTGGCAGGAGTAGAGTCTACCATTCTTTCCCCTTCCAAAACGTCTCATGCATTGCTTTCTGCCGAAGAGCGAAAACGGCAAGGAATTGCCGATGGGTTACTTCGTTTTTCGGTAGGGATTGAAGATAAAAAAGATTTGATTGCCGATTTTGAACAAGCTTTTGAGGCAGTCGCCAAAAAACAATTACAAAATTTATGAAGTTAGATATTCTTGCTATTGGAGCACACCCCGATGATGTGGAAATGAGCTGTGGTGCTACCTTGGCGAAAGAAATTTCTCTTGGGAAGAAAGTAGGAATTTTAGATTTAACCCGTGGGGAATTGGGGACCCGTGGCAGTGCCGAGATACGAGACGAAGAAGCTGCAGCGGCCGCCAAAATCCTTGGGGTTTCCATGAGGCATAATCTTGAATTGGCCGATGGATTTTTTGTAAACAACCATGTTACACAACTTGAAGTTATTAAAATTATTCGAAAATACCGCCCCGAAGTGGTGTTGTGCAATGCGGTGGATGACCGCCATATAGATCATGGAAAAGGGAGCAAGTTGGTGAGTGATGCCTGTTTTTTAAGTGGGCTTCGGAAAATTGAATCCATTTACGAAGGAAACCATCAACATGAGTGGAGGCCAAAGCACGTGTACCACTATATTCAATGGAAGGAATTAACTCCGGATTTTGTGGTGGATGTAACAGGATTCATGGAGAAAAAACTGGAGGCTGTTTTTGCGTATAAAAGCCAGTTTTATGATCCCAACAGCGATGAACCGGAAACACCCATCTCCTCAAAAAATACCATGGAAAGTTTGCGCTATCGAAACCAGAATCTGGGGCGTTTGATTGGCACCGATTATGGGGAGGGTTTTACTGTGGAACGATATGTTGCGGTAAATTCGCTGAGTGATTTAATTTAATTTTTTAAAAGTATTGTGCAAAGAAGCAAATTGATTTATATTTGCACCCGCTTCTAAAGCAAAAGTTGTGATGGTGGTTGTAGCTCAGTTGGTTAGAGCGTCGGATTGTGGTTCCGAAGGTCGCCGGTTCGAGACCGGTCTTCCACCCAAAATAAAAAAAGCCTCTCAATAGTGAGAGGCTTTTTTTATTTTGAGATAATTATAATTTATCTGCAGTAATTCGTTCTTCTTGATTGGCCACTTCCCAGGCGGTAAGGAAAATGAGTCTTGCTCTTTTGGCCATTAATTCATATTCAATCTTATCGGGCGTATCGGTAGGGCGGTGGTAATCTTCATGCACCCCGTTAAAATAAAAAATGATGGGAATATTGTTCTTGGCAAAATTGTAATGGTCACTTCGGTAGTAAAAACGATAGGGGTCATTCTCATCATTGAATTTGTAATCCAATTCCAAATTTATGTACTCTTTGTTGATGCTTTCCGAAAGGTCATGCAACTTTTGGCTTAATTTATCACTTCCTATTAGATAGATATAATTGGGGTCGTCTTTTTTATCGGGGTCTATTCTCCCAATCATGTCGGTATTTAAATCACAAACCGTATTTTCTAGGGGGAAAATGGGATTTTCGGTATAGTATTTCGAACCATATAAGCCAATTTCTTCACCGGTTACATGCAAAAATAGGATAGAGCGCTTTGGGCCATTACCGTCTTTTACCGCTTGCTGAAACGCTTTAGCCATTTCCAGGACACTTACGGTGCCACTACCGTCATCATCTGCCCCGTTATAAATTTCACCGTCCTTCATCCCCACGTGATCATAGTGGGCCGATAAAACAATAATTTCATTAGGCTTTTCAGAACCTTTAATAAAAGCCACCACATTTTCGGAAGGTTTTGGGTCTTTCATCCTCCCGAAATAAGAGGCAGGAATGGTTTGAAAATAGTTATCATCTCCTAGGGGAGAAGCAATTCCTTCTTTTTCATAGAAGCTTTTCAAGAATTCGGCAGCCATTTTTTGTCCGGGCTCCCCCGTCATCCTTCCTTGCATTTTGTCATCGGCTAACTGGTAAAGCAGCGTTTTTAAGTCTTCCGCCTTGATGGTGTTGGCATACTCACCATTGGATAAGGAATTAAGAACGGGTTTAGTGCTATTTTGAGCAGAAGGACACGAAACCAGCCCCAGGGTAAACAATAGAAAAATTATTTTTTTCATGGAATCATTTATTTTGGCTAAATATACAGATAGTATGATTCTTCTCTCTAAAAAAAATGTGAAAACTAGCGAAACATAAATTTTCGAAATTCTTTGCTTCTTTATCTGAGTTGTTAAATTTTTATTAATTCAAAAAAAGACGGTAGTAGTTTTTAATGATTTATTGTTTAATGTTTAAATAAAAAACTTAAACAATTTTGTTATGAAAAAACTAACTTTATCTCTCACTGCTTTACTAACAACATTCTTCATGTACTCTCAAGCACGAGTGCAGGTGATCCACAATTCGGCAGACGCTGCCGCTACCCAGGTAGACGTTTACTTGGATGATACGCTCACCTTGGATGATTTTGCCTTTCGCACCGCAACCCCTTTTATTGACTTTCCAGCCGATGTTGAAGTAGTAATTGGTATTGCTCCCGCCAATAGTACCAGTTCTTCTGACGTGATTGCCTCATTTCCGGTCACATTGGCTGATGGTGAAACTTACGTTGTGGTGGCCGATGGGATTGTAAGTCCAACAGGTTACAACCCTCCCCAGCCCTTTGGGTTACAAGTATATGCATTAGGAAGGGAAGCCGCCACGGTTGGAACCAATACCGATGTTTTGGTGCATCACGGATCCACCGATGCCCCCACTGTTGATGTGGTGGAAACCGGAGTTGGAGCTGGATTAATTGTAGATGACATCTCCTACACAGAATTCCAAGGGTACTTGGAATTGCCTACGGCAGACTATGTATTGCAAATCAATGCCGGAGGCGCAGGGGTAGCTGCTTTTAGTGCACCATTAGGCACTTTGGGTCTAGACGGACAAGCCCTTGTGGTTGTGGCATCAGGTTTTTTGGATCCTTCACAAAATAGCAACGGGCCTGCGTTTGGACTATGGGTGGCATTGGCCTCGGGTGGTGACTTGGTTGAATTGCCCGCAGCCGCACTGGGCACCACCGAATTTTTGAATGAACAAATTGCACTATTTCCAAATCCTGTTCAAGATATGCTTACCGTGAGCGGTTTGGAGCAAAACAATTATACCTATAGCGTTGTTGACATGCTAGGAAGAACCATTTTAAAATTGACTGCAGATCAAGGCGATACCCTCAATGTGGCGAATTTGAATACTGGCATTTATAATTTGGTTATTTCTGAAGGTACTACTATCTTAGGAAGTAAGCGTTTCATTAAGAATTAATGCTTTTTAATGAGGAAAGGGCTGCTTAGGCAGCCTTTTTTTGTTTAGCCACTTCTCTAGGAAATTTAACAAAATGTTAATTTTATAAAAGCGTTCAAGTTGCTATTTTAGCCCTTTGTATGAATCGACTTGGAGTTAAAATACTATTTTCTTTTCTGATGGTTTTTTGCCTTATGGCTCCCATTGTTGCTCCTATGGTAACAGAGGATGCCTACAAAATTTTTGTTTTGGGCTCCAGTGAAGAGGAACACAAAACCGAAAACCCTAAAGAAGCCGAAGGGAAGAAACTAAATGAGAACGATCTTTTTGTATATGACTTTCAGCCTTTAAGCTTGCCTTTTTTAGATAGAAATGAACATCATTTTGGCTACAATGAAAGCCTTCAGATAATTACTCCAGATATCTTTCTACCTCCTCCAGAACAAGCAATGTAGTTTGCATTATCCTTTTTTTACTAACCGTCCTCTACTTTTTGAGGACAAAACTATTTTGTTATGTTTAAACATATTAAAAACGACTTGCCAGCAAGTATCGTTGTATTTTTTGTTGCGTTACCACTTTGCCTTGGGATTGCCCTAGCTAGTGGTGCACCCTTGTTTTCTGGTCTAATAGCAGGAATTGTAGGTGGAATTGTCGTGGGGGGGCTTAGTGGCTCCAAGATTGGTGTGAGTGGCCCCGCAGCAGGACTAGCGGCCATTGTTCTTACCGCTATTGGTACTTTGGGAGGGTATCAAAACTTTCTGGTGGCTGTTGTGCTGGGAGGTATCATTCAAATTATCTTAGGGTTTCTAAAAGCAGGAATTATAGGATATTACTTTCCTTCTTCTGTAATAAAAGGGATGCTTACAGGTATTGGGATTATCATTATCCTTAAACAAATACCCCATTTTTTTGGTTTTGACGACAACCCCAGGGGGTATTGGGCTTTTTACAGATTGATGGTGAAAACACCTTTTCCGAACTCATCAAAATGCTTCACTACATCACACCAGGCTCTGCCCTCATAGGAATTATTGGACTGGCAGTTCTCATTTTTTGGGATAAAGTCCTTTCCAAAAAAGGAAAAATATTTCAAGTAATACAAGGTCCTCTTGTGGTGGTTGCTTTGGGAATTGTTTTTTACATGGTAACCCAGTCCCATCCATTCTTGGGTATTTCTTCCTCTCACTTGGTAAGCGTCCCTATTCCAGAAGATGCCTCTTCGTTTTTGAATCAATTTAGCTTCCCCAATTTTGCTGAAATTACCAATCCCGAGGTATGGATCGTAGGTTTTACCATTGCATTGGTTGCTAGTTTGGAAACCTTGCTATGCGTGGAAGCGACCGATAAATTGGATCCACACAAAAATGTAACCCCCACCAATAGAGAATTGATGGCTCAGGGAACTGGAAATATCCTTTCAGGTTTAATAGGAGGATTGCCTATTACCCAGGTAATTGTGCGTAGCTCTGCCAATATCCAATCGGGTGGTAGAACCAAGCTTTCTGCCATCATTCATGGCTTTTTTCTGCTAATTTCCGTGATTACCATTCCTAGATTATTAAACATGATTCCCTTATCGGTTTTGGCGGCCATATTGCTTATGGTGGGATATAAATTGGCAAAACCGGCATTGTTCAAGAAAATGTATGATTTGGGATGGAAACAATTTATCCCTTTTACCGTGACCGTGGTTGGGATTATCTTCACCGATTTACTTATTGGTATTGGGCTGGGATTGGCTGTAGGAGTGGTGGTTATTCTCATTAAGAGCTATCAAAACTCCCATTTTTTGCACATTGAAGACAAGAGCAATGGCAAGCATAAAATAAAAATGACCCTCGCTGAAGAGGTTACCTTCTTTAATAAAGGAGCCATTTTAAAAGAATTGGATCTTTTGCCAAAAGATACCTATTTGGAAATTGACGTGCGCAATACCCGCTACCTGGATAATGATATTATCGAGATATTGGAGGATTTTGCCTACAAAGCAAAGGAGCGCAATATTGACATCAAATTGATTTCTGAAAGAGGGGTGGTGGAAAATCCCCCCAGTTTTATTGAATTTTTTAAATTAATGCCTAAATCTGTTTAACACATGAAAGCACATACACAAGAAACGCAAGCCACCATGACGCCACAAAAGGCTTTGGATTTTTTAAAGGAAGGAAATCTTCGTTTTCAAAATAACCTAAAGGCGAATAGAAACCTGTTGGAACAAGTAAATGACACCAAAGAAGGCCAATTTCCTTTTGCCACGATCTTGAGCTGTATCGATTCGCGGGTCTCTGCCGAATTAGTTTTTGATCAGGGCTTGGGAGATATTTTTAGTATTCGAATCGCGGGTAATTTTGTAAACCAGGATATTTTAGGCAGTATGGAATTTGCCTGTAAACTAGCTGGAACCAAATTATTGGTGGTATTGGGCCATACCAGTTGCGGTGCTGTGAAAGGCGCCTGTGATCATGCCCGAATGGGGAATTTAACCAGTCTCATCAATAAAATTGAACCTGCGGTATATGCGGTAGAGGAACCCGAAGCCAAGGAGCAACGAAATTCTTCGAATATCGAATTTGTAGATGCCGTGGCCAAAAAGAACGTGGAAATGACCTTAGAAAATATTCGTCAGCAAAGTGTTATTTTAAAAGACATGGAGCAAAATGGAGAGATTAAAATTGTAGGTGCCATGTATGATATTGGCACCGGTGCCGTTGAGTTTTATAATTAACCTAGGTTAAAAACAATGAAAGCCCCTCTTGAGGGGCTTTTTTTATGGGTTTCTGCAGAGGATCATTTTTATTAACGATTCTTTGTTGTGTTAAGAGCCTATAATCAAGTAATTTTGTACTTACTGAAATTCTTAACGACTACTCTATGAATCCCAAACTCCCTACGGTTGTCATCATTGGTGCAGGTTTTGGCGGTATCTCCGTGGCAAAATACTTTCGGAAAAAACCGGTGAATGTTTTATTGATTGACCAAAACAACTACCATAATTTTCAACCGCTCATGTATCAAATTGCCACAGGAGGATTAGAGCCCTATAGCATTGCCTATCCGGTTCGGCGTATTTTTAGGAACAGCAGGAATGTACATTTTCGTATGGCACAGGTGACCCGTGTGAATCCACAAGTAAAACAATTGGAAACTTCCATTGGAACCATTTCTTATGACTATCTGGTGATTGCTACGGGTAGCCAAAACAATTATTTCAATTTTGAACCCATCAAGGACAAGCTCCTTACGCTTAAATCTATTCCGGATGCATTGAACATTCGAAATTTTATGTACCAAAATCTGGAAAAGGCGCTGTCAAACGAAACACAGGATTTGGAAGAAGTATTGAACATTGCCATTGTGGGTGGGGGACCTGCCGGAATTGAATTGGCGGGTGCTTTGGCCGAAATGAAACGCTACGTGATTCCGAAGGATTTCCCCGATTTGGATGTTTCCAAAATGAACATTCACTTGTATGAAGCCGGTGCTGAGCTCTTAGGGGCCATGTCACCCGATGCTTCCGAAAATACCTTGGTTTATTTACAACAAATGGGGGTAAAGGTGTTCCTAAACACCCGTGTTGCCAGCTATGACGGCAAAGCCCTTATGTTGCCCAACAACACGCCTTTTGTGACCGATACAGTTATTTGGACAGCTGGTGTAAAAGGGGCGCCCATAGAAGGACTCCCCAAGGATTCCATTGTGGGTGGGAACCGGATTTCGGTAAATCCATTCAATCAAGTGCTTAATGCCCAGGATATATTTGCCATTGGGGATGTGGCGGCCTGTATTTCTGAAGAAAACCCCCGGGGGCTCCCCATGTTGGCTCCGGTGGCACAACAACAAGGGAAGCATCTAGCCAAGAATATTTTGGCCAAAACCAAAGGAAAAGGATTCGTTCCATTTGACTACAAAGACCGTGGCACCATGGCCACTATTGGCCGAAGAAAAGCAGTAGTGGACTTGCCCAAGTGGAAGTTCCATGGCACGTTTGCCTGGATGGTCTGGATGTTTGTGCACATTATGTCGTTGGTAGGTTTTCGGAATAAGTTTGTTGCCTTTTTAGGGTGGATGACCAGCTATTTTACCTATGATAAACCCTTGGGGCTCATTATTCGGCCCTTTAAACGTTGATATTGTACCTATGAAAACCTTCGTTAGTGATATTTCCCATTCCGAATTTCCGGAAAGTGAAAAAGTAAGTGCCCGGTTGATCCGGCAATCCATCTTCGATCTCATTCAAAAAGAGCACGATGGATTCAATCGAAGTAGTTTTTTGTCTATTTCGGAACTCAATCAATACCGTGAAAACTATATTTCCACCTATTTGCTCAAGGAAGTGGGGGAGCTGTCATCATTGGAAGAAGATGTGTTGAAAACCATTCAACGAAATGAAACCATCACCACCAAAATTGATGATGCCATTGAAGATCAAAAACTGTCACTTGGGCAAAAGCTGGCCGATAACGTAGCTAGTTTTGGAGGGAGCTGGACCTTCATTTCCCTTTTTTCGGCATTTATTTTCGTCTGGATTGTTTCCAATGTCTACTTCCTTCTAAACAAAGGGTTTGATCCTTATCCTTTTATATTACTCAATCTTATCTTGTCCTGTATTGCGGCCCTGCAGGCTCCTGTGATCATGATGAGCCAGAATAGGCAGGAGGAAAAAGACCGCGAACGGGCCAAACAGGATTATATGATTAATTTGAAATCGGAGTTGGAAATACGCTTATTACACGAAAAAATAGACCATCTTATTATTCATCAGCAACAGGAGCTGCTCAATATACAACAGTTGCAAGTAGACATGATGGATGATATCATGAAACAAATCAAGAACCATAAAGAGTAAAAGAGGAACCTAAAATATAAAGGTCCTATTCTCCTTTTTCATTCTTTTTGGAGTATTTTTAGCATTCTAAAATTAAAACCTAATGAAATATCTTTTTAAAATTTTATTGCTTTCATTCATCACAAGCACCTTATTGCATGCCCAGGAAAACTTTGGAGGAGCTACGCTCTATACCGTTCGGGCCGAAATGGACAAAAACCCTAAGGAAACCCTCAAGGCCATTGCCGATATGGGCTATGTGAATATTGAAGCAACAGGCTACAAAGACGGAAAATTTTATGGCATGGAGCCTGTGGAGTTCAAGAATTACCTTGAATCGTTGGGCTTGGTTCCCGTGAGTTCCCATTTTGCGATGGTGACCTTGGACAATGCAGACCAACTCATTGCCGATGCCAAGGCGGCAGGATTTACCTATTTTGTGATTCCTATTCCTCCTATGGGCCATTTTACTTTTGATCAAGCCACCATGACCATGGGCATGACCGATGAAGTGGAAACCCTGGTGGATATTTTCAAAACCCTAGGTGAAAAATGCAATGCAGCCGGTTTACAATTGTTATATCACAATCACAATTTCGAATTCAAGGAAAACAACAACGGCATTGTACCCATGGATTACTTTTTGGAACAGGTAGGGCCAGAGCTTATGAATTTCCAGTTGGATTTGTATTGGATTACCCATGCGGGAAAAGATCCCGTTGCCTATTTTGAAAAATACCCAGGACGTTTCAAAATGTGGCATGTAAAGGATATGGACAAAGAAGGAAAGTTTGCTCCGGTAGGGGAGGGTACTATCGATTTTGGACGGATTCTGGCCCAAAGGGAACTTTCCGGACTGGTGTACTATATTGTGGAACAGGATATGACTTGGGAGTTACAGCCTTTGGAAGCCATTCGTATAAGCCATGAAGGGCTGAAAAAGTTTGGATTTGATAAGTTTCAGTAGATATTTTGTTTCCAAAAGCTTTGGTATTATTCATTGCTGAAAACACTAAACCCAGACAATAACGTCTGGGTTTTCTTTTGCGGAGAAAGGGGGGTTACCTTCGGTGATGCCTTGGGGGGTATCCAATACAATCATAGAAACCACAACCACCTGTGGTGTTTTTGTTTTTTCTTTTTCTCCACAAGCCAAAACACGTTTTGCTTGTTCCGAAAAACAAAAAACCCACAACTTTGTTGTGGGTTTCCTTTTGCGGAGAAAGAGGGATTCGAACCCCCGGAGGTGTGACCCTCAACAGTTTTCAAGACTGCCGCATTCGACCACTCTGCCATTTCTCCAGTTCCAGTTTGAGTTTTTTTCTGCCCAACCAGATTTATAATATATTTCTTTTTTTAATGCATCCTCTTTCATCAAGGATTTTTTCATAAAAAAAGAGAGTCCAAGGAAGAAACCTAGCTGTGTAGGAACTCTTCCCTGAATTGTGTTGCGATAACCTTTTCTCAAGATTTGAGGTGTACCCTACATATATCTTGTTATGAGATTCGCTCCACAATGCATACACATAAAACATACTTTATAAAGAACTTATACTCGTCGCATTCGATAGCGTGATGCACGTTGTGCAAACGCTACTTTGCCACTCCTTGTCACGTGTTTTGCTTTACAAAAACCACGTGATGCCATTTCTCCAGTTGCACGTTGTGCAAACGCTACTTCGCCACTCCTTGTCACGTGTTTTGCTTTGCAAAAACCACGTGATGCCATTTCTATGGTGTCTTTTGCGGGTGCAAATATAATACGCTTTTTTAATTCTGTAAAGTTTTTCCCTAGTTAATTATCAATTATGGCCATGGGTTTTTTGTTGGCCCCTATCGCTACAAAGGTAAAATAGCCCGTTACTACTTTTTCCCTTTTTTCACTGTACATATCCTCCATAAAAATATCCACTTTTACTACACAACTAGTGGTTCCAACCGTGTCTACGTTCGCAATAAGCTCAATAATAGTGCCTTGGGGAATGGGTTTGGTAAAATCTATTTTATCGGTAGAGACGGTCACCATTTTCTTTCGGCTAAAACGGGTCGCACAAATAAAAGAGGCTTCGTCCATTAATTGCAATGCGGTCCCCCCAAAAAGGGTATCATAATGATTGGTGGTATTGGGGAATACCGCTTTAAAAATTTTGGTTTCACTTTGGGCAATTCGGGTTTTTAAAGAGTCCATAACAAAATGTTTTTTGGGTATCAATCAATTATATGGCAGCAATTCCCTTTGTGTACGATGGATTGCTACTTTTGCAAAGTAAACGCAATTGAAACAGATGCCTTCAGAAATCCTAAAAAAAATGCAATGGCGGTATGCCTGTAAAAAGTTTGATCCCGCTAAAACCCTTTCGGAAGAAAAATTAGCCGTCCTAAAAGAGTCCTTCAATTTAACGGCTACTTCCTATGGCTTGCAGCCTATTAAATTGATTATCATAAAGAACCCCGTGCTTAAGGAGCAGTTGGTGCCATTATCCAATGGTCAAATGCAAGTTAGGGATGCTTCTCATGTATTGGTGATCTGTATTGAAACCCACATCGATACCCAGTATATCAAAACCCATTTTAAAAGAGTAAAAGACATTCGGGATACCCCTGATGCGATTCTAGATCCTTTTAAAACTTTTTTGATTGAATCCTTTGCAGAAAAAACACAGGAAGAAGTGATTTCCTGGATGAAAAAGCAGGCCTATTTGGCATTGGGAAATTTATTGACCGTTTGTGCCCTAGAAGAAATTGACTCTTGCCCTATGGAAGGTTTTGAGCCCGAAGGATATGACACCCTTTTAGAACTGAAAGAAAAAGGATTGCAATCGGTTTTGGTGTTGCCCGTAGGCTATCGCGCCGAGGATGATTTCTTTTCAAGTTTGAGAAAGGTTCGCAAAGGGGTAGGCGAGGTAATTATTGAGCTATAAAAAAGAGGGCATTGCCCTCTTTTCTTTATGTCTTGGTTTGATGATTACTCGGTTTCGCCGAGATGCATTTTGTAAAATTTCCATGCTTCGTGGGCAACATCCCTTCCTAAATTCAATCCGGCAATATTATCGGCTTGAATATGATATCCACCCAATACCCTTGAGATACCGGCCATTTCAGCTGTTTTGGTAAACGTAGGGAACTGTAGGGTGATGGTATCTCCTACATTATTGGGCTCTGTCAATGCACCAGGGACCAAATCAACACTTTCGCCAAATTCATCACTACCTGTCCAGAGTTTCAGTGCTTCTGCACAGCCTCCGCTAATGGTACTATGCCCCGAGGTATAACTTGGGAACGGGGGGCATAGGAAGGTATCTGGACTGTAGGGTCGCCATTGGGAACCGTCCATTTTGGTCATGCCCACATCGGGACCGCCCCATCCGGTAATTTCCTTTCCTTTAAAATAATCGTGTACTAGGGCATAAGGCCTTGCAGAGTCGTAGAACATTTTTGAATCCCAGGAAGCAATAAAGGCATCCATGGCCACCACTTGATTGTAAAAAAACATCTTTACGTCTTGGTCCAAGGTGTGTTGGTCCCGTCTTGAAACGGCTTGGGCAAACTTTAACCAGTGGCCAGCTTGCTGTACCGATTGTGGCCCATCCCGCATGAATTCAACCAGTGCTTTTTGCTCATTGGTAATATTTGCCTGTAGGTCTACCAATTCCTGTACTTCTATCTGCATTTGTTCTGAACCCACCTTTGGTGGAGGCCCTGGTCTAAATTGGTCACCCGATTTGAGCGAAATGGGCTTCACTTTGTCCCAATAGGGTGTTAAGCAGGCTGGAGCAAATTTACCCCCTTTCCCGTCGGAAAAATACTTGGGTTGCCAACGGTCTATATCGTTCATTTTGTCTACAGGGTTTACTGGCTCATACCCCACGTAGTTAAAATAGGGCTCTCCATTGCTTCCTTCTTCTTCGCCATATTGATTGGAACCATCATTATGACGTGCCTCAATGACTCTTTTTCCTGCGAGGTTTCCAATTCCCTCGGGCGTTGTGGGGTCTAGTGATTCATTGTTGGGATCCAGCCCCATGGCTACCATTTGGTCTGCCCACAATTGCTTGTCGGTATAGTAATACTCGCTTAAGGTTCTAAAAGCCGCATAGCTTATTGCAATTTCCTTATTGGAGAGGGTCTGTTCATTTTCGGGTCTTCTTTCCACTCCTTCCAAATAAACGGGGATCGCCTTTGCATCATAACGGGACCATGCATCGAACATAGAGACAAAAATGAGTCCTAAATAACGGGAGGTAATGGTAGGTCTTGGTTTAAAACGTTCGGTGTCATTTGCGGTACCCGTAATGGCCATTTCGCTCCAAATATATGCCACGTTGTTAACCCCTGTGGGTTCTACGATTGGGTTTTGGTCTGGTGTGGTTTCTTTTTCTTTTTGCTTACAGCTTATGGTAAAAGCAATAACCAATAAAAAAAGTGCAATATATTTTTTCATCTTGGTATAGTTTGTTGTGGATAAATGTATTAATTTTTCCACTGGGACAAAAAAAAACACCCATAAAATGGGTGTCTTATATACTGTTGGAAGCAATTATTCAATAATCCCTCCACAACTCACCCTACCACCGGCGTTTCCAGTAGGTTGGGTAGTAAAGTCATCTTCGCCTTGATGCACAATAATGGCTTTTCCCAAAACGTCCTTTTTTTCATCGCCGCATCCAATGCACCATTCGCTAGTGGTTATGGTAATCATTCCTTCGCCGTTTTCATCGGCAACAAAATTACCGATATCCCCTTTGTGGTAGCCAGCTTCCGAGCCCCATTTTCCGTGGGGTTGCATGGTAGGGTTCCAGTGGCCTCCAGAAGAGGTTCCATCGGCAGCAGAACAATCGGCTTTTTCGTGGATGTGGATGGCATGGGTCCCTGGCGTTAATCCCGAAAGCCTAGCGGTTAAGGTAACTTCCCCGTCTTTTTCTGAAATAAGGACTTTGCCGGTAGCGGTAGATTCACTTTTGGGCATTAATTCAAAACTAATTTCTTTCATGGGGGTTTCCTGTACCATTTCGGTGGTGGTTTCGTCCATGACTTCGGTATCTGCTTCTGCTTTTTTCTCTTGGTTTTTACAACTTGTAAAAGCGAAAGCCCCTAGTAAGGTCATTGCTATTGCTATTTTTTTCATATCAACAAAAGTTTAGATTTATAGATTCGGTTTTCAAAGGGAAAAGGTACAAGATATTTTATAGAATTATGTTGTGATTAGGTTAAAATATCCTGTTTAATCCTCTAGCGTGAAAGTCTTCGTTTCCTTAAAAGGGGACAGTGCCGTTTTTTCCATAGAGGCTTTGTAATCGATCCATTCTTTATTAAAAAAGGCATTAGTGGTTTGTAATGCTTCCTTGAGGGCCTCTTTTGCTTGTTGCATCAATCGCTCTTCGGTTGCGGTTATTCCATTGGGACGACTGCCGCTATACCAATTTGCCGTTCCAATGCGTTGCATAACCGTTACATAAGCATCACTTGTAATGCCCTGCCGTTTGTCTTCCTTCCCAAGGTAAATACTAATAATTGAATCTATTTTCTTGGTCACTGTTTCACTTTCCTTGATGGCGTCCTTGTACTTTTCCTTATCTTCCTTTTTCATTTTTTTTGCAAATTCTTCCGAAAGATTTTTGCTTTCCACCAACTGCTTAACGGCATCGGCGGCTTTTTGGGTCATAGACTCAAGTGCTTTGCTGGCGTTGTAACTTTCATTGATGGCTTTTTGCGAAATGGAAAGCCTTGGATCACTTCTCACTTCTATCGAAGCTAGGGAAGTAGTATCTCCGTAGGAAAGCTCTGCAATGTAGGCCCCAGGCTTTACTTGGGTGCCTCCTGGTTCATTTTTTCGTTCCCTTAGGGTTCTGGAAGGCCTATTTACTCCAGCTTCATCCATATACCAACTCCATTTATACATTCCGGTGCTGTCGGGGATTTTTCGTTTTAAAGTCCGAATCAGTCGATTACCATCGTATATTTTTAAGTATAATGAATCTTTGCTCTTTCCCTCTGTTTCCTTGGCCGTTTCTTCTTCAGAAACAGTATCAGATGTAGGGGTCCCTTTCGGCTCTTCACTTTTCTTAAAGTAATAACTGAATTGTGCCCCATACGGCCTATTCTCCCCATTGTAAAGGGCATCGGCTCCAAAACGACTTCCCGTGGGTTGTTGAAAGGCAGCTTGGTAGGCAATGGGCGGATTGAACAACTTTATTTCGTCTTTCAACAGGGTTGAATTTTTTGCCAATTCGCGCAAAGGGCCAATATCATCCAAAACCCAAAAGGCCCTTCCAAAAGTGGCAATGACCAAATCATTTTCTCGAGGATGGATCAACAAATCCTTTACCGATACAGTGGGAAAGCCATGGGTCCATTTTGTCCATGAATTTCCTGCATCGATGGATACATACAAACCATCATCGGCACCCAAAAATATAAGGTTTTTTTCTACAGGATCCTCAACAATGCAAAGTGCATAACTGGTTACATCGGAAGCATCCACGATGCGCTCCCAGGTCTTTCCGTAATCTTGGGTTCGGAAAGCATATGGGGTGTAATTAAATCTTCGGTAATCATTGGCCACCAGTAGCGCTTCTCCTTTATTTTTCTGAGAGGCTTTAATTTGTGTAATCCAGCTCCCTTGTGGCAATCTCTTAATATTTTTGGTAACGTCAATCCAGGTTTGTCCACCGTTTTGGGTATACTGTACCTTGCCGTCATCGGTGCCTACCCAAAGCATATTTTTTTCGGCAGGGGAGGGTTCTATCACCAGAATCGTTGTATAATTTTCTGCTCCAGTGGCATCCATAGTCAAACCTCCGCTTTCATCTTGTTTTTGCTTTTCGGGATCATTGGTGGTCAAGTCGGGGGAAATAATTTCCCATGTAAGGCCTTTATCGGTGCTTTTGTGCACAAATTGGCTTCCAAAATATATCGTGCTATTATCGAAAGGATCGATGTTTATGGCACTGTTCCAATTGAAGCGTAATTTTACCTTAGGGTCTGGATGGGTTGGGCGCACCGTATAATTGTTGCCCGTTTTCCAATCATAACGGCTTACATATCCTTCTTGGCTCATGCTCCACCCGTACTGGCTATCATCACGGTCTGGGACCACATCAAAGCCATCACCAAAGCTAATTTCCTGCCAATAACTGTTTCGAATGCCTTGATCTTTCCATACATAGGCGGGGCCTCTCCAGCTCCCGTTGTCCTGCATGCCACCATACACATTATAGGGGAACTCATTGTCTACCGCCACATGGTAAAATTGTCCTACGGGAAGGTTTCCTATAAAACGCCAGGTTTTTCCACCGTCTTTGGTGATGTTCAGTCCGCCATCATTTCCGTCCATCATAAAATTCCCTTGGGAAGGATGGATCCACCATGCGTGGTGATCTGGGTGTACACCGTTATCCACTCCATACGCCGGCATCAATTGGGTAAAGTTCTTTCCGCCATCTTCTGAAACATTCACATAGGTAAAAACCGAATAGACCCTATTCTCATTTTGGGGATCTACATAAATTTCAGAATAATAGAATGGCCTATTTCCAATATCATCCTTATCGTTTACTTTGTTCCATGTAAAGCCACCATCTTCACTTTTATAAAGTGCATTTTTCTTTGCCTCCACCAGCGCATAGACAATATTGGGCTTGTTTCGGGCAATTGCAATCCCAATACGCCCTAGTTCCCCTTTAGGCAACCCGTCTTTTTCGGTTCTCTGCTCCCAAGTTTCGCCACCGTTGTGGGTAATATAGAGACCACTTCCTTCCCCGCCACTTTTGAAGAACCAAGGCTCCCGTTTGTGTTCCCACATGGCCACGATGAGTTTATTGGGGTTGCTGGGATCCATGACCATATCGGCCACGCCACTACGGTTGTTGGTAAATAAAATCTTGTTCCAGGTTTTTCCTCCATCGGTTGTTTTAAAAACCCCACGTTCGGGATGCTCTCCCCAAGGAGAACCAATGGCTCCTACGTAGACTACATTGGGGTTGGTAGGGTCAATAATAATTCGATGGATGTGCCTTGTTTTTTCCAATCCCATGGATTGCCAAGTCCTTCCCCCGTCCAAGGATTTATAAACACCAAATCCCCCATTTAAACTGTTCCGCGGATTTCCTTCCCCGGTTCCTACCCAAATAACCGAAGGATTGCTTTGTTGAATGGCTACCGCTCCAATAGATGCTGTGGGCTGATGTTCAAAGATAGGATCCCATTCAATGCCTCCTCCCGTGGTTTTCCATAGTCCACCAGAAGCTGTTCCCACGAACATAATATCTGGATGGGCAGTGACGACATCAATGGCCGTAACACGGCCAGACATGCCCCCAGGGCCAATATTTCTGGGTTTCATGTCTTTAAGAATGTCCATGGAAAGTTTTTGTGCAGAAAGGGTACTGGCGAGCAACAATAGTAGAAGGGAAATTTTTCTCATAATTGGTATCTAAAGGCGTTTTCTTTGATTTTTTGGGTTTCGAAATTTAAAGTTACTAAATTATTACTGCATACTACTAAAAGCATGTTAAGGACTTTCATTTTTGCCGTCTAAATAGTACTTTTATCCATATGAAAAAGAAACCTAGGTCTAGCGGCTTTGTCTTCACCCAGCACATTCCCAAAGAACAAACACCCTTTGAACGGCTATTTGAGGTTTTTCAGGAATTGATTACGCATACCTCTGGCGATTTTGATGAAGCCATTGATTGGCTTAGGCAATTGGATGAGGAATATAACCTTACGACAGAAGACTACACGATTGATGATTTCATCGAAGACCTAAAAGCAAAGGGATACATCCGTGAAGAAATTCGGCCCGATGGACAGGGGAGCGGGGATGGGAAAACTGGTCTCACCATGTCTGAAAAATTGGAGCGTTCCCTCCGAAAAAGGGCGTTGGAGCAAATTTTCGGAAAGTTAAAGCGAAGTACTGGAGGAAACCATAAAACTAAGTATACTGGGCAAGGGGATGAGCATGCGGGGGAATTTAGAAACTACCAATTTGGTGATGCTTTGGAACAAATTTCCATGACCGAAAGTTTAAAGAATGCCCAGATCAATCATGGTTTTGCCAACTTCAACCTTACCGAAAATGATTTGGTTGTTGAGGAAACCTTGTACAAAGCACAAATGAGCACGGTGTTGATGATCGATATTAGCCATAGTATGATCTTGTATGGTGAAGACCGCATTACTCCGGCAAAAAAAGTAGCCATGGCACTTTCTGAGCTCATCACCACCCGTTACCCAAAAGATACCTTGGATATTTTGGTCTTTGGCAATGATGCTTGGCCTATCGATATCAAGGATTTACCCTATTTGAACGTAGGTCCTTATCACACCAATACCGTAGCCGGATTGCAACTGGCCATGGATATGTTGCGAAGGAAACGAAACACCAACAAACAGATTTTTATGATTACCGATGGGAAACCCAGTTGCTTGCAATTGCCTGATGGGCGGTATTATAAGAACAGTGTAGGCCTGGATGAGCAAATCGTTAACAAATGCTACATGATGGCTCGTCAAGCCCGAAAACTGCACATTCCCATTACCACTTTTATGATTGCTGAAGATCCCTATCTTATGCAGTTTGTGGATCATTTTACGGCTGCCAATAAAGGGAAAGCCTTTTATACGGGGCTGAAAGGGCTAGGCGAAATGATTTTTACCGATTATGAACAAAACCGAAGGAAACGCATTCGATAAATGAATAATAGGGAGTACCATATTCTTAACGGTGACTGTTTGAAGGAGCAATTTCCCCATACACTTGAAGGGGAACTTATCGTGTTCAGGGAATGCCTCGTAGACGGCCCAGTTGCTGCAAAAAGCATGGAAGAACTTTATGCTACCCGCACCCACTTTATAGCTTCATATCATACCGATTTTAAGGAAGCAACCTATTATCAAAAAACCATTTCGGAAATCGAAAAAATAAAGAATATCCCTTCAGGGAGTAAAGTCAACCTGTGGTTTGAAGATGACCTGTTCTGCCAAGTGAACCTCTGGTTTATATTGTCCCTTTTGAAGAATAAAAACCTCTCTATGTTTCTTATACGGCCTCCAGAGCATACTCGTTATGGTTTCGGAAAGTATACAGGCATTGGGTTGACAGAGCTTTTTAAGAAAAAAATGGCCGTACGTACGGATTCAAACCTATTCCGGTTATGGCGCTATTACCAAGAAAATAGACTTACGGAATTAATGCACATAGCAGAAAGTATTCAAAATGAGTACCCTTTTGTTGTAGACGCTGTTATTGCCCATATCGAACGAATCCCTTCCAAAAATTCGATTGGTAGACCAAAATTAGTATTAAAAGCGATTAGGACCGAATTACAGACCGATGATTTTGGAACCCTATTTACTGAATTTAACAAACGAGAACCCATTTATGGCTTTGGTGATTTGCAAGTAAAGCGTTTATGGGATGAAATGTTACATGAAATTTAAAGAATATATGAAGATAGAAGCAATAAAAACATTGGGTGACCTTAAAAAAGCAGGGTACGAATTCAAGACCATCAAAGAAGAATTACGCCGCAACCTACTGCAAAAGTTGATGAAAAAGGAAACTACGTTCAATGGGATACACGGCTATGAATTTTCGGTCATCCCAGAACTGGAACGTGCCATACTTTCAAAACACAATATCAATCTTTTGGGACTGCGGGGACAAGCCAAAACACGATTGGCTCGGCAAATGGTTTCTTTGCTTGATGAATATGTCCCCGTGGTTTCGGGAAGTGAAATTAACGATGATCCTTTTCGCCCCATTTCCCGTTTTGCCAAGGAACTACTGCTCGAACTGGGCGATAAAACCCCTATTAGCTGGTTGCATCGTGACGATCGTTTTGCAGAAAAATTAGCCACTCCCGATGTGACGGTGGCCGATTTAATTGGTGATGTGGACCCTATTAAAGCAGCAAATTTAAAATTAACCTATGCCGATGATCGAGTGATTCATTACGGTATGATCCCACGGGCCAACCGATGCATTTTTGTGATAAACGAGTTGCCCGATCTGCAAGCGCGCATTCAAGTGGCCTTGTTCAATATTCTGCAAGAAGGGGATGTGCAAATTCGCGGATTTAAATTGCGATTGCCTCTCGATATTCAATTTGTGTTTACGGCCAACCCCGAGGATTATACTAACCGGGGCAGTATTGTAACCCCTTTGAAAGATAGGATTGGTTCGCAAATTTTAACCCATTATCCAGAGGATATTGAAACGGCTAGAAAAATTACCGAACAAGAAACCGCCGAGGCGATGGCTGAAAAAGGAAATGTGTACGTGACCAATTTGGCAAAGGATATCTTGGAACAAATAAGTTTTGAAGCCCGCGAAAGTGAATACATTGATGCCAAAAGTGGGGTAAGTGCCCGATTGAGCATTACGGCCTTTGAAAACCTTTTGAGTACCGCCGAGCGCAGGGCACTACAAAATGGCGATGCCATGACTACGGTTCGTTTGGGAGACTTTATGGGCATTATTCCCGCCATTACCGGAAAGGTAGAATTGGTTTATGAGGGAGAACAAGAGGGCGCTTCACAAGTGGCCGAAATGCTTATTGCCAGTGCCATTAAGAATCAATTTTTGGAGTATTTCCCCAAGATCGAAAAGCTAAAAAAAGAAAGCGACATGGACCCTTACGATGAAATTGTTTCTTGGTTTTTTGAGCAAAGTGGGTTTGAGTTGTTGGATTCCATGACCGATGCCGAATACCAAGAGAAATTGGATAGCATTGGCCCCTTGGAACGGTTACTTCAAAAACACACCCCCGACGTAACTACTCAAGATCTTTATTTTTTTAAGGAGTTTGTACTTTGGGCCCTTTCCGAATATAAAAAACTGAGTCGCCACCACCTTGGGGATGGGCTCCATTTCCGGGATGTGTATGGGGGGTATATTAGCGGTCTTTAAGTCAGTAACTGCAATTTTTTCAGTGACATTTTTTCATTTTTTTTCAACTAATTGTTAATGAATTTTAAAAAAAATGACTTTTGGCTGGAGTAGGGATAGTTGGTATTTTTTTTGCTTTTATTGAGTTGAAATAGCAAAACATTTGTTGAACTTAAATTTTTTACATCATGAGCAATTTAGTGAAAAGCGAAAGAAATGGAAGTTTGGCAACCAACAGATTATCAGGAACATTCCCTGCCTGGTCTTCATGGATCGACGAGATGTTCGGTAATGATTTGCCAAGTGTATTTAGACCCAACTTTAACACGGGATTGAGCCTTCCAAAGGTAAACATTTCGGAAACCAACGAAAGTTTTACCGTGGCGTTGGCAGCCCCTGGTTTGAAAAAAGAAGATTTCAATATTGAAATCGATCATCAACTTCTCTCCATCTCTTCTGAAATGCAGCATAAAGTAGATGAAGATGCTGAAAATTATACTCGACGTGAGTTTGGTTATGCTTCTTTCAAAAGGAGTTTTACCCTTCCCGAATCGGTCAATACCGAAAAAGTGAAAGCCACGTATGAAGATGGTATTTTAACCCTGCTTCTTCCCAAGAAAGATGAGGCAAAGGCCAAACCGCCCAGGACTATCAAAATTAGTTAATGGTTTTCTCCATTAAAAAAGCTCCCTCTATAGAGGGGGCTTTTTTATTGTAGTTCAATCCATGCCTTAATGAGCAATACAAAACCACTCATGACCATCAGGGATATTACCCATTTCCGGAACGAACGTTTGCTCATTTTTTTTAGGATCTTTTTTCCGAAGTAATTTCCCAACGAAGCGCCCAAGCCCAGGGCAATTCCATATATCCATAACTCTTTGGACAACAGCCCGAAAAAGGCATAACCACCTACCTGTGAAATCCCCAAAAAAAAGGATTGCGCTGCTTTGGTTGCCACCAGTTCTTCTTTGTCGATCCCAGCATTCATCAAAAAAGGATTGAGAATAGGACCCATCCCGCCCGTAAAAGTTCCAATAATGGACACGAAAAAGCCCAAGGGAATAAAGTGCCAAAGTTTTACTGGGAAAGAGCGTTCTTTTTTCCCAAAGCGATACTGGAAAAAAGTGCTTATTAAAAAAAGGCCCACCAAGAGTTGTACCCAATAGATTTTTACTTCGGTGAAAAGCCATGCCGCTAGTAATGCGCCTATCATGGCTGGTGGGACATAGTACCAGAATACATTCCAGTGAATGTGCTTCCAAAACAAGGCAATGCGCGCGGGCCGGCTTATGAATGCTCCAAGATTGATTACAGGTGCGGTTTGCGCCGTTCCCAATACAAAGTTGAGGATGGGTATTTGCATCATGGCACCACCGCCACCGCTAATAGTGGAAAGCGTAAAGGTTGCCGTTCCCAATGCGAAGAGCCCTAAAAGGATGAGTATTTCTAAAAACAGTTCCATAAAAAAATCCCGAGGCAAAAGCTCGGGATTAAAAGTAAAGGATATTTTTTAAAGATTGGGGATGACCAATTCCTGTCCAGGATGAATGATATCTGGATTTTTTAAGATGTTTTTATTCGCCTCAAATATAGCATTGTACTTCATGGCATTTCCATAATAATGCTTGGCAATTTTGCTAAGCGACTCACCACTTTGCACCATGTGCTTTGCATAAATGGAGTCATCAGCTACTTTAATATCTGCCATGATATCGGTGGGGTTTTCACCGCCTACACGTTTAATTTCATCCCAAAGTAGGTTTTTTTCATAGGGTGTCGCTGCTGTCCCCCATACTTTTAATTGGCCGCCTTCCTCTTTCACATCTCCGTTTTGGATGTTTAGTTTTTCTCCTAAATCGAGAACGCTTTGGTATTTCGCTTTGATCATTTTTATAAAAGTTTGAATTATTAGTATTTAAAGTTACAACTTTTAGCTAAAGTACCCAACAGCCAGCGTTAAGTTTATATAAAATTTTGATTGAAAAAAGGTTGGTAAAAAAACGGCACCCTTTTAAGGTACTGTTCGGCTGACCGCAACAATACAGTTTTGGTCTGGGGAGACGGCCGAACACTTAAATGCGGGTGCCTAATTTTTGAATATCAAAGATAGCGAAAGCTAGGTAATATAAAAATTATTGTCGGGATTTTATTCCAGCCCCGCATAGTGCCATAATTTCTTCAATTCTTTTGTTCCGTGTGTCTTCCCTTTTTGCCTGAAACAGCCAACTTAAATAGCTTTTTTGATACCCAGGGGCAAACCCCATATAGTTTTCAAAAGCGTTGGGATTTTTGCGAAATGCCTTTTGTAGGTCATCTGGGATAATCAAATTTTCCACGTCATCCATTGCTGTCCAGGTCCCGGTTTGTTGGGCATGTTCAATCATTTTATAGCCACTTTCATGAATCAATCCTTCGGTTTCCAACTGAGAAATATAACTTTTGTTAAGTGCACTCCAATAGCTTTTAGGGTTTCGGGGGCAAAAATATTGTTGCCTCTTTCCATTCCCCAGGCTTTTTACCGTACTATCAATCCATCCATAACATAGGGCTACTTTTACGGCTTCTTCCCAGCGCATCGAAGGGATATTCATTTCCACTTTGTAGAAAATAAGATATACCCCTTGTGGGTGCTGATGATGATTGTCATGAAGCCATTCGCGCCATTCAATATCCCTAGGAAAGTACAATTGCGGTCGCTCCATTATTCATTTACTGGTTCGGGAATGACATAAAAATCCTTTTTTACCATAGCCTTCTCAATGGGATTTTTGAATTCCTTGGTTTTCCATTCTGAAGTGGGAAAAATCCACTCTTCTTTTCCGTTTACAATCATGATAACGGGCATGTCAAATTTTTCTATGATGTCCTGGTACCTGAATTTCAACTTTTTTCCTTCTATTTTGTACTGAAGCTTCGGAATTTTTACCGTACGTAAGTATTGCTGCCAAAATTCGGTTAAATCGATGCCCGATTTTTGACTTATGTATTCCTCCACTTGTTTGGAGGTAACCGTTTGGTGGTAAAATTCGGTGTTCAAACCTGTGAGGATGCTGCGCCATTTTTGGTCATCTTCAATCAATTGCCGAAGGGTATGCAGCATATTGGCTCCTTTGTAGTACATATCGCCACTGCCTTCTTGGTTTACATGGTAGGGGCCAATAAGGGGCTTATCATTTCGAATCCTTTTTCGGGTTCCTATAACATACTCCCTTGATGCTTCTTTTCCGAAGAAATAATCAAGGTACAAATTCTCCGAATAAGCCGTAAAGCCTTCATGTAGCCACATATCGGCCACATCTTTGTTCGTAATATTATTGGCAAACCATTCGTGGCCAGATTCGTGAATGATGATAAAATCAAATTTCAATCCCCAGCCCGTACCGCTCAAATCACTGCCCAAGTACCCATTCATATAATGGTTTCCATAGGTCACACTGCTTTGATGCTCCATTCCCAAATAGGGCACTTCCACCAATTTAAAGCCGTCTTCATAAAAAGGGTAGGGGCCAAACCAGTATTCAAACGCCTCCATCATTTTTGGGGCTTGCTTAAATTGATCTTTGGCCTTTTCTTCATTTTCCCGAAGGACCCAATAGTCCATGTCCAGTTCGCCCTTTAATCCTTCATAGCGATTGGAAAAATGAACGTAATCCCCTAAATTGATGTTGACCCCATAATTATTAATAGGGTTCAATACCCGCCAGTACCACATTTTGGTTTCTCCTTCATCCCTCACAAGTCCCAATCGACCATTGCCTACTGCGACCAAATTGGAAGGAGCCGTAATAAAAAGGCCTATCCCTTGATCAGGCTCATCGTAGGGATGGTCTTTGTTGGGCCACCAAACACTGGCCCCAATGCCCTGATTGGAAGTGGCGATGAAATCAACCCCATTACTATCCTTTTCCCACGTAAAACCGCCATCCCATGGAGGGTGTTTGGCCACTCTTGGTGTACCGGAAAATTCGATGGTGATTTCTTTCTCAGTGCCCTTTTGTTGTGGCACGATTAGTTGTACAAAGTGGGCATTTCCTTCAGAAGTATAACGCAATTCTTTTCCGTCTTGGGTAATTTTATCGATTTTCATGGGAGCCTGTAAGTCGATTTGCATGACTTGGTTATCTTCCAATACCTTGTAAAGAATGGCATTGGTTCCTTTGATAGAATGCGTAGCGGGGAATACTTCTACCGAGAGGTCATACCGCAATAAGTCCCACCAAGCCCTTTCAGGGGTGATACTGCCGTGTAAGCTATCTTGCCGAGTGAATGATTGCCCCAATAGGCCACTGGTGGCGATGCTAAATAAAAGGAGGAAAAATATTTTTTTCAATTGAAGGGGTTTTAATGAGGGTTTAACGAATAATGGTATTGGGAAAAACTACCACGCTTTCATGGCCGTTAGCTCCAACGGAGGCTACTCCAAAAAAGAAATTATCAATAACAATTCCATCCAACGTAAATTCAGATACATCGCCCACATAACGACTGTGATCCCAAGTAGGAGAAGTAGTGTCACGCCAGTAGATTTTATAGCCGATGGCTCCTTCTACTTTTTCCCATTTCAGCTTTGCCGAAGGTTCTACAATGCCTCCAATGGCCACATGGGTAGGGGCTGGTGGTGCCCAAGCAAGACTAGCTAAATTAATGGCGTTTACGGCAGTGAGTTTTTTGGCATACTCAAAATCTACAAATTTTAAACGGTCGCCATATTCAATACCATTTTCAAGGCGAATGTCTTGGTGCTGCTGGTTGTAATTTTCATGGGCTTCCATGATTCGGATGCCTGCAAAACCTGCATCATTGAAAGGACGATGATGCCCTCCACGGCCAAAGCGGTCCAATCGATAAATCATCATAGGGTTCATTTCGGGCATGTAGGTTTGGGTTGTTTTGTAAACATAACGAGCCAATTGCCTGGATATCCCATCTACTTCACCTCCATAGAACCGTCTCGCTGTACGCTCTTTTTCGGTTTCGGTAGGAGGGACCGTCTCGCTAAAGATCCTAAAATCACGGTTGCTTTCCACGCCATCAACCCCCGTTGTGTTTCCAATCATATCATTGTTAAAAATACCTATAATTTCCATCCCGTTCCGTTTGGCATATTCAGCAAAACCCTTCCCGCCAAAAAGCCCTTGTTCTTCCCCGCTAAGTCCCAAATAGATAATGCTGTTTTCAAAGGAATATTGGGAAAGTACCCTAGCGGCTTCCAGCGTTCCGGCCAAACCACTGGCATTATCATTGGCACCCGGTGCATCGTCTTTGTAATTATTGGGATCGCTAATGCGCGAATCAATGTCACCACTCATAATGATAAAGCGATTGGGGTATTTTGTTCCTCTTTGAATGGCCACCACATTTACTACCCAAACATCTTTGGTAATGCGATTATTTTCCCCTTCTTTTACCAAGTCTTTTTCGTAAAACACTTCCAAGCATTGATTGCAGTTTTTGGAAATACTTTCAAATTCACTTTTGATCCAACGCCGTGCAGCCCCAATGCCACGGGTATTGGAAAGCGTATCGCTCAAGGTATGCCGTGTGCCAAAATTGGCAAGGGTGGTAATGTCTTTTTCAATCCGTTCCAAAGATACTTTAGAGATGATATCGTACAAACGGGCATCGGTTTGTGAAAAAGTTGTGGTGCTAATAATGTAAAAAAGAAAGAATACCTGTTTCATTATGGGTTGTTTTTTTCTGCCACGAAGGCAATGGTTTTTCCGTCGGGGCTTACGGCCAAACGGGTAATGTCCTTAATGCCTTCTTTTGAGAAATTGGCTACCCGTTGCCAATTCCCATCCCCAAAAAGGTCGTATACAAAAAGTTGAGTACCACTTCCTATGAGGATTTTGGAGTCGTTATACCATACCAAATCCTGCACGCCAATAGGCAATTGTACCACAAAAAAGCTTTCCAAATCTTCCATGTCCAGTTGGTATACATCGTAGTTTTTTTCTTCATTAAGCGCCGTATAGCTTACCGAAGAAGTGCTTTTAGGAATTTTTTGAAAAGCACGTCCGCTGCCTTCCAATAATTTATAGGATTGCTTTTCTTTTAGATCATACACCACCAATTGTAATGTTTCATTAACAATTACGCTACTTACTACGGTATTGGCATCATAAAAAGCAAAATAGGCAACTACTGCATTGGGAATGAGTTCTTCCCCTTTGCTGTTTTTGGAAAATCGATACAACCGTTGCAATCCATCGGGGTCGAGCCGCACGGCAGCGATATCTCCGTTATTTGGGATAGGTTGGGGAGAATATTCTCCGCCTTCAGTGGGTGCGTTCCAAAAGGCTTCAGTACCAGTGGACATATCATACACACTCACATCTGTTTGACCGTCATGATTTCGGGCGTAGAGTAGGGTGTTGTTGTCCAAAAAGTAAGGCTGATTATCATAGCCCGCGTTTTGAGATAGGTTCCGAAGGTTTTCAAAAGTGAACCCGTCTAGGGTTTCTGTGCAATTGACCAAAAAAACTTCGGTATTTCCTTGAGAAAATACCTCTTGTGAAAGAAAAAAAGTTCCAAAGAGTAGAAAAATAGTGCGGAAACGTCTGTACAGACCCATAAATTAATTTTAAAGTTTTATTTTAGAACAATTGAACCCTAAAGATACCACAAAAATTAATTCGGGCATTACGGAAATAACACTCAGCGCACCTTCGGGAATTCGCATGACCCTCACCAATTATGGTGCCACACTCATGCGTTTACAAGTGCCCAATTCGCAAGGCATTCTTACCGATGTTGTGATAGGATTGCCCCGTGCGGAAGATTATGCAACCCCTGCCTATCAAAAACTCAACTTTTGCATGGGAGCCACCATTGGGCGGTATGCGGGACGTATTTTCAAAGGAGGTTTCACCCTGAATACTACCTTTTATCCCTTGGGGCAAGAAATTACCTTGCATGGTGGCAAAAATGGTTTTGACAAGCAATTATGGAAGGTAGAAGAAATCCAGGAAGGGGAGTCTCCCTTTGCGTTGTTTTCTTTGGATAGTAAGGAGGGAGCAGATGGGTTTCCTGGAAACGTAAAAGTTTTTGCGAAATACCAATTGGTTGACCGAAGCCTGCAAATTAGTTATACTGCCACAACCGATGCGCCCACGGTGCTTAACTTGACCAACCATTCCTATTTTAATTTGAACGGAGAGGGAAGTGTTGCTGGAAATAGGTTGTATGTCAATAGCCAGCACATCCTTCAAACCGACGAGCGCTTGATTCCCACGGGACGATTATTGGACGTCGCTTCAACGCCTTATGATTACACCCAGCCTACTGCATTGGAATTTGAGGGGCATTATGGGCTCGATACTCCTTTTGTTTTAGGAGAAGGAACCCTAAAAGCATCGTTGTATGCTCCCCATGCTGGAATACAAATGGAGGTAACCACCAACCAACCTGCCATGGTGTTGTTTACGCCACAGGACTTTCCTAAAATGGGTCTACGAAACCAAACCAACTTTGGACATTTTCCAGCCATTTGTTTTGAATGTCAAAACTACCCCGATGCACCAAATCAATCTCACTTTCCCAGTGCAAATCTATTGCCAGGGGAAGAATACAGGAATGAGATTTCGTATCTGTTTAATTAATCTAGTATTTAAAATATAAAAAACCACCTTTCTATCTAGATAGGTGGCTTTCTAACTAACTGTATTCAACTAAACTTAAAAGCAATATTTGTTTTCTGCCGTGACCTTTTCGGCAATTAAGTTGCGCAGGTCTACAATATCGGGATAGTTGGTATATTTCACAAAGCGTTTTAGACCCATGAGCAACATACGTTGTTCGTCGCCTTCGGCAAAGGAAATAATACTTTCTTTGCCGTTTTTCTCCACAATGGAAACGGCATTGTACAAATACAATTTGGCCATGGCAATCTGTACTTCCTGTGCTTTTTCACCAAATCGCTTGGCGTTTTTTTCGGTGCGCAATAAGGTACTCTCTGCCATATAGATTTCAATCAAAATATCACTCGCCGCGATAAGCAATTGCTGGTGTTCATCGAGATCGGGACCGTATTTTTGTACGGCAGCACCGGCCACCATGAGGAATACTTTTTTCAAATTGGAAATCATTTTCTTTTCTTCGGAAAACAACTCACTGTAGTCTGGCGTGTCAAAGGAAGGAATCCCAGTTAATTCATTGGCAACGGCCTGGGCAGGACCTAACAAATCCACATGGCCTTTCATGGCCTTTTTCACTAGCATTCCTACCGAAAGCATTCGGTTGATTTCGTTTGTCCCTTCATAAATTCGGGCAATACGGGCATCCCGCCAAGCGGCTTCCATGGGAGTGTCTTCGCTAAAACCCATTCCGCCAAAAATCTGAATCCCTTCGTCGCTACAGTTTTGCACATCTTCCGAAACGGCTACTTTCAAAATAGAACATTCAATGGCATATTCTTCCACGCCTTTTAACTCGGCTTCTTGATGGCTGTTCCCTTCGGCAATACGAATAGCAATTCGGTCCTCGATATTTTTTGCTGCACGGTAGCAAGCACTTTCTCCCGCATAGGCAGAGGTTGCCATTTGCGCAATTTTGGTTTTAATTGCACCAAATTGAGCAATAGGAGTGTTGAACTGTTTGCGTTCGTTGGCATATTCAACGGCTGTGGTGGTGATTCTACGTTGCGAATCGAGACACGCGGCTGCCAGTTTAATACGGCCCACATTGAGTAACGGTGAAATCTCTTGAAACCATTTCATGGCTCGGAAAGCATGTTTCCACGTACTTTCGTCATGAGTACACTTGTCGGGTAGAGGCCGGTGCTGCCCAACTTGTTCTTCTTCTCTTCATGAAATACTCGTTGTTGGGATCGTTTTCCACACAAAACCGTGATGTATTTATCGTCCTCAATCCGTGCAAACACAATAAACAATTGGCAAAAACCTGCATTGGAAACCACATTTTCCGCCACTAATATTTGTAATGGGTACCGTCTTCACTTAAAACGGCTTTTCCTAATTGTTGGCATCACCCTGCGCCTGGTTCTGTTAAGCAATACGCTCCAAACCATTCTCCCAAGCCAGTTTTGGGACATATTTTTTCTTTGTTCTTCGGTGCCATAGAGGGTGATGGGCATAGTGCCAATACCCTGGCCCCAAACGCTGCAATTAAAGGAACCCGTTCCGCTGGAAATATAATCGCACGTTAGCATGGTAGAGACAAAGCCCATTCCAAGGCCGCCATACGCTTCGCACGGCAACCCCCAAAAAGCCTAATTCCCAGCTTTTTCATCACTTCTCGGTGAGCGCATAGTCTTTAGCTTCAAAAAGCGTGGTTTGTTGGGGATAATTTCACGGTCGTTAAATTCGCAAACGCTTCCTTCAATGGTTTTGCTCCTCGGTGAAGTCTTCGGGAGTAAATACATCTTCACAAGCGGTTTCCTTTACTAAAAATTGTCCGCCACGAAGGAGTTCTTTGTTTGTTGCTTCTGTGCTCATGGTTTTAGTTTAAAAATTCAAAAATTCCGGCGGCACCTTGGCCTGTACCTACGCACATGGTCACCATACCGTATTTATTTTTCATGCTTCGTTTACGCATTTCATCGAATAGTTGCACCGAAAGCTTGGACCCAGTACATCCCAGTGGATGTCCAAGGGCAATGGCCCCACCGTTTACATTCACGATGTTTGGGTTTAGGTCTAATTCCCTAATGACAGCCAAGGACTGAGAGGCAAACGCTTCGTTAAGTTCAATAAGTTCGATATCCTTTTGTTGTAATCCTGCATTTTTCAGTGCTTTTGGAATTGCTTTCACGGGACCAATCCCCATGATGCGCGGCTCTACGCCAGCAGCGGCAAAATTCACCATGCGGGCAATAGGTTCAAGATTGAGTTCTTTTACCATGTCTTCGCTCATGATGAGTAAAAAGGCAGCTCCATCGCTCATTTGGGAAGAATTTCCGGCGGTCACGCTTCCATTGGCCGCAAAGACCGGTTTTAGTTTTGCCAGTACCTCTAATGAAGTATCTGCCCGAGGACCTTCGTCTTTGGTGACAGTATAGGTTCGGGTTTCTTTTTTTCCAGCAGCATTCACAAAAGTTTCTTCTACTTCAATGGGAACGATTTGATCCTGGAATCGGTTTTCGGCTTGTGCCTTTAATGCTTTTTGGTGTGATTGGTATGCAAATTCATCTTGATCTTCCCGTGAAACGTTGAATTGTTCAGCCACGGCTTCTGCCGTGTTTCCCATGCCCCAATAGTAGTCTGGGTGGCCCTCTTTCACGATATCGTAGTTAAGTTCGGGTTTAAAGCCCGACATAGGCACGGCACTCATACTCTCAGCCCCTCCGGCAATGATGCAATTTGCCATTCCTGCTTGAATTTTTGCGGTTGCCATGGCAATGGTTTCAACGCCCGAAGCACAAAACCGATTGACGGTTACGCCGGGGATGTCCACCGAATTTAATCCAATTAAAGAGATGAATCGCGCCATATTCAATCCTTGGGAACCTTCGGGCATGGCATT
Organism: Flavobacteriaceae bacterium; assembly: GCA_041392175.1. Classification (GTDB taxonomy): domain Bacteria; phylum Bacteroidota; class Bacteroidia; order Flavobacteriales; family Flavobacteriaceae; genus Halomarinibacterium. Next base: position 4,461 of record JAWKMP010000001.1, on the reverse strand, counting down.
TCCAACAATGACATCGTCAATACGAGACGTATCAAAATTGGGTAGTTCCTTCATCATATGTTGAATGGTTTCTGCCGCCAATTCATCGGCTCTTTTAAAACGGAACACCCCTCTTGGGGCCTTGCCCACGGCGGTTCGATATGCTTTTACGATATAGGCTGTTTTCATTTTTTTAGGCTTTAGGCCAAAAGCTGTATGCTGCACGCACATAGCTTAAAGCAAAATTTTAATTTCTTAATGGTTTTCCTTTCTGAATCATATGTTGTAAGCGCTCCAATGTCTTTCGCTCTCCACAGAGACTTAGGAAGGCTTCTCTTTCCAAGTCCAATAAATATTGCTCGGTCACTAGGGTAGGCTCACTCAAATCGCCCCCTGCCATGACCCATGCCAATTTGTTGGCAATTTTCTGGTCGTGTTCACTAATGTAACGACTGGCTTCCATGGCATCGGTTCCTACCATAAAGAGTCCAAGAGCTTGTTTACCCAACACTTTTACGTCTTTTCGTTTTACGGGTTTTGTGTAGCCTTGATCCGCCATTTGCCTTGCAATGGCTTTCGCTGTAGCAATTTGTCGATCTTTATTTACTACCACAATATCTTTTCCGTGTTTCAGAATATCCAAATCATAGGCTTCATATGCCGAAGTGGATACCTTGGCCATTGCCACACTTAGAAAATGTTCACGAAGGCGGTTCAATTCCACATCATCCTTGGCAAAACTATCTGAAGCGCGCAAAGCCATTTCCTTGCTTCCGCCACCACCGGGGATGACGCCAACACCAAATTCCACCAAACCAATGTAACTTTCGGCAGCCGCCACCACACGATCGGCATGAAGGGTCAATTCACAACCACCCCCTAAGGTCATTCCGTGAGGGGCCACAACGGTAGGAATAGAAGAATAGCGTAAACGCATAACGGTATCTTGGAAGTACTTAATAGCGGCATTGAGTTCATCGTATTCCTGCTCCACGGCCATCATAAAAATCATCCCAATATTGGCCCCAACCGAGAAATTGGCGCCTTGGTTTCCAATCACCAATCCATCAAAATCTTTTTCGGCCAAATCCACCGCTTTATTGATGCCGGCCAATACATCGCCTCCAATACTATTCATTTTGCTTTGGAACTCGCAATTCAAGATGCCATCGCCAAGATCTTCTACTACAACGCCCGAATTTTTGAACACTTCATTGCTTTTCCGAATGTTATCCAAAATAATAAAGGCATCCTGTCCGGGCACTTTTAGGTGTTTTTTCTGCGGAATATCATAATAATAGGTGGCACCCTCTTTCACGGTATAAAATGAGGTGGCTCCCGTAGCTTTCATTTCCTGAACCCAAGAAGCGGGTTCTTTACCAAGGGCTGATATAAGCTCTAATCCTTTCTCCAAACCAATGGCGTCCCAAATTTCAAAGGGGCCATGTTCCCACCCGAAGCCAGCTTTCATGGCTGCATCAATTTTATAGATTTCGTCTGAAATTTCTGGGATACGGTGGGTGACGTAAGCAAACATCCCTCCAAAGTTTTTTCGATAAAAATCACCTGCCTTGTCTTTTCCATTCACCAAAATAGGGAAACGGTCGATCACTTTATCCACACTTTTGGTCAATTCCAGCGTAGCAAAAGAAGCTTTTTTGGCAGTACGATACTCTAAAGTTTCCAAATCCAACGTAAGGATTTCACTTCCGCCATCGGGCTTGGTCACTTTTTTATAAAAACCTTGTCCAGTTTTGCTCCCCAACCATTTTTGGTCAACCAAGTGTTTGATGAAGTCTGGTAACTTGAAAAGGTCGTGGGCTTCATCATTTGGGCAGTTTTCGTAAATACCGTTGGCCACATGCACCAAGGTATCCAATCCTACTACATCCACAGTGCGGAAGGTGGCCGATTTTGGGCGACCAATCACAGGCCCGGTAAGCTTGTCTACCTCTTCTACCGTGAGGCCCATATCTTTCACCAAGTGAAACAAACTTTGAATTCCAAAAATACCAATACGGTTTCCTATAAAGGCAGGGGTGTCTTTGGCAAGTACAGAAGTCTTCCCTAAGAATTGTTCGCCATATCCATTTAAAAAAGATAAAATCTCAGGATCTGTGTTGGGCCCTGGAATTATTTCAAACAGCTTTAAATATCGCGGCGGATTAAAGAAATGGGTGCCGCAAAAGTGCTTTTGGAAATCCTCACTGCGTCCTTCGCTCATGAATTTTATGGGAATTCCTGAGGTATTGGTCGTAATGATGGTTCCGGGAGTTCGGTATTTTTCAAGGTTTTCGAACACTTGGTTTTTAATGTCCAAGCGCTCTACAACCACTTCAATAATCCAATCTACATCTTTGACTTTTGCAATATCATCTTCCAAATTTCCGGTAGTGATTCGCTGTGCAAAATTTTTGTGGTAGAGAGGAGCAGGATTACTTTTAATGGCTTTTTGAAGGTCATTGTTCACAATGCGGTTGCGAACAATTTTGTCTTGAAGGGTTAAGCCTTTGGTCTTCTCTACATCGTTCAATTCGCGAGGAACGATATCAAGGAGCAGGACTTCCACGCCTATATTGGCAAAATGGCAAGCAATGCCGCTTCCCATAATTCCCGATCCAATCACGGCAACTTTATTAATTCTTCTCTTTGGCATAGGTTGAAATTTTTTCGGTAGAATAAATATTTTTGGTCTGCACCATTTCCATAATGGTATGGGCTACTTTTTTAAAGGTTGTTAAATCCTCATCTGAAATTTTTTCCTTCACGGCATCGTCAAAACGCAATACCACCCCTTTTGAAAATTCACGCATTTCCTTACCGAAGGGGGTAAGATGAATTAAAACACTTCGTCCATCGGCTGGGTTGGGGCGACGCACAATAAGCCCTTTTTCTTCCATGTTTTTTAAAGTACGGGAGAGACTAGTGGCTTCCATGCCCATTTTGGGCCCTAGGGAGGTAGAAGGCGTGTCCTCTTCGGGATCTATACTAATGAGGGCAAATCCTGTCGCCATCGTGCTATCCATTTTGCTGGCTTCTTCATTGTACATTTTGGAGACAGCCATCCAGGTGGCTCGAAGAATATGGTCTATGGTTTTTTCTTTCATGAAATGGAAATGAAGTTCCAAATATACATAAAAATATTATGCGCGCATAGTAAATAACGATAAAATTTTGTTAATGGATAAATATTGCTTTTAATAATGAAAGTAATACTATTATATTTGTGATTAATATTATTAATTATGGAAAACATATTCAACTCGTTTAAGATTGTGATTCATGAGGGGGTTTTCAAAAAAGATCCCGAAACTTCCGATTTAGGGAAGAGCATTGTTGGTAAGGGAATTGACATGATTGATGCCATGGGTTTTGAATCTTTTACCTTTAAAAAATTGGGAGAACAGATTGGTTCCAATGAAAGCTCTATCTACCGTTATTTTGAAAGTAAGCATATGTTGTTGCTTTACTTGGCATCATGGTATTGGGGATGGGTTGAATACAAAATTGTCCTTCAAACCATGAACATTAAGCAACCAGATGAACAATTGCGTAGGGTGTTGGAGGTCTTGTCTGGGGAGGTTTTGGAAGATAAAAATTTTTCGCACGTAAATGAAGTTGCCTTGCACAGGGTGATAATTAACGAATATTCAAAATCCTACCTTACCAAAACCGTAGACAGTGAGAACAAAGAAGGCTATTTTTCGGTGTATAAGCGTTTGGTGGGTAGAATAAGTGGTATGATCAAGGAGATGAATCCCACCTATGCTTTTCCCGAAAGCCTTTCCAGTACTTTACTGGAAGGAACCCTGCACCAACAATTCCTAAGAGATCATTTTCCTACCATCACCAATTGTAACAAACAGGTTTTGGTTCACGATTTCTTTTTTGATATGGTTTTTAACTGTTTAAAACGATAACTCATGACAGATGAATTTATCATTGCGTGGCGACGATTGATTGCCCTACTGAAAATGGAAAGGGGAGATGTGCTTCAAGTATTTTATTACGCTATTTTCGCCGGGCTTATAGGTCTTTCACTTCCCTTGGGGATACAAGCCATTATCAATTTAATTCAAGGGGCTCAAATTACTACTTCATGGATTGTATTGGTGGTACTGGTTACATTGGGGGTCGTTTTTGTAGGGGTATTGCAATTACTTCAATACCGCATTATTGAGAACATCCAGCAAAAACTTTTTACCCGTGCTTCTTTTGGTTTTGCTTACCGTTTTCCAAAAATGAAAATGGAGGAACTTCGCCGCTATTACCCACCAGAGCTTGCCAATCGCTTTTTCGACATCATTGGCGTGCAAAAGGGGGTTTCCAAATTATTAACAGATTTTCCCGCTGCTTTGTTGCAGATATTGCTAGGATTATTGTTACTGTCTTTGTACCATCCCTTTTTCATTATTTACGGTTTTCTGTTACTGGGTCTTATTTACTTTCTGTTTAAGTATTCGGCACAAAAAGGGCTTAGTA